>NZ_PDJB01000001.1:2589159-3209574 GCF_002563895.1 Pseudomonas lurida | reverse complement strand
CGTATCATCTGTCTGAATATTTCGGATGATTACGAATACATGGCACCTGCTTTGATCAAACTGCTGGAAGCGAGAATCGGGCGTTATTTATTCTCCTGATGTTATGTCCGCCTGTGGGCTGTCTCCACCTGATCAGTCGACTGACCGCTTTTGGCCGTTTTCTGCCTGTCGTACAGGTAGTAACGTGTCATTTCGTAGGCTTCACAATTTCACCGACTCGCCGATATACCTTCTTGGTCATTTCCTCTGTGGAGTGACCTAGTAGGCGGCTAGCGTGCGTCAGCTCGATCTCGCTGGCAGCTTTTGGTCTGATATCCTTGAACTGAAACTGACGAATGCTCGTTGCCAGCGCGGGATCACCATCAGCTGACGCTTTGATTGCTGCCTTCTCTCGTGCGTCGTCCCACCGATTACGCAGCATCTGCTGGCTCATCCGAAGTCCAGACGCGTTTGTTATCAAAGTTGACGTGCGGATTCCATTGACGGCTCTGCGTTCTTGCAGGTCGTCGATAAAGGTACTCAGGGCGGATTGGATTCCGTCATCTTCCAAACGAAGACGGAGACGTTTTTCGGTCTTGCCCTGACCAATCAGCAAAAAGCCATTGTTCAAGTCGGTGGCTGCAATCTTGAGCACATCAGCGGGACGTTGCCCGGTCAGGTAGGCCAGATCCATCGCGTCCTTGAGTTCCTGTACCGCTTCCGCGTATACCGCGTTCCATACGGTTGCACCGGCATAATAGTCCCGTGGCTTTTCCTTGTTGCGGCGAACGCCAAAGCAAGGGTTTGCTTTGTCAGTCAGCCCCCATTCTCGTGCAATGGTGAATGCATGGGAGAGCAGGGCGATCTCACGGTTGGCCCTCACCTTGGCTGTCCTAGCGTCACGGTACTGCGCTACTACTTGAGGCGTGATCGACTCAATAGGGGCGCTCTCAAATGCTCTTCTTAGCTGCTTGAGTTCCTTGCGGTTGTCGGATTGGGTGCGAATCGACTTGCCCGGGATGATTTCCTTTTCGTAGCGATCAAATACATAGCTCATCAGATGGGTAGGCTTAGGCGGTGTCTTGCGCTCCAGTCTTGCCCATTCCACTTTGGCCTGATCGAGGTCTGTCCCGAGTGGGATTTCCTTCCGCTTCCCGTCGGTAGTTCTCCCGTCGTAGTAATACGATGTCCAAGTCTTTCCACTCTTACCCTTGCGCGTGCGCCGTATCATCCGTGGTGGCAGATCTCTATTGGCTTTACTTCTCTGGCGCATCAGTCAGCCCACCTTTGCAAGGTCGAGCGACCAGGTTTCAGCCACAGTATTAGCAGCGGATGGTTTGACTCCTGACAGTTTCAGTCTGGCATAAATCCGGCCAACTATTGGGCGGCGAGCGCCTGTCAGAACAAACTCCCAGTGGTTTTCGGTCAACCACTGGATCTGCTTGGAGGGGATTTGATAGCCGGTGATGGTCGCCAGTTCTTCATCGGCAACCCTCACCGACATCCAGCGCGCCGCCCGGTTCTTCTACCTGCAGCATCATGCCTTTGCCGGCAAGGTGACGGGGCAGACTTTTGGTACCGCGACTACAGGCCCGGCCATCAACCTGCTTCGGATCGAGGATAACCTCTCTGCAGCGTGGCAGCGGTTGTCCGGCACCTACGTCGAAAACCTCCCTTGGCTTGAATGTGCTGAACGCTACGACCGTGCGCACACCTTTCACTACATGGATCCGCCTTACTGGAAGACGGTAGGCTATGGCGTGGATTTCTCCTTTGAAAACTACGAGCGTATGGCTGATTTCATGCGTCGGTGTAAAGGCAAGGTGATGGTCAGCATCAACGATCACCCGGACATCCGGCAGGTGTTTGAGGGCTTTCATTTCGAGTACCTCGACATTCGTTATAGCAACACCAATCAACGCCAAGGAAAGGCAGAGGTAACCGGTGAACTTGTCATCATGAACTGGATACCCTCTGAGCTTGGTGGCTTGTTTTAATCTCGCAATAACATTTGAATTAGTTTGACGATCTCAATGGCCAAGGTGAGGACGCGTTCAATAAGTTCGATCATCATATTTTTCTCTAGGCTGAGCTTGGCTATCCGGCGCGTTATTGGCGTCGGCTGTGGTTAGCTTTAAAAGACGTGGAGATTAAATAGATACTTCGACTTAGCTGTCAATGATCTTCAGTATTTTTTATGATGGCTGCGCGCTAAGCCGCAGCCCTACGTTGTCAAGGGGGCGTGGGAATGGAAGTTTCTCAGCTGTTAAGGCTATACAGGTTATCTAGGTTACGTAAGCTATATAAGTTACGTACTTGCTTACTTACGTACATACGTAGTTTTCTTGGAGGTTTGGCTTTTAGCTATCTAAAGATATCTTAGGGATAGCTAGTGGATATCCACTAGCTACTAAAAGGATATCTTACTAATATTGCGTGAATGTCCTTGTTACATTCACGAGTTACGCTTTAGGTGCCGTCGTACAGCTCCTCTGTTTGTGTTGGGATTGGCTGTGTTATTTTTTCTCTGAGCCTGCTATCGGCGTAATCAAGTCTGAACCTTGGTTTCGAACGTTGCCTACCGGGGTGCCAACCCGAAACCACTCAAAGTCATCTACTGGCTGACAACACGTTTTTGCTATTTCCTCGGCCCGGCACGGAGTAAGGCTGGGGTCGATCCATTCCCTGGCATGTTCAAGTGTCAGTACCAACGGCTTGCGGTCATGGATATCCACCATGCCCTGATCACTGGCGGCGGTGATGATCACAAATCCGTCGTCCACGTGGGGATCCAGGCCAGGATGAACTTGAGCGAGCGCGCCAAAGAACATAGGCTTGTGACTCTTCAGGCGAATGAAGTAGGGCTGCTTTCTCTTCGGATCGTCAGGGTCTTTGACCCACTCATACCACCCTTCACTTGGCACCAGGGCTCGGCCATTCGGTCAGAGCTGTTTGAAGAATTTCCCTGTGGTGGCCGTCTCGACCCGGGCGTTGATCGGACCCGGGCGCTTACCCTTCGCCCAGAACGGCGCCCATCCCCATTTCACTGCATCGATATGCAGTCCGTCCTCAGTTGTGTTTAGAACCTGCACCCGCGTTGACGGTGCGACGTTGTAGAGATCAATTGGCTGAGCGTCATACCCACTGAACAGCTCTATCTGCGGGCTTAGCTCTTCAATGAAGATTGCCATCCCTTCGTACTGCACGAATCGCCCACACATACGCATCCCTCCGCTTGTCGAAATCCCCTACAGAAAAATTGACCGCAAGCGTCCCACAAAGTTAACTGTACATTCATACAGTAATTGTGAAAGGCCGCATCATGAGCTTCACCATTCTAGGTCCCATCGCTGAGGTCGGCGCGAAGTTGCCGTTGTGCTCGTTCCAGGTTCCGGCCGGTTTTCCGTCGCCGGCAGCGGACCACATCGAGCAGCACATCTCGTTGGATGAGGTCCTGAATATTCGTGCGCCCCACGTGTACCTGGTGGCAATCACCGGGGAGAGCATGCAGGGCGTCGGGATCTTCGATGGTGACCTAGCGGTAGTGGATCGTGCCATTGAGCCGACCCACGGGCATGTGGTGGTGGCACTGCTGAATAATGAGCCCGTCTGCAAGCGCTTGTGTAAGCGCGGTCGGGAAGTTGTCCTGCTTTCCGAAAATCCCAAGTTCCCGGCACGCTACGTTCTCGAAGGCGACGAACTGTCGATCTGGGGCGTGATCACCAGCACAGTGCGCAGCCATGTCTAAGCAGCAGCCCACCTTCGCACTGATCGATTGCAACAGTTTCTATGCCAGCTGCGAGAGAGTATTCCGGCCCGACCTGGCGAAGGTGCCGATCGTGGTGCTGAGCAACAACGATGGCTGTGTCATCGCCCGTAGCTACGACGCGAAGCCCTTCATCAAGATGGGCGAGCCGTATTTCCAGATCAAACACAAGCTCAAGCAGCACGGCATTGTCCCTTTCTCCTCAAACTATGCGCTGTACGGCGACATGAGCGAGCGCGTGATGAGCCTGATCGAGGCGATGGTGCCGGCGGTTGAGGTGTACAGCATCGACGAGGCGTTCGCCGATCTGACTGGTATCGGTGAGCTGGATGCCTTAGGCCGGCACATTCGGGCCCAGGTGCTTCGCTGCACTGGTATCCCGGTCG
Organism: Pseudomonas lurida; assembly: GCF_002563895.1. NCBI lineage: Bacteria > Pseudomonadati > Pseudomonadota > Gammaproteobacteria > Pseudomonadales > Pseudomonadaceae > Pseudomonas > Pseudomonas lurida. Next base: position 3,205,443 of record NZ_PDJB01000001.1, on the reverse strand, counting down.
GTGTTGGTATAGCTCATACAAAAACCCTGGCGAAGCTGGCAAACCACACCGCGAAGCGCCTGCAGTCCCAAACCGGTGGCGTGGTCAACATCACCGATCCGGTTAAGCGTGACTGGGTGCTACGCAATACGGACGTCGCGGAAGTGTGGGGCGTTGGCCGAAAGATGAAACTCTATCTTGATGCTATGGGGATCAAGTCGGCTATGGACCTGGCTAAGGCCGACCCGTGGACACTCCGTAAGAAGTTCAGCATTGTGATAGAGAAGACGGCCAGGGAGTTAGGCGGCACGCCTTGCCTAGAGCTGGATGAGCCGGATCCGCCGAAGCAGGAGATCTGCTGTAGCCGCATGTTCGGCATTAGGCTGACAGAGTTGCCGCCCATCAAAGAGGCGGTGGCCACTTATATGATGCGTGCCTCTGAGAAGCTGCGTGCTCAGAACTCTCTGTGCAAGAAGGTTCGCGTGTGCATCCGCACGGGCATGTTCAACCCGGAGGAGGCTAAGTATGCCAACGGGGTGGTGGTGGAGATGCCATATCCCACCGACGACGTGCGCCTGCTTACGCAGGCAGCCGTTGGAGCGCTTGATCGCATATACCGCCCAGGTTTCAAATACAGCAAGGCTGAGGTCATGTTGTTGAGTCTCTGCCAGCCAGGCGAGTACACCGACGATCTGTTCGCGGCCTCACAGCCTGAGGAGCCTACAAGGGTGATGACAGTGCTGGATCAGATCAACGGTAGGTGGGGAAGGGGTACGTTGCGTTCGGCCAGTGTGCCGGCGAACCCAGAGTGGGGAATGCGCCGCGAGATGATGAGTCAGAGCTATACCACTAGGTTGGATCAGTTGTGGACTATTAACTGTAGGTAGTAGTTTAGAAAATGTAAGTGACTAGGATCCGGATCTAAATCGGCTAGCTTTTTTTAATAAAAATATTTTTCTCTCTAAGTCACCCGACGGAAGCGGAGAGTCTAGGAAGTAATTCGCCTCTGAAACACTCAAAAGATCTTTGTTTCCCACGTAAAAAAAAATTAGATGCACGAATATATTATGAAGTTGGTGGCCGATCTGGTTGGCCAAATTCGAACTGTGATTTCCGTGCACATTTCTGTTTCTATACACTTTTGCTACTTCTAATATTTGGCGGACTAGTTCTTGGTCTTTATAAAGATAAGAGCAGCGCTTAATTATAATTTCGCTCTTATCACTTTCTCCGACAGTCGATTCGAGAGCTCCCCAGAGTTTTATAATAAGGTGATCGTTGTTGGGTTCGTCGAGTGCTCTGATATATCGAATGATACCGTCTCTAATTTTTTCGCCTCCTCTGATTTGCTCAATGCGCTTGATAATTTTTCTAATACGTAACGCAGTTTGCTTTAATTTTTCGGGTTTGAAAACATGAGTGGGGCGGTGAGTGTACTCTGGCTCATACCAATATTCTTTACTTGCAAGAGCACCGTCTTCGCTATGAACGCTGTGCAATCCACCTAGGCGGATTCGGTTAATTCCTTTCTTTTTGCTCCCTAAAAGCGAAATCGACATGCCAGGATTTGCAAAAAAAGAAAGTATTCCACGTATGAAGTCAACTTCTTCAATGGCGGCATACATTGCGTCATCTGGAGTTCTCGCTTCAACTTTTATTACTAGGCCTGCATAAAGGCGTATGAGGGCTGGAGTGTTTCCATAGTTTATCGTATTGCTCCCTGTGCTTGAATTTTTTTGGAAGCCCAGATTGATATATTTTTATTTCAATTTCATTGGTTATGAATTTTTTTATAGGGAGCCTGCCGTTTATAGAAATGGATGAAGCTATAAGAAAGATTTTTTTGTTCTTTGCTATGTAAACTTTAAGTTTTGTATTTATAGATTCTAGCAGTGTTGCAGGTAAATTGGTGTCGGTTATTTTTGACGTCTTGGCAAATGCGTTCAGCGCGGAGTCAAATATATCATCTTCCGTTTTGGGGGAGATAAATTCTTTCCCCTCGAAAAGAATCATGCTTCTAAGTATTCCCTTGTTCTAAAAATATGAGAACGTTTCGTACTGCACTTGTCCGCTCTCATTTATTGAAGAGCTTTTGAGGATTAAATTGATAAAAATTAAAGGTTTAAATTTGCTGCTTTTGTCGCTCCATTTTGCCTGCATGTTAATCTCCTGTTGTCTGTTTTTAGGTGTGATCTTAAATTGGAGACTTTGCCCACAACACCAGAAGAGTAAGCAGCCAATACACAAGACTGGATGCGCCTATAAAAACTAACGACCAAAGTATAAAGACTTGAACTTTTCCAATAGGAGCCATTGGGACAACATTTATATATTTTGCTAACACCTCGTCAGATTTGCAATAGCTATTAATGTTTTGATATGTCTGGGGTGGGAAGTATAAGTAACCGATAGCAATTTGCTCGCCAGGAACTAAAGTTGGGATTAAAATTTCTCCTGTATTGTCGGTGTTTCTATTCACTTCATAGTTTAATGGTGGGGTGATTTGGAAGTCGGGTAGAAAATAATGACCAATTCGCACATTAGTTGCAGACTTTTTTCCTGTGTTACGAACTGCGATTGTATGAGTATGAACTATTATAGGCGGGGCTTTAGAGTCGCTCTGGTTGCGGGTGGGTATCGCAATTGAATGAATCATATAGCAGACGAGCTTTGGCTTGGCGTCTAAGTAGACTTTCGTCAATAGACCAACTACGCCTGTCAAAAAAGGTGCTGCTAACTTTACAACGGCTTCGAGCGTAAATTCCATCATCTGCTTGCAGTCCATGGTAGTGAGAGCAAAATAATATCACTTTTGGCTTTTGCTAGGTAGTAATCAGATTGCTTGGACGAGTGATTCTGCTAATTACTCTGCGTAACCACCGGTTCAGTTGATAAAGCTAATAGCCTATTTCTGGTAAATAGCAAGTTGGCAGTATAATTTGTATTATCCATTATCAGGCTTACCTGAGGCGATTCTGAAGTCAACTCGGGAAGCCGATGGCTAGTCACGATTCGTATTCTTGAGTTTGGCCAAGCCCTGTTTGATGTAGCCGGAGTTTTCACCAATCGTTTCAAGCGCCCCACGGACGTTATTCCCAACCTCTGACGAGCTTTTCTGTTCGACGTGCGGTGTCAGCTCCATTAAGGCCGCCTCTAAGGCCATTTTGTTGCTGTACATCCTCTCCAGTACATCGGACAGCGAATAATTATCTGCATGGCGTGGGCTCCTTCCGAGAAAAAAGTACCAGCATCGTATCGGTCGTGTCCCTGTCATGCATTGATTTCAGCTTGCTTAGAAATTGCTACAACGCGAAGGGGTTGAAGCGTATTAGCTCCATGGAGCCAATGGGTTGGGAAAGGGCTAGGTCCAATCCATCATCGGAGTGAGGGATAGGCTGATCCGAGCGGGACCGGTGGGGCAAAAATGGCGCAAACCATACGCCAATCTATGCCATCTAATGCCCATTATGCATTTACGCAAGCTGGCGGGGAAGGGCGTCAGGGTGCGCAATCATTGGATTATCCCCCAAGGTCCACTGCATACTCCTAAACAATTGGGGTGTGGTTTGTCAAAGGCGATTGGGTTGTAGCATCCCCAAGCCCTGCTTGATGTGCCAAGCGTTTTCACCGATCACGAATAGAGCACCATATATGTTATTAAAAACCCTCGATATGAGCTTGGGAAGGTGATAACGGACGTATGACTAGCGACGAATCAGGTGCGCGATTTTCGATACGAAATGATTTGCAACGAGACTGGAGAACTCTTGAGCTCGTTCGGGTGGAATAATGCTGTCTCTCGGGATGCCCATTGACTGACACGCATGCTCGAAAGCATTGCTGGCTTCTCGTTCTATCAGTCGAGATTGACTGCGCTTATTGATGAGGCCGAATCCTTCATTGAGGGCTGCAGCATAGGTTTCATCTGTTAGTGCTTGATTGGACCGGATTAGTTCTAGCTCATGGTCGGATAGATTTAGGTTCACCACAAGTGCGAGTTCGGAAGCGCTGGCGGGATTAAAAGCGTAGGTGGTATGTAAAGCGGGCCCATCATATTGCTCACTCAGGATAATGACGATCCGCGACATTGAAAAATACTCAACATAACCTAATAGTTTTCGCCTATCGGGTAGGCCGACAACGCTTACACAGTTAAATGCATGAGTCGAAGGTCGATTGGCTACTAAGTCGCGCAAATAAAAATGAGCATAGGGGGGCGTTACAGTAGCACCCTTCAAATACTGATTCGCCGTATCGCAAGACTTAGGACTCACTCCAGCAGATGCTGCTAATGCCACCGCAGTTTTGACCATTGAGCGGCCGGCTAGCTCTCCGCCAAATTGAGCAGAAAAAGTCACTGGTGACTCAAGGGGGGTCTCTGTTGCTGTCATTCCGCTCAAAAATGAATCCACGTCCACCTTCGAGTTTTTTCTAGCTAACTGCTTGACCATTTTGTGAGCGGTTGGCTTATCTCTTGCAGATATCTTAATTTTCAAGCCTTTCTCGCCTGGCTCGGTTTGATAAGTGGAATTCGGAATTGTCATGGTGCCGTCTGGCAGCAGGAGATAACTTTCCCCGTCGATAGTCTGAATCTTAATACTCGGCGGAACTCCTCGTTCTCGATCAACGCCATGCATCATCGCAAGTTGGGAAAACTGCTGCCAAATCTCTGCGTCCCAGCTATCGCCCGAACGGCTATTGCAATCGATGCAAATGAACGATCGAATCTTGCGTCGGCCACCGATTGAGTGGGGAATGATGTGCTCACGAGAATTGTTGGAACTGTCAATTTGCTTTTCGCAGAGGGCACAGTAGCTTACGTTGTCCATGGTTTTTCTCGAATAGTCATTCGCGTTTCTTTGAACAATATCACGAAGAGATAAGGGCAAGCCGGATCTCGGAGGCGTTTGAGAAACGGCAATGAAACGAGCGCTAGTTAGGGCAAAATTAGGGCAAATTCGAGGCCGCTGTAGCTCGCTGCAAGCCGCGGCGCATCAACAATATTGCCGGATTCAATGGCCCTGAGCGGTCCTTACGAACACGCGAAGGGGTTCGAATCCCTATCATTGAGTTGGCTACCATACGAAAGCATTCGACCCATCGCTGCCCCTCTCGAAAGGCAGCAATCGGCCTGAAGTGGGCAGTGACTCAATAAATAAACCTACCCCCTTTTCGTGCTGATCTGGCGCGAGCCTCGCCAGCACGGATCGTGCCACGGCCATGCTGGGCGTTGAGGGTATATACCCCAAGGCGATGCTGTTGTTGCAAAGGCATATGGATCCACATATCCGTGCCATACTTGGTCGAATTCCCCATCCGTATGCTTAAACATGCAGGAGGATTCGATGAAAAGGTTTCTAGCCGCAATTGCGTGTCTGATGCCCTTGCTGGCACTGGCTGATTCTCAGTGCAATGCAACCAATGAAGTGGGGGCAGTTTGCTCCATTTCATGCGATACAGGCGAAGCAGCTTATTGTAAGGACGGTCTCGGTGCTTCGTCGCCGACTTGTGAATGCGAAGCCAATGACAATGAGTTAAAAAGAGCTAGAAGCTCCATCAAAACACTGCCCAATAAGTGGCTAGCAAGCAAGTCAGAAAAAGCTTTGACCGAGCAACTCGAGATAATAGATGTTGCCTCCCTAGTCAGCGCTAAGTTAGCCGCCATGCCCAATGTGCAAATTGGTGAAAGCTGCTCCGATGTTGAAGTCAGCAGAGAGTGCCACGAGGTTGGCGTTGGTTGCTATGTTGTCCCTCCAAAGCTTCCGATGCCCAAGCGAGGGTCCACCTGCAATACGGTGTGCACGGCCACAAACGAACGGCGATGCACTCCTATGGTGGGCAAATTCAGTGTTGCATCTCCCTTCTACTCGCCCAAGCCTATTGTCGCGACGATTGTTGAGCCGAATTGGCAATCCATCCCCAACGCAGTGATGGGCCTTAAGGAGGAATACATCAATTGCGGCAGCCTGCAGCAAGAGATTACGTTTCGTCATCAAGAAGTCACTCGGGTTGGATACAAAATTAGCAAGAGTCGGGCCGTGAAGAAATCAAACTCAATGGGCGTCAGTATGAGTGCGAAGATGGACTTCTCTTTCGCAGACGTAACGACTGGCGTCACTTACAGCATGAGTAGGGATGTGACCGTATCAGAAGGGAATGAAGAGACCGAAGAAACTACTCGGACGCTCGACCAAAGTTTCCCTTTGAAAGTTGCTCCGATGAAGCGAGTTGTTTTCGATCATTTTTGGATCAAGCGCATTGCGCCTATTCGTTACACAGGGACCGTAACGGTGGAAGCCACTTTGGCCGCGAATGATGCTGGTAAGCGCTTGCTCTCGGAGGTCTTGCCTGCAGAGGCAGACCGTACATTCCCTTTCGAAGGAGAGGTCGCTATGAGTTCACTGAACAACGGTCAGTCTCGCTATTTGGAATACCCTTTAACGCCCGAAATGTGCAATGGTAAACCTGCATTTGAGACGTTGTCATCGCCTTATTGATTAGTGGATCAACGCTACCTAAGGCTGAATAAAGGCGCATGGCTTGGAAAAAGTCTTGCGCCAAGGCTTTGCCTGACCTGCTCTTTGATCAATAGATTGATCGTTGCCTCACTCTCGTGGGCCATCACCATTGGCTTTGAACCATGCCACCCGTGCGATCCACATGGGCAAGAAATCCCTGGTGGGATAGCGTCCGCACATTGCACATGACCAATGGCAGATGGGAGACGTAAACGCTCGGCGAGTGTGTATCTGCCTGCTCCTTGCCGAAAACCGTCACGATGTATTTCGTGAGTCTTTGATATTTTTGTGGTTTGCGTTCATTCGGCGGTACGTCGGGGGAGGGCAAAAACAGTTCCCAAACTCAAAACGCACCCACTGCAGAATGCGGCCTGTAGCTGGACCGGTTGATATGAGTAATGGAACGCCGCCATGTCCTCAGGATAGCCACGTCTTTTTCAGGCAGATCGATCTGTCCTTGAGCATGCATCGTAGGGGTGGTGGGGAATCAACGAGATGCATAAAAGTAGTTCCGCAACCCAACGCGGCCAGCTTGGCCTGTATGCGTTACAGCCACTGGAAAATAGTGCTGCTGCGGAATTTATTTCGATTCAATCTATTGATTTGTAACGAAAATATTGTGGATTGCAAATCCGCCTACGCCGGTTCGATTCCGACCTCGGCCTCCACTCTTAAAAGCCCCGCAGCCATTGAGCTTGCGGGGCTTTTTTTATGCCTGCGGATTTTGTTCGGCGCGGGGATTGGGACAATTCTGGGACAGCGACACTTTTTGCATGTCTCAGGGCTGATCGGCATGATCCGCCTACGCCGGTTCGATTCCGACCTCGGCCTCCACTCTTAAAAAACCCGTAGATTAACGTCTACGGGGTTGTTTATTGGCTTTTAAAAAGCAACGCACAATGGTCGTTATGGCATTCGCTCCCAGCCTCTACTGGAGGGTCATGGCCAATGCGTATAACCAGGCATGGAACGGAATAAGGAAATCGATGGATGAAGGCCCTTGCAGAACTCTCATTCGAGTTCATCTGGCACCTGGCATTTACCGAGGAAGAGTACCTCGACTTGGATTTCTCAGTACGGTGGCTGTCATCGCTGGGGGTCTACGTGAACGCGATGACCGCGGAAGAAAAAGCCGCGCTCGTCGCCGTTGCGATGGATCGACAGGCTCGTTGGTTGGCACCACCGGACGCACAGGGGTTTACTCAACGGAACCTCGTTACGGCGGAACAGAGAGCGTTTCTGGACAGTATGATTTCGGGTGAGTTTTTCAGTCAGTTCGATTGATAACCGTACTGCCGTCAACCCTGCGTGAGTTGAGCCCGTTGGGTAGGTGTTTTCTAAGGAATGGATATGAAGTGGTCAGAAGTGCTAAGTGTGGTGAGTTCTGTAGCGTCAATAACCGGTATGTCACTGTTTAGCGCAAGCCTGCTGTTCGAAGGGATGAGTTTTCGGCAGATCGCGTGGGTCGCCAGTATCACCATGATTGTCGTCTTGGTGACATTGGGGTGCGTAGTGGGGGTTGTTCAAGGGGCGCTTTGGGTGGGGCGAACGTACTGTTTTGGAGCACTCAGTTTTGTGTATTGGTGCTTCGCTGGCGCTGTCATCATCGTTATTACGGGCATGATGGTGATGAGTGCTTCGTATATGATTGAAGATGCAGCGTCCTTCATCGTTCCTTGAAGCGTAAACAGGGATAAAACGGGTCAGACCACGATAGGCGAGCGTCAATGGTCTGCCCCAGCATATCAACACCACTACTGGCCTGCGTTTCTCCTGCCTGAACGCTTTGCAAGCTCCACCGCCGCAGTAATCGCTGCGCGCGCCTGAGGGCTGTTCTTCCAGCAGGTTGACCCGAGTGCGGCGGACGCTTGCGCCAGGATGTCATCGATATCCGATTGCGCAAGCGCGTCCATTGACTCGATCCCCATCTGCTCCAATCGGCTAATAACGGTGGGACCTACGCCCTTGAGCGCGAGTAAAGCCGTTCTTTCTTCCAATGAAAATACCACGCGTAAATTCCCTGTTTGAGTGTGTCAGCGAGCGCAGCTATATGATTTCAGACCTGGCGATGCGCTGGTCTTTCACCTCATTTGCGTACCCGTTAATTTTTTCCTGCTGCGCCGCCAGCAACGCGCATATTTTCATCAACGTCACGGACTCATTCGGCGTTCTGCCGCTGGCTGCCATAGCCGTCAGCTCAACCACCGACCAGCCGATAATTGCCGCCGCGTCCTCCAGGTCGAAAAACAATTCCTGCTGAGCGGTCCTCGGGCCGTCGAGCCCTTGCATCAATTCGTCCATTCAGTCCTCCTGCCATTCAGTTCCAGGCCCATGATATCGGTCGTCGATATTACAACGACCAGCCCGGCCCGATGTACTTACCGCCGTCGACATCCGCTACGTGGCCGGCGCCCATACCTGTTGGGGCTGTGAAGCTTCGACTGTGCCGCCAACGGTGGCCTGAAAGGCACCGTTACCGATGCCCTTGCCAAGTCTGCGCAGATCATCGAAATCAGCGCCAACAACAACCGAACTGGACGCCACCACACAACGGCCGCAAAACGTGACCACACGTTGTATCGTCAGGCATACAAAGCCTACCAACGCGTTACACGATCGCCGTGACGGACTTCGGTTTGCGCTGTCATACCTAGCGAGAAGTTGATCTCGCCAAGTAAGAGAGTGTTGCCATGAAGTTGAGTGTTCTAACCAAGGCGGCTGTGGTGGTCGCGTTGTTGTCGACCTTGTCGGGCTGCTGGATATTCATGCCACCGGGCGGTGGCGGTGGTGGGGGGCATGGTGGCGGACACGGTCAGGGTGGCGGCCCAGGCGGTGGTCCAGGCCCGCGTTAACGGACAGCCAAAAAGAGGCAAGCCCTGCAGAGGGCTGCCTCTTTTTTTGCCTGTGGCAAATCGCGGGCAAAGAAAAGCCCGCGTGGGGCGCGCGGGCTAAAAGGATGTTCATTAGGAGCTGGGATCACCATAGGCGGTCGTCTGTGAAAGGTTTGTGAAAGCCTCGGCAAAAAAGTGTATGCCTCAATCCGCCCCTGGCTGTACGGGGCAGGGCGGCCCTTAACCCTCTACTGTCACGGCATACCACTTCTGTTTGGATGCCGCGTCATGTTCATGTCTACCAGCCTGTTGTCAGCTTTTGTGCTGTTCGCCTTCGTATCCTCGATCACGCCGGGGCCCAATAACACCATGTTGCTCGCCTCGGGCGTGAACTTCGGTTTCCGCCGGTCGATGCCCCACGCATTGGGGATCAGCATCGGCTTCATGGTGCTGGTGATCTCGGTCGGCCTGGGATTGGGCGAGGTGTTCAAGGTATTCCCGTGGGCCTACACCGTGCTGCGCTACGTGGGGGCGGCGTACTTGCTGTACCTGGCGTGGAAGATCGCGACGGCGGGCGGCATGTCCGACAACGACGACGAGCAAGGCAAGCCCATGACCTTCCTCGGCGCGGCGGCGTTCCAGTGGGTGAACCCCAAGGCCTGGATCATGGCGCTGGGCGCCATCACCACCTATACGCCGGCCGAAGGCTACGTCACCAATGTGCTGGTGATTGCGTTGGTGTTTGCCGTGGTCAACTTGCCCAGCGTGTGTGTATGGGTCGGCTGCGGCAGCGGCTTGCGCAATGTGTTGCGCGAGCCGCGCTGGTTGCGGCTGTTCAACGGGTCGATGGCGCTGCTGCTGGTGCTCTCGCTGTACCCGATGCTGTTTGTCAACTGAGGCGGCCGGCCTTAAACCGGTGAGATGGTTGCCAGCAGGCCGATACCGATAGTGAGTACCAAAAAGCCGAACAGGAAAAGTGCCATCTTGGTCATAAGGCCTCCGAAGGGAAGGGGGTGGGGATGGCGCTATTGTCCGCCCAGGAGGCTTTTCGATACAGATGCAGATGACAAAGAAAAAACCGTATCAGATGCGCCTGCAGCTGTTGTGCCGGGGGCTTTGAGTGTGGACGGTTTTTTCAGGCTCAGTGCCTGAGACAGGCAACGTGTTTACCCCTAAGATGGCGGCCATGCCTCAACAATAAAAGTGGGCCAACCCTCGATGGAAAGACGTCAATTCAGCGGTGGCATGAAAGGCAAGAACCTGCGCTACCTCAACGAAACCTGCAACCCTGCGTCGGTCACCCGCGTTGGCTTCCTGTTGCTCGAACACTTCTCCCTGCCCGCATTCACCCAGACTCTCGACACACTCGTCACCGCCAACCTGCTGCGTCCGGAGCTGTTCGCCACGCGCACCTTTGGCTGGGACGATGGCGAAGTCATCAGCGACCTGGGCCTGGTCATCCGCCCGGACGCGCGCCTTGATGTGGCGGCCCTGCAAGACCTGGCGCTACTGGTGATCTGTGGCGGTTTTCGCACCGAGCTCAAGGCCAGCGAAGACTTCATCCACCTGCTGCGCAGTGCCGCCGAACACGGTATCAGCCTCGCTGGCTTGTGGAACGGCTCGTGGTTCCTCGGTCGCGCGGGCCTGTTGCAAGGCTATCGCTGCGCGATTCACCCCGAACACCGCCCGGCGCTGGCGGAAGTATCCAAGGCTGCCCACGTCACCAGCGAACCCTACGTGATCGACCGGGATCGCCTGACGGCGTCGAGCCCGTCCGGCGCGTTCCATATGGCACTGGACTGGATCAAGGGCCTGCATGACAAGGCGCTGGTGGAAGGCATCGAAGACATCCTGGCCTTCGAAGAGTCGCGCTATCGCCGCATCAAGCCCACGGAAAACGTCAACGTCAGCGCGCCCCTGCGTGAAGTCGTGAAACTGATGGACACCAACCTCGAAGAACCCCTGGAACTGGATCAACTGGCGGTCTATGCCGGCCGCTCGCGGCGCCAGTTGGAGCGTTTGTTCAAGGAACAATTGGGCACCACACCGCAGCGCTACTACATGGAATTACGCGTGACTGAAGCGCGGCGCCTGTTGCAGCACACGGAGTTGTCGCAGGTGGAGGTGCTGGTGGCGTGTGGGTTTGTGTCGCCGAGTCATTTCAGTAAGTGTTACAGCTCGTATTTCGGATACCGCCCCTCCAAGGAGAAGCGGTTGGTCAAGTAGAGTGATGCCTGACTCAATACCTATTCAAGGAAGACCCATGTCTCTCACGCTTTTGGATCGTTATCGCGGCAGCTTGCTCGGCCTGGCGTGTGGCGATGCGGTCGGCACCACTGTCGAGTTCATGCCTCGCGGCACATTCTCACCGATTACGGATATGGTGGGGGGAGGGCCGTTCAACCTGAAACCCGGCCAATGGACGGACGATACCTCAATGGCGCTGTGCCTGGCTGAAAGCCTGCTGCGCAAAGGTGGTTTCGATGCGGCCGACCAGATGGGGCGCTACCTGAATTGGTGGAAGTGGGGCTACTTGAGCTCCACGGGTGATTGTTTCGACATCGGCATGACCGTGCGCACGGCGCTCGGGGCGTTTGAGAAAAACGGCGACCCGTTTGCAGGTTCAACCGACCCCTTTTCTGCGGGCAACGGTTCGATGATGCGCCTTGCTCCCCTGGTGCTGTTTTACTTCCCCGACCTGCACAGCGTCGACGACTTTTGCCGTCAAGGCTCCCGTACGACCCATGGCGCCCAGGAGGCAATCGAATGCTGCGTGGTGCTGGCACGGGCAATGTGTAACGCCTTGAACGGGGCGCAAAAGACGGACCTGCTCAGCGTCCCCTGCGCCGACCTGACTGCGCCAGACGTCGTGGCAATCGCCCAAGGGAAATACGCCAACAAGCCCCGCGAGCAGATCACCGGTTCCGGTTACGCCGTCGCTTCATTGGAGGCGGCGCTGTGGTGTGTACAGCACACGAACAGCTTCGTCGATGCAGTGTTGGCGGCCGTGAACCTGGGTGATGACGCTGATACCACTGCCGCCATCGTTGGTCAGCTGGCGGGAGCGTTCTATGGCGTGCAAGGCATTCCGACGGGCTGGTTGGAGAAGCTATGCATGCGTGATGACATTGAGGAAATGGCCGAGGCCATGTTTAACGCCGCGACTGAAAGGACCATCCTTGAGTGAGCATTCCGCCCCGGTTGTGGTGAAGCGGCCTGCGTTGTTCAGAACCGATCCAGGCGATAAAGCGCCAATGGCTGTGCCGAGTTCAAACTCGCCAGTTCACCGATCCACTCCGCTGTCACCGCCGCCTGCGTCAGCCCCAAATGCTGATGCCCAAACGCAAGCAACACTTTCCCTCCACACACCCGATCGATGATTGGCAGCGAGTCCGGCAGGGACGGCCGAAACCCCATCCATGTCGTTGCATCCTGTGCGCCCAAGTCCTCGCGGAACAACCCTTTGCTCAGACGGTGCAACTGCCAGGCACGCTCCATGTTCGGGGGTGTGTCGAGGCCGGCAAATTCAACGGTGCCGGCCAGGCGCAGGCCTCCAGTCATCGGGGTCATGATGAATTTGCGTTCCAGGGACGTGACGGCAAATGGCAAGCGATGCTGCTCGTGGGGCAGCATCAGGTGATAGCCGCGCTCCGTGTCCAGTGGGACTGTTTTGCCGGTCAATGCAGCAGTGAGCCTGGCCGAATGCGCACCACAGGCGATGAGTACCTGGCGTGCGGCCAACGTGCCCTGATCGGTAGTCAGTAACACGCCCTGTCCCTCAAGACGGGCATCCAGCACCCGACGCTGGAGAAATTGCACACCACTGGCCTTGGCGGCCTCAACCAGTTCTCCCACCACGTGGTAGGGGTCTATGAAGTGCCCGGTCGCGGGAAAAAACAGCCCGCCCTGAATGTTGTCGCTCAATAGCGGCGCAGCCTTGCGTATGGCTTCGCCGGACCAGAAGTCCACGGGCACCTGCTGCTGTTGCATGCGCCGTTGCAGTGCCTCGAGGGCCGGGCGTGAGTCGCCCTGCTCGAACACCAGCAGCGAGCCGTCCTCGCGTAGCAGATGCGCGCGCCCAATACTGTGCAGCAGGCGCTGCCAGGCGCCCAGGCTGCCTTCATTGAGCGCGCGGATCCCCGCGACCGTGCGCTGGTAGCTCGCCGGACGCAGGTTCAGCAGCAGGCGCAGGAACCAGGGCAGGGCGTGCGGCAGGTACTTCCAATCCAGGCGCAGTGGGCCCATGGGGTCCAACAGCATGGCGGGCAAGCGCTTGAGGATCGACACGTCGGCAATCGGGAACACCTGTTCCGTCGCCAGGTGCCCGGCGTTGCCATAGGACGCGCCCATGCCGGGTGCCTGTTGGTCGACTATCACCACTTGCCGGCCGAGGCGCGCCAGTTGCAGGGCGCAGGCAACGCCGATAATACCGGCGCCGACCACTGCGATATCGGGATCGGACATCACCTATGCCTCTCTCTGGCCGTCGAGCAAGCGCCGCAGCAGCAACAGGTTGCCGTGCTTGAGCGCATCGGGCAGCAATGCGTCGGGGAAGTCCTGGTAACACACCGGCCGCAAGAAACGCTGGATCGCCGCCGTGCCCACTGATGTGCTGCGCGCATCCGAGGTGGCTGGGAAGGGGCCGCCATGGACCATGGCATCACACACTTCCACGCCGGTCGGCCAGCCATTGACCAGCAAGCGCCCGGCCTTGCGTTCAAGCACCGGCAGCAGTGCCTTGGCATCGGGCAGGTCGTTTTCATCCAGGTGCAAGGTGGCGGTGAGCTGGCCTTCCAGGTGTTCAGAAACCTCGCGTACTTCTTCAGGACTGGCGCAGACGACGATCAGGGATGCGGCACCGAAGACTTCGGCTTGCAGGTGTTCATTGGCCAGGAAGGCCTGCGCCGGGGTCACGAACATATACGCCTGGCCCTGGTTGGGACCTGTTGCGGTCAAACCCTTTGCGGCAACCTTGGCGTGTTCAGTCAACGCACCCACGCCTGAACCGTAGGCACGGGCAATACCGGGCGTGAGCATGGTCTGCGCGGCACAGCTTGGCAGTAACTCCCTGGCGGTGCTGATGAAGCGATTCAGGGCCGGCCCTTGTACCCCGATCACCAGCCCTGGGTTGGTGCAGAACTGGCCGGCACCCTGGGTCAACGACGCCACGAAACCTTGGGCCAGTGCTTCGCCCCTGGCCGCCAATGCCGCCGGAAACAGGTACACGGGGTTGATCGAACTCATTTCCGCGTACACCGGAATGGGCTCTGGCCGTGCCTGCGCAGCGTGGGTCAACGCCAAGCCACCCCTGCGCGAGCCGGTAAAGCCAACCGCCTTGATGCGCGGGTCGGTGACCAGGGCTATACCGACCTCACGGTCCGAACCGTACAGCAGCGAAAATACCCCCTCCGGCAGTCCACACGCCTTGACCGCCTGCGCCACCGCCTGGCCCACCAGTTCGCTGGTGCCAGGGTGAGCACCGTGGGCCTTGACGATCACCGGGCAACCGGCGGCCAGTGCAGAGGCGGTGTCGCCACCGGCCACGGAGAACGCCAGTGGGAAGTTGCTCGCACCAAACACGGCGACCGGGCCCAACGCGATGCGGCGCTGGCGCAGGTCGGGGCGAGGCAGGGGCTGGCGTTGCGGCTGTGCGTTGTCTACCCGCACATCCAGCCACTCCCCGCTGCGAAGGGTGCGGGCGAAGGTGCGCAGTTGCCCGCAAGTGCGCCCGCGTTCGCCCTGGAGGCGCGGGCGGGGCAGGCCGGTTTCGGCGACGGCGCGGTCGATCAGTTCATCGCCGAGGGCTTCGATGTGCGCGGCGATGGTCTCAAGGAACGTGGCACGCGCCTCCAGCGATGTTTCGCGGTACGCGTCAAACGCCGCCCACGCCAGTGCGCACGCCTGTGCGACGTGGTCGCCGTTGCCGCCCAGGTAGGCGGGCTCCAGGGTTGCCTCAGTGGTGGGGTTGATCGCCCGGATCGCCTCGCGGTCACCGGAAATGGCGTGCTGACCGATCAGCATCTTGCCCGTCAGAGTCATGGGGTCGTCCTGAAAAAAGGGGGGGGGGTGGCCGCTGCGATCGCCGCAGCGGCACGCGAGGCATCAAGCAACGTTCTGTTCTGCCGACCAATTGGCGTACCACTGGCGGAACAGTGTGTACTGGGTTTCTGCGTAGCAGCGCTGGGCCTCGCTGAGCACATCGGTCTCGTTGAAGTGCAGCGCGTAGCCCTTGTCGCCGTTAAGCACCATCAGGTGTTTGTAATACAGCACCAGGTCGCAGCCTTCATCGAACGACGACAGCACCGCCAGCGCGGCCTCCAGCTCACGTGCCTGGCGGCGCGCCTTCGCATCCCCCTTGGCGGCGTTTTTGCTCAGCGCGACCAGCTGCAGGACTTCCCGAGGCAGTGCGTTGCCAATGCCGGTAATGGCGCCGGTGGCGTTGCAGTTGACGAAACCGTGCACCACTTGGGTGTCGACGCCCACCATCAGGGTCACGTTATCGTCCTGGGAGGTGATGTGTTCCGCGGCGTAGCGCAGGTCGGCACCCCCGCCGAACTCCTTGAAACCGATCAGGTTCGGGTGTTCGCGGCGCAGTTCGAAGAACAGGTCGGCGCGGGTGGCGAAGCCGTAGTACGGGCTGTTGTAAATCACCGCCGGCAGATTGGGCGCGGCCTTGAGGATCGCCGAGAAGTGCGCCTTCTGTGCAGTAGCCGAAGCACCGCGGGACAGCACGCGCGGAATCACCATCAGGCCATGGGCGCCCACCCTGGCCGCGTGGGCGGCATGGGCCACGGCTTCACGGCTGTTGACCGCCCCGGTACCGACAATGGTCGGCACACCGGCCGCCACCAGGCGCGCCACGCCTTCCTGGCGCTGGGCCTCGGTGAGCAACGGCCAGTCGCCCATGGAGCCGCAGTACACCACGGCGCTCATGCCGGCATCGATCAGCTCGCGGCCTTTGGCGACCAAGGCGTCGAAGTCCGGTGTGCGCCCTGCCGTGCACGGGGTCATCAGGGCGGGGATGCAGCCGGTAAAGATGTTGTCGCTCATGTGCTAACTCCAGTTTCCAGTCAAGTAAGGGGAGGGCTCAGATGCCCCAGGCAAAGGGGTCCTGCGCGTCGATCAGCAGGGTGCTGTCGGCGGTCATGTAGGCGCGGCCAGTGATGAACGGGCGTACGCGCTCGCCGTCCCATTCATAGCGGCCTTCGAATTGGCTGCCGGTGATGCTGGCTTGTATCCACGGCTGGCCGGGGGCGAGCTTTCCATCGGCG
This sequence comes from Pseudomonas lurida, assembly GCF_002563895.1. Taxonomy (NCBI): domain Bacteria; kingdom Pseudomonadati; phylum Pseudomonadota; class Gammaproteobacteria; order Pseudomonadales; family Pseudomonadaceae; genus Pseudomonas; species Pseudomonas lurida. The sequence goes on along the minus strand of NZ_PDJB01000001.1, from coordinate 3,188,844 downwards.
GCCAGGCAGGCGAGCTTGGCGCTGGTGCCGGTGCCGCAGGGGGAGCGGTCGTAGGCTTTGCCGGGGCACATCACGAAGTTGCGGCTGTCGGCATGGTCGTCGTCGGCGAACAGTTCGATGTGGTCGATCGGGGCGCCGTCTTTGCCGTGGATGTTTTGCTCCTCAAGGGCCTTGAGCATTGCCCAGGTGTAGTCGGTGAGGGCGTCGACATTGTCCATTTGCAGGCGCTGGCCATGCTCGGACACCAGGAAAAACCAGTTGCCGCCCCAGGCGATATCGCCCAGCACCACGCCGTGGCCCGGCACCTCTACCGGCACTTGGCGGCGATGGCGGTAGGCGGGCACATTGCCCAGTGTCACCGCGCCGTCGTCGTGCAGCGTCGCCTCGACCAGGCCCACGGGCGTGTCGATGCGGTGCACACCGGGGACGATACGCCCCAGGTGATGCAAGGAGGCGACCAGGCCAATCGTGCCGTGCCCACACATGCCCAGGTAGCCGGCGTTATTGAAAAAGATCACCCCGCAGACGGCGCCCGGCGTAACCGGCTGGCAGTACAGCGCGCCCACCAGTACATCATTGCCCCGTGGTTCCAGGATGCAGGCGCGGCGCCATTCATCATGCTCGCTGCGCAGGTTTTCCAACTGCTCAGCCAGGGTGCTGCCGGTGAGCGTGGGGAAACCGCTCATCACCAGGCGGGTGGGCTCGCCGCCGGTGTGGGAGTCGATCACATGCAATCGCTTCATAAAACACTCCAATCAGTTGGTTGCCGGCGTCAGCGGGGCACGGCCATGGGGCTCGTCGACGGTTTCGCTTTCGTCGGCTTCGTGTTCCAGGCGCACCAGATGGGCTGGCACGCCAGTGGCTGCGCCCCAGTAGTAAATGCCCAGCGCGCAGGCGGCGACCACCAGCGTGTCAAACGGGTGGCTGATCACACCGAGGCCCCCGAAACTGCCCAGTTTGGACAGCAGGATGGTCACCGCGTAGAAGCCGATCAGCCAGGCGGATGAGCGTACTTGCTGGCTGAGATTGAGGTGCGCGGTCGGCACCCACCGCGCGCACAGCAGGTACACCCCGAACATCAGGATCTGCAGCCCGAGCAGCCAGGAGACAGTGCTCCAGCCGGACCAGTACACGATCAGCGCGGCGATGATGAACGACAGCGGGCCAAGCACCGCCATGCCCTTGACCCGGAAGGGGCGCGCCATCTGGGGTGCATTGCGGCGCAGCGCCGCCACGGTGACCGGCGCGACCGCGTAGCTGAGGATCAGCGCCGCCGACACCACATTGATCAGCGCTTCCCAGGACGGGAACGGCAGGGTCCAGAACACCGACAAGCCAAAGGTCAGCCACAACGCCGGGCGCGGAATGCCGGACTTCTCATCGATGCGCGTGAAGAGCTTGAAGAACGTGCCGGTCTGCGCCCAGCCATACACCACGCGCGGGGTGGCGTTCATGTAGATGTTGCCGCAGCCGCTGGGGGAGATCACCGCGTCGGCCACCACCAGGTACGCCAGCCAGCCCACGCCCAGCGCCAGGGCGATATCCCGGTAGGGCAGCGCCAGTTCCTGGCTGATCCCGGCCCAGCCATTGGCGAGCATTTGCGTGGGCACACCACCGAGGAACGCGGTTTGCAGCAGCACGTAGATCGCCGTGGAGAGCAGCACCGAGAGGATCAAGGCGATGGGAATGGTGCGTTGCGGGTTCTTCACTTCACTGGCCACCGAGATGATCGGCGTGAGCCCCAGGTAGGCAAAAATCACCCCGCCGGCCGACACGGCCATCTCGATGCCCGACAGGCCAAATGGCGCGAAACCTTGCACCTGGAAGTTCGCCGGCTTGAAGAACGTAAACAACACGCCAATCACCAGCAACGGCACGATGAACTTGAACACGCTCACCAGGTTATTGGCGATGGCAAAGGTTTTCACGCTGCGGTAATTGAGGATGAAGAACAGGCACAGCAGGGCCAATTGCACCAGCCAGCCGAGGGTAGTGGGGTCACTGGAACCGGCCTTGGTCAACGCTGGAAACCATGCTGCCGCGTATTGGCGCGAGGCAACCACTTCGATGGCCACCAGGCTGGAAAACGCGATCAGCGTGATGAAGCCCATCAGGTAGCCCAACAGCGGGCCATGGGAATAGACCGGGTAACGCACCACGCCGCCAGCGCGGGGCAATGCGGCGCCCAGTTCGCAGTACACGATGCCCAGCAACAGCACCGCGAACCCCCCGATAAGCCAGGAAATGATACCCGCAGGGCCTGCAATCGCAGACACGTGACTGGCTGCGAATAACCAGCCTGAACCAAAGATGGCGCCCAGCCCGATGAAGGTGAGGTCCATCAATGAAAGTTGTTTCTTGAACTTGCCCTGACCTGACATAGCGTCGCCTTCTTGTGAGTTATTGGATAGGCATGCAGTGGCCATACAGTGAACGCATGGGCGGCGGCGCGATTGATGTTTTTTGCCGGCTTCGATGACGAAATCAGCACAGTTTTCCCCGCTCGACAGCCCCCCGGGCATCGGGCACTCTGCTACGCGACGAAGCCATCTGCAGGGGATCAACCGTCATGATGCAAAGCGTGTTTGCGACCCTTGGCCAAGGGAGCGAGGCGAGCCGTCCCCACAGCATCGAGCAGCTGTTGGCCGGTGTAGCCCAGCTATTGCCGATGCTGGATGTGATCCCCAACGCCGCGATTTTCATCAAGGACACCCAGGCCCGCTACGTACTTGCCAACCGCACCCTGGTGCTGCGCTGTGGCCTCAAGCAGCTGCAACCGTTGTTGGGCAAGACCAGCGCCGAAGTTTTCCCGGCACAACTGGGGCCGGGCTACACCGAGCAGGACCGGCGCGTACTCGAGCAAGGCTTTGTACTGGAAGACCAGTTGGAACTGCACCTCTACGGCACCCGCGAACCCGGCTGGTGCCTGACCCACAAATGGCCGCTGTACGACCACGCGGGGGCGATCATTGGGCTGGCCGGCATCTCGTTCGACCTGCAAACTGCCAGCGAAAGCCACCCGGCCTACCAACGCCTGGCCGCCGTGGATGCGCACATCCGCGCGCATTTCAACCGTCGCGTCACCCTGGGTGAGCTGACACGCATCGCCGGAATTTCCGTGGCGCAACTGGAGCGCTACTGCAAGCGCGTGTTCCACCTCACGCCCCGGCAGATGATCCAGAAGGTGCGGCTCGAGCATGCCCACCGCTTGTTGCACACCGACCTGCCGATCACAGAGGTTGCGTTGCAGTGCGGGTACACCGACCACAGCGCATTCACCCGCCAGTTCAAGGCGTCGACGGGGTTTACCCCGAGGCAGTATCGCGATACCTGACCCCCAAGTGCTGGGGGTTGATACAGATCCAAAGGGGGGAGCCGCCAGCGCCATGATCGCAATGCAACGAATGGCCCGCGTAACCCTCATATGTTCACGAGCAATGTTTCACGACGACAGGTACCAAGCTTATGACGGCGGTTGAAAACAACCATGTGAACTGGCTGGTGGAACAATCGATGCTGCACGCGGCACGCCAGCGGGCCAAGCTCTATTCGGGCCAGGGCCGGTTGTGGCAGCAGCCTTACGCGCAGACCCGGCCACGCGATGCCTCGGCGTTGTCGTCGGTATGGTTTACCGCGTACCCGGCGTCGATCGTGACCCGTGAAGGCGGCACAGTGTTGGAGGCGTTGGGGGATGAGACGCTGTGGCATGCCTTGTCGAAGATCGGCATCCAGGGCATCCACAACGGCCCGCTGAAGAAATCCGGCGGTTTGAGTGGCATGCAGCACACACCGACCATCGACGGTAACTTCGACCGCATCAGTTTCGAGATTGACCCGCAACTGGGCACCGAGGCGCAGTTGCAGGCGTTGACGCGCATGGCGGCGGCGCACAACGCGGTGATCATCGACGATGTGATCCCGTCCCACACCGGCAAGGGCGCGGATTTTCGCCTGGCCGAGATGGCGTACGAGGACTATCCCGGCCTTTACCACATGGTAGAAATCCGCGAGGAAGACTGGCCGTTGTTGCCCGACGTGGCCGAGGGCCGCGATGCGCAGAACCTCAGCCCTGCGCAGGTTGATGCATTGCGCGACAAGCACTACATCGTCGGCCAGTTGCAGCGGGTGATCTTCTTCGAGCCTGGCGTCAAGGAAACCGACTGGAGCGCCACCCAGGTGGTACTGGGCGTGGATGGCAAGCCGCGTCGCTGGGTGTACCTGCATTATTTCAAGGAAGGGCAGCCTTCGCTGAATTGGCTGGACCCCACCTTCGCCGCGCAGCAGATGATCATCGGTGATGCGCTGCACGCCATCGATGTGATGGGCGCCAAGATCCTGCGCCTGGACGCCAATGGGTTCCTCGGTGTGGAGCGCAAGCTGGATGGCACGGCGTGGTCCGAGAGCCATCCGCTGTCGATCACCGGCAACCAGTTACTGGGCGGGGCGATTCGCAAGGCGGGCGGCTTCAGTTTCCAGGAGTTGAACCTCACCGTGGATGACATCGCGTCCATGTCCCATGGCGGTGCCGACCTGTCCTATGACTTCATCACCCGCCCGGCGTACCAACACGCGCTGCTGATGGGGGACGCCGAGTTCCTGCGCTTGATGCTGCGCGAAATGCACCGCCAGGGCATCGACCCCGGCTCGCTGATCCATGCGCTGCAGAACCACGATGAATTGACCCTGGAGCTGGTGCACTTCTGGACCCTGCACGCCCATGACACGTTCCTTTACCAGGGCCAGACGTTCCCCGGGAATATCCTGCGCGAGCACATTCGCGAACAGATGTACGAACGACTGGCCGGCGAGCATGCGCCATACAATTTGAAGTTCGTGACTAACGGTGTGTCCTGCACCACGGCCAGCATCATCACGGCGGCGCTGGGTATTCGGGATCTGGACGCGATCACCCCCGCAGATATCCAGCAGATCCGCCAGATCCACCTGCTGCTGGTGATGTACAACGCCATGCAGCCAGGCGTGTTTGCCTTGTCGGGCTGGGATTTGGTGGGTGCACTGCCACTGGCGGCCGAAGAGGTCGAGCATTTGATGCAGGACGGCGACACACGCTGGATTCATCGCGGCGCCTATGACCTGGTGGACCTCAACCCCGATGCGCAACTGTCCGCCGGGCAGATGCCGCGCTCGAAAAGCCTGTATGGCAGCTTAAACAGCCAATTGCAGGACCCCGAGTCCTTTGCCTCGCAACTGCAGAAAATCCTCGCGGTGCGGCGTGCCTACGACATTGCCGCCAGCCGCCAGATTCAGGTGCCGGAAGTCGAGAACCCGGGGCTGCTGGTGATGGTCCACGAATTACCGGCCGGCAAAGGCACGCAAATCACCGCGCTGAACTTCGGGGCCACACCGATCACCGAAACCCTGCATCTGCCCGATATTGCCGCGGGGATGGTGGTGGACATTATCAATGAGCGAGTGGAAGGCGATCTTACGGCGGAAGGCGCGTTCACGATCACACTGGATGCGTATGAGGGGCTGGCGCTGCGGGTGGTGAGCAACTCACCGCTGTAGCGTACTTGTGACGAGCGGGCTTGCCCGCTCGCCGCTCAAGCGCGGGATCAGTAGAGCTGGGGCACGATCAGTTCCGGGGGCGTCGGGCTGCGGGAATAATCCTCCTGCCGCACGCGCTGTGGCAGTTCGATCACCGGCAGATTCACTTCTTCATAGGGCATCTGCCCGAGCAGGTGGTGGATGCAGTTGAGCCGCGCCTTCTTCTTGTCATCGGCCTGCACCACCCACCACGGCGCTTCGGCGATGTGGGTGCGCTCGAGCATGATCTCCTTGGCTTTGGTATAGGCTTCCCAGCGCCGACGCGATTCCAGGTCCATGGGGCTGAGTTTCCACTGCTTGAGCGGGTCGTGGATGCGGCTGAGAAAGCGCAGGTGCTGTTCCTGGTCGGAAATCGAAAACCAGTACTTGATCAACTGGATGCCGGAGCGCGCGAGCATGCGTTCGAACTCCGGCACGGTACGGAAGAACTCTTCGTATTGATCGTCATTGCAAAACCCCATGACTTTTTCGACGCCGGCGCGGTTGTACCAACTGCGGTCGAACAGCACGATTTCGCCGGCGGCCGGCAAGTGCGAGACGTAGCGCTGGAAGTACCACTGGGTCTGCTCGCGGTCATTTGGCGCGGGCAGGGCGGCCACGCGGCACACCCGGGGGTTCAAGCGCTGGGTGATGCGCTTGATCACGCCACCTTTGCCAGCGGCATCTCGCCCCTCGAACAGGATCACCACCTTGTGGCCGGTCTTGACCACCCAACTTTGCAGTTTCACCAGTTCGCCCTGCAGGCGGAACAGTTCACTGAAGTAGATGCGCCGGGCGGCTTTCTCGTGGCTCTCACCGACGTGCTCGTCAAACAGGGCGTTCAGATCGTGCCCGTCTTCGGATAATTCCAGTTCCAGCTCTTCGTCACTGTGATCGAGCAACTCACGGTGGATGCGCTGCATCAAGGTGTCTTCTATTGAGGACATGGGCGGAACTCGCGTCGTGGGGGATGGCAAAGTCTTAGTCGCAATTTGTTACGAACCAATTACATCAAAATGCGTGTTTGCGGCAGGAGAGGGGGACAACGAGGCGTTTTGCCATTCCACGTTCATAAAACCGTAACAAGATTGTTGCAGAGTTGCCGAGCCCGTAATTCACAAGGATTTTCCTGAATGAAACGTCTGATGAAGTCTGCTGCACTCGCCGTTGCGGTTTCTCTCAGTGCCACCTCGGTGTTTGCTGCCGAGAGCATCCGCCTGACCGGTTCCGGTGCGAGTTTCCCAGCGCCGATCTACCTCACCTGGTTCAAGGATTTCAGCAAGAAAAGTGCTGGCGTTACCGTTGACTACCAGTCCAAGGGTAGCGGTGCGGGTGTACAGGACTTCCTGAACAAGACTGTCGACTTTGCCGCCAGTGACTCGGCCATGAAAGACGAAGACATCGCCAAGGTTGCCGAAGGCGCCCAGTTGCTGCCGATGACTGCCGGTGAAATCGTGTTGGCGTTCAACCTGCCGGGCAACCCTAAGGAACTCAAGTTGCCTCGCGATGTTTACTCCAACATCTTCCTGGGCAAGATCACCAAGTGGAACGATCCGAAGATCGTCGCCGCCAACCCTGGCCTGAAACTGCCTGACATGCCGATCACCGTTGTGGTGCGCGCAGACTCCAGCGGCACCACGGCCGTATTCACCAAGCACTTGGCGGCGATCAACGCTGAGTTCCAGAAGGACTTGGGCGAAGGCAATACGGTCAACTGGCCGGCCAGCGACAAATTCATCAAGTCGCCGAAGAACGATGGCGTGACCGCCACCGTGCGCCAGACCCCAGGCGCGATCGGCTACATCGAATACGGCTTCGCCAAACTCGCCAAGGTTGACTTTGCCCAATTGCAGAACAAGGCCGGCAAGTACGTGGTCCCGAACGCCGAGAGCGGCGCCGAAGCCCTGGCTGCGGTAAAAATGCCGGAAAGCCTGGTGGCTTGGCTGCCGGATCCGGATGGCGCCAAGTCCTACCCGATCACCTCCTACACCTGGATGATCTTCCGCAAGGACAACGGCAACCCGGCCAAGGCCAAGGCCATGCGTGACATGGTTGAGTACAGCCTGACCGAAGGTCAGAAAATCGCCGACTCGATGGGCTACATCCCATTGCCGCCATCGGTTGTCGATCAAGTTCGTAAAGCTTCCGCCAACATCCAGTAAGGCTCGTCAGGCCGCTCCCGGTAGGGGTTTTCAACCGTGCCGGGAGCGTTCCCCCCTTGTTCCGGAATTAGCCCATGAACACACCTTTTGTCGTACCGGTTAACCCGGATTCTGCGTGCCAGCCGCCGTCCACGAAGGACTTCCTGGTTGACCGCACCTTCCGTGCGCTAGCACGCATAGGCGTAGTGCTGGTGCTGGCGCTGGTTTTCGCGCTGGTCTTCGAAGTAGGGCGCAAGGCTCTTCCAGGCATGGAAAAGCACGGGTTTGACGTGCTGTTCGGCAGTGTCTGGGACGTTAACCAAGGTAAATACGGCATTCTGCCGGCTATTTGGGGCACGCTTTACAGCGCCCTCATCGCGTTGCTGATCGCAGGTTTTTTCGGCGTCAGCATGGCGATTTTCCTCACCCAGGATTTTCTACCCGCCAAGCTGGCTGCGGTATTCCGCACCATCGTCGAATTGCTCGCAGCCATCCCCAGCGTCGTCTATGGCCTGTGGGGTATCTATGTGGTGATTCCAGCGATCCGCCCGTTGACGGCGTGGCTGAACAGCGAGCTCGGCTGGATTCCGTTCTTCGGCACCTCCTTGAGCGGGCCGGGCCTGTTACCGGCAGCATTGGTATTGGCCATCATGATTCTGCCGACCATTGCCGCCGTTTCCCAGGACGCCCTCACGGGTGTACCGATGAAAACCAAGCAAGCCGCCTACGGCATGGGCACCACCCATTGGGAAGCGATTCTCAAGGTGATGGTGCCATCTGCTGCCACTGGCATCTTCGGTTCGCTGGTACTGGGCCTGGGCCGCGCCCTAGGTGAAACGATGGCGCTGGCCATGCTGGTCGGTAACGCTAACAACATTTCTCTTTCGCTGTTCGCACCGGCCAATACCCTGGCGGCCTTGTTGGCGCTGAACTTCCCCGAAGCCGGCCCGAACGAGATCGAAGTATTGATGTACGCCGCACTGGTGCTGATGTTCATCACGCTGCTGGTGAACATCATCGGTTCGATGATCATGGTCTACGCCCAGCGAGGTACCAAGCAATGACTGACCTCTCATCGCCCATCACCGCCATGCCAAGCCTGCAGCGCCGGTTCGAAGGCCGTGCCCTGCGCAGCCTGGTGCTGACCACCCTGGTGTGGCTGGGCGCGCTGCTGGCCAGCGTGCCGCTGATTTCCGTGCTTTACATGCTGATCACCCGGGGCGGCGCGCGCCTGAGCCTGGAAGTGTTCACCGAACTGCCCCCGACCGGTTTCGAGACCGGCGGTGGTTTCGGCAACGCCATGGCGGGCACCTTCGTGATGGTCGGCATTGCCGCAGCCATCGCCGTGCCGGTGGGCATCCTGGCCGCGATTTTCCTGGCAGAACTGGGGCCGGACAGCAAGCTGGCGAACGCCTCGCGCTTTGCCGCCAAGATGCTCACGGGCTTGCCGTCGATTCTGGCAGGTGTATTTGCCTACGCCCTGGTGGTCATGACCACCGGGACTTACTCGGCACCGGCAGGTGGCGTGGCGCTGGCCGTACTGATGCTGCCTATCGTGGTGCTGACGGCCGAAGAGTCGATGAAGATGGTGCCCAAGATCATGAAGGATGCTGCCTACGGAATGGGCTGCACCCGCTCGCAGGTGATCTGGAAAATCGTCTTGCCCACCGGCATGCCCGCGATCCTCACCGGTGTGATGCTCGCCGTGGCGCGTGCCGCCGGCGAGACCGCGCCGCTGTTGTTCACCGCGCTGTTCAGTAACTACTGGATCTACCACGACGGCAACCTGGCAGTCATGAATCCGACGGCGTCCCTGGCCGTGCTGATTTACAACTTCTCCGGCATGCCTTTCGACAACCAGCTCGAGCTCGCATGGGCGGCCTCGTTGGTGCTGGTAATGATCGTGCTGGTCGTGAATATCGTGAGCCGTATCTTCGGCAAGCCCAAGTACTAAGAACGGGAGCACCTGAATTTTGAATATGTCATCTGCGCAAGTAGCCGCTCCGTTTATCACCCAGTCGCCTGTGGTCATGGACTGCAAGCTGGACAAGATTTTCTACGGCAACTTCATGGCGGTGCGTGACAGCCATGTGCCGATCGAGAAGAACAAGATCACCGGCTTCATCGGCCCGTCCGGCTGCGGCAAGTCCACCGTACTGCGTAGCCTCAACCGCATGAACGACCTGGTGAAGGGCTTTCGCTTCGAGGGTCATGTGCATTTCCTTGGCCAGGACGTGTATGGCAAGGGCGTTGATCCGGTCGTCGTGCGCCGTTACATCGGCATGGTGTTCCAACAGCCAAACCCGTTCTCGATGAGCATTTTCGACAACGTGGCCTTTGGCCTGCGGCTCAACCGCTACAAAGGCGACCTGGGCGACCGCGTCAAGCACGCGCTGCAAGGTGCGGCGCTGTGGGACGAGGTCAAGGACAAGCTCAAGGTCAGCGGCCTGTCGCTCTCGGGCGGCCAGCAACAACGCCTGTGCATCGCCCGCGCCATTGCTACCGAGCCGGAAGTGCTGTTGCTGGACGAACCCTGCTCGGCGCTGGACCCGATTGCTACGCGCCGGGTCGAGGAGCTGATGGTCGAGTTGAAAAAGGACTACACCATCGCGCTGGTGACGCACAACATGCAGCAAGCGATTCGTGTGGCCGATACCACCGCGTTTTTCTCGGTGGACATCTCCCAAGGCACCCGCACCGGCTATCTGGTGGAAATGGGCCCGACCACCCAGATCTTCGAAAGCCCACGGGAACAAATGACCGGGGACTACATCAGCGGCAAGTTCAGCTGACCCTGCCATCTACCGTTTTCCAGGATTGCCAATGACTGCAATACGTCGTCTTGATTTGCTCGCGATCGAACGCGCACTGCGTGAGGTGCAGGGCCGTTTTGCCCAGCTCAGCCGGGACTTTACCGAGCCACGCGACCCGTTGACGGACGAAGTGCTGCAGAATGTGCTTGAAGGCTATGCCTTGATTGACGACTATGTGGCGCGCGGTGTCGACTTGTTCGACCTTCAGCAGTTGAACCTGATGCTGGAGATCAATGCCACGGTGCTCTGCGGCACAGACCCGATGCGCAGGCAAGAATACGCCCAGCACCTGGCTGCGACCGAAGTGCACTTTTTCAACAATGTCGAGGGCGGCATCAAGGATTTGTACAACTGGTACTGCAAGCACCACAGTGAATCAGTGTGGAAGCGCGCAGCCGGTGTCTATGTGCGCGTCCTCAGCAAGCCGCAGTTGTTCATTGAAGGCAATAACCGCAGTGGTTCGCTGATCGTCAGTTACCTGCTGATGCGCGAGGGGCTGGCGCCGTTCGTACTGACGCTGGACAACGCCGAGGGTTATTTCAACCCGTCCTCGGTGATCCGTAATTCCGCCAAGCATGGCGTAATGGCATTGTATGAATTGCCCAAGATCAAGAAAAAATATGCAGCGTTCCTGGAAGATAAGGCCCCTGATCCCATGGAGTTTTTCCTGAACGACGCACCGGCGCCCGCCTACCAGGGGGGCCATTGATGGGAAGGTTTCCAGTGCTCGACACTATTACGCGTGTGTTCAAGCGTCAGCGCATCCGTATTTCATTCGATATCGATGACACGCTGGCGTGCCAGCTCCACCACAGCGCTACCGAACACAGCCGTTTGCCGGCGTGTGTGCACCGTTGGCTGGGTGAGCCGCTGCGCAGCGGCACCCGCTCCCTCACCCGTGAACTGCGTCGCCAGGGTTGCAGCGTGTGGGTCTATACCTCTTCCGGTCGCACCCCGGCTTATATTCGCCGTTGGTTGTTGCTGTACGGCATCCACGTCGATGGCGTGGTCAACAGCGTACGGCACAACCAGGCCCTTAGCGAACGCGGGCTGTCGAGCACTCCGTCGAAATTCCCGCCGGCGTTCGACATCGACTTGCATGTCGACGACTCCGAAGGCGTACAACTTGAAGGCTTCGATCACGGCTTCCGTGTCGTGGTGGTAGACCCGGAAGACCAGCAATGGGCGCAACGCGTGCTGGAGGCCGTCGCGCAGGTCCAGATACAACTGGGCCGTCAGCAACCGCAGCGACACAAAGTGCCGGTGCGGGCCTATCCGGGCCTGACGTTGAACGGCTAAGCCATCATCGAGGGTCTAGCAAAAAAGGGGCGACTGAGTGATCAGTCGCCCCTTTTTTATAGGTTACTTGGCGCTCAATGCCCCAAGAAACTCGGTATGCCGCAGCGTCTGCGAAAACATGGGCAGCGTGAAGTTCTCGGCCGCCTTCTGTTGTTCATCGGTGAACGTCGCCGTGCAGTCGGTCAACGTCACCACGTTGTAACCTTTCTCATACCCTGATCGCACTGTGCCTTCGACGCAGCAGTTGGTCAGGAACCCGGCTACCACCAGGTTCTGGATGCCATTGTTGCGCAGCACAAGGTCCAGGCCGGTAGTGGCAAAGCCATCCAGCCCGCGCTTGCCTTCCACGAGGATATCGCCGGCTTCACGCGTCACCGCGTCGGTGATTTCGGCCCCCCAGCTGCCGGCACGGAAGGCGCCGCCGTCGGCAACGCCCTTGAGAATGCCGTAGTGGCGCATCGTCAGTTCCGGATAACCGTCGGCGAACTGGATCGGCAGGTGGATGATCTTTACCCCCAGCTTGCGCGCTTGTTGCACCGTGGTCGCGGTGTTGGCCAGCATGTCGCAGGTGTGCATGACGTCTTTGACGGCGTCATGGAACACGCCACCGGGCGTGGTGAAGTCGTTCTGGAATTCGATCAGTACAAGGGCGGTGGTGTGGGGATTCATGGTGAGTCTCCGATAAGTGGGTTCAATCACTGCGTTCGAGTGTCAAGCGTAGGAAACTTTCAACGCCACGGTGAGCGCGTTGGCGCGTGCCGGCGCCGTCGCCCTGAAAAACCATTGCGGGGTCAACCCTTTGGGCCGACTCGTCCGGCCGGGTGAACAGGGGCCTCGCCCGGCGCATGGCAGCTTATGGGCGCCATTCGTCTATTGCCCGGCACTCTGGATGCCGTGCCGTCTCTCATTCATAAGCGCGGATATCCCGAGCGTACGACCGGAGAGCCAGCATGGAAATCAACAAGAACGCCCCAGGGAATATGTCACAGCAGGATGTCACCCGTGGCACCGATAACGAAACTGGGCACGACCCACGGCGCGATGAGGACGCTATCCCAGTGCCGCCGGACGACGACGCACCGCTCGAAGAAGATATGTCGGATGTGGATGCTGCCGATTCAGTCGCAAGCGAACACCCCGACAACTGATCAGCCAGGCGTTGTTCTGGGTTGGCAGGGGAATACCCCAGCTATTGACCTTGAAAATGCCGGGATCACTTGGAAACAAAAGGAATGCTATAAACGAAAAAACTCGCCAGAGGGCGAGTTTTAAAGGCCTCTACGGACATTGACGGCCGTCAGTAGAGCAAAAGATGGTGCCCGAACCCGGAATCGAACCGGGACGCCCTTACGAGCGGGGGATTTTAAGTCCCATGCGTCTACCAGTTTCGCCATTCGGGCGGTAGCGCGGTGTAGCAGGGTTGGGAATATATAGACCCAGGCGCTTCGACGCAAGGTCGGAAGGCGGCTTTCTTGCATAAAGGCGCGCGTGAAAATGCTTGGCAGATCAGTGATCTACACCTGCTTTGACAGGTGAGCCAGAGTATTCCTGCAGGACGGGAACAAGCTGCCTGAAAGGCAGTCATAGCGATATGCCATCCCGGCAGTCTGGAAAGGAATCGGTTTATGTTCAGTCTTCGCAAGCGCTCCTGGTGGGTGGCGGTTGGTGTCATGGCGCTGTTGTCGGGTACGGCGCAGGCCGGGAATGCCGCGAGGTGGGGGGATTTCAACGCGTCGGGCAGTGACCGGTTGGCGGGGGCCTCCTATGAGGCTGGTAATCAGTATGTGTTGAAGCCGTCGAACATATCGATTGCCGATATCGAGCAACTGCAAGCCGCGCAGAAACGCAGCGATGGCGAGCTGCAAGGCCTGAAGAGCAAGCTGGAACGGCAGGACGAGGCATTCGAGGCGCTCAAGCGCAAAGACGGTTCGAGCGCCAGTTCGAGTGACAGCCAAGTGGCGAGCCTCAAGCGCACGGTCGAGGATCAGAAAAGCACGATCGAACGGCAGAAAAGCGATATTGATGGCTTGAAACGCAGTGTTGATGATCTCAAGCGCAGCCTTGACAGTTTGAGCAGCAAGGTCAAGTAACCTGGCCGACGCGCCGCCGCCGGGCTATCGGGCCCGGAGTAGAGCGGTTGCGACCAGGGTTGAGTGAACATAAAAAAAGCCCCGTTGTGCGGGGCTTTTTTGCATCTGTGGCTTACACGAAGGGTTGGCCGCTGAAACCGCGTGGCAAGCGCTGCAGGCCGGGCAGATCGGTGAGGCGTTGTGTCCATGCACTGCGCCAGTCGATGACCGTGTGGGTCCTGGCTTTGCGGTTGGCGCGGCGGGCGGCGTTGCGCTGGGTACGGCGCGCGTCCTTGTAGGCTTCGGTGTTGCGGCAGGTACGGCATTTGACTCGGTTCAGCTCGGTGCTGGAAGGGAGGTTGGTGCCGTGGTGACCACAGGCCAGATGCCCTGCGACTTTGAAGTGAATGACCATGTAAGCGTCTCCTTCTTGGGGGTACGCGCATGGGTAGACACACAATGCGCGCGGGGAGGGCGGGGCACTAAAATATCCCGGCACCTGGGATTTCGACCCCACCGACGAGGCGGCGTTCGGTTTTGTTTGCCAGCCTGGTCAACACTGGGCGCGGGCGCTAACCTGCCACGCTACCCATCAACAAAAAGGAAGCGATGATGAGCGACGACACCCCGTCACATGAGGGCAGCTGTCGCTGCGAGCGTGTGCGTTTCAGCGTGAGTGCAGCCCCGGTAATCACCATGGCCTGCCATTGCAGCGGTTGCCAGAAAATGTCTTCCAGCGCGTTTTCCTTGAGCGCGCTGATCCCGGCCAGCGGTTTCACCGTGACCCAGGGATGCCCGGTGGTGGGGGGGCTGAAGGGGGTGGACCGCCATTATTTTTGCCCGCATTGCATGAGCTGGCTGTTCACGCGCCCCCATGGCATCGATGAATTCGTCAATGTACGCGCAACCTTGCTGGATAACGCCGGCGCGTACGTGCCATTCATGGAAACCTGGACCAGCGAAAAGCTGCCCTGGGCGTCCACGCCGGCGATTGAAAGCTTTGCGCAATTGCCCGAACCCCAGGCGTTTCCGCGCTTGCTGCAGGCGTATGCAGCGTTCAGTCAATCAGCGCCAGTAAGTCCGTAGTCCCTACATCCAACCCCGCCTGGGCCAGCAAGGTGGTTGCCTGGCCTCGGTGGTGAGTCTGGTGATTGAAGAAATGCACCAGCAGGCTGAAGAAATTCTTCTCGGCGGCCACACCCCGCATGTTGGTGTAGTGCAGGCGATGATCCAGTTCGGGCTCCTGCACAGTGTTGGCCCAGTCGACGATGAGCTGATCCAGCCAGGCGCGACGGGTCGCCAATTCCTGGATATCGGCAAAGGCCAGGTGCTTGAGGTCAACAGGTGTTGCGATGGTGTTCAACGGCACCAGTGATGCGTAGCCGGCGGGATGCCGGGCAAAACGCTTGAGCCAGACCGTGTCGCCCAGGGCCAGGTGGTTCAGGGTACCGAGGATCGAGCCGAAAAACGCCTGGCGGTCGATACGCAACTCCGCATCCGATAGCGTACTGGCTGCGTCGTAGAGCTTGCGGTTCATCCACTGGTTGTAGCTCGCCATCAATACAATGTGCTCAATCCGGTTCACTGCGGTTTTCCCTCGAAGGCACGGTGACGCCATCATAGGCCGTGCCCGCTCGGCGGTCATGGTGTTCCAGCAGCGGCGGGCTATGGTTGTAATAAGCCTACACTGCGCCCTGGGAGGGTGACACCATGAACACCAGCGACTTACTGGAGCAACTCTTGCGCGCCGGGCAAGGGGGCAGTGCTTCCTCAGGCGGCCTGGGTGGGCTGCTTGGCGGTTTATTGAAAGGCAACGGCACCGGCAACGCGTCAGCCGGTGGCGGCCTGGGAGGCCTGCTGGGAGGTCTGGGCGGTATGTTGGGCGGGGCAACAGGCGCGCGTCCGACCCAGGGACGCTCTGGCGGGATGAACTACGCAGCGCTGGCTTCCCTGGGCATGGCGGCGTTCCAGGCTTATCAGGCCTGGCAGCGCCAGCAAGCCACTGCGCCGCAGCAAGCCTTCCAGACGGTGGACCAGCTTGACGGCCCCGCAGCCGAAGCCCACAGCCATGCAGTATTACGCGCCTTGATCGCTGCCGCCAAAGCCGACGGCCGCATCGATGAATCAGAGCAGCAGTTGATTTCCACCGAGCTGGGACGGCATACCGACGACCCCCAACTGCAACAGTGGCTCGACGCCGAAGTCGCCAAGCCCCTGGATGCTGCGGACTTCGCCGAGTTCGCCAGTGACCCGGCCGTGGCGGCAGAGGTTTACCTGGCCAGTGTGATGCTGGTGGACGATCAGCAGGATGCCGAGCGCAATTACCTGGATGACCTGGCGGGGCAACTGCAGATCGACCCGCAATTGCAGTTGCACCTGGAACAACAGGCCAAGGTCTGACTGAAGTGCAAACGTCGAGTTGAACCTGGGTAAATGTGAGCAGGCAAGCCAGCCCCTACATCCGTCTTCAGTGGTGCCTAGAAACGCAACGTGGCTCCCGTGGTCAGCCACTGCGCACGCTCGCCGATCAGGCTGCGCCCGACAATCAGGTCCACGTCGACACGCTCACCCAGATGAAACCTGGGCCCGGCCTGCCAGGCCTTATCGCCGCCTTCCTGGCCGTAACGCTCGGCGATCAGTGTCAACGAGGGCGCCACCTGGTACTCAAGGCCGCTGCCCCAGGTCAGGCGGTGTTGTGGGTCGCCATCGTTGTAGGCATGGGACCAGCCGGCGTTCAGGTTCAGGCGCAGTGGCTCCAGCGGCTGCCACGTCAGCGGAATATTGACGTCTGCGCCATCAAACCCGTGCCGCCGATCCAGCGCAAAGTGCGCGCCGGCCGCCACGGCCATTTCCAGGCCCAGGTCTTGTCGCGACCACACCTGGGCCTTGAGCTGCGGGTTTACCTGGGTTTGACCTTGGCCTGCGTCAGTGGCGCGTGAGAGGGCCGCGCCCCACTGCACCGAGGGCATCGAGCTGAACGTACAGGCCGGCGACAGCGTTTCATTATGGGTGCTGCCCTGGTGTCGATTGGCGTTAAACCAGGCGTCCACGTTGCATTCGCCTGGCGCATTGATCGCGCCGTCGTCGACCGCATAGGCTCCACCGGCGGCATTGGCCTTCGACAACAAGGCAATCACCAGCAGGATACCCAGGGTCAGGCCGATGAAGATCAGGTTGCGCTGCAATGCGCGACGTTTGGCCGCCGGCAGCAGCAGTAAGGTGTGACGTGCGCCTCGATAGTGGCGCGCACGGTATTTGGCGAACCCGTCCTGGCGCTCGCGGGTGTGTTTTTTGTGCATGATGCACCTCGCTTGAATTCAGCTCTCTACGGTCAGCACCGGAATGCCGCTGGCTTTGGCCTGGCAGACCAGCTCGCAAGTGTCGTCGCCACCCGGCAGGGCGATGACCACGTCGGGGCGGCTGTCAGTCAGCATGAAATGGTTGCGGTGGCGCTCCGCCTGCTTGCCGTGGCGTTGCCAGTTGGGCGGGTAGCGCACCACATCGATACCCAGTTCCCGCGCCCAGTCCTCGACGTCGCTGCCGAGGAACTGGTTGCCGCCGTGGATCAGTACCTGCACCGGGCGCAGGCGGTGGTAAGCGTCCAGCACTTGGCGGGACATTTTGGTGTCGGCGTAATGACGACCTGCACAGATCAAGACGCGCATAAGGTGTTTCCTTGTATTGCTCGGTGGCGGCCGGGCGACCGCCACCGTTTAAACGGCGGGGAAGATCAGTACCACTGCTTGAAGCGGCGGATGTAGATCGTCTTCATCAGTTGGGCCACGCAGCAGTAGCTGAGCAGGGTGCCCACCAGCCATGGGAAGTAGGCCATCGGCAGCGGTTGCAAGCCCACCAGGGTGCCCAGCGGCGAGAACGGCACGTAGATCCCCAGCACGATCACCACGCAGGTCATCATCAACACCGGCCAGGCGGCGGTGCTTTGGAAGAATGGGATTTTGCGGGTACGCAGCATGTGCACGACCAGGGTTTGCGAGAGCAGCCCCTCGATAAACCAGCCGGACTGGAACAGCGTCTGCATTTCCACACTGTTGGCGGCGAACACGTACCACATCAGCGCGAAGGTGGTGATGTCGAAGATCGACGAGGTCGGCCCGATCCAGATCATGAAGCGGCCGATGTTTTTTGCATCCCACTTGCGCGGCTTGGCCAGGTATTCCTTGTCCATCTTGTCCCACGGCAGCGCCAGTTGGGAGATGTCGTACATCAGGTTCTGCAGCAGCAGGTGGATCGACAGCATCGGCAGGAACGGAATGAATGCACTCGCCACCAGCACCGAGAACACGTTGCCGAAGTTGGAGCTGGCGGTCATGTTCAGGTACTTCATGATATTGCCGAACGTTTCGCGGCCCTTGAGCACGCCTTCTTCCAGCACCATCAGGCTCTTTTCCAGCAGGATGATGTCAGCCGATTCCTTGGCAATGTCCGTACCGCTGTCGACCGAGATGCCCACGTCTGCATCACGCAGTGCCGGCGCATCGTTGATCCCGTCACCGAGGAAGCCCACGGTGTGCCCATTGGCTTGCAGCGCCTTGAGTACCCGCGATTTCTGCAGCGGTGTCAGCTTGGCGAACACGGTGCGTTCTTCCACGCGGCGTAGCAGGGTGGCATCGTCCATCACTTCGATTTCGGCACCCAGCAGCGGCTGGCCTGGCTCGAGACCGACCTGGCGGCAGATCTTGCTGGTGACCACCGCGTTGTCGCCGGTCAGTACTTTGACGGCCACACCGATCTGTTGCAGGGCCGCAATCGCCGGGCCAGCGGTTTCCTTCGGCGGATCGAGGAAGGTCAGGAAGCCCTGGATCACCAGATTGCGCTCATCGGCAGTGGTGTACTGCTGGCGTGCCAGCGATTTAGGGATGTGACGGGTGGCCACCACCAGTACACGGAAGCCGTCTTCGTTGTAGTCGTTGGCGATCGCCAGCAGTTCCTCACGGCGACGCTCATCCAGCGGCACGGCTTTACCGGATTCCATCACATGCGTGGAAATGCCCAGCATCTCTTCCACGGCGCCTTTGCACACCAGCAGTTGGTCGTCGGCGGCATCCTTGACCACGATCGACAAGCGACGGCGGACAAAGTCAAACGGCAGCTCATCGACCTTGCTGTAGGCAAACGGCACCTGGAACTTCGGGTTCTGCTCCGAGAATTGCACCACCGCCTGATCCATCAGGTTCTTCATGCCGCTCTGGTGGTAGCTGTTGAGCCAGGCCAGGGACAGCACGGCATCATCGCGCTGGCCGAAGGCGTTGACGTGATGCTCAAGGATGATCTTGTCCTGGGTGAGGGTGCCTGTCTTGTCAGTGCACAGCACGTCCATCGAACCGAAGTTCTGGATCGCGTTGAGGCGCTTGACCACCACTTTGCGCTTGGCCATGGCCGTGGCGCCCTTGGCCAGGTTGGCGCTGACGATCATCGGCAGCATTTCCGGGGTGAGGCCAACCGCAACCGCCAGGGCAAAGAGGAACGCATCGCCCCAGTCGCCCTTGGAGAAACCATTGAGGAAGAACACGATCGGCACCATCACCAGCATGAAGCGAATCAACAACCAGCTGACACTGTTCACGCCACGGTCAAACGCGGTTTGTACGCGCGAGCCGACAATCGCCTTTGCCAGGGAGCCAAAGTAAGTGCGCGGCCCCGTGGCGACCACCACGGCTTTGGCACGGCCGCTGACCACGTTGGTGCCCATGAAGCAGATGTTGGGCAGGTCCAGCAGGTTGCCCTGGTCGGCGGCCACCGGCCCGGCGGACTTCTGCGTGACATCGCCAAGGGTGTCGTACTTCTCCACCGGCAGGGCTTCGCCGGTCAGTACGGCCTGGCTGATGAACAGGTCGCGGGATTCGATCAGGCGGATGTCGGCGGGGATCATGTCGCCGGCCGACAGCTGCACGATGTCGCCAGCCACCAACTCGCGCATCGGCACTTCGCGCAGAGACGGTTGGGCGCCCACTTGTTCACGGCGCAGCACGGTGGCCGTGGTGCGCACCATGGCTTTCAGGGCTTCGGCGGATTTGGCCGAACGGTGTTCCTGCCAGAACCGCAGCAGGCTGCTGAGCAGCACCATGGTCATGATGATGATGACTTTGGTTGGGTCAGCGTCTTCGCCTTCCTGCATCGGCAGCCAGCAATCGGTGAAGAAGCTGATGCTGCCCAGAGTCAGCAGCACGTAAATGAACGGGTTGTTCAGTGCGTGCAGGAACTGCACGATGGCGTGCGGCGGCTTATCGTGGGCAACTTCGTTGTAGCCTTCACGTTGCAGGCGAGCGGAGGCGTCCAGTTCGGTCAAACCGTCCTGGGTGGCACGTACGTTCGCCAGGGTGGCCGACAGGCCGTTGTGGGCTTCGCGGGCGGCACGCATCGACAGTTTGGTGTCGGCGTCGGTGCCATTCTTTTTATGCAGAGGCGGGTTTTTTACGGCGCTCATTGTGTGTACTCCTGTCGCCAATTTTCGACAAAACATACCCGTTACTTACCTGGCTACAGGCGAGCGAAAGCATGCCGAGTCGCCAACTTCGCGATCGGTTTAAATAAGGGGGTTACATAACTTCTGCTGGGGCGTTAGTTAAAACGCGCACAGCGGGCTACCACTGGACGTATTAATAAAGAACGCCAGGATAGTAGTCAGGAAGTTGCTGTTTCCAGCCGGTTCAGGCAGCGCGAGTGCTCAGGTAAAGACCGAGCAACAGGCCGGCCTGGGCCCGTCTGGAAACCTGCGGTCTTTGGGGGTCTTGAGTGTCGGCGTGATCCCACTGCTGTACCAGCTGGCCAGTAGCAGGGCAGACACGCCAGTGCACCAGCGGGTGGGCCGGACGCACTTGAGGGGAGGGTGCAGCAAAGGCCGAGCGGGTCGGCGAAAAACCAACGGGCTCGCGGCACAGCTTGGCGCGCAGGGCGGCGGCAAGGGTGCGTACATCGGGTAAAGCAAGGGTTAGCAAGGTCATAACACACCTCGGGACCGGACAGGCGACCGGCGAGGCAGTTACGGTGGAGCGTCGAGCTCTAGCGCAGCTTACCGGACCGGGGTGGCGAGTCCTGTCATATTCTGGGTTTGGCGCCCGATGCCCGCGTAAGCGGTGCTCGGACAGCGACTAGATACTGTGTCCATTGGCTTCTTTTGTGAGGTTTAAAAAAGGCCCCAGTTGCGGGCACGGGCAATCTACTCAGATGGTTACAAAATGTCAACGCATGAATAATTAAAGTGTTCGATGTTCAGAGTTCATTCAGACAAGAGGCGCTCGGAAGTTAGTATGTATATAACTTCATATACCCTGTGCCGCCAGAACGGCCAGATAGATCAATACCACGCCACAAGCGCCATGACTGATGCGCTGCCACAACGGTGAGGCGTTCTTGCGCAAGAGGTTGACCAGCGCCGCAATCAGAAAGCACGACAGCACCGACGCAAGCATGAACCCGGCAAAGAACATCAGCGTCTGCCCCTGGCTTGGCGTGGCGCCGACGATGCCCGACAGTGCACTGCCCAGGGCGCCCCAGTAGACAATATTTTTCGGGTTGGCCAGGGAGATTGCCGCGCCCACCGCCAGCGCATTTTGCCGGGTGCTGGCGGGGGCATCGTCTGACTCAGGTAGCTTCCAGGCGTCGATCATGCTGCGAATGCCGAGCCAAGCCAGGTACAACGCACACACCACCGTCAACGGCACGCGCACGGCGTCATGCTGGATCAGCAAAGCGATGCCGGTCAGGCCGATTATCGCCCACACTGCATCGCCCACCAGTGAACCGAACTGCACCAGCAAGGCCGGTGTGAAGCCGTACAGCAAGCCACGGCGCAGGGTCTCCGCCAGCACGGCACCGGGGGAGAGGCAGAACACAAAACCGAATACCAATGCGTAAAAGAAGATCGTCAGCATGCCCACATTCCTTCAAGAGATGGCAGGCAGTGTGAGGATGAGCCGTGGTGGTGTCTTGGACCAGATTGCGCTGTTCAGCGTTTAACAGCGCTTTGATAGAGACCCGGCGTGATGCCGTAGGCGGAGCGAAAGTGCCGATTGAGGTGGCTTTGATCGGCAAAGCCCAGGTGATGAGCGACGTCGGAAGCTGCCATGCCGTTGCGCAATAGCCCCTTGGCGCGGCGCGTACGCAACTGCATGGCCCACTCACGGGGCGTCAGCCCGGTTTCTTTCTGGAAGGCGCGCAGCAGGTGGAATTTGGACAGCCCCAGCTCAGCGCCAAGGTGGTCCAGCGTCAGGGGTTGATGCAGGTGTTCGGCGAGTAATTCCTGGGCTCGGTTGACCAGGGGTTTGCCGGTGCCGGTGCTGCCTGGCAGGCGTACACCGCTGGTTTTCACCACGGCAGCCAGCAGCAGCACCAAGGCCTCTTCAGTCTGTTCGCGAACCAACGTGTCGTCGCCCAATGCGCTTTTGATCGCCGTCGCCAGGCGCAAGGCAAGATCAGGTTGGAAACACAATGAACGGTCAAATTCCAGATACGCCAGGCCAAGGTCCGTCGCCAATTGATCCGCCGTGGCGTACAGGCTCACAAAATGCCAGGGCGCGCCGTCTGCCGCGCCGCCGCCCTGAATCTGGCCGGGGTTGTACAAGGTGATGGCGCCGGGTCCGGCGTGGAACTCCCGACGGTCGAGCCAGACTTTTTCTTCGCCCAGCAGGTTCACGCCGATCACGCATTCATCATGACTATGGCGGGCAAAGGTCAGGCCGGTGCAGGCGGTGCTGCTGATTTCATAGTGGCCCAGCCAAGCGTGTCGCACGGTACTCATCGATTCAACTCAGCCAGGAGACAAGCACGAGCATACGCTGGCAGGCGGGCTCAGATCGACCGTTGATTGACGCGGTGCGAGAGTTCGTCGGCGCTTTCCTTGCGCTCCGAATAGCGGTCCACCAGGTCCGGGCGCTCGCGCAGCAGCAGGGTGAACTTCACCAGTTCCTCCATTACATCGACCACGCGGTCGTACAAGGCGGAGGGCTTCATGCGGTCCTGATCGTCGAACTCCATGAACGCCTTGGGCACCGAGGATTGATTGGGGATGGTGAACATGCGCATCCAGCGCCCCAGCACGCGCAACTGGTTAACCGTATTGAAGGACTGGGACCCGCCGGACACCTGCATCACCGCCAAGGTTTTACCTTGAGTCGGGCGCACTGCGCCAAGGGCCAGCGGCACCCAGTCGAGCTGCGCCTTGAACACCGCTGACATCGAACCGTGGCGCTCGGGCGAGCACCATACCTGGCCTTCGGACCACTGCATCAGTTCCAGCAGTTCTTGGACTTTGGGGTGGTCACGCGGCGCATCGTCGGGCAGTGGCAAACCGCTGGGGTTGAAGATGCGCGTTTGCGCACCGAAGTGCTGCAACAGGCGTGCGGCTTCTTCTACCAGCAGGCGGCTGAAGGAGCGTTCGCGGGTCGAGCCGTAGAGCAGCAGGATGCGGGGTGGTTGGGCCAAGCCGTCCGGTTTTGATGGGATCAGCGACAAGTCCAGGTTGGGCAGGCTGGTCATAGGGCCTCCGATTACAGCTCGGCAATTCGAGCGAGTTCTGCCTTGAGTTCAGTTGGGCTGAGCTCGGCAAACGGCAGGATGAAAAACGCCCGGCAACGCGTGGCAATGATCGCCAGTGTGGCGTCGAATGCCGCCTGCACGCGTGCATCGTCACCCTGCACATCCGAAGGGTCTTCCAACCCCCAGTGCGCCTTCACAGACGGGCCGAAATACACCGGGCACGCTTCGCCGGCTGCCTTGTCGCACACGGTAATCACCACATCTGGCGGGCTGCCCTCAAAGGCCTCGTTGCCCTTGCTGTACAAACCCTCGGTGCTGATGCCGGCGGCCTGCAGCGTACTTAGGCTGCGCGGCAGGACTTGGCCCTTGGGGAAGCTGCCGGAGCTGATGGCCTCGAAACCTTCTGGCGCCAAGTGGTTGAACATCGCTTCGGACAATATGCTGCGGCAGCTGTTGGCGGTACACATGAACAGGACTTTCATGGAGCGATCTCCTTTTAGAAACTCAGTCGCAAGGCGAGGGCGGCAAGGGTGACCAACAGCACCGGCAGGGTCAGTACGATGCCGACCTTGAAGTAGTAGCCCCAGGTGATGGTGATGCCCTTGCGTGCCAGGATGTGTAGCCACAGCAAGGTGGCGAGGCTGCCGATAGGGGTGATTTTCGGGCCCAGGTCGCTGCCGATCACGTTGGCGTAGATCATCGCGTCCTTGACCACGCCCACGGCATGGCTGGACTCGATGGACAGCGCGCCGATCAACACGGTCGGCAAATTGTTCATCGCCGAGGACAGCAGCGCCGTCAGCACACCCGTGCCCATGGCCGCGCCCCACACACCGTAAGTGGCGAACGTATCGAGCCAGGTCGCGAGGTAGGTGGTGAGGCCGGCGTTACGCAAGCCGTAGACCACCAGGTACATGCCGAGGGAAAAGATCACGATCTGCCACGGTGCTTCCTTCAGCACTTTGCGCGTGGAGATCGTGTGGCCCTTGGCGGCGATTACCAGCAGGAGCACGGCGCAGACAGCGGAAATCGCGCTGATGGGAATGCCCAGCGGCTCCAGGGCAAAGCAGCCGACCAGCAGGATACCCAGCACCCACCAGCCGGCCCGGAAGGTGGCGCGGTCGTGGACTGCACTGGCAGGATCTTCGAGGTCGGCCGGGTCGTAGGTTTGCGGAATGTCGCGGCGGAAGAACCACAACAGCACCGCCAACGTGGCCGCGACGCTGACGACGTTCACCGGCACCATCACCGCGGCGTATTCGTTGAAGCCGATCTTGAAGTAATCCGCCGAGACAATATTGACCAGGTTAGACACCACCAGCGGCAGGCTCGCCGTGTCGGCGATGAACCCTGCACCCATCACGAATGCCAGGGTCGCCGCCGGGGAAAAACGCAGGGCCAGTAGCATCGACATGACGATGGGTGTGAGGATCAGCGCCGCACCGTCGTTAGCGAACAGCGCCGACACCAAGGCCCCCAGCAACACCATGTACGCAAACAAGCGCCGGCCGCGCCCGCGTCCCCAACGTGCAACATGCAGCGCTGTCCAGGCAAAGAAGCCTGCCTCGTCCAGCAACAGGCTGATGATGATCAGCGCGACAAAGGTCCCTGTCGCATTCCAGATAATGTGCCACACCACCGGAATGTCGGCCAGGCTGATCACGCCAGAGGCCAGGGCCAGGATCGCGCCCATCGTGGCACTCCAGCCGACGCCCAAACCCTTTGGCTGCCAGATGACCAGGACGATGGTGAAGATAAAAATGGCAATTGCGACAAGCATGAATAAACGCTCCGATGGCTCAGCAGCAGGTGCTGGCCCGTTGTGGTCTGTCGCCCATTGCATCCAGACGCTGTGCGTCGGTGTGCAACCATGGCTGGTTGGCTTGCAGGGTGGTGTGCAGCACCTCGGTCACCCAGTCGGGCAATGCCGGGTTGATGCGGTAGTAGATCCATTGACCCTGACGACGGTCCAACAGCAACCCGCAACTGCGCAGTTGCGCGAGGTGACGTGAAACTTTGGGTTGGCTTTCGTCCAAGGCATGGATCAATTCACACACGCAAAGTTCGCCTTCGCGCAGGATCAATAACGTCAGGCGCGTGCGCGTGGCATCGGCCAGGCATTTGAACAGGGTGGGGGGCGAGGTGAGGTCCGACATGGTCAGGGCCTTTTTATATAGGTTTATCCGAATATACGTATTTCCATATGTATTAGTCAAACCCGGCTTCGATTGACGTGGATCAAATGGGCTTGAATTCGCCACAAGTGTTTGAAATTAAAATGAAACATGAATGTCCTAAAGTGCCTGCCCATTGCTGATGAAGGAAGACACCGCGTGACCCGTGCCACTCGCAACCTGCGCAAGACCCTGGACTCCGTCGCGGACAATAACGAAACCGCGGCGTTCGACCTGATGCGTGCCGTCGAAAAACTGGGCGATGAGGTGCTGCGCCAGCGTCTGCTCAATACCATTCACCGGCTCAACCAGGACGCCTATGAACTGCGTGAAGCGCGTGATTCGGTAGAGCAAGTGTCGGTCAGGCTCGCCTGAGCAAGATCGTTCAAGACAGCTCCATTGTTGCAATGGCATGCTTGTCGACTGTCTGTCGATGAGCCGTTTCCATGCCTACCGCCTTACCTCATTACGCCTTCGCTCGCGGCGCGATCGCCGTTATCCCCCTGTCCCTGGCGTGCGCGCCGTGGGGACTGCTGGCCGGCTCCATGGCCATCGATGCGCAATTCAGCCCGTTGGAAGCCCAGGGCTTGTCCGCCATTGTGTTTGCCGGTGCTGCCCAGTTGGTCGCCATCGGTATGGTCAAGAGCGGCGCCAGCCTGATTTCCATCGTACTGACCACGTTGCTGCTGACGTCTCAACATTTGCTGTATGGCATGCACTTGCGCCCGATCCTGTCACCCCTCAAGGCCCGCTGGCGCATGAGCCTGGGCTTTCTGCTGACCGACGAATTCTTTGCACTGGTCAGTCACTACGACCGTGAGACCTTCAACCGTTGGTACGCCCTGGGCGTGGGGTTGACGTTCTATATCGCCTGGAACCTCTTCACCCTGGCGGGCATCGTGCTCGGTAAAAGCATTCCCGGCCTCGATCAACTGGGTCTGGAGTTTTCCATCGCGGCCACGTTTATCGCGCTGATCACGCCGGTGGTGCGTGACATCCCGACGGTGGTCTGCGTGGCCGTATCACTGTTGTTTTCGGTGTGGCTGAGTTTCCTGCATTGGGAATCGGCGGTGGTGGTGTCCGGCGTGCTGGGCATGAGCGCGGGGTATGCCTGCAAACGACTGGGAGTGGGGCAGCGATGATCTACATCATGATTGTGGCCATGGGCCTGGTGGTATTTTTCAACCGTTACCTGTTCATCGAGCCGCGCCTTCCCGTGCGCCTCAACCGTGGTGCGCGGGAGTTCCTCGGGTTTGCCGTACCCGGGATGCTCACCGCGATTTGCGGGCCGATCATTTTCCTGGCCGATCACCACCTCAACCTGAGCCCGGCCAACCCTTACCTGTTGGCAGGCATCAGTGCGGTGGCATTGATGTTCTGGACGCGCAACGTGTTGATGACCGTGTTGCTGAGCATGGCGTTGTTCTATCTGTTCCGCTGGCTGCTCTGAGAATACAGGCGAAAAAAAGCCCGCGGGAGGGCGGGCAGAAGGGATACTTCTAAAAATGAGCCTGGTCAATATAGAGGGCGCCAGCTTCCTTCACAGTGAAACAAAGTTCATGCAGCCGTCAGTCCGCGCCACGGCAATGGTACAGTCGCGTTTTTTTCCAACGGAGCAATGGCATGCACAAGGTGGTAATTGGCGCACTGGTACTGGCGGCCCTGGCCGGTTGCGCGGGTTCGAAGATGAAGGAGGCGCGCGCGGGCACGCCTTACAAAACCCTGGCTTCGGACAAGGCCACCCTGGTAGTTGCCGAATGCGTCCAGTTCGGCTGGCAGGACGAAAGCGTGTTCGGCGTTGACGCCGGCGGCTTCAAGGAGCCGATCGCGGCGGGCGGTTTTACCGTGTACACCACCGCTGGGGACTACTTCGTCGACGTGCAAAGCGCGGGCAACGGCTCCACCATCAAGTACTACGCAGCAGAAGACAACATGCCAGCCAAGCGCCGCTTGGCCGCACTCGCGACTTGCCTGTAATCCGTTACCTTAGTGGTTTTCGGAAATGCCTGGCACGACAGTCGCCAGGCATTAGCTTATGATTCACCCGCTCGCCCGACATGATGGCTCTTTACCAGTACACGGACGTCGAGGCCTAAACGTCGGGCGAGCATCCCCTTTCTTCAGCGCGGCATGTAACCCAGGTGCCAGCGACGCGGAATCTTGAGGGATACCAGCCCCAGCAAGCCCGCCAACACGCCGCTGACCAGCAACGCCTTCAAGCCCATCTGTTGCTCCAACAGCGCGCCAATGATTGCCCCCACAAACATCCCGGCCCAGGGGATCAACTGCACGCGCCAGCCACTGCGGCGCTCCCCGAGCAGCCAGCGACCCAACCCGCGGCCAAAGCGTGAAAGCGCTCCGGTTACGTAGGTCAGTCCCACCGGCAGCCCGTTGACCTCTTCCACGGCGGCATTGAGCATGCCCATTGCGATGATCGCCGCCAGCAGCGCAAGCAACGTATCGGCGAACGGCAGCCATGCCGCACCGCATAGCAGGGCGGCAATACACAGCAGCAAAGGCAAGGCATGGCGGCGGCTCATTCGGCTGACCACCACGCCCAACGCATTACCCACCACAAATGTCGCGACCAGCAACAGCAGCCGCCCGGTCAAGCCAAGGTCTCCTGCGCTGATCGCCACCGCGAGGCGCGTGGTGTTGCCGCTCATGAACGAAACAAAGTCGCCGCTCGCCATAAAGCCGATAGCATCGGTCATGCCCGCCAGTACCGACAGGCTGGCCACCAGCATCAGCCCGACACGGCCACGCCAGCGCTGTCGATGGGCAAGTGCAGCATTGACGTAGGGCTTGCGCGGCGAAGGCAGCATAAGGCCGGGTTCCTCGGTGAGATTATCCGGCCACTACCGTAGGACGCTTTCAGCGCGCATGCAATGACCTCAGGCACGCTCCAGGGTCCACCCTGCACAATGCCAATCCAGAAAGTGCGTCGGCTTGATCGCCTGCACAAACGCCGGGTCATGGGACACCACCAGCAGGGCGCCGGTAAAACCGTGCAACGCCTGCTCAAAAGCCATCACCGATTCGAGGTCCAGGTGATTGGTGGGCTCGTCCAGCAACAGCAGCTGCGCCGGCACCTCGCGCCACAACGCGATGGCCATCGCCGCCTTCAAGCGTTCGCCGCCACTCAGTTGGCCGGCCGGCTGGGTGACACGCAAGGCGTCCAGTTGCAGCAAGGCCAGGCGCGTACGCAGTTCGGCTTCGGCCAGTGGTGTGTCCAGCAGGTTAAGCTGTTCAATGATGCTGCGTCGGTCATCCAGCAGGGTGAGGTGCTGGTCGATATAGGCGCTGGGCACCTGCACGCGGCATTCTCCGCTCACCGCCCGCCACTCGCCCGCCAATACCTTGAGCAGCGTCGACTTGCCGCAACCGTTTGGCCCGCGCACGGCGACGCGCGCCGGGCCGGCGAGGTGGATGTTCAGGCAGGTGGAGGGCAACCACGGCAGTTGTGCGTCTACCAGCGACAGCACCTGGCGGCCGTTGGGCACTGCTGAGGCGGGCAACGCCAACAGCGTCGGTGTTTCATCCTCGACCCGTTCGTAGGCCTCGCGCACCTGGGCATCCAGTACATGTTTGTGTTGCCAATGCGTGCTGCGCACGCTGCTGACAACTTCCGTGGCGGCGCCTTTCCAGCGCGCCTTGGTGAACCGGTCGACGTTGGCCGTCTCGGCATGCTTGCGGGAGCGAGCAGCGTTACGCTGCAGGCTGTCATGCTCCTTTTGCAAGCGTCGACGGTTGCGACTGCGCTCCAGGCGTGCGTGTTCCAGTGCGGCGATGGCAGCCTGTTGCTGGGCATCGCGCTGTTGTCGATAGTCATCGTAGTTGCCGCCATATACGTGGACGCCGAGCGGCGACAGTTCAATGATGCGCGCCATGGTGTTGAGTAATTGCCGGTCATGGCTGACCACCACCAGGCCACCGCGCCAAGCCCCGAGCACGCGCAGCAGCCAGGCACGGCCGTCGCTGTCGAGATGGTTGGTGGGTTCGTCGAGCACCAGCAAAGGTGGCGTGGATAACAGTGCACCTATCACGGCGACCCGGGCCAACTGGCCGCCGCTGAGCCGATCGGCCGGGGTATCGGCACCCAGTGCTTGCAGGCCCGCTGCATCCAGGGCGCTGCGCAAACGCTCGGCCAGGTCCCAGCGGTCATCGATCAACGCCAGGTCATCGACCTGCGCCGCGCCCTGGGCCATGCGAGCCAGGGCTGCCAGGGTCGCGGCGGTGCCGGTGAGGTCAGCGACGGTTTCGCCCGGTGCTACCACGATGCCCTGCGGTACGTACGTCACGCGGGATGGGCCGTTCAGTGTGCCGGAGGAGGGCGGCAACACCCCGGCGATCAATTTGGCGAGGATACTTTTACCGCGGCCGTTACGCCCCACAATCCCGGTGGGCGTGTGGTCGATGGACAGGCTCAGGTCGTCGAGCAGGGTTTCGCCATTGGCGAACTGGACACTCAGGTGTTGCAAGGAAACAAGCGTGGGCGGCCGGTTGACGTCAGTCATCAGCACCTCCAAAAAAATGTCGGACAGGCCAACAAGCGCGCCAGGCGGCTCGTTGCAGATACATTTTGGAAGGCTTAGTGGTTCACGTCGGCGGTCGTCCCGTGCGTCGGAAGGGAGGCCAAGCCTAACCCGCCTTGGCTTTTTTCGGCAAGTCCGCCGCCAGTTGTTCAAGGAACATCGCCAAGGCCACCTCTTCGGCCTTGAGCCCTTTGCGTATCCTCGGCTTGGGTAGCCTGGAGAGTTCACCCAGGCTGAAATGCTCCAGTACGGCGGGGTGGATGTAGCATTTGCGACACACCGCCGGGGTGTTACCCAGTTGCTTGGCGACATCCTTGACCATGGCCACGACGTGGCGCTTGGCATCGGACTCAGGTTGCCACTCCAACTCCCGCAACACTGCCAGCGCCATGGCGGTGCCGGCCCAGGTGCGGTAGTCCTTGGCGGTGAAGTCCGCACCGGTAAGGCTGTGCAGGTATTCATTCACGTCATGGGAGCTGACGGTGTGCCGTTCGCCGTCCTCGTCCAGGTACTGGAACAGGTTCTGCCCCGGCAATTCCAGGCAGCGCTTGACTACGGTGGCCAGGCGCCGGTCCTTGACGCTGATCTGGTGCTCGACGCCACTCTTGCCACGGAACTGGAACTGGATCTCGCTGCCTTTCACGTCCACATGGCGGGTGCGCAACGTGGTCAGCCCGTAGGACTTATTGTCCCGCGCATATTGGGTGTTGCCGACGCGGATCAGCGTCGCATCCAGCAGCATCACCACCGTGGCCAGCACCTTTTCGCGGGTGAAGCCGGGTTCGGCGATTTGCGCTTCCAACTGTTTGCGCAGTTTCGGCAGGGCGTTGCCGAATTCCTGCAGCCGAGCGTACTTGTCGCTGTCGCGCACCTCGCGCCAGCGCGCGTGGTAGCGGTACTGCTTGCGCCCACGGGCATCGCGGCCGGTGGCTTGCAGGTGGCCGCTCGGGTCGGCGCAGATCCACACGTCGGTATAGGCCGGAGGGACCGCCAGGGCGTTAAGGCGCTTGATTTCATCCGCATCAGTGATGCGTACGCCCTTGGGGTCGAAGTAGTGGAACTTGCCGCGCACCGTCTTGCGACGGATGCCAGGCTGGGTGTCGTCAACGTAATGCAGGTCACGGGGTAGCGCAGAGTCGGACATGGGGCAGGTTCCTTGGCAACAAATCAGGCCGGTATGTCTGATTGACCGCAGCCGTATGCGGTGGTGCCAAAAGGTTGCTTACGCCAATACCGCGACGGCCTTGATCTGCGCCCACAGCGCCTGGCCGGGGTGCAATTGCAAGTGGTCGCGGGAGAACCGCGTGATCCGCGCCAGCAACGGCGTGCCGGCGGCGTCCAGGCGCACCAGCACGTGAGCGCTGTTGTCCGCCGGGATCGCCTGGGTGACCGTCACCGGCAGGCGGTTGAGGATGCTGCTGTGTTCCTCGGCTTGCAGGCTCAGGCTGACATCACGCGCCTGCACCTTGATACGCAGCGCCTTGCCCAGTGCCAACGGCGCATGGGCCACGCGCATTTGCAGGGCGCTGTCCGGCAGTTGCAGGGTGAGCAACTGATAGTGCTCGTCGTAGGCACTGACCGTACCGTTGATGACGACACCGGCGTCGTCGCCCAGGGCCATGGGCAGGTCGAGCCGCGCCAGGGTCTCGCCGATAGGGCCGCTGGCCAAGGCCTTGCCGTCACTGAGCAACACGATGTGATCGGCCAGGCGTGCCACTTCATCCTGGGCATGGCTGACATACAGCACCGGGATCTCCAGTTCATCGTGCAGGCGTTCGAGGTACGGCAGGATTTCGCCTTTGCGCTTGCTGTCGAGGGCGGCCAGGGGTTCGTCCATCAACAGCAGGCTTGGGCTGGTGAGCAAGGCACGGGCGATGCCGATGCGCTGGCGCTCACCGCCGGAAAGATGTTGGGGATGGCGGTCAAGCAGGTGGCCGATGCCCAGTAATTGCGTGGCCTGGGCCATGTCCACACGGCGCTGTTGGCGGGGGATGCGCTTGAGGCCGAACTCCAGGTTGGCCCGTACCGACAGATGCGGGAACAGGCTGGCTTCCTGAAACACATACCCCACCGCACGCCTATGCGGTGGCACGAACACCCCGTTGCGACTGTCTTGCCAGACTTCATCATTGACCTGGATAAAACCGTCATCGGCGCGCTCCAGCCCAGCAATACAGCGCAGGCAGGTGGTCTTGCCGGAACCGGAGTGCCCATACAGGGCGGTGACGCCGCGGCCGGGCAGGTGCAGGTCCACATCGAGGCCAAAGCCCGGATACGCAAGGTGCAGGCGTACATCAATCATCGACATCAACTCCAGCCCATTTTGGTTTTACGGCTGGAGTAGAGCCCCAGCAATACCAGGAACGCGAACACCACCATGGAGCCGGCCAGCCAATGAGCCTGGGCATATTCCATCGCTTCCACATGGTCGTAGATCTGTACCGACACCACCCGGGTCTTGTCCGGGATATTGCCGCCGATCATCAACACCACGCCGAATTCACCGACGGTGTGCGCAAAACCCAGGATCGACGCGGTCATGAACCCGGGTCGCGCCAGGGGCAGGATCACGCTGAAAAAGGTGTCCCATGGGTTGGCCCGCAACGTCGCGGCCACTTCCAGCGGGCGTGTGCCGATGGCGGAGAAGGCGTTCTGCAATGGCTGCACCACGAACGGCATCGAATAGATCACCGAGCCAATCACCAACCCGGCAAAGCTGAAGGTGAGGGTGCCCAGGCCCAGCCATTGGGTGAACTGGCCAAAGTAGCCATTGGGGCCCATGGTCAGCAGCAGGTAAAAGCCAATCACCGTCGGTGGCAACACCAGCGGCAGGGCCACGACAGCGCCGATCGGGCCGCGCCACCAGGAGCGGGTGCGCGACAGCCACAGGGCAATCGGAGTGCCGATGACCAGCAGGATCACGGTGGTCAATGAAGCCAGCTTGATGGTCAGCCAGATCGCGGAAAAGTCGGCACTCGATAACGGCATTTACTGGGCCAACTCGTAACCGTAGGACTTGATCACAGCAGCGGCTTTGGGCCCCTTGAGGTATTCAACCAGTGCCTTGGCAGCCGCGCTGTCCTTGCCCTTGGCCAGGATCACGGCGTCCTGTTTGATCGGGTCGTGCATCGAGGCTGGAACAACCCACGCCGAACCGCTGGTGACCTTGCCGTCCTTGTAGATCTGCGACAAGGCGACAAAGCCCAACTCGGCGTTGCCGGTAGACACGAACTGATAGGCCTGGGTGATGTTCTGGCCTTCGACGATCTTGTCTTTGACCTTCTCGGTCAGACCTTCCCTGGCTAATACCTGGGTGGCGGCGAGGCCGTAGGGCGCGGCTTTGGGGTTCGCTATCGACAGGTGCGCGTACTGGTTTTTCTTCAGCACTTCGCCCTTGGCATCGACGTAACCTTCTTTGGCTGACCACAGGGCCAGGGTGCCGACCGCGTAGGTGAAGCGCGAGCCCTTGACGGTGTCGCCTTCGGTTTCGAGCTTCTGCGGGGTAGTGTCGTCGGCGCTCAGGAACACTTCGAATGGCGCGCCGTTCTTGATCTGGGTATAGAACTGCCCCGTAGCACCGTAGGCAGCCACCAATTTATGACCGGTGTCTTTTTCGAAGTCGGCGGCAATCGCCTGGATCGGTGCGGTGAAGTTGGCGGCCACGGCCACCTGGACTTCATCGGCATGGGCCGAACCGAAGGCGAGGGCAGCGACCAGGATGGCCAGGCGTGAGGCGTGAATCTTCATGAAGCAGCTCCTGTGAGGGTGTACGGCTTGTTATAGGTAGAAGGCTTAACCGCTATGTATGAGAATATATAGCGGTTGGCCATTGCCGGTACAGTGCAAAGTTGCCGCGCAGGACAGTGCTAGCTGAGCTTGGCCAGTGCCTGCTCCGCCAGTTCACGCGTCAACTCATAGGTGGTGGTGTCTTTGCCCAGGCGCAGGGCCTGGCCGGACCACAGGTTGCTGAAGCCCGCCTCATCCTTGGCCTTGAGCGGAATCAGCGCGCCGCCGGAGGTCGGGAAGGCAGGCGCGGCGGGGTTGATCGCACCCAGCTCACGCATCACGCGGTTGACAATGCCGCGTGCCGGGCGACCGGTAAACAGGTTGGTCAGCGCGGTCTCACTGGCCTGGGCATGGCGCAACGCATAATGATGGGACGCGGTGACATTGGCTTCGGGAGTGAACAGGTACGCCGTACCGATTTGGACCGCCGAAGCGCCCAGGGCGAACGCCGCGACGATCCCGCGCGCATCACCGATACCACCCGCAGCAATCACTGGCACGCTTACGGCGTCGACGACTTGTGGCAACAGGGCGAACAAACCGATCTGGGTGTTGAGGTCATCGCTGAGAAACAAGCCACGATGCCCGCCGGCTTCACTCCCCATTGCGATAATGGCGTCGCAGCCGTGCTGTTCCAGCCAGAGGGCTTCTTCCACGGTGGTGGCCGAGGACAGCACTTTGGCGCCGGTGGATTTTACCCGGTCCAGCAGGGATTTTTCCGGCAGGCCAAAGTGAAAGCTGACGACCTCGGGGCGAAATTCCTCGACTACTTGGCAAGCCGCGTCGTTGAAGGGTTCGCGGTTCGAGACCGGGGTCGGCGCCTCATAGTCGGCGCCCAATTCGCGGTAGTAGGGCTCCAGTAATTCCTTCCAGCGTCGATCACGCGCTGCATCGGGTGCGGGCGGTTGATGGCAGAAGAAATTGACATTGATAGGCCGTTGGCTCGCCTGGCGGAGGGTGGTCAGTGCGTCGCGCAGTTGCTCGATGCTCAGTGCTGCCGCCGGCAGTGAACCCAGCGCGCCCGCCTGGCTGGCGGCAATAACCATGGCGGTGGTGGTGCCAACGGCCATGGGGGCCTGGATGATCGGCACGTCGATGCCCAGCAAGTCGAGAAGGCGGGTGTCTGGCCAGGTGCTCATGGGGTGCTTCTCCAGCGTTGATGAGGCTTTTCACTGTTTTAGCAGGGCCCTAGGCACCCGGCCAGTCTGTTTTATTCACTGGACGAACGCACGCTTTCGTGGTGTGCCATCAATTGACGGCGTTGCCCAACACCGCGTGAATCCGCTCGGCGATAGCGGCTGCGTGGGTTTCCAGGGCGAAGTGGCCAGTGTCCAGCAACTCCACCACGGCGTTGGGGTTATCGGTTTTGTAGGCGTGGGCACCTGGCGGGATGAAGAACGGATCGTTCTGGCCCCAGATCACCAGCGTCGGTACTTGCCTGTCCCTGAAAAAGGCCTGGAATGTCGGGTACAGCGTCAGGTTGTTGCGGTAGTCGAGGAACAGATCCAGCTGGATCTCGTCATTGCCGGGGCGCTGCATCAGCAGTACGTCGAGCATGTAGGATTCGGGCGCCACCAACTCCGGCTGGTTCACACCGTGCAGGTATTGGTAGCGCGTGCCTTCGAGGCTGATCACTGCGTTGCGGATCACCTCTCGGTTGGCGTGGCTCGGCTCTGCCCAATAGGCACGAATCGGTGCCCACGCATCCCCCAGTCCCTCCAGGTAGGCGTTGCCGTTTTGCGACACCAGGGCACTCACCCGCTCTGGGTGGGCCACTGCCAACCGCAGCCCGACCGGTGCACCGTAATCGAAGACGTACAGGGCGTACCGGCTCAATTCCAATGCATCGACAAAATGCCCAACCGTGATCGCCAGGTTATCGAAGCTGTAGTGGTAACCGCGCTCGGCTGGCACCTCGGTAAAGCCGAAACCCGGCAAATCCGGGGCGATCACGCGAAAGTGCGTCGCGAGCAATGGGATCAGGTCGCGATACATGTGTGAGGAACTGGGGAAACCGTGCAGCAGCAGCATGACCGGCGCGCAGGGGTCGCCGGCCTCACGGTAGAACATGCGCACGCCGTCTGCCTCGACGTGGCGATAGTGAACAATGGGCGCTGGAGTGGTCATGAGAGGGATACCTTTGTAACTTGAATAGATTGGATTAGGGGTTACGGCTTTTCAAAAGCTGCGCGCAAAATAGTAACCTGTCAAACGATTTATTCAGGTTATCTTTGCGTGCTTTGTAACTACCCAGGAAAGGAAATAGCGGTTACGATGCCAGCGTTCTCAAGAGGATTGACCATGACCCTTTCCCCAGCGACTGCCGCCCCCTCGGAACCCTATGTCCTGGCCGACGATCCGGTGCTGGATATGCTCAATACCCTGGCGAATATCGACGGTGTACCGTGGGATTTCTGGCAGGTTGATGCCGACGTAGTCGCCTGGCTGGTGCGCGTGCGGTGGGTTGAGCCCAACAACATGCCCGAATTTGAACCCGGTGCTTTACTCGCCGCTGCGCGAGCGTTACGCGAAGTGATCCGTGAACTGGTGGCCGCACGTAAAGCCCAGCAGCCCGGTAACCCGGCAGCGCTGAACGCCTTTTTACGCAAGGCGGTGAGCCATACGCAGTTGGTCTGGCCAGCCTGCGAGGCGCCACGGATCGAGCGCCAACGCAAGCAGCAGACCGCGGCGCAGTTCCTCGCGCCGATCGCCGAAGCGGCCGCCACGTTATTGGTGGAGGGGGATTTCAAGTTGATCCGCCGCTGCGAACATCCGGAATGCATCTTGTGGTTTTATGATCGTACCAAGGCCCACAAGCGTCGCTGGTGCAGCATGGCATTGTGCGGCAACCGGCATAAGGTCGCCGAGTTTCGCAAGCGCAAGCTGAAGCTTTAAAGGCGATAGCTTTTCACAACATCCAGGCGCAAGACGTCGAGGCAATACACCGGGTGGCAGGTCTGGCGCTGTCGGCATCGGTATCCGCTAGGGCTTTGGCGCCTTCTCCCGGGCGAGCAACTGCTGTTTGCGCTCCACGCCCCAGCGGTAGCCCGACAGCTCGCCATTACTGCGCACCACGCGGTGGCAGGGGATTGCCACCGCCACGCTGTTAGCGCCGCACGCCTGCGCCACCGCACGGAAGGATTTTGGTGCGCCGATGCGCTCGGCGATCTGTGCGTAGCTGGCGGTGCTGCCCGGCGGGATATCGCGCAAGGCTTGCCACACCCGTTCCTGAAAGGCCGTGCCGCGCAGGTCCAGTGGCAAGTCCAGGCCGACCGCAGGCGCTTCGATAAGCCCCACGACCTGTGCGACCAACTGTTCGAAGCGCTGGTCGGCGCCCACCAGTTCGGCCTTGGGAAACTGATCCTGCAGGTCGCGCACCAGTTGGTCCGGGTCATCGCCCAGCAGAATCGCGCACACGCCACGGGCACTTTGTGCCACCAGGATCGCCCCCAGTGAACATTGCCCTACCGCAAACAGGATCGCGTTATTGGTACCACCGGCCTTGTAGTCACCGGGCGTCATGCCGAGCAACTGATTGGCCGACTCATAAAAACGGCTGTTGGAATTGAAGCCCGCGTCGTACAGCGCATCCGTTACCGTGCGCTCGCCCTTGAGGCCCTCGCGCACTTTGCGCGAGCGATGGGCACTGGCGTAGCCCTTGGGAGTCAGGCCGGTGACGGCCTTGAACACGCGGTGGAAATGGAAGGGGCTCATGTTGGCTTGCAGGGCCAGCGCGTTAAGGCTGGGTGGGGTCTCAGCCTGCTCGATCTGGCGACAGGCGTCTGCCACCCGTTGCGCATGGTGCGCGGCGAGCTGGGTCTGGTCCCCGGCCGCGCGCTTGCTGGCGCGATAACCCGCGGCCTCGGCATGTGCTGGCGTGTCGAAGAATTCGACGTTCTCCGGGCGCGGCAAGCGCGAAGCACTGCTGGGGCGACAGTACACGCCGGTAGTCTTCACGCCGTAGACGAACAGCGCATCAGCCTTGGGGTCTCGGGCGAGAATGGCTGCCCAGCGGGGGTCTTGTTCGGTAGTCATGGTCAGCACTCTTGACGGATCATGGCCAGAGTAGCCGTGCCGCGAACGCCTGGCACTCTGAAGCTTGCGCTCAAATCAGCCAGCGGTGCGAAAGGTGAGGTTGATGCGTTGCGCGCCCATGACCGGGTGCACGCCTTCCTTGATCGGCATCACACCGTGAAAGCGCAGGCGATCCACGCCGCCCCAGACCACCACATCGCCGTGGAACAGCGAGACTTTGCGGGTCTTGTCACTGCGCTCATGCCCACCAAACAGGAAGATCGCCGGCAACCCAAGGGACACCGACACCACCGGTTCGCTGTAGCGGCGCTCGTTCTTGTCCTGGTGCAGGGACATTTTTGCGCCTGGCACATAACGGTTGATCAGGCAGGCGTCGGGAGCGAAGTCGACAAAGCCGGCTTCTGCCGCCGCCACCATAGCCAGTTGGCGCAGGGCGTCCGGCATGTGTGGCCAGGGCTGCTGCGTGCGCGGGTCCAGTGATGAGTAGCGGTAACCGGAGGTATCGGTGGTCCAGCCCAGGTCGCCGCAGCTGCTCAAGGCGGCCGACATGGTGAACCCACCGGGTGTCACCATTTGCCGAAACGGTGATTGCGCCAGCACCTGCCGCAATTCCGGCAGAAGGCGTTCAATCCAGGGCAGGGCGTAGCCCCTTAGCACATAGGACTGTTCGCCAATTTGCTCGCGCCCCGCAGGTTGCTGCAAGGCATCATCGGCGAACAGGTCAGCGGTGGGGCCAGGCATCGGCTTACAGCGCCTTGCTCACATTGATGTCGGTGATTTCATCACTGGCATCGTGAATCTTCGCCAGGGCTTGCTTGGCTTCTTCCACGCTGTTGGTGTGCAGTTGGGCGAACTCGAAGCGGCGTTCGCCGTTGAGCTTGTACTTGATCACGTATTTGGTGGTAGCAGTCACGGTCATTTCCTGTCAGGTGTTCGGGTCAGCTCAGTTTGGAGCTGGTGCGACGCACAATGCGGATCTTGTGCGACAGCGCAGGCTTGCGGGTCACGCTGATAGCACGGCGCGTCACGACGTCCAGGGTGATGTTCCAGAAACCGGTGCTCGGCGCGGTGATTTTGGCCGGGAACGTGTCGAAGGCGCCACCGTGGTAGGTATGGCGGCCGCCATTTTTGAAGCTGCGAAAATTCGCGTCGCTCATCAGGCGAATATTACAAGTCTGCGAGCACTCGATGACGACAATGTCTCCCTCGTTGAGGTGCTCGCGCTGGTGGATGAATTTCATGAGGGTGTCTCCAGAAGGGCTTTTTCTGAAAAATCAGAACGATACGTAGGTTAAGATGGAGTTTATCAGCCCCAGCGCGTTTATTATCGGCCCGTCTTCAACGACGTCGACAATTTAAAACAGTTATTTACCGAGTTATCAGGGATAAATCCTACGTGGGCGGGAGAAAAATACCATCCCCGCTGTCGTAGGGTCTTTATCGGAGGTTTTATATGAAGTGGAGTGTGTTGGTTCTGGCCCTGGCGATCGGTGGGTGTGCTTCGGTTGCAGATATCAAGCAGACCCCGCCGACCTTGGCGGTCATTTCCGGGAAGAAACCACAGGAATACGCCGCGTGTG
This sequence comes from Pseudomonas lurida, assembly GCF_002563895.1. Lineage (NCBI taxonomy): Bacteria > Pseudomonadati > Pseudomonadota > Gammaproteobacteria > Pseudomonadales > Pseudomonadaceae > Pseudomonas > Pseudomonas lurida. The sequence goes on along the minus strand of NZ_PDJB01000001.1, from coordinate 3,149,370 downwards.
TGGTGCAGAAATTATCCGCGACCCGCCGGCCGCCGCAGATCGAACCGCATAAGGACGGTGGTGTGCAGGTGATCGTGCCGCAGAAGTTTTCCGCCGATCCTTCGGCCATATTTGAAATTGATGAACGTTCCAGTGGCAGCAGCATCAAGCTCTACGAGAGCATGTCCAATGTGCCGATCCGTCCCGGTGATGTGAAGAAGGCGGGCGAAGAGTGTATTTCCGGCTGATACAGCCGCGTTTCACACAGCGACTTCAAATCCGATAAAGAGCCTGGCCCCGCATGCGCGGGGCCGGGCTTTTTTATGGGCCTGAAGGGCGCCGGCCAGGCGATCCAGGCGGCAGAAGACGTGCCGACGAGGCAGGGCATCCGTTAAACTCTCGGTCTATCACTACAAAAAATACCGCGCAAACCTTCTGTTTGTGTGGCATTTGTCTTCTTTGGGAAATTTTTCATGAAGCGTGAACACGTCAGGGCTCGCCAGGCTGAAGGCCAGATATCGGCCACCCACATCATCCAGAACCCGGCCGACCTGGCGGAGTGGATCGTCTTCTTCAAGAAAAGCGGCGGGCGCAGTTTTTTCCTGGTCGACGATCAGGATGAAGTCGAGTCTTTCCCGCGCCTGGATGACCTGGTAGAGACCATCCGGGGCCTGGGTATCAAGTTCGCCGATATTCAGCTGTAGGCCTGACGCTTACTTGCAGACCACCACCACACTACGGCTTTTGAAGTTACCCACGTCCTGGCCGAGGGTCTTTTCACTTTCCTTGAGCGAAGGCGTGCCTTCGGTGCCGACGATGCGGTAGCCGGTGCCCGCACAGGAGGCGTCAGCCTTCTCGTAACAGCTGGCCCAGGAATTGGCTTCGCCGGAGCAGTCGATGGTCAGGCCTTGTTCGCCGTTTTTCAGATAGACGTCAGAAGAGGTGGTGCAGCCGGCGAGCGCCAGTACCGCAGTCAGTGCCAGAATCTTGTTCATGTGTGTTCATCATCGAGGGTGTTGAAGGGGCGCTGACACTGTCGTGGGGCGTTCCGGCGAGATTATAGCGAACTGCCATCTACGTACAGGCAAACACAAAAAAAGCCCCGTTCTCCGGGGCTTTTTTGCGCAGGGCGTTGAGGCTTACTTGCCTTTCGGCCGTTTGCTCGACGCGTGGCCCGCTTCGTCCACAAACACTTCCGCTACAGCGATAGCCTGGCTTTCACTGGCGAATGCCCCAGCGACGCTGTCGCCATGGAAGTTGATCAGGTGCCAACCGTCCGCTCGCTTGGTGATCAGGTAGCCGTTCACGCCTTTTGGTTCTGACATCTATCAAGTATCTCGTGGTCTGGTTCAAGGGCCTAATGATAGCGCCAAATGCCGCGGGGCCGCGCAAGTTATTCTAGGTCAGTGTTCCAGGCCTGAAAGCGTGCTAAAAAGGTTGCAGCCCTTTGAAACATTGAGGTGCAGGCATTTTTTGCCGTGCCGGTGAAAATATGCGGTCCAACTTGAGCGGAACTTACGCCGACATTTTTTCTCTATGATGACATCGCAACGCCAGCAGGACCCATTGTAAGGTGACTGCGGCCTCATTAGACTGCGCCGAATTCCGTACGCACAGCCCTTTGTAAGGACCCATATGATCAAGAAATGCTTGTTCCCAGCAGCCGGTTACGGCACTCGCTTCTTGCCAGCGACCAAGGCCATGCCCAAAGAGATGCTGCCGGTGGTGAACAAGCCACTGATTCAGTACGGCGTCGAAGAGGCACTGGATGCCGGTCTGAACGAAATCTCCATCGTGACCGGCCGCGGTAAGCGCGCACTGGAAGACCACTTTGACATCAGCTACGAGCTGGAAAACCAGATCAAGGGCACCGACAAGGAAAAATACCTGGTTGGTATCCGTAAACTGCTCGACGAGTGCTCGTTCTCCTACACCCGTCAAACGCAGATGAAAGGCCTCGGCCACGCCATTCTCACCGGCCGTCCACTGATCGGCGACGAGCCGTTCGCCGTGGTACTGGCGGATGACCTGTGTGTGAACCTGGAAGGCGACGGTGTGCTGACCCAGATGGTCAAGCTCTACCAGAAATACCGTTGCACCATCGTTGCAGTGATGGAAGTGAACCCGACCGAAACCAACAAGTACGGCGTGATCGCCGGCGACGACATTGGCGATGGCCTGATCCGCGTACGTGACATGGTTGAAAAGCCAGCACCGGAAGACGCGCCTTCCAACCTGGCGATCATCGGTCGTTACATCCTGACCCCGGACATCTTCAAGCTGATCGAAGAAACCGAGCCAGGCAAGGGTGGCGAGATCCAGATCACCGACGCCCTGCTCAAGCAAGCCAAAGACGGTTGCGTGATTGCCTACAAGTTCAAGGGCCAGCGTTTCGACTGCGGCGGCGCTGAAGGCTACATCGAGGCAACCAACTTCTGCTACGAGCACTTCTACAAGACGGGCAAGGCTTACTGATTCACGGTGTAAGCGGCCTGTTCTAAAAAAGCCACCTTCGGGTGGCTTTTTCGTTTTTCAGCCCCATGTAAGTCGGTATGCTGATGTCCTGCCGAGGAGAGTGAAATGGCCTACGATTTTGACCTGTATGTAATTGGCGCCGGTTCCGGCGGTGTTCGCGCGGCGCGCTTTGCCGCAGGCTTTGGTGCCAAGGTGGCCGTGGCGGAAAGCCGCTACTTGGGCGGGACTTGCGTCAACGTCGGTTGCGTGCCGAAAAAGCTGCTGGTGTACGGCGCGCATTTTGCCGAAGATTTCGAGCAGGCCAGCGGGTTTGGCTGGTCCCTGGGTGAGGCGAACTTTGATTGGGCGACCCTCATTGCCAACAAGGATCGCGAGATCAACCGCCTCAATGGTATCTACCGCAACCTGCTGGTCAACAGCGGTGTGACCTTGCATGAGGGGCATGCGCGCCTGATTGATCCGCATCAGGTCGAGATCAACGGCGAGCGTTTTACCGCCAAGCACATCCTGATCGCGACGGGTGGCTGGCCGCAGATCCCGGAGATTCCAGGCCGAGAACACGCTATTGGCTCCAATGAAGCGTTCTTCCTCAAAGAATTGCCCAAGCGCGTCCTGGTCGTCGGTGGTGGTTACATTGCCGTCGAGTTCGCGGGGATCTTCCATGGCCTGGGGGCACAGACCACGCTGCTGTATCGCGGCGACCTGTTCCTGCGCGGCTTCGACGGTTCGGTGCGCACGCACTTGAAAGAAGAGCTGACCAAGCGCGGCCTGGATTTGCAATTCAATGCCGACATCGAGCGCATCGACAAACAAGCCGACGGTAGCCTGAAGGCAACGCTGAAGGACGGCCGTGCGCTGGAAGCCGACTGCGTGTTCTACGCCACGGGGCGTCGTCCGATGCTGGATAACCTGGGGCTGGAAAACACCGGCGTGAAACTCGACAAGCGCGGCTTCGTCGAGGTGGATGACCTGTACCAGACCGCCGAAGCATCGATCCTGGCGATCGGCGACGTGATCGGTCGTGTGCAGTTGACGCCGGTGGCCCTGGCCGAGGGCATGGCCGTGGCGCGCCGCCTGTTCAAGCCTGAACAGTATCGTCCGGTGGATTACGCGATGATCCCTACGGCGGTGTTCAGCCTGCCGAACATCGGCACCGTGGGCCTGACCGAGGAAGAAGCGAAAGAGAAGGGCCACAAGGTGCAGGTCTTTGAAAGCCGGTTCCGGCCGATGAAGCTGACCCTGACGGAGTGCCAGGAGAAGACCCTGATGAAGCTGGTGGTCGACGCCGACACCGACCAAGTGCTGGGCTGCCATATGGTCGGTCCGGACGCGGGTGAAATCGTGCAAGGGCTGGCAATCGCGCTCAAGGCGGGCGCGACCAAGCAGCATTTCGACGAGACCATCGGCGTGCACCCCACGGCGGCGGAAGAGTTCGTCACCATGCGCACGCCAGTGGCGGGCTGATCAGGCTTTGGAGGTTGCCTCTGGCGTCGCCGCAACGGCGGCCGCCAGGCGCAATGCCTCGATACTGGCCTGGGCCTTGATCAGCTCCAGCTCCAACGCCTTGTTGGTGTGCTGGTGTTCAGTCAGCGCTTCCTGGCGAGACTGGCTCTCCAGCACCGCGACACGCAGGCGCTCCTGAAGCAGGGTGCGCTCGCTGTCAATCAGGCCGACCTGTTCGCTCAACTTGAGTTGTTGGGCCTGATCTTTGCGGGATTGCTCCTGCAGCGCCGTTAATTCCTTCACGGTTACCCGATGCTCAATCAGCAGTCGCTCATTGTCGCGGTGCAGCTGGGTGATTTCATCCTGGCGCACCATGGCGCTCTGCTGCGCCTGGCGCAGTTCAGCCTGCACCTGCTGCAACTGGCCTTCGTGGCGACGCTGTTCCTGCTCGCGCTGCTCCTTGATTGCAGTGCGGTAGTGCTCCAGGGCGTCCCGGGCATGCAGGTGCTTTTCTTCCAGTGAACGAATCTGTTCGTCCTTGTCGTTGATCCGTAACTCGTAATCGCTGCACGCCTGGCTCAGCCCGGCGTTACGGGTTTGTTCGGTTTGCAGGCTGGTGCTGGCGATGTGCAGGGCGGCGCTTTCTTCTGCCAGGGCGGCGGCTTGAATATCGAACTGGTGCTTGAGTTGGCCATGGGCCTCTTCGAGGGCTTGCACCTGAGCGAGCAGGGCGGCTTTCTGCTGTTCGAACTGCGCCAGGGCCAGGTCGATCGGCTCTTGGGCTTTTTCTTTCAGGCGTTGGGCCAGCCGTGCCACCAGCTCACCCAGCTCGTCGTCTATGGGGGCCTCGGTGATGGTGACGCGGGTTTCGCTCTCATCCAGTTCCTTCAAATAGCGATGAATCGTGGTTTTCGAGCCGGTATTGCCCATCTCGATGCGGACTGCATCGATGCTGGGGTTTTCGCCGCGGGCGAGGATCGCCAGGCGTGCCGTTTGAACTACTGCTTTGTTGATGCCGCCGCGAGCCATGGGGTCTCCGTCGATTTCGTAATGTGGTACGTATCATGTATTTACATACTATATCACGTGTGAAAATCCTTTGAAATCCGTCAATTATAAGATGGGATATTGGCGTATTATCCCGTGTCATACGCATTTAATCCGCGAAAGCACCTGCCAGCAGTACGAATAGGCCTCCCATGAGCGATCTGGATCGTTACCTCAACGCCGCCACCCGCGATAACACGCGGCGCAGCTATCGCGCGGCGATCGAGCATTTCGAAGTGAGTTGGGGCGGTTTCCTGCCGGCAACCAGCGACAGCGTGGCGCGGTATCTGGTCGCCCACGCCGGCGTGCTGGCCGTCAATACCTTGAAGCTGCGGCTGTCGGCATTGGCCCAGTGGCATACAAGCCAGGGGTTTCCCGACCCGACCAAGGCGCCGGTGGTGCGCAAGGTGCTCAAGGGCATCCGTGCCGTGCACCCGGCGCAGGAGAAGCAGGCCGAGCCGCTGCAGCTCAAGCACCTGGAGCAGGTGGTCGCGTCGCTAGACGCTGAAGCGAAGGCGGCGGCACTGGCGCAGGACGCGCCGCGGTTGCTGCGTGCCAAGCGTGACACCGCGCTGATCCTGCTGGGCTTCTGGCGTGGCTTTCGTAGCGATGAGCTGTGCCGGCTCGACATCGAGCATGTGCAGGCCACGCCCGGCGCCGGCATCAGCCTGTACCTGCCGCGCAGCAAAAGCGACCGCGACAACCTCGGCAAGACCTACCACACGCCAGCACTGCTGCGCCTATGCCCGGTGCAGGCCTACAGCGAATGGCTCAGCGCCTCGGCCCTCGTTCGTGGCCCGGTGTTTCGCGGTATTGATCGCTGGGGCAACCTGGGGGAGGAGGGCTTGCACCCCAACAGCGTCATCCCACTGCTGCGCCAGGCGCTGGAACGTGCCGGCATCCCCGCCGAGCAATACACCAGCCACTCGCTGCGCCGCGGCTTCGCCACTTGGGCCCATCGCAGTGGCTGGGACCTGAAGTCGTTGATGAGTTACGTCGGCTGGAGCGACATGAAATCTGCCATGCGCTATGTTGAAGCGACGCCCTTTCTGGGCATGACTTTGGCGACCCAACCGCTGCTTTGAGATTTCTTCTATTAATACAGTCACCTGATAGGGAAAACCAATCGTCAGCATCAGGTTTGCCAATGAGCCATCGGCGCAGAGAGTGGGTAGGATTCATCTCATCAACTTCTTAACCCCTGACGGAGAGTCAACGATGCCTATCATCAACAGCCAAGTAAAACCGTTCAAAGCTACCGCATACAAAAACGGCAACTTCGTAGATGTGTCTGACGCTGACCTGAAAGGCAAGTGGTCCGTTGTGTTCTTCTACCCAGCCGACTTCACCTTCGTTTGCCCAACCGAACTGGAAGACCTGGCTGACAACTACGCCGAATTCCAGAAACTGGGCGTCGAAATCTACAGCGTGTCGACCGACACCCACTTTGCCCACGCTGCCTGGCACAACACTTCGCCAGCCATCGGCAAAATCCAGTACACCATGATCGGCGACCCAACCCTGACCATCTCCCGCAACTTCGACGTACTGATCGAAGAAGCTGGCCTGGCAGACCGCGGTACGTTCGTGATCAACCCAGAAGGTCAGATCAAGATCGTTGAGCTGAACGACGGTGGTGTTGGCCGTGACGCTTCCGAGCTGCTGCGCAAAATCAAGGCCGCTCAGTACGTAGCTGCCCACCCAGGCGAAGTATGCCCAGCCAAGTGGAAAGAAGGCGAAGCCACCCTGGCTCCGTCCCTGGACCTGGTCGGTAAGATCTAAGTCGTGAAGTCTCAAGGGCGGTATTCCGCACTTAAGTAAGCTGCATCCGCCCTCGAAACGCCCGGGCGAGATTCGCTCGGGCGTTTTTTTGTCTGCAATAAACCGAATTAATAGGAAATCGCCCGTATGTTGGACGCCAATCTTAAAGCTCAGTTGAAGTCATACCTGGAACGGGTCACCCAGCCGATCGAGATCGTCGCCTCCCTCGACGACGGTGCGAAATCCCAGGAAATGCTTGCCCTCTTGCAGGATGTTGTCAGCCTCACCACGCTGATTACCCTGAAAACCGATGGTGATGATGCGCGTAAGCCTTCGTTCTCCATCAACCGCCCGGGTGCCGATATCAGCCTGCGTTTTGCCGGCATCCCCATGGGCCATGAATTCACTTCGTTGGTGCTGGCCCTGCTGCAAGTTGGTGGCCACCCGTCGAAGGCCAGTGTCGAAGTGATTGAACAGATCCGCGCCCTCAAAGGCGAGTTCAGCTTCGAGACCTACTTCTCGCTGTCTTGCCAGAACTGCCCGGACGTGGTCCAGGCGCTGAACCTGATGGCTGTGCTCAACCCCAACATCCGCCACGTCGCCATCGACGGCGCGCTGTTCCAGGCTGAAGTCGACGAACGCCAGATCATGGCGGTGCCAAGCGTGTACCTCAATGGTGTGAACTTCGGCCAGGGCCGCATGGGCCTGGAAGAAATCCTCGCGAAGCTCGACACCAGCGGTATCGAAAAAGCCGCCGAGAAAATCAGCGCCAAAGACGCCTTTGATGTCCTCGTCGTCGGCGGTGGCCCAGCCGGTTCGGCGGCAGCGATCTATGCCGCACGCAAAGGTATCCGCACCGGCGTCGCTGCCGAGCGGTTCGGCGGGCAGGTGCTGGACACCATGTCGATCGAGAACTTTATCTCGGTACAGGAAACCGAAGGCCCGAAACTGGCCAGCGCCCTGGAAGCTCATGTACGCCAGTACGACGTGGACATCATGAACCTGCAGCGCGCCAGTAGCTTGATCCCGGCGAAAAACGCCGGTGACCTGCACGAAATTCGTTTTGAGAGCGGTGCGACCCTCAAGTCCAAGACCGTGATCCTGGCTACCGGTGCCCGCTGGAGAGAAATGGGTGTGCCGGGCGAGCAGGAATACAAGGCCAAGGGTGTTTGCTTCTGCCCGCACTGCGACGGTCCGCTGTTCAAAGGCAAGCGTGTCGCGGTGATCGGCGGCGGTAACTCCGGCGTCGAAGCCGCCATCGACCTGGCCGGTATCGTCAGCCACGTGACCCTGCTCGAGTTCGACAGCAAGCTGCGCGCCGACGCTGTTTTGCAGCGCAAGCTCTACAGCCTGCCTAACGTCGACGTGATCACCAGTGCGCTGACCAGTGAAGTGAAAGGCGATGGCCAGAAAGTCACCGGCCTGGCGTACAAGGATCGCGACAGCGGCGAGTTCAAGACCCTCGATCTGGAAGGGATCTTTGTACAGATCGGTTTGCTGCCAAACACCGACTGGCTCAAAGGCACCGTAGAGCTGACACCGCGCGGCGAGATCATCGTCGATGCCCGTGGCGAGACGTCACTGCCCGGCGTATTTGCTGCCGGTGACGTCACGACGGTGCCGTACAAGCAGATCGTGATCGCGGTGGGTGAGGGTGCCAAGGCTTCCTTGAGTGCTTTCGATCACCTGATCCGTACCTCTGCGCCTGCATAAACCCAGGGCCCGGAAATGAAAAAAGCCCCATGAGTGATCATGGGGCTTTTTTTTGTGTTCTGCCGGAGCGGGCTCCTACAGACTTTCGTGACGATTACATCGGCGCTGGCTGAATGATTTCAACCCAGTACGCATCCGGGTCCTTGATGAACGCCAGGCTCTTCATGCGGCCGTCGGTCAGGCGCTTCTGGAAGTCGCAGCCCAGGGCTTCGAAACGCTCACACGCCGCAACGATATCCGGCACCGAGATGCAGATATGGCCAAAGCCGCGCGGGTCGGTGTTGCCGTTGTGGTAGGCGAAGTCGGCGTCGTTTTCGGTGCCGTGGTTGTGGGTCAACTCCAGGATGCCGGGGATCGACTTCATCCACTGGGTACGCTCGGCGGCGTCAGCGGGGATCTGGGACTTGTCCACCAGGGCCAGGAAGTACAGGCTGAATTCGGCTTCCGGGAAGTCACGTTTTTCAACCAGGGAAAAGCCCAGGACGCGGGTGTAGAAGTCCAGCGACTTGGTGATGTCCTTGACCCGTAGCATGGTGTGGTTGAACACGAAGTGGGCGGTGGCGGTGTCAGGTTGGGCGGTGACGCCCGGGAAAGTGTTCAGTTCGTGCAGGCTCATGGGCCCTCCAGAAAAAATGGGGCAAACGCGGCTCTAAGATGTGAGCGGTTCCTTGGCTTGCGGCTGGCATCCGTGCAGCCGGGCCATGATACGCAAGGCTCGCCCCGGGCGCCAAATGAAAAAGCCCTCGCAGGCCTTGCGGCCCATGGGCGCCGGGGCTCAAACTTTGGCCCTTGGACCTTGAGTATTGTGCGTGATGATCGAACTTCGTAAACCGCTGTTGAGCGTCGTGTGTTTGCTGTTGGCCAGCCCCCTGGCCATGGCGGCCGACCCCGAGATTCATTGGCCCAGCGGCTGGCAGATCGAAGAGGTCGTGGCTGACGGTGAGGCGCCAGTAGCGCCACGGCCCGTGTCTCGGCAGCGAGCAATCAAGAATGATGAAAATGGCGCGACCCTGATGGTCATCGAATTGACCGGCACGCCGATTGAAACGGGCCACAAGGTTAATCTCCAGGGGGTATTGCTGGAGATGCGCAAGTCCATCCAGAAAGACTTTGCCCAGGGAGGGTATCAAAGTGTGTGCAGCAAGATGCGCCCTACAACATTGAGCCGCCTTGAAGCGCTGGAAACTACTTGCGTGGTTACCGAGAACGGGCGTCACGTGCTTTCACAAACATTGGTCGGGGCGGTTGATACCGATAAGGCCTATGTTTTTTCATACGCGGGGCAGGCCGCTGCGTACGAAGCCAGCAAGGATGAAGTCAGTTCGGTGCGCGATAGCCTGAAACTTTAAGTGTGTAACAGGCGTCCATGCTGAACATAATGAAACGTTATTTAAGTTCGGATTCGAACGATTGAATTAAAAAAAGCCCCGCATCAGCGGGGCTCTTTATTAGTGCAGGCGATCAGCCGCGAAGCCAGGAATCTACAGTGGCGGCGCCGTACTGTTCTTTCCAGGCCTTGAGGCCACGGTGGTTGCCGCCTTTGGTTTCGATCAGCTCACCGGTGTGTGGGTTCTGGTAAACCTTGACCACGCGAGCGCGGCGCTGTTTGGGTGCGGTAGCGGCAGCAGCGCTGGACTTGCCCGGGTTCGGATCAAGGATGGAAATGATATCGCGCAGGCCTTTGCCATAGCTTTTCATCAGGGCTTGAAGCTTTTCTTCGAATTCGATTTCTTTCTTCAGGCCGGCGTCGTTCTTCAGGGATTCCAGCTGGGCAAGCTGCTCTTGAAGGGCTTTTTCTGCTGCGCGAAATTCGGCGAGTCTGGACAAAATCTGTACTCCAATAGTGTATTTGGCTGATATCAACTGCAGACAAAGCTATAAGCCAAGCGCTTTAAGGCGACTCAAGAAAGAAGCCGTCCCGCGAATTCTGCACAGGCAGGAAAAATTGTAGTAGTTAATGTGCCACGAGTAAATCATGTCTTTTGTTTGAACAACATTATTTCCGCCCAGGTAGTGCAGGGGTATTCAATGGCGGCTCAGGGATTTAATAAATTCATCGCAGGGTAAAGGCTTTCCGAACAGGTAGCCCTGCAGGAAATCCACGCCTTGAGCCGCCAGGTATTCGCACTGTTGCGTGGTTTCCACACCCTCTGCAACGATGCCCAAGTCAAGCTTGCCGGACAGTTCTATGATGCTGTCCAGAATATGCCGTGATAGTGCATCGGCACCGATCATGGCGACAAAACTCTGGTCGATCTTCAAGTAGTCCACATTGAAGTTACGCAAGTAGCCCAGGCTGGAATGGCCGGTACCAAAGTCATCAATGGCGATCATCACCCCCAGTTGGTGCAAGGCGTCGAACAGGCGACGGGTGATGTCGGTGGGCTCGATCAACTCACGCTCGGTCAACTCCAGCACCAGGGTTACCTGGCCGACGGGAAAGGCCGCGAGAAACTCACGGCAGTCGTCCACCAGCGCCAAATCCTGGCAGTGGCGTGCGGTGATATTCACGCCAATATGAAAGCCAGGGCGGAATCGCGCCGCATGGGGCGCCAGTTGCGTGGCGGTCTGGCGCAGCAGCGCACGCGTCATCGGCACGATCAGGCCTGAATGTTCGGCCAGGGGGATAAACAAGTCGGGGCGCACCAAGCCTTCCTTGGGGTGTTGCCAACGCATCAGCACTTCGCATCCTGCCCACTCGCGCGTATCACCCCGCACCACCGGCTGGAAATACGGGATGAACTCATTGGCCCCCAACGCCCGTTGCAGTTCGTGAGTCGGCGCCGAAGAGCGCTTTTGCAACCAATGTGCAAGCACGCCCGCCAGCACGCCGAAGAACACCACCAGGCTGAACACCGCTGGGTATCGGGATCGCATGTAACGCCACACTTCACCGGCAGGCATGCCTGCATCGACGCTGTAGTGATAGCGTTCGGACGCCAAGTGATGATGGGCCACGGCAAACGTCGGTACTGCGGTGTCATGCACTTTGCCATCGGCGCCCAGCCAATTCGGGCCGACCTGCAGTACCAAGTGGGCGAACCGGCTGATCAGGCGCAGCGCATTAGTGAGGTGGTAACCGTCAATCGACGCAAAAGCGGCTTTGTCACCGTCTACCAGTCGGTAAACCAGGAGTGCGGTGTCCGGCGTCACCGGGTTGCCATTCATCAACCATAACCGCCCGTCCACGTAATCGTCCGGGTTGACCGGTGATTCGTAGTCGCTGCCAAACAGCGAGCTGCAGTAGATATTTTTTTGCCAGGACAAGGTCGTTGCACGCACGAACGGCCGACGCGTGACTTGTTCGCGCAGGGCCAGTTTCGCGCTGTTATCGCAGGGTTGGCCCGCCAACGGCAGCAAGGCCTGGGCGGCGAGGGCGGTGTTGTCGAGCATCAGGTCGAACTGGCGCACCGCCTCCTGGGCAGTCTGGGCGGTATTTTGTTCCAGTGTGCGTTCGGCCTGCCAATGCAGAATGACCACCCCGAGCGCAATGGGTAGCAACACACTGAGTGACGTGATCAAGTAACGAGTGGCGCGTTTTCGCGGGCCGTTGACGGTCAGGGGCATGAAGGGAACGGCCTGCTGCAGGAATCAGATTCAATCGATAATAGATGGCTGGGCCAGAATAAGCTCGGCGAGTGTCGAGTTGCTACAGTTCCAGTCCTTGGGCGATACGTATAAACGCGAGCGCCGCTGGCGAAGACTGGCGCCGATCCAGAACCGCCAGGCCAACCCGGCGCGACACGCGGGGTGCCAGCGCGCGCTGCACGTAGCGCGAATCGCGCCCAGCAGGCAACGATGCCTGCGCCACTACGCTTACTGCATCCCCGCGGCTTACGGTTTCCAGGGTACTCAGCAATTGCGAGCAGCGATAACGCACATTCGGGGTCAGCCGCGCCTCATTGAACAGGCGTACCACCAGTTCAGCGGAGCCGGCCTCCGTCAGCGCGAAAGGGTCGCTGCACAGATCCTTGAGGCTCACGTGTTCGCAGGTTGCCAGCCTGTGATCGGCCGGCAGCAGCGCCACCATCTGATCCTCGAACACCGCGAAGGTATCGAAGCGCTCCTGCTCCAGCACCACAAAACCAATATCAATCCGGCGCTCGTCAAGCCAATGGATCACTTGCCTGTCGGGCCCCTCGTCCACATGCACTTCGATGCCAGGGTATTCGAGGCGAAAACAGCTGAGGATCTTCGGCAGCAGGTAGGTCGAGGCGGTCGGGCCGAATGAGCCGATTCGCAGGGTCCCGCGTTTCATGCCGCGCGCGTCCGCCGCTTCCTGTTGCAGGGTATTGGCCAGCCCCAGCATCGCTCGTGCGCGCCCCAGTAGCTGCGTGCCAATATCGCTAAGCTCCACGTGGGCCTGGTGGCGCCTGAACAACGCCACTCCCAGTTCCTGTTCCAGGCCTTTGATCGCGTGGGACACCGCCGACTGGCTGATACCAAGGCGGTGAGCTGCACTGGTAAAACCCTGCAGTTCGGCAACCAGCGAGAAAATTTCGAGTTGGGTCAGGGTCATGAGCAATTACTCATTTTACGATGACACCGAATTACCAGAAGAATGCAGGGGTCCTCAAGCCATTAGAGCCTCAGCCCGTGCATTCACCCTCGGATCGCATCATTTATGTGAAGTTGGCCGCCGTCACCATGATCTGGGGCGGCACCTTCGTGGCCGGTCGCTATTTGACCGGTGCACTCGACCCCTTGCTGGCGGCAAGCCTGCGGTTCGTACTGGCGAGCCTGGCCCTGCTGGCATTCATGGGGTGCGCCCGTATTGCCTTGTCCCGCCCCAGTCTTCGACAGATGGGGCAACTGGCGATACTGGGTTTCTTTGGCATCTTTTTCTACAACCTGTGTTTTTTCTATGGGTTGCAGTTCATCAACGCGTCGCGGGCCTCATTGATCGTGGCGTTGAACCCGGCGGTGATCGGGCTGGCCTCCTGGTGGTTGTTCAAGGAGCGCCTGGGTGCCATCAAGGTGATCGGTATCGCCTTTTGCCTGGCCGGCGCCGCCGTGGTGATTGTCAGTCGTAACCCGCAGGTGCTGAACCCAGCAACCCAGACCTGGCGTGGAGATCTGTTGATCTTCGGGTGCGTCGTGGGGTGGGGCGTCTACTCGCTGTGTTCCCGTGGGCTGAATCAGAGCCTCGGCCCGTTGCAGACGGTCACCTGGTCGATACTGCTGGGTACCCTGATGCTCATCCTCACCACACTGGTCCTGGGGCGAATGACGTCTGAGGCCATTGGCAGCCTGCATTTACCGCAGGTGCTGAGCCTGGCGTACCTGGGCGTGCTGGGCTCGGCACTCGCCTATATCGGCTATTACGATGGCATCCGGCGTATCGGGGCGACGCGCTCCGGGGTGTTTATCGCGCTTAATCCACTCACGGCGGTGATCTGTGGCGCACTGCTGCTCGACGAACAGTTGACCCTACCGATGCTGGTGGGCGGCGGGGTGATCCTGCTGGGCATCTACCTGTGCAACAAACCCCTTGCACGGGGCAGGGCAATGGGGATTTGATAAGAGTACGGACAAACACTGTTACGCTGTGTAGAATCGATTTACGCATACAAGAATATGGACTTGCGCTCACGCAAGCCTAAGCCGTCAGAGACTGATGTAACCATGAAGCTACTCGGCTCCCCCCTCATCTTTGGTGACTTCCTCGCCCGCAGCGTGCGAGGCCTCTCCTGTGCGCCGCCCGTGCTCCTCATCCTTGCTGGCAATTGAAACCTTCAAACACAAGAATGATGAGGCGCCAAATCATGGCAGATCTATACGAAAACCCAATGGGCCTGATGGGCTTTGAATTCATCGAGTTCGCGTCGCCGACGCCGGGCACCCTGGAGCCGATCTTCGAGATCATGGGCTTTACCAAGGTCGCGACCCACCGTTCCAAGAACGTGCACCTGTACCGCCAGGGCGAGATCAACCTGATCCTCAACAACGAACCCAACAGCATCGCCTCCTACTTTGCGGCCGAACACGGCCCCTCGGTGTGCGGCATGGCGTTCCGCGTCAAGGACTCGCAAAAAGCCTACAACCGTGCCCTGGAGCTGGGCGCGCAGCCGATCCACATCGAAACCGGCCCGATGGAACTGAACCTGCCGGCGATCAAGGGCATCGGCGGTGCGCCGCTGTACCTCATCGACCGTTTTGGCGAAGGCAGCTCTATCTACGACATCGACTTCGTGTACCTCGACGGCGTAGAACGCCACCCGCAGGGCGCAGGCCTGAAGGTCATCGACCACCTGACCCACAACGTCTATCGCGGCCGCATGGCCTACTGGGCCAGCTTCTACGAGAAACTGTTCAACTTCCGCGAAGCGCGCTACTTCGATATCAAGGGCGAGTACACCGGCCTGACCTCCAAGGCCATGAGTGCACCGGATGGCATGATCCGCATCCCGTTGAACGAAGAGTCGTCCAAGGGTGCCGGGCAGATCGAAGAGTTCCTGATGCAGTTCAACGGCGAGGGCATCCAGCACGTGGCTTTCCTCACCGACGACCTGGTCAAGACCTGGGACGCGTTGAAGAACATCGGCATGCGCTTCATGACCGCGCCGCCCGACACCTACTACGAAATGCTCGAAGGCCGCCTGCCAAACCACGGCGAGCCGGTGGATCAGTTGCAGGCACGCGGTATCCTGCTGGACGGTTCTTCCATCGAAGGCGACAAGCGCCTGCTGCTGCAGATCTTCTCGGAAACCCTGATGGGCCCGGTGTTCTTCGAATTCATCCAGCGCAAGGGCGATGATGGGTTCGGCGAGGGCAACTTCAAGGCGCTGTTCGAGTCCATCGAGCGCGACCAGGTGCGTCGTGGTGTGTTGACCGCCGAGTAAGTAAAAAAAAGCCCGGCCGAGGGATGTCCCGGCCGGGCTTTTTATTGCCTGCGCATCAGGCCTTGCGCTGGCGCACCAAATGCTTGAATCCTTCAAACACCAGCACCATCACCGCCAGCCAGATCGGGATGTAGGTCAGCCATTCGCCGCCCTTGATCCCCTCGCCCAGGATCAATGCCACGCCTAGCAACAGCACAGGCTCGACGTAGCTGAGCAGTCCGAACAGGCTGAACGCGAGCAACCGACTGGCGATGATGTAGCTCACCAGCGCCGACGCGCTGATCAAGCCCAGCATGGGGATCAACGCGTACAGCTTCGGGTGGGCCTCCATGACCGCAAAGCCTTGCTCACCGCTCTGCACGAACCACCAGGCCACCGGCAGCATCAGCGCCATGTCCAGCCAGAGACCGCCCAGGTGGTCGGTCTTGAGGTATTTGCGCACGATGAAATAGACCGGGTAGCCGATGATCACCACCAGCGTTGCCCAGGAGAAACCGCCAGCCTGATACAGCTCGTTGACCACCCCAAGGGCTGCAAGAAATACTGCGATTCGTTGCAAGTAGGACAGCTGCTCGCCCCATACCAGGCGCCCCGTCAGCACCATGGTCAGTGGCAACAGGAAGTAACCGACCGACACATCCAGACTGCGCCCGTTCAGCGGCGCCCACATGAACAGCCACAGCTGCACGCCGAGCAAGGCAGAAGAGAGCAGCACACCCGCAATCAGGCGCGGACTGCCCGCCAGCATGCGTACCAGCTCCCACACGCGCCGCCATTCGCCGCTGACGATCATGAAGACCGTCATGCACGGCACAGTGAGCAACATGCGCCAGCCGAAAATCTCCAGGCCGCTCAATGGAGTGAGCAATGATGTGAAGTAATACATCACGGCAAACAGCACCGAGGCCAAGACCGATAACACAACACCTTTAGACACACTGTCCTCGCGAAAAACCATTGATACAAAAGAGGGGGGATTTCAGCAGGGGATTATGGTGCTTTTGGCGAGAGAGGGTTGCGCTGTTTTGGGGCGTTTGACGCAAAAAAGTTTTACGCGCAGGTGTTTGGTTCAAACCCTGTGGCGAGCGGGCGTGTTGTGGTGAGCGGGGCAAGCCCGCTCGCCACACTGGGTTTTGCCAGCGCAAAAAGCCAGGTTTCCTGGCTCAGGTGCGCGCTACGCGACCGGATACAAAGTGGCCCACATCATTGAACCCTGGCGTCGACGAATGCCCCGGTGTCACGAGCGAGTCAATGAACGCCTCATCCTGCGTCGTGATCTTCACGTCCAATGCGCCGATGTAGGCATCCCATTGCGCCTCGGTGCGCGGCCCGACAATCGCCGAACTCACCGCCGAGTTGTTCAGTACCCAGGCAATCGCAAACTCCACGATGCCCACGCCACGGCCTTGGGTGTACTGCTGAATCTGCTGGGCGATGCGCAGGGACTCCACGCGCCATTCGGTTTCCAGGATACGTTTGTCCTGGCGCGCCGCGCGGCTGCCGGCCTCAGGGGTGACGTCCGGAGCGTATTTACCACTGAGCACGCCACGCGCCAGCGGGCTGTAGGGCACCACCCCCAGGCCGTAGGCAGCCGCAGCGGTAATCTGCTCGACCTCGGCCTGGCGGTTGACGATGTTGTACAGCGGCTGGCTGATCACCGGCTTGTCGACGCCCAGGCGTTCGGCCACGCGAATCACTTCGGCAATGCGCCAGCCGCGATAGTTGGACAGGCCCCAGTAACGGATCTTGCCTTGGCGAATCAGGTCGCCGATCGCCGATACCGTGACTTCCAGCGGTGTGTCGTGGTCTTCGCGGTGCAGGTAGTAAATATCGAGGTAGTCGGTGTCGAGGCGGCTGAGGCTGGCTTCCAAGGCATTGAAAATGCGCTTGCGGCTCAAGCCACTGCGGTTGGGCAGGCCATCGGTAGGGCCTATCGCCACCTTGGACGCGACTACCCAGTCCTCGCGATGGCGCGCAATCGCCTCGCCAACGATTTCCTCGGAGCGCCCACCGGTATAAACGTCGGCGGTGTCGATGAAATTGATCCCCTGGTCCCAGGCCTTGTCGATGATGCGCAGCGAGTCCTCGGTGTTGGTCTGTTCGCCAAACATCATGGTGCCCAGGGTCAAGGCGCTGACCTTCAACCCGGACTGGCCCAATGTGCGGTAGATCATGGATAACTCCTCAAGGCAGGGAAACGTGCCCATGCAATACCAGACTCAGAGGCTCTGGGACAAGCCCTGCGCGCGTTTCTTCATGTGCTCAGCAGTGTCTTGCAACGCGCCTGTAGAAAGCGATGCAGCACCTTCACCCGTTCCGATACTTGCAGGCGGTGGGGGCACATCAGGTTGAACGGCGTCGGCTCACCCTGCCAATCCGGCAGCAAAGGCACCAGGCGACCAGCCTTGATGTCCTGGGCAATATCCAGATTGGCCTTGTAGGCGATGCCGTGACCGGCCAAGGCCCAGCGCCGTACGATTTCACCGTCATCGCTCAGGTAGTCGCCCGACACCTCGACCTCCTGCAGCACCGCGCCCTGGCGGAAGTACCACGTGTTGTTCGCGCGGCCCTGGCGCATGTAGCGCAGGGTGTTGTGCTGCGCCAGGTCAGCCGGCGTGAGGGGGGTCCCATGGCGCGCCAGGTAATCCGGGCTGGCACAGGGGATGCGGTGGTGATCGGGCACCACCGGCAGTGCCACCAGGCTGGAATCCCTGGGCACGCCAAACCGCAGGGCGATGTCGACGGTGTCGCGAAACAGGTCGGCATTGCTGTCGTTGAGCAGCAATTGCAGGCGGATAGTGGGATGTTCGAGTTTGAACTCATCCAGCCAGCCCAGCAGCACATTGCGCCCGAAATCCGAGGGCGCCGCCAGTTGCAGCAAACCGCTGAGGCTCTGGCCTTGCTGCTTGATCGCCTGTTCGCCCTCGGACAGCGCTTCCAATGCGACGCGCACGCTCTCGAGGTAGCGCCGGCCTTCTTCAGTCAGCCGCATGCTGCGGGTCGAGCGTGCCAGCAGGCGAATACCCAGGCGGGTTTCCAGGCGCTTGAGCGCGATGCTGGCGGCGGCCGGGGTCAAGCCCAGCCCGCGTGCAGCGGCAGACAAACTGCCGGTGTCGGCGGTACGCACGAACACTTCAAGATCAAGGGTCGAGCTCATTTGTAAAAATCCTTTAAAGATCTTGTCGTTTTACCGGGATTTTTCGTCGATTACCAAGCTGTAAAGATGAACGCTCACTTTCTTCATCAGGAATCTCCCCATGACTTCTTCTCTCAACGGCAAAACGGTCATCGTGATCGGCGGCAGCAGCGGAATCGGCGCGGCCGTGGCCAAGGCCGCTGCTGCGCGAGGTGCGCACGTGGTGATGGCGGGACGGCGCTTGGTCAGCGGCGTGGAAAACGGCGTGCGCAGCGAGCCGGTGGATGTCACCGATGCGACGTCCTTGCAACGTCTGTTCGAAAGCGTCGGGCGCTTTGATCACCTGGTCTACACCTCAGGCCCCAGCGTACGTGCCAAGACCCTGGTTGAAACCGACCTGACCGAGGCCCAGGAAAACTTCGATGTGAAGCTTTGGGGCGCGTTGCGGGCGATTCAACGGGCGCTGCCATATCTCGACGAACACGCCAGCATCAGCCTGACCTCAGGGCAATTGGGACGCAAATTGGCGTCGGGCCAGTTCATCAAGACCGGCATCAACGCCGCGACCGAAGCATTGGGCAAGCAGCTGGCAAAGGAGCTGGCCCCGCGCCGGGTCAACGTGATCAGCCCTGGCGTGATCGATACGCCGGCGTATGCAGGCTTGGCTGAAGAGCAGCGCCTGGCGATGTTTGCCAAGGCCGGTGGGGCATTGCCGGTCGGGCGAGTGGGGCAGGCGGACGAAGTGGCGGCGGGGTATGTGTTGGCCATGGAGAACGGCTTCATGACGGGTGCCGTGATCGATATCGACGGCGGCGGCCTGTTGTAGACACCGAACAAACAATGTGCGGGCGGGCTTGCCCGCACATTCGGCGGCGTTAGACTTTCAGGGTGCGCGTCATCCGCAATGCCAGCAGGCTACCGGCGACAATCACCGCCGCCAGCAAGTACAGCGCCACATCCGTGGTGCCAGTGGCATCCTTCACAAAGCCGACGATATACGGGCTGAGGAAGCCGGCCATCTGGCCCATGGAGTTGATCAACGCCAGGCCACCTGCCGCCGCGCCCGCACTGAGCATGGCGGTGGGCACCGGCCAGAACATCGGCAGGCCGGTCAGCGCGCCCATGGAGGCGATGGTCAGGCCGAGGATGGCGATAGCCGGGGTGGTGGCGAAGTTCACTGCGATCACCAGGCCGACAGCACCCATCAACATCGGCACCACCAAGTGCCAGCGACGCTCTTTGCGCAAATCCGCGGAGCGACCTACCAGCAACATGAACACCGCCGCCAGCAAGTACGGGATCGCACTGAGCCAGCCGATCACCAGGTTATCGCTGAACCCCAGGTTCTTGATGATCGACGGCAGCCAGAAGTTGATCGCATACACGCCACTCTGGATGCAGAAATAGATCAGGCCGAATGCCCAGATTGCCGGGTTCTTGAACACGTCAGCCAACGAATCGGTGGTGGTTTTCGGCTTGTTGGCCAGGTCAGTCGCCTGGTCGGCCTCCAGCACCGCTCGCTCGTGGGGCTTCAGCCATTTGGCGTTGGCAAAGCTGTCGCTGAGCAGGAAGTAGGCGAGGGCGCCCAGGACCACCGTCGGAATGCCTTGCAGCAGGAACATCCACTGCCAACCTGCCAGGCCGCCCTGGCCTGCAGCGAAGTGGTTGAGGATCCAGCCGGAGAACGGGCTGCCCAGCAGGCCCGACACCGGGATCGCCGACATGAACAGCGCCATGATCCGCCCACGGCGGAAGGTCGGGAACCACTGCGAGAGGTACAGCACCACACCGGGGAAAAAGCCGGCTTCGGCGGCACCGGTAAACAGGCGCAGGGTGTAGAAGTGTGTCGGTGTGGTGACGAACAGCAGGCAGGTGGACAGCGTGCCCCAGACGATCATCATCAGTGCAATCCAGCGCCGCGGACCGAACTTGGTCAGCGCCAGGTTGCTCGGTACGCCGCACAGCACGTAGCCGATGAAGAAGATCCCGGCACCGAGGCCGTAAACGGTTTCACTGAATTTCAACGCATCGAGCATCTGCAACTTGGCAAAGCCAACGTTCACCCGGTCGAGGTAGTTGAACAGATAGCAGATGAAAATGAAGGGGATCAGGCGCAGGGTAATGCGCTTGTAGATGGCGTTTTTATCGTCATCGGTGGCCAGTGTGGCTGCGGCGCTCTGTGACATGGGAGTCTCTCTTTATTATGATTTTTTGCGATGCGAAGGTAACGTTGATCGCCCAAAGAGTCTCGACCACCTTGCAGGCCGCTGTCTTTGTGCTTGCGCACAGTGAAGCGGTAATTGCGCTGTGCCGATGAACAACCCATCGCTTTCCAGGAAATTAGCCCCATGTTCGAGCTGGATCATGACCTGGCGCAGAATATCGTTGATCGCACCATGGCGATACTGCCCTATAACGTGAACGTCATGGACAGCCAGGGCCTGATTCTGGGCAGCGGCGAGCCCGAGCGTATCAACACGCGCCATGAAGGCGCGCAACTGGTACTCGCCAATGGCCGCGTGGTGGAAATCGACGGCCAGACCGCCAAGCACCTCAAGGGCGTGCAGCCGGGCATCAACCTGCCGTTGCTGCATGATGGGCGCCTGATCGGCGTTCTCGGCATCACCGGCGAACCGGAAGGCTTGCGCACCTATGCCGAATTGGTACGCATGACCGCCGAAATGCTGGTGAGCCACCGCCACCAGCAGGCCGAGCAACAGTGGCGGCGCCAGCGTTGTGATGATTTGCTGGCGTTGCTGCTGGCCGACACCGGCGACTCACCGCGCCTGGTGGATGAAGCCCAACAACTGGGGCTCAAGCCGCAGATGGCACGCACGCCGTACCTGTTCGAACTGGGTGCGGGGCAATCGGCGGAGGCCTTGAGTGCCTGGCTGACCTCGCGCTATCCAGACAGCTGGTGTGTCAGTTCGGCGCAATATTCATTGCTGTGGTGCCGGCCGGCAGCGGTGCAGGTCGACAACCCACGGCTGTTGGACAAGCTCGAAGGCCTCGGCTGGAACATCCTGCGCGTTGCCGTGGGCGGGCAGGCAGATGGGCTCGCGGGGCTGCGCCGCTGCTATCGACGCGTGGGTGATTTGCTCGCGTATGGGCGCGATGTATTGCCGCAATCACGGCTGCTGACCCTCAACCGCTATCGCCTGCCGGTCATGCTCTGGCGCCATCGCAACGACGACGCCCTGGACGAACTGCTCAACCCGCTGCGCAAAGTGCTGGCAAAGGACAGTAACGGCCAACTGCTGGCAACCCTGCGCAGTTGGTGCGAACACGACGGGCAAAGCCAGGCCTGTGCCGACGCGCTGGGCATTCACCGCAACAGCCTGCGCTACCGCATGGAACGCATTGCCGAACTCAGTGGCGTTGACCCCTTGACCCTGGATGGCATGCTTGCGCTGTACCTCGGCGTACAGTTGTTGCCCCAGCCTTTGTCGGAATGAACAACAAACCTCGTCCGTACTTGTGCATCGGACTGGCGTCAGCGGCGGTGCCAACTGGCAGCATGGGCGTCATAAAAACCGGAGAAAGCCCATGAAAATCATCATCGCCCCCGACTCGTTCAAGGACAGCCTGAGCGCCGAAGGCGTCGCCCAGGCCATTGCGAGCGGGTTGGCCCAGGTCTGGCCGGATGCGCAATTGATCCAGTGCCCGATGGCGGATGGCGGTGAAGGCACGGTCGATTCGGTGCTCGCGGCGTGCAACGGCCAGTTGCGTCACCAAAACGTCCGCGGCCCGCTCGGCGCAGCGGTTGAAGCACATTGGGGCTGGTTGGCCGACAGCCGCACCGCGCTCATCGAAATGGCCGAAGCCAGCGGCCTGCAGTTGGTCCCGCCGGGGCAACGCGATGCGTGCAAGACCAGCACCTATGGCACCGGCGAACTGATCCGCGCGGCCCTGGATGCCGGCGCTGAGCGCATTATCCTGGCGATTGGCGGCAGTGCCACCAACGATGGCGGCGCCGGTGCGATGCAGGCGCTCGGCGTGCAACTGTTTGACGCCGAAGGCCAAGCACTGCCGCCTGGTGGCCTGGCGTTGAGCCGCCTGGCCACAATCGACCTTGGGCAACTCGACCCGCGCCTGGCACAGGTGCGTTTCGACATCGCCGCCGACGTCAACAACCCGCTCTGCGGCCCGCACGGCGCCTCGGCGATTTTCGGCCCGCAAAAAGGCGCGAATCCCGAGCAAGTGCAGGAACTGGACGCCGCCCTCGGCCATTTTGCCGATCACTGCGCCAGCGTCCTGCCCAAGGACGTGCGCGACGAGCCCGGCAGCGGCGCCGCCGGCGGCCTGGGTTTCGCCGCCAAGGCCTTCCTGGGCGCGCAATTTCGCGCCGGGGTGGAGGTGGTGGCCGAACTGGTCGGTCTGGACGAAGCCGTACGTGGCGCCGACCTTGTGATTACCGGTGAAGGCCGCTTCGATGCCCAGACCCTGCGGGGCAAAACGCCGTTCGGCGTAGCGCGTATTGCCCAGCGACACAACGTGCCCGTCATCGTGATTGCCGGCACGCTGGGCGACGGCTACGAGCAGATGTACGCTCACGGCGTGGCAGCGGCGTTCGCCTTGCCCTCCGGGCCGATGAGCCTGGAGCAGGCGTGCAGCGAAGCGCCGCGTTTGCTGAGCGAGCGGGCGGCCGATATTGCGCGGCTGTGGCGCACCGCTGGCAAGCGCTGACGTGTAATCACGAACATGGGACAATCCGCGCCTTTTAGACACGGAGAGTCCTCATGCTGCGCCCCGCAATCCTGGCCCTGTTACTCACCAGCGCCGCTGCCCCCGCTGTCGCACAACCGCCCGCCGAATCCGTGCCGCTGCTACGGGAGATCAAGCAATGGGTGGTGGGCTGCGACAACCTGCGCAACTGCCATGCCCTCAGCGCACCCAGTGGCGTGGATGAAGAAGACTACAGTTCACTGACTTTGCACCTCTGGCACCAGGCCGGCCCACAGGGGTATTTGCGCCTGCGTTTTGATCATCGGGGCCAGGACGTCGACCTTTCCACTTTGCTGCTGGACGGCCAACCCCTGGGCCTGGAATTGACCCGGGATCTGCACGTCGAGTTGGACGATCAAGGCGGCGATCCCGACGTGCACGCTTATGGCGTGATCGAGGACGCTGCGGCGCGGCGCTGGTTGCAGCGTCTGCGCAATGGCGAGCGCTTGCAGCTCCCAGGCGATGAGGCGGCGCATGTGTCGCTCAGTGGGCTGAGTGCCTCGCTGCTGTTGATGGATGCCGTACAGGGACGCGTGGATAACGTGACGGCCCTGGCCCGTCCCGGCAAACGGGCGGCCAGTGAAGTGCCGCCGCGCGCGCCGACGCCCGTGTTGCGCAGGTTCGTTACGCCACCGTCCCTGACGACGCAGGAGCAGGCGGGCCTGGTGGCCGCTGCGTTGCAGGCGGTCAAGCCAGAGGAAGGAGAACCTGAGGCGGAGGCCGGGGCACTGACGGCACAGCAGGCAATGACGGTGGTGCGTTATGACTGCGCGGCCTACAACTGCGAGTTCGACGTCAACAGCCGCCAGCGCCAGGCGCCCTATGAGACGACCTCGCTCGACCTGGAGCCGCTGCCGTTGGATGGCGCTGCGCTACAAGGCTCGGTGGGGTATGACGAAGCCTCCGGCACCCTGAGTTATTTCTACAAGCAACGTGGGATAGGCGATTGTGGCGGCGGAGGTTCCTGGGTGTTTGACGGGGAACGCTTCAGGCTCCGCGAATTTCACATGATGCCGCGCTGTACCGGGGTCGGTTACGGTGATTGGCCATCGTTGTGGTCGACCCTTCCAGGCCCCTAGCCATCGGGCCGTTATGCCCCCTACACTGGCCGGCCACTTGTTTTTCAACGGATGAAACACAATGCACACACCTGAAACCCCTATCGTGATCCAGCGCTTTACCGAAGCCCACCTTGAAGGCGTCGCTGCGCTCTATAACGAACCGGCTGTATGCCGCCAGGTGTTGCAAATGCCTTTCCAGTCGGTCGAGGCGTGGCGCAACAGGCTGGTCCAGGACAATGAGCGCCGGCTGCAGTTGGTGGCGGTGCACGCTGGCGAGGTCATTGGCCAGCTTGGCCTGGAACAGTACCTGCGCGTGCGTCAGGCCCATGTAGGTTCTTTTGGCATGGGCGTGGCGACGGCGTGGCAGGGCAAGGGCGTCGGCTCGCGGCTGTTGTCGGCCGCGCTGGACGTCGCCGACAACTGGATGAACCTGCACCGGGTGGAACTCACGGTGTATGCCGACAACGAAGCGGCGCAGGCGCTGTACCGCAAGTTCGGCTTTGAGGTCGAAGGCGTATTACGCGACTACGCCCTGCGTGACGGCCGGTTTGTCGACACCGTGAGCATGGCGCGCCTGCGCCAGTCGGCTTAGTCCTGCAAGGCAAACGCCACCGCAGCCTGCGCATGCAGCGCGGTGGTGTCCAGCAGCGGCAGGTCGCTGTGCTCGGGCTTGATCAGCAGGCTGATTTCCGTGCAACCGAGGATGATCGCCTGGGCGCCGCGTGCGGCCAGGGACTCGATCACACCTTGGTAAACCTTGCGCGACGCATCGCTGATCACGCCGACACACAATTGCTCATAGATGATCCGGTGCACGGCCTGGCGTTCGTCCGCCTCGGGCACCAGCACGGTCAGGCCTTGGGCTGCCAGGCGTGACTTGAGGAAGTCCTGCTCCATCGTGAACGCGGTACCGAGCAGGCCAACCGTGAGCGTGCCGGCCTCCACGGCCGCAGCGCCGGCCGCATCGGCGATATGCAGGAACGGAATCGAGACTGCCGCTTCAATACGCGGCGCAACCAAATGCATGGTGTTGGTACACAGCACCACGCATTCGGCGCCACCAGCCTGCAGGCGGCGTGCGGCATCTTCGAGGATCAGCGCGGCGTCATCCCAGCGGCCCGCGTGTTGAGCCTGTTCCACCGGACCGAAATCCACGCTGTACATCAACAATTGTGCCGAACGCAGCGGCCCAAGTTGGTCGCGCACGCATTGGTTGATGATGCGGTAATACTCGGCGCTGGATTCCCAGCTCATGCCGCCGATAAGGCCGATGGTGCGCATGCGATGCTCCTGACAAGGAAAGTCGCTTCACCTTACGCATCGGCGGTTGATTAGTCATACGCAGTTGTCGGCAAAATGACCGGTGCAGTTTCACATGTCCAAGTGGGTCCAGCCCGGCCTGGCCGCTTGCGGCGCCACCGCGTTGATCTGCTTGCCGGTCGCTTGTTCCACGCGCCGCGCCACCTCCGGGTCATCGGCGAAGGGCATCAAGCTGGCGTCGTCCAGGCTCTTGTCAGATTCCCCGCGCAAGCAGTACTCCACCGCGCCATACAGGCACGCCACCATCAGCAAGCCCCACATATCAGGCGATCCGTGCATCGAGCTGGGCTATTTCCAAGTCCGCGATCCGCACCGTGCGCCACGTGTTGTAGGCCATCAGCACCATGCCGGTGAGGAAGAACACGCCACCGGCAAATCGCACCACGAACCCTGGGTGACTGGCCTGCAACGCCTCGACAAACGAATAGGTGAGGGTGCCGTCGTCGTTCACAGCCCGCCACATCAGGCCCTGGGTAATCCCGTTGACCCACATCGAGGCGATGTACAGCACGGTGCCGATCGTTGCCAGCCAGAAATGCAGGTTGATCAGCGGCACGCTGTGCATCTGCTCACGACCGAACACCTTGGGGATCATGTGGTACAGCGAACCAAAGGTAATCATCGCCACCCAACCCAGGGCGCCGGCGTGCACATGGCCAATGGTCCAGTCGGTGTAGTGGGAGAGGGCGTTGACGGTCTTGATCGCCATCATCGGGCCTTCGAACGTCGACATCCCATAGAACGCCAACGACAACACCAGGAAACGCAGGATCGGGTCGGTGCGCAACTTATGCCAAGCCCCGGACAACGTCATCATGCCGTTGATCATCCCGCCCCAGCTAGGCGCCAGCAGGATCAGCGACATCGCCATGCCCAGGGACTGCGCCCAGTCCGGCAGCGCGGTGTAGTGCAAGTGATGCGGGCCAGCCCAGATATACAGGGTGATCAGTGCCCAGAAGTGCACGATGGACAAGCGATAGGAGTACACCGGGCGCCCGACTTGTTTGGGCACGAAGTAATACATCATCCCCAAGAAACCAGTGGTCAGGAAAAATCCTACGGCGTTATGACCATACCACCACTGCACCATCGCGTCCGTCGCACCTGAATACACTGGGTAAGACTTGAACCAGCCCACCGGGATCGCCAGGTGGTTGACCACATGCAACATGGCGATCACCAGGATGAACGCCCCGAAAAACCAGTTACCCACGTAGATATGCCGGGTTTTGCGCCGTACCACGGTGGTGAAAAACACAATGGCATAGGCCACCCAGACCACCGCCATCCAGACCGCGCCGGAGAACTCGATCTCGGCGTATTCCTTGGTAGTGGTATAGCCCAACGGCAAACTGATCAACATGATCACGATGACCGACTGCCACCCCCAGAAGGTAAAGGCAGCGAGGCGGTCAGAAAACAAGCGCACCTGGCAGGTGCGCTGCACCGCGTAATAGCTGGCGGCAAACTGTGCGCTGCCAGCGAAGCCAAAGATCACCAGGCTGGTGTGCAAGGGCCGTAGGCGACCAAAGGTCGTCCAGGGCAAATCCAGGTTCATCTCGGGCCAGACCAGCTGCGAGGCAATCCACACGCCCATGGCCATGCCTACCACGCCCCAGGCGATAGTAGCGATAACGAATTGGCGCACGACCTTATAGTTATAGGCCTGCCCAGTTATTGCTGTGCTCATGCTCAGTCCTCCCACGGTTCCAAGTGGCGGCACTGTAGGAAGCGTGGGCAAAACAAAACAGGCTCAGTAAAACCTCATTGTTGCGGATCAGTTTTAAGCCGTACGTTGAGGGGCCGCATCTGCCATGATCGTGGTACGCAACCTGGCTCACCCAAGGAAATTCGCAATGGACGATGTACAACAACTGGGCGAGATGCTTCGTCATTACGCCGACAGCGAAGCGCATAAAAAACAGCAGTTCGACCTGCAGTCGGCCCGATGGGCGCAAAAGCTCGGCGAACTATTCGACCAGGTCGAGCAGTGGCTGGAGCCGGTCAAGACCGTCGGGTTGCTCGAAGTCCACCGTGAACCTTACGTGGCCAGCGGCCCGAGCGTGCCGGCGCAGACGTCGCCGTTCAAGACCGAGAAACTGATCGTGCAGATCACCGGCAAGCCGGTGGAGTTCGTGCCGGATGTGATGGGCGTGGGCGGGTTGATCTCCGTCTCGGTCATCGGCTTGACCGCCGCACGGCACGGCAGTGTGTCACTGGTGCTGCCTGCGGATAAGAACGACTGGTTATGGAAGAAGACCAACGGCCTCAAAGACCCGGACACCTTCGCTTTCGACGCTAACTTCCTGGCGTCGCAGCTGCAAAGCCTGATTCCGCGCGAGCGCGGCTGAGCAGCCTGGTGGTGGGCACAGGGCTATTTCTCCAGGATTGGCTATACCTAGAGATCAGTGCCCCAACGCCAACTGCCAGGGAGTTTGAAGATGAACCTAAAGCCATTGATCTGCACGCTGTGCATCGCTTCGCTCGGGCTGGCGGGGTGTGCCAGCAAGGTTACGCAACCAGATGAATACTCTGGTTTTCTCTCTGACTACAGCCAACTGAAGGAAGCCAAGTCGCCATCGGGTGCTGAAGTCATGCGCTGGGTCGATCCAACCCTCGATTTGAGCCGTTACAACGCGGTGTACATCGAACCGACACAGTTCTACCCCAAGCCCCAGGCCACGGCGAAGATCCCGGACAGCACCCTGCGCGGCATCAACGATTACTTTAACCAGGCGCTCAAGCGCGAGCTGGCAAAATCGCTGCCCTTGGCAAACGGTCCCGGCCCAGGGGTCATGGTGGTGCGCGCCGCGATTACCGCCGTCAGCAGCAAGACCGAAAGCCTCAAGCCCTATGAATTCGTCCCGGTCGCGCTGGTAGCGGCAGCGGTCAGTGCCGGTACCGGGATCCGCGACCAGGAAACCACCCTGGGCACGGAAGCGCAGTTTCTCGACGGCGCAAACGGCCGGGTCCTCGCCCAAGTGGTGCGCAAAGGTACCGGCAAGCCGCTGGCCAATGACACCCAGGTGATGCAGGCCAACGACGTGAAGGCCGTGATCGACGGCTGGGCCGCGGACCTGCATCAGTCTTACCTGAAGCTGAAAAAACACTAGTTCAGGGTTGGCAGCGACACGCCAAGCCCCTCCCCAGCGTGGTGTTACTTCAGTGGTGTCAACGGTGGCAGGTTCCATTGGCCATTGACGACTTCGGGCTTGGGCAGGTAAATGCGCAGCACGGCGTAAAACGGACCGGGAGGGGCGGGCAACCAGTTGCTCTGCTCGTCCTTGGGCGGTTCATGATGCTGCAATGCCAGGGTCAAGCCGCCATCGGCATCCCGCTTGAGTCTATCCAGCATCTGCGAATTGATCAGGTAGCGCTTTTTGTGGTTAGGCACCAGCAACCGGGTCTTGGCGTCGTACATGGTCAGTGACCAGAACGCATCCGTGGGCGGCAGTTGGTCCTTGGCAAAATGCACGGTATAGCTGTGCCGTGCGCCATTGGCTGGCTTGCCCTCACTGTCGAGGGTGTACCGCAGGTTCACGGCTTCACTGGCCGAGTTTCCGAAAATGCCCAGTTCGGCCCCGGCGAAACGGTACAGGTAATTGTTCTGGAGGCGATCGCGATTGCCATAAAGGTCATTGCTGGACACCTGGTGCGTGTCGATCTTGTCTTTCTTGAATGCGCTGTACTCAGCCCTGGCATCAGCGATGCCTGCGTCCAGCGCCTTGCGCTGTTCGGCCGTCAACTGGTTGACCTTGAACGGCGCACCGGGGGCGATGCCGATTTTGGCAAAACGTGCCAGCAGGTCTTTTTCACTGTCCTGGGGCGCGGCGAAGGCAAGCATGAAGTTCAAGTAGCGAAACAGCTGCGGCCCTTCGGTCATGGTGGCGGTGGGCTTGGGCCATTCGATTTTCGGCGCTTTGGCCGGGGCAGCTTGCTTCACGTAGCTGCTCAGCGACTGGACTTTGTAGCCGTTCTGGATTTGCTTGACCTTGTTCAGGTCCTTCTCGTCGAACAGCTGCGTGCGGTACAGGGCATAGGCGATCGTGCTTTCGCTGTAGATCACCCGGTCGACGTCCACCGGCTGCTGACCCTTCCAGTCGGGGCCGGCGATCATGTAGTGGCCACCGTTGTTGCCGGTGCTGCGAGTACCCAGGTAAGCAAGGTTGTGCGTATAGAGGTCGATCAATTGGACCGAGTAATAGCGGTTGTCCTCGATTTTCGGCAAGGTCAACACCAGCGGCTCGCTGCGCAGGTCCATCCACACGAAGGAATAGGGCGTGTCTGCGTTTGGCGTAGCGAACGCAGTGTCCTTGGGGGTGAACACCTGGGCGGTGTTGCCAATATGGTTGAACGGCGCCTTGTAATTGGCGCCGCCCTTGTCAACGGCCTGGGTGTAGAGCCTCTTGTACATTTCCACCACCGGGACGCCATACAGGTAGGCTTCCTTGGCGATGGCCCGCGCTTCGTCGGGCGTTGCCGTGAAGTCGGCCCAGGCACCGGTGCTCATGAGTATCGAGAGGCTCGCCAACAGCAGGCGCGTCGGTTTTGCAATCATGTTGTTGCGTCCTTCCTGAATGCGTTTTGAAGAATCTGTTTGAACGGCGCGTGAAAGC
Source organism: Pseudomonas lurida (assembly GCF_002563895.1). Taxonomy (NCBI): domain Bacteria; kingdom Pseudomonadati; phylum Pseudomonadota; class Gammaproteobacteria; order Pseudomonadales; family Pseudomonadaceae; genus Pseudomonas; species Pseudomonas lurida. The sequence continues at coordinate 3,119,252 of NZ_PDJB01000001.1, read as the reverse complement.
GCTGAGTTTCCGATTTTATCGGCCCAAGGTCACGTTAATCTCTACACGCTTTACGCAAAAATGCCGCCTAGGCAGGCGGCACTTGGAGACTTGCCAAGATTAAAGCGCAGGCAGCATCGATTTGACTTTGTCGCGCAACTGATCGATGGAGAACGGCTTGGCGATCACCTGCATGCCGGCGGGTACGTTGATATTTTCTGCATAGCCGCTGGCGAACAGGATAGGCAGGGCAGGGCGCAGTTCACGCACCTTGGTGGCCAGTTGCTTGCCGTCCATGTCCGGCAGGCCGACGTCGGTCATCATCAGGTCGATGACGGTGTCGGCGTCTTTCACCACTGCCAGCGCTTCCTCAGCGTCAGCAGCCTCGCGCACGTTGAATTCCAACTCCTCCAAGACATCGACGATCAGCATGCGCACGATGGCGTCGTCTTCGACTACAAGGATGGTGGAGGTGGTGGACATAGTAAACATTCCTGAAAGATAAGGGGGCTGAGCGTGAAAGGTCAAAAGACAATTCAGTAATGAGTGGCGACAACGCCAGCAAGTTCCAAAGTAATTGCTGGCATTGTGACCTTCATGGAGCCGAATGTCCCGTCAGGTTGTTCGATCACTCATAATGGCACCGACGCCATGCGCCTGACGGCAGGAAGGTGATAGGTACTCACGTCGCTGGCGTCAAAATCACTCACCCTGTACTCCGGGGATGCCGGGTGTTCACCCAGGGCCCGATGCTGGAACGGGCTGGTTCCCCGGTTCAGGGTTCGCTCAAGGCCATTCTTCATCGCGTCGGCCGAGTCGAACTTGGCCAGCCCGAAGTTCGGGTCAAAGTAGAACCACACCGGCTTGTTGTCCCGCGTCATCACACCCGCGAGCAGTGCGTGGTCTCGCGTGGCGATCCTAAGGGTCTTGGGCGGTGCGGCATGGCTGAGTTCAGCGGCTATCTCCTGATAGGGGATTTGCCTGACCGGCTTCCCCATATGGAACGTTTCGAAGCCATTGACCGCCTGGTGAAAATCATGAAGGTTGTCGATGAACTGCTTGGCACCCGGTGCTTGAGAGGCGGCGGCAGCCTTGAACATATTCCCCAGATAGGTATTTTCATCGCCGGACCTGAGTGCCAGCGCAAGGGTATTGGCGATACCCGCGCATTCGCCTTCTGAAGCAAGCCGGACCTGGCTGAGGTACAGCTCTTGAGGCATTGGCGTCACGGTGCCGCCAGCGGCCTGGATATCGCGCTGGAACAGCATGAAACCGTCCTGGGTCAGTTTCACTTTCTGGCGTTCGATTTGCTTGGCCAGGGTGCCTACGTCTTCAGGCCCCAAAAAGCGTTGAGAAGCCAGCGTCTGGAGTTCAAGCATGTTCATGCTCGATGAATAACCAGGCACTTTCTCCGGATGACCATGGGCATAGCCAAACTCGAAGTCCTTGAGGTTATTGGGGCGCCTGGCAGTCTCCAGGGCTGCTTCGAATGCCTTGGGCACATATTGGCCCAATACGGTCGGCGACGCCGTCGTGGGCACTTCATCGCCTGCGAGTCGCCGGTAGAGCCAGTCTATAAAGCTCTGATTGATCTGGCCCTTGGTCGCCACGGTTGCTGGCGTGAACCCCCGAAGCGGTCCGCCGTAAGCGCACATCCTGTCGACATCAAACGCATACCATTGGCCGTTCTTCAGCACGGCGGCCCCTTCGACAGCGCGCGGGGCAACGTTCAGCATCCCCGTTGCGACGACCACATTGTCGTTGCTGGCGGCTTTCAACAGGTTGTAGTTTCCGGAAGCCCCCTTGAGCAGGTTGACGGCCTCGGTGCCTTTGGACAGCAGATACCGACCGCCTCTGCCCAGCGCGCCGACGGTTCCCACCGCCGCATCGCCCACTCCGGCCAAAGGGTTGAGCGTGCCAATGGCCGCAGCACCAATCAATCGGGTGGCCCGTAGCACCTTGCCACCTGTGGAGAGGGCGGAGCCGCCCAACTTGATCAGTTTTCCTGCCGTAGAGGCACCCGCCGTGAGAAAACCAAAGATATCCAGTGAAAGGTCCAACGCCCCCTCGCCGTAGTTGCCTTTTTGGAAGTTGACAATGGCTGACCTGAAAGGCACCAGGTTCAGGAAAAACTGCTCAACGGGCAGCGCTCTTGCCGCCTGCTCGTCCCGTGTGGTTTGGCCTCTGGCGTACGACTTTATATTCGGGTTGTCGAAATCCAGGTGCTTGATGTACGCATCCGCAATGTTGTGGGATCGGTCCGAGCGGAAGCTCGCTGGCGGCAATGCGCCGAGGGGCGTTGTCTCGCGGCGGTGGTGGGGCTCACTGCCGGCAGGTGTGAACAGTTTGGTCTCGTAGACTTTGTTGGCTTCCCGGGTGCTGCTTAATTCCACACGATGCAGAGGGATGGATTTGATCTCGCCCCTGGCCAAGCTGATTTCGTACGCGGTGGTCACGCCGGCGCGCGTGGTTTTCACCAGCAAGTCCTGGCTATTGGGATCCGGGTATTTGGAGGTGAAGTCACGCCCCAGGGTGTGAGAGGTGTCCTAATAGAAACTGATCTCTCCATATTCAAGGTTGTTGCGATCTTCCAGTGGAAGCTGCGCGATCAGGTGCTTGATCGAGACGCTTGTGGCGGTCTTTCGGTCCTGGATAGCCGCGTCGAATTGCTGATCAAATACCTGCCTTACACCAAACCGAGGGTTGGCGTTCAACGCTGCCAAGGGGACTCGGCTGTCAGCCGAGTAAAACGGTGCGGGATCATCCAGGTCCATCATCGCGATATCCAGCAGTGAGTGCTTGCCTGTCAGCTTGGTCTGCTGGCCGGTTCCGCCTCCGCCTTCGCTGGATATGAGCTTCTCTTCAAAGAGCGCGCCCAGGTCACCGAAGCGTTCCTTGAGTTTTTCCAGTGCGATCGCTTTGCGGGTGGGGATGTCCTTGTCCAGCGAAGCAGATGCTTCTTTGCAATCGGTTTGTTGTTGATTGAACGTCGCTCTTGTCTGCTCCACCTCGGCATGGGTGTACGCACTGTCGGGCTTGCGTGCAAACACGCCATGAGCGACGCCCCAGTCGAGCAGCGCCGATGTCTGCGCCAATGCCGTGGCCTGCGGGTTGGCCAGCGCGGTCGCTTCGGCGTTGAGCATGACCTGGGCAAATGTCATGTTCGCCACTGTCCCGGGTGAACGGGCTTCCTGAGTAGCCGCGGCAATGGAGAGACTGACCCAGGCCGGGCTGCCGTACGTGACACTGGGGGGAATGTCCTTGATCAGATACTCGGGCGCGCGCCTCATCAGTAACAGGTACGCACCCACGTGGGCCATTTCAGCGCTTGCCTTGCCGGTGGCGACCAAGTGTGCGGCCAGCCCCTGGAGTACCGCCGAAGCGGGTTTCCCCCAGTGCTGAGGCTGCCCCAGGTCAAAACCCGCCACGGTATTGCGGCGCGATGCCTTGATGCTGGCGGGGTCCAGGCTCAGGTGGATGGCCGCCAGGGCGTAGTCGCTGGCGCTCCACCCCGTGCAAATTGCGTTGAAGTCAGTTTGAAGTTGGGTCCCCAATGCCTGTCCGCGGCTTGATGTGACAAGCGTTTCCAGCGTTTTGGCGGGGTCCGGCACGGTCTCCCCGGTGAGTGGCAGGTCACGACGCAGAAAATCCAGTACGCCCTCCGGTTGGCCACTCTGCGGCGCATCATCGTGCTCGCGGACAAGGCGGGCGGCTCGCCTGAGCAACCCCGACTGGGCGTCCTCATCCAGGGGGATGGGCCAGGACAACGCGCCGCCGAAGTTGCCGAAGGGGTGAGGCAAGGCGCGCACGGTCGCAGCATCCCCAAGGGCGGTCAGTTCGAACAGGTTGCTCGGCACGCGCAAGCCGTGGGCCTCGATAAAGTGCCTCAGCGTCACGGCCGTACCGTTATCGATCGGGTAAGACGACTCAGGGTGCAAATCCATGGGCGTACTGCTCAATGCCTTCAGTATCGCCGGCGCAGCGTCAGTGATCCCGGGTCGGCTCACGATTTCCTTGAGTTTTTGCGCCAGGGTTTGCCAGTTCTGGCGGTCGCCCAGCGCAGCCTTCAGCCCCCGTTGCCCCAGTGTGACGGGGACAGTGGGCGTGCGGGTGAGGGGTAAGGCAGGCGCGCGCTCAGTGTGGATCGATACCGTTGAGCCTGCAGGGGTCGGATCGCGGGGCAGCAATGCCGGAACCATGGGTGTCGGCTGTGGCGGGGTAGAAGAGACGTGATTGAGCATAGAAGGGTACCTTCGTGAATGACATAGGTGCTTTTCCAGAGGAGGTTCCCTGTTCCCCTGCACGTCTTTGGGTGAGCCAAAAAGGTCGAGGGGTTCCTGTGCCAAATGCCCGGGTATGTAAGAAGTCAAATCAGCGGCAGGACGAAAAGCGGGCGTTCACCGCAGAATTCTCGCCTGCCGAGCAAGGACGTAATGGCTTTGAGTTAGAGAAAAATAGCGTTTGCGCGCGACTTTGGGGCAAACTCCCGGTTTTTCCACCTTTGGCCAAGGCATGCCCATGACTCCCGCGTCGTCCGTCGATGAAAACAGCTTTCGTAACCTGCTGAGCAGAAACGTGGCATTGCCCCTGGGTGTGGGCGTGCTCAGTGCTGTGTTTTTCGTCGTCTTGATCACTTATCTGTTGTCGGTCATTCAATGGGTGGAGCACACCGATCGGGTTATCAACAACCTCAATGAGTCGTCCAAGCTGACCGTCGACCTGGAAACCGGCATGCGTGGGTTCCTGATCACCGGCGACGAGCATTTCCTCGATCCTTACGAAGTGGCCAAGCCACGGATCATTGCCGACCTGCGCAACCTGCAGGAACTGGTAGCGGACAACCCGCAGCAGGTGGATCGCCTCAAGCGCTTGGAAGCCCTGCAAGTCGAGTGGAACAACTACGCCCAGTCGATGATTGATATGCAGCGCACCAGCGGCGATTACCGCAGTGCGGTCAAGGCCGGCCGCGGCAAGCGCCTGACCGACGAGATCCGCAAGGAATACGACGACGCGGTGGCGATGGAGCAGCAATTCCGCATCACCCGCAACCAGGAAGTCACCCGCACCACCGTGGTCAGCGTCACCCTGTACCTGGTCTTCGTGCTAGGCCTGAGTGGTTTCCTGGCGTATATCGGTCGTAGGAATTTAGTTGCGTTATCAGAGAGTTACAGCGCAAACCTCGCGTCGCAACAGAAGATTGCAGGCCGATTGGAACAACAAGCCTGGCTGCGCAACGGCCAGACCGAACTGGCTGAACAGGTACTCGGTCAACTCAGCCTGAACATGCTCGGGCGCAATATCCTGCAATTCTTTGCCCAGTACATGGGCTCCGCCGTTGCCGCGCTGTACGTGCGTGAAGAACACGGCGGCCTGCGGCGCGTGGCCACCTACGGCTTCTCCCGCGAGCAGGAACAGCTGGAACAAGCGATCTACAGTGACGAAGGCATTGTCGGCCAGGCGGCCCAGCTGGATCGCCTGATTCGCCTGGACGATGTGCCGGTGGACTACTTCAGGGTCAGCTCCGGCCTGGGTGAAGGGCATACCCGCAGCGTGCTGGTCATGCCCACCAGCGATGATGATCGCGTCAATGGCGTGCTCGAACTGGGCTTCCTGCGTCCGCTGCAGGAGCGCGACGAAGAGCTGCTGGAGCTCATCGCAGGCAATATCGGCACCTCCATCGAGGCGGCCCGCTATCGCCAGCGCCTGCAGGAAGTGCTGGCCGAAACCCAGCAGCTCAACGAAGAGCTGCAAGTGCAGCAGGAAGAGCTCAAGACCGCCAACGAAGAGCTGGAAGAGCAGTCGCGTATCCTCAAGGAATCCCAGGCTCACCTGGAAACCCAGCAAGCCGAGCTGGAGCAGACCAACGAACAGCTGGCCGAGCAGACGCAGACACTGGCCGAGCAACGCGACGCCATGGACCGCAAGAACATCGAGCTCAACCAGGCTCAGATCGAGCTGGAGGATCGCGCCGAAGAACTGCAGCGCTCCAGCAAGTACAAGTCCGAATTCCTCGCCAATATGTCCCACGAGCTGCGCACGCCGCTCAACAGCTCGCTGATCCTGGCCAAGTTGCTGGCTGAGAACCCCCAGGAAAACCTCAGCGCCGAACAGGTCAAGTTTGCCGAGTCGATCTATTCCGCCGGCAATGACCTGCTCAACCTGATCAATGACATCCTCGACATCTCCAAGGTGGAGGCCGGCAAGCTCGAAGTGCGCCCGGAGAACTCCAGTGTGGCGCGCCTGGTGGACGGCCTGCGCGGGATGTTCGAGCCGTTGGCGGCCGATCGCAAGCTGGGCTTCCACGTGGAAGTCCAGGAAGGTTCGCCGACCATGCTGTTTACCGACCGCCAGCGCCTGGAACAGATTCTCAAGAATCTCCTGTCCAACGCGGTCAAGTTCACCGAACAGGGCGACGTCAGCCTTAGCGTGTCCCGTGCGCCAGGGGAGGGTATTGCCTTCACGGTTCGCGACTCCGGCATCGGCATTGCCCCGGACCAGCAGGAAAGCATCTTCGAAGCCTTCCGCCAGGCCGACGGCACCACCAATCGCCGGTATGGCGGCACGGGCCTGGGCCTGTCGATCTCCCGTGACCTGGCGACCCTGCTGGGCGGCTACATCAGCGTGAGCAGTGAGCCCGGCAAGGGCAGTGTCTTCACCCTGGTACTGCCGGAACAGTATGTCGAGCGTGAAGAAAACGCCGTTCCGGTCGAACAGCCACGCCAGGTCGCCGTGGCGCCCGCGCCGGTGCCTGTCAAGGTATCGCCGCTGCCGGTGGCCGATACCAGCCAGATCCCGCGCTTTGCCGACGACCGCGACAAGGCGCCGTTCACCACACGCTGCATCCTGGTGGTGGAGGACGAGCCGAACTTCGCCCGTATCCTGTTCGACCTGGCCCATGAGCTGGGCTATCACTGCCTCGTGGCGCACGGCGCAGACGAAGGCTACAGCCTGGCCGAGGAATACGTGCCCGATGCGATCCTGCTGGACATGCGCCTGCCGGACCATTCCGGGCTGACCGTGCTGCAGCGCCTCAAAGAGCACGCCAACACGCGCCATATCCCGGTGCATGTAATCTCTGTGGAAGACCGTGTCGAAGCCGCCATGCACATGGGCGCCATCGGCTATGCGGTCAAGCCCACCACCCGCGAAGAGCTCAAGGACGTGTTTGCCCGCCTGGAAGCCAAGCTGACCCAGAAGGTCAAGCGTGTGCTGCTGGTAGAGGACGACGACCTGCAGCGCGACAGCATTGCCCGCCTGATCGGCGACGATGACATCGAGATCACCGACGTCGGTTTCGCCCAGGCCGCCCTGGACTTGCTGCGGACCAATATCTACGACTGCATGATCATCGACCTCAAGCTGCCGGACATGCTCGGCAACGAACTGCTCAAGCGCATGGCCACCGAGGATATCTGCTCGTTCCCGCCCGTTATCGTCTACACCGGTCGCAACCTGACCCGCGATGAAGAGGCCGAGCTGCGCAAGTATTCGCGCTCTATCATCATCAAGGGCGCCCGCTCGCCGGAGCGCTTGCTGGATGAGGTCACACTCTTTCTGCACAAAGTCGAATCCCAGCTGTCCCATGACCGCCAGAAGATGCTCAAGACCGCGCGCAGCCGCGACAAGGTCTTCGAGGGGCGCAAGATCCTGCTGGTCGACGACGATGTGCGTAATATCTTCGCCCTGACCAGCGCCCTGGAGCACAAGGGTGCGGTAGTGGTCATCGGGCGTAACGGCCGTGAAGCTATCGACAAACTCAATGAAGTCGACGATATCGACCTGGTGCTGATGGACGTGATGATGCCGGAAATGGACGGTTACGAGGCCACCGCCTTGATCCGCCAGGACCCGCGCTGGAAAAAGCTGCCGATCATCGCGGTGACGGCCAAGGCCATGAAGGACGATCAGGAGCGCTGCCTCGCGGCGGGTTCCAATGATTACCTGGCCAAGCCGATTGACCTGGATCGTCTGTTCTCACTGATTCGCGTATGGCTACCGAAGATGGAACGCATTTAAGTGGAGCAATGTTTTTTGGACAAAAGCAGCGACATTGAGCTGCGCCTGTTGATCGAGGCGATTTACCTCAAGTACAGCTATGACTTCCGGGATTACTCCGGGGCGTCGGTGAAACGCCGCGTGGCCCATGCGCTGCGCCAGTTCGATTGCGCGACCATATCCGCCCTGCAGGAGCGCGTGCTGCATGACCCAGCGGCGTTCATGCAGTTGCTGCAATTCCTGACGATCCCGGTGAGCGAGATGTTTCGCGACCCGTCGCACTTCCTGGCGATCCGCCAGGAAGTGGTACCGCTGCTCAAGACCTACCCATCGATCAAGATCTGGATCGCGGGCTGCAGTACGGGCGAGGAGGTCTACTCCATGGCCATCCTGCTGCGCGAAGAAGGCCTGCTGGAGCGTACGATCATCTACGCCACTGACATCAACCCGGCGTCACTGGACAAGGCCAAGCAGGGGATTTTCTCCCTGGAGAACGTGCGGGCCTACACCGCCAATTACCAGCAAGCCGGCGGCCAACGTTCATTTGCCGATTACTACACTGCGGCATACGATTACGCGATCTTCGATAAAACGCTGCGTGAGAATGTCACCTTTGCCGACCACAGCCTGGCAACCGATAGTGTATTCTCAGAAACTCAATTAATTTCCTGTCGCAACGTCCTGATTTATTTCAATAAAAAGCTGCAAGACAGGGCGTTTGGTTTGTTCCATGAATCGCTGTGTCATCGCGGCTTCCTGGTGCTGGGCAGTAAGGAAACGCTGGATTTCTCCGCCTACGGGAAACAATTCGAAGCGTTGGTCAAACAGGAACGGATCTACCGGAAGCTATGAATCAAGCGGCTGCCAGCCCGGCATCGGTCCGGGGCATAGAAGCTATCGTCATCGGCGCATCCGCCGGTGGCGTGGAGGCGTTGCTGACGATATTCGCTCAGTTGCCCGCAGACTTCGGCTTGCCAATCATCACCGTACTGCACTTGCCGGACGAGCGTCGCAGCCAATTGGCCGAGGTGTTTGACCGGCGTGTCGCCATGCCGGTGGTTGAAGCGCGCGACAAGGAAGTGCTCAAGCCCGGCACCCTGTATTTCGCCGGCCCCGGTTATCACCTGTCGGTGGAGCATGATCGCAGCCTGTCGCTGAGCCAGGAAGACCGTGTGCACCACTCGCGGCCGGCAATTGATTTCCTGTTTGTTTCTGCCGCCGATACCTATGGCAAAGGCCTGCTTGCCATTCTGTTGACCGGTGCCAACCAGGATGGCGCCCGCGGGCTGGCCCACGTCAAGCAACAAGGCGGGACCACCGTGGTGCAAGAGCCCTCTGAAGCACGTGTTGCCGTCATGCCACGCGCAGCGCTGGCGCTGCATACACCCGACCACATTCTGACGTTGAGCCGCATTGGCTCATTGCTGGCTTCCCTGGAATATTCCCCATGTTAAGTACTGTCCAGGCCAAACTGCTGATCGTCGACGATCTGCCGGAAAACCTGCTGGCCCTCGAAGCGCTGATCAAGCGCGAGGACCGCCAGGTATTCAAGGCATTGAGCGCCGACGAGGCCTTGTCCCTGTTGCTGGAGCACGAATTCGCCATGGCGATTCTCGACGTGCAGATGCCCGGCATGAACGGGTTCGAGCTGGCCGAATTAATGCGCGGTACCGAGAAAACCAAGAACATCCCGATTGTGTTCGTCAGTGCCGCCGGCCGCGAGCTCAATTACGCCTTCAAGGGTTACGAAAGCGGTGCCGTGGACTTTCTGCACAAGCCGCTGGATATCCATGCGGTGAAGAGCAAGGTCAATGTGTTCGTCGATCTGTATCGCCAGAGCAAGGCCATGAAGCAGCAGGTCGAAGCCCTGGAGCGTAGCCGTCGCGAGCAGGAGTTGCTGCTGACGCGCCTGCAGGCTACCCAGGCTGAGCTGGAGCAGGCCGTGCGCATGCGTGACGACTTCATGTCGATCGTCGCCCATGAAGTGCGCACGCCCCTCAATGGGCTGATCCTAGAGACACAGCTGCGCAAGATGCACCTGGCCCGGGACAACGCCGCCGCATTCACCCTGGACAAGATGCACGCCATGGTCGATCGCGACGAGCGCCAGATCCAGAGCCTGATCCGTTTGATCGAAGACATGCTCGACGTGTCGCGTATCCGCACGGGCAAGCTGTCCATTCGCCCGGCGCGCTTTGACCTTACGCAACTGGTGCGCAACCTGGTGGAAAACTTCGCCCCGCAAGTGGCGGCCGCCGACTCGTCCATGCAACTGAGCGCTGAAGGGCCGGTCGAGGGCAACTGGGATGAATTCCGCATCGAGCAGGTCGTGACCAATCTGCTCACCAATGCCCTGCGCTACGGGGCCAAGAGCCCTGTGGACGTGCGCGTGTATACCGCGCATGGAGAAGCGCGGGTTGAAGTGCGTGACCGGGGGATCGGTATCAGCGAAGAGAACCAGAAGCGTATTTTCCAGCAGTTCGAGCGGGTCTCGGCCAGCCAGGTGGCGGCGGGTCTTGGCCTCGGCCTGTTTATTTCCGAGCAGATCGTCGCGGCTCATGGCGGCTCCATCGAGGTCGAAAGCCAGATAGGCGAGGGCGCCCTGTTTCGCGTGTGCCTGCCCCTGGACGCGCCGGCGTGAAATCAATCGTCACCTCGACGCAACCTCTGCATGACCCTATGGTCGTAATTGCAGCAAATGACCTGACAAAGGCTTCCCATGAGTGAAGATGCACAAGACGTCGTACTGATCGTCGAAGACGACGAATCCATTATGTTTGTGCTGGGTGAATACCTGGCCGGGCTGGGCTACCGGGTGTTGAAGGCAATCGATGGCGAGCAGGCCTTCGAAATCCTCGCCACCAAGCCGCACCTGGACCTGATGGTCACTGACTACCGCCTGCCGGGCGGGATCTCCGGCGTGCAGATCGCCGAACCGGCGATCAAGTTGCGCCCCGAGTTGAAGGTCATCTTTATCAGTGGTTATCCGCAGGAAATCCTCGACTGCAACAGCCCGATCACGCGAAACGCGCCGATCCTGGCCAAGCCGTTCGACCTGGATACGCTGCAAGAGCATATCCAGCGGTTGTTGGCGTGAAGTGAAGTTAGCGGCGGCGTCGACATACGCGCTGCCGCCGTTTCTACCTGATCAATGCGTCAGGCCCTGTACGTTAGCCGTGACGGTGCTCACGGGTGTGTAGACAAACTGCCAATCCTTTCCAACGGCGATCCCATCCAGAAAATTCTGCAGGCCTCTCTGACCCGCGTCATCGAGATGGAAGACCGTCATTCCACCGCTTGTCTCTATTGGCTTGCCATTCTTGATCATGGCGACGTCCAGGTCAGGGCTGTTGGTGTTGAACAGGTATAATTGATGAGTGTCGGTTTTCTGAAGGTAAACAGTGTGGCCGAACGCTCCACCCTCATTGCCATGCTTGAAGTTGAGAAACCCGGACTCCTTGATCTGCGCAGCATCGAAGGTGGTTCTGAGGTGGTCGGGTGTGATCCCCATCAACTCCAGATAACGCGGTGTATAACTGGTCGGGCCTCCATTCTTCGTAGCCGCTTTGACGGCATTGACGGCTTCAGGTGTGAGGTTATGTTCCGCCTGGGCCACATGGACCGAAGCCTGATAGCAGTTTAAACCTTGGTTGCCCGGGGCTTTTTGCAAGGTTTCCCAGCTCACCTTCAAGCGTTCATGGGACATGCTGGCAACCGCGCGCTCGTGAAGGGGGACGTCAAAGAGTGTTTTAAAGCTCCCTTCATCGATGCTAGCCAGTTTTCTCCACTCATCGTCGTGGTCAAAAATCTTGAATTCCAAGCGTTTGGGATGAGTGGCATGCGTTCTGTACTGACCCTGCAGACGTTTGTCACTGAATAGCCTGGTCAGGCCTGCCTCCATTGCCTCGGCGGTTGGAAAGAAAGCAACGCCCGCGTTGGGGTCATAGAAGTAGTATTTTTTGTGGGCGCCATCCACTACAACGCCTGCCGCCATCGCATGCCCCGGCGAGTCGATCATCACGGATTGGGTGACAGTCGAGCGCGAAAGCTCCCGGACCATGTCCTGAGGGGTCACCTGGCGCAAGACTTTCTGCGCATGAAAGGTACTTTCTCCCCCGGTAAAGGCTTGAAGGCGACTGAGGGTGCGCATGAACGCTCTGGCTTCTGCCGTATCAGGGCGGGCAGCGGCCTTGAACAGGTTATTAATCAGTGTTTTCTCTTTGCCTTGCTCGACGGCGGTAGCAAGGGCCCGTGACAGGGCCGCACACTGGCCATCAGAAAACTGCGCTGTCGAACTGAGATAAACGGTCTGCGGCAGTGGAAATACCGTTCCGAAATCAGGGTCGATAGCGTCGATAAACTGGGCCGCCGTTTTCTTCCCTTGCTTAAAGGCCAAGCTGTCGTATTGCCTGACGAGCGTCCCCATGACGCCTGCAGGGGTATCGTTGCCTTGCGCCAAAGCCATCAATTCCATCGCTGTCAGATTTTTGGTTTTGCTGATCAAGTCTTTCGGCGGATTGGTACTGTAATACGCTGCTTCAAATTCAAACTTTCCCACGCCAAATTTGGAACGTTTGACCGCCGCGTCCCATCGGGCCTTGATGGCTTTTTCACTGTCCGTTAATACCCGTTGACCCACCGCCCAGTCTCCAAAGGCGGGGGAGGTGCCCCCCATGGACGGTACGAAGTCATTGAGCGCCGTGCCGAACGCTAGGCGCGAGGCTGGATCGTAGCGGTACCATTTCCCATGCCTGAGCACTGCAGCGGCTTCCAGAGTATCTTCTGCACGCTTGTAGGTGCCCGTAGCGACGGCGTCGTAGTGTTTGCTCGCCGCCTTGAGCAGGTCATAGTGACCGGCGCCCTTGAGCGTGTTGACGGCGCTGGCGCCTGCCGACAGCGCAGGACGGGCACCGCGCTTGATCAACTGTGTGCCACCCCGGGCCAGGTCCACCCAACCCTCTACCGGGTTGAGGCTGCCAAGGGCGCCACGTCCGACGATTTTTGCCCCGCGAGTCAATCTATTCAGGGTTGATGCGCCCGCTTGAACGGCTCTGGCGCCTCTAGCGGCCGTGCCTATGCCGACGGCAAAACCGAACGCGTCGAAGGCCAAGTCAACCATGCCATCGCCAATGTTACCGGCGCGAAAGTTCTGGATCGCCGAGCGCAGGGGAATGAGGTCGAGCATGAACTCGCGGGCTTTTTTGTAGAACGGGACTTCAGTGTCAAAGGTTGTGATGCCCCTGGCCTCATCCTCGAGCGCCCGGATGCCGAGATCTTGCACCAAGGCGTCGGCAATGTACCGGGTCCTCTCGCTGGTGAAGCTGTCTGGCGTGCCCCTTGGGCGTTTTTCCCCTGCGATGTTGGATGAATAACTACCGGCAGGTTCAACGTCCAAGAGCATCTTATGGACGTAAATATCCATTAGATCGCCACGCCCTATTGGATGGTCGATTAATTCATTGCGTTTGTGAACACTGTTTGCTTTCGTGCTGATTTCATACAGGTTGACGTTGCCACCCAATTGGGCTTTAACCAATAGGCTGCCAGGTACTTTCCACGCTTCGCTAGGTCTCGCGCGATAGTGAATGCTCGGTAGCCTGTGTTCCTTGAGCAGGGTGATTTTCCCGTACTCAAGGTTTTTTCTATCCTCAAGCGGCAGCGCTGCTATCAGGTGCTTGACTTGCGTGCCCGCCGACTGCTCCGCCGAGGAAAAATACGTGTAGAGCTGGGTGTGAAACATCTCGTTCACATCTGGGAGTTTGCCTGCGTTGGCGGCTATACGCCTGATGTCCACCTCGGCGGACGACGACGTCCATTGTGTTCCTCTGAGTTCACCCTTCAGGTAAAGATCCAACACCGAGTACGGTCCGGGAAAGTCGCGATTCTCAACGAAGGGTGTCAGGCACTTATTCTCGAACGGCAGATTTCCAAAGGCATCCTTGAGCGCTTCGAGCGCCATCTTCTGGCGCTCGGGCATCGCTGTCGACTGCACCTGCGAGGCCTCGCGCAGCGCCGACACCTGAGCGTTGAATGCACTGAAGACACGCCGCATCTGCGCGTCTGTGTAGGCGTCCAGCGTATCAAGCGGGATGATGCCCTGGGCAACCCCCCAGTCTTTGAGCGCATCCTGTTGAGCGCTTTGCTCCACCTGCCGCGCCTGTTCGGTCACGGGGGCCAGTTCAGACCGTCGCATGATGTCTGCGTAGTTCATGTGCGCAGTGGCACCCGGCGCCTGGCTCTCCAGGCACGCCACCGCAGTGCACAAGCTCACCCAGCTATGGGACCCGTAGGTGATTCTTTCGGGCATATCCTTGACCAGGAAGGCTGGCGCCCTGCGAGACAACAGTACATGGGCCGCAATAGGTGCGAGCTCGGCGCTGGCGCGGCCTTTTGCAATCAGGTGGCTGACCAGGCCTGCCACCACGACGGAGGGATGCTGGCCCCAGTGTTCGTAACGGGCCATATCAAACCCGGCGATGCCGGTCCTGGCGGGAGCGGAGGTGTTTGCGGCTTCGGATTCCTTATCAAGCGTGGCGCCCAAGGCGCCCAAGGTCCAGTCGTTGTTGCTCTGCGAAGTCGATACGCCATCGAACTTTTCCTGCAGTGCCTTACCCAGTGCCTGGGCCTTCGGTGTAGCAAGCAAGGTTTGAATAAACCGAGTCGGATCATGCAGTTCGTGTGGCGCGAACGACTGGTTGTGTGTCAGGTATCCCAGCACACCTTTGTTTTCGTCATAATGTTGCAGCTCACCCAGACCCACGGTGTTTTGGCGCAAGGCATTTCTCACGTTGTACCGATCGTCATCATTCAGTGGGACAGGCCAGGACAACGCTCCGCCTAGGTTTCCGTGAGGAAGCAGTGAAAGTGGCGGGGTAGTCAGAATGCGGCCGAGGTTGAATAATTCATCGCGGCGCCTGGGCACCTCCCAGCCGTTGTCGCTGATGTAGGTGTGGAGGCTGACCGTTGGGCGTGTTTGCAACCGCTGGAAGGGCGAATCGGCATGCAGTGGGAGGCTGACGCTGCCCATTTTCTCGCGGATAAGTTGCTCTATCTTCTCTTCAACGTACGACGGTGACAGGTACAGGCTGTCAAGGGGGTCCTTTGTCGTGCGGTAGACGAGCCCCTCGGACAACTCGTCGACCGCCAGGACGATATCGATCAGCGCCAACGCGGCGGTGGTTTGGTCGTGGATAGTGGCCAGCTTGGCCTTTGCATCCTGCAGAGCCTCGTCGGATCGCTCAGGCGCACGTGAGCTGGGGCCGAAGGCCTTGGCGCGTTCGAGTTCGGTGGCACGCGCCTCGGCAGATTCCCTGGTTTGCCCGATGATGGGCTCGCCATAAAAGCCCGCGACCGCCTGGTAAGGCGCCCATGTCGTGTTTGACGCGCCATAGATATAGCCAGACCCAGAGCCAGTGGTCAGCGCTTTGGCCGCCTGCATGATGGGCGCCATCATCGAGGTCCAGGCGTGGCCATGGTCGAAGCCCGAAAATGTCTTGCGCTGACCGTCGACCATGGCGGTGATGTAGTTTTCGCTGGGGTTGATCTCTATCGCTTTAGACCGATCAATCTTCTGGTCAGCCGCCCACCTGACGAAATGTGGATTGTTCATCACACCGTGCAGGTGTGACCACCACTGGCCGAAGGCAGAAGCAGGGGGGATGTGGTCGATATCACCCAGTCGACCGGTACGGGCTCCCAGGTGCAGCGCTTGCGCTACAAGGCCGGCCAACTCACTGTCGCCTTTGGCCCGCGCGTCGCCATCCGAGGGCTCTGGCCTGATGACAGTGCTGCTGTCGTGCTCCGCGGATTGTGTTCGGTTGACGATCGGGGTTTTGAATTCGGCGGTCAGCGGCAGTTGACGCCGGGCGGTGACGTGGCTGGAAGGAATCATGGTTGAACGGACTCGTAAGGTAATTTCAGGCTAACCTCAGCGAATTTTCATGCGCGTCGGTGTAAACCTTCGTGTCCCCCCGGGGTGTTACGGTTCCAGTCCCCCCAGCTGTTCAATATGTCAGCGCTTTTCGGCAGCTAGCTCACGCGTGAATCATCTCCCGCACCTTCGCCGTCAACAGATCAAACGTAAACGGCTTGGTGATCAACTGCATGCCGGGGTCCAGGAAACCACCCCGTACTGCCGCGTGTTCGGCATACCCGGTGATAAACAACACCTTGAGCCCGGGCCGGATCTTGCGACCGATTTCCGCCATCTGCCGTCCGTTCATGCCCGGCAGGCCGACGTCACTGATCAACAGGTCAATGCGCTGCTCGGACTCAAGGATGGGCAACGCCGTGTCGGCATCACCGGCTTCGACAAACGCATAACCCAACTCTTTGAGCACGGCACAGACCAGCACCCGCACCGCCGGGTCATCCTCGACGATCAATATGGTTTCACCCACATTGGCGACGGACAGCAATGTCGGGTTGAGCGGCTCCTGGGTGTGCAGTTCGCCAACAAAGCGTGGCAGGAACAGGCTGACCGTGGTGCCTATGCCGACTTCACTGTGGATGGTGACATGCCCGTGGGACTGGCGCGCGAAGCCATAAATCATCGACAGCCCCAGGCCGGTGCCCTGGCCGATGGGCTTGGTGGTGAAAAACGGGTCAAACACGCGCGTTAGCAAGTGTTCGGGAATACCGCAGCCGGTATCGCTGACGCTCAGTTCGACGTAATCGCCTGGCGTCAACGTGCCATAGGCTGCGGTAAACACACTGTCGAGGTGGCGGTTGCTGGTTTCGACCACCAGCTTGCCGCCGCCGGGCATGGCATCGCGCGCATTGATCACCAGGTTGAGCAGGGCGCTTTCCAGTTGGTTGGGGTCGGCTTCGGCGGTCCACAGTCCAGCGGCCAGGCGCATATCCAGGGCGATGCTTTCATTGATGCTGCGTTGCAACAGCTCGCCCATGGAGGTGACCAGCTGGTTGATCTCAACGGGCTTGGAATCCAGTGACTGGCGACGGGAGAAGGCCAGCAAGCGGTGCGTCAGGCCAGCGGCGCGGTTGGCCGACGTCACACCCAGGTCGATCAGGCCGTCGAGATCGTCCAGTTTGCCGCGAGCAACACGCCTTCGCAGTAACTCCAGGCTGCCGATGATGCCGGTCAGCATGTTGTTGAAGTCATGGGCGATGCCGCCGGTCAACTGCCCGACCGCCTCCATTTTCTGCGACTGGCGCAACGCCTCTTCATTAGTACGCAGTTGGGCAGTGCGCTCCTCGACTTGCTGTTCAAGTGTTTCCAGCGTGCGTTGCAGGCGCAGCTCGCTTTCGCTGAGATCGATCAGCCGGTCACGGGCATCGTATTGCCGCCGGCGCCCACGCAACGCGGCGCTTACCAGGCTGATCAACGTGATCGGGTGGAAGGGCCGCTCCAGGAAGGTCACGTTGCCCAGCAAGCCACTGAGGTGGGAGGAACCATTCTGTTCACTGCCGCCGTGGTGAGTCATCAATACGATGGGCAGGTCCGACCAGGCCGGCTGCTGGTGCAGGTGCTCCAGCAGCGGCTCAAGGTCGACACCGCGCAGGGCCTCGGCCGCAATCACCAGCAGGCCCGCGCCCTCTTCAAGCGCGTCGCAGAGCATCGCCAGGTTGCTGGCGATCATGCCGGTGTAGCCGGCCTCATTGAGCATCGCCAGCGCCAATGAGCCGTCACGGCCCAAGGGCGCCAGGATGATTGCACGCTCGGAGACGGGGGATAGGGCAGTCACTATCCCTCTTCCTTGAGCAGAGGCGAGCCGGTGCCGGTGAACGTTGGAATACCGCGCAATACGCCCTGGAAGTTATCCAGGGGTTCGCCGACCGTCAGGCCGCGGTTGCCGATGCGGTATTCACGAATGGTCGATTCATGCATGCCCGTGCGTTTCTTGATGATCGAAATGGCACGGCGTACCTTGCCCAGCGCCTCGAAGTAACGCAGCAGAATCACAGTGTCGGCCAGGTAGGTGATGTCCACCGGCGCCTGCATGTCACCGACCAGGCCGTGCTGGGCGACTGTCATGAAGGTCGCGGCGCCGCGACGGTTCAGGTACAGCAACAGTTCGTGCATGTGCAGGATCAGCGCGTTTTCTTCCGGCATGGCAGCCTGGTAGCCGTTGATGCTGTCGATGACCACGGTCTTGATGCCACGCTCGTCCACGCAACGGCGCACCCGGTGGGAGAACTCGCCCGGGGTCAACTCGGCAGCGTCCACCTGCTCGATCAGCAGATTGCCGGTGGCCTGCAGGGCCGCGAGGTCGATGCCCATGTTTTTCATGCGCTCGAACAGCAGGCCCAGCTCTTCATCAAAGATAAACAGCGCGGCTTTCTCGCCACGGGCCACGGCGGCCGCGGCAAAGATCATCGAGATCAGCGACTTACCGGTACCCGCCGGGCCGAGGATCAAGCTGCTGGAGCCGGTCTCGACACCGCCGCCCATCAATGAATCGAGTTCGGCGATGCCACTGCTCAATGTCTCACGCACGTAGCCGCCGCGATGTTCGGCCGCGACCAGCCGCGGGAACACATGGATGCCGTCGGCCATGATGGTGAAGTCGTGAAAGCCGCCGCGGTACTTTTGCCCGCGGTATTTCACCACCCGAACGCGGCGGCGCTCGGCGCCGTAGTTGGGGGTCAGCTCTTCCAGGCGGATCACCCCGTGGGCGACGCTGTGCACGGTTTTGTCGAGGGATTCGGTGGTCAGGTCGTCCAGCAGCAGCACGGTGGCGTCGTAGCGCACAAAGTAATGCTTGATCGCCAGGATTTGCCGGCGATAGCGCAGGGAGCTCTGGGCGAGCAAGCGGATCTCGGAAAGGCTATCGACCACCACGCGGGTCGGCTTGACCCGTTCGACCACCTCGAAGATCTGCCGGGTGGCTTCACCCAGTTCCAGGTCGGAGGAGTACAGCAGGCTCTGCTGGTGCTCGGCGTTGAGCAGGCTCTCCGGTGGGGTCAGTTCAAAGATATGGATATTGTCATCCAGGTCCCAGCCGTGGGATTCGGCGCCCTGGCGCAACTCACGCTCCGTCTCGGACAGCGTGATGTACAGGCATGTCTCACCGTTCTTGGCGCCAGCTTGCAGGAAGTGCAGCGCGACGGTGGTCTTGCCGGTGCCGGGTTCGCCTTCCAGTAGGAACAGGTGGCTGCGCGATAGCCCCCCGGCAAGAATGTCATCAAGACCTTCGATGCCGGTGGCCGCCTTTTCACTGAACAGCTCTTTGGATGTAGACAAGAAGTGCCCTCAGGTCACGTACAAGTAGAGGGACGCGCCACCTCAGGCGCGCCATAAACTCTTGACCGTGCTGGCCTGTGGCGGTTCAACACTTCGTAATATTTGTATCGACGTGAGCGGCGTCAAAGGCCTTGCTGCAAGGCGGGATCGTCCGGATTCTGCTGTTCGAGTTGCGCCAGCAGCACCTGTACGTTCTGCAATTGGCCACTCTCTTTCCAATAATTGACGAGCAGTACCCGCGCTTTGCGATTGGCCGGATGGCGCTGGATGATTTCTTCCAGTTGGCGCTGGGCCGCTTCCAATTCCTGCTGGGCGTGCAGGGTGGTGGCCAGGTCGTAGCGATAATCCTGATTGTCCGGCTCCAGCTCTACCGCCTTGGACAGGCCAAGCAGCGCATAGGTGCGTTCGCCATGGTGCAACAGCCACAGGCCCAGGGCGTGTTGCAGGTAGGCCGATTCGGGATGCGCCGCCAGTTGGCGCGCCAGCAACTGGCGTGATTCGTCAGTCTTGCCTTGTTTGTCCAGCAGTTCGATCTGCGCGACGACGGCCTGCAGATTGTCCGGTTGCAGGCGCATGGCCTGTTCCAAGGCGTTTTGCGCGTCCGGCAACAGGGCACTGTGGATGTAGAGGCGCGCCAGTTGGATCCAGCTTTCTGCGGTTTCGGGCTGGGCCTTGAGCGTTTTCATGAACTCGTCCAGCACCTGCTGCAAGGGCCCGAAGTACAGGCCCAAGGTGTCGGGCGACAACCCAAGCAACGCATTCGCGGCGGCAAACCGCACCTCCTGCTCGGGGTCATCCAGCACGGGGCCGAGCAGCAACGTGCGCTGGCCGGTCGGCACCAGGCCGACAATGCTGTGGATGGCGGCCTCGCGGACCAGCGGTGAATCGCTGCTCAGGTCTTTGTCCGCGAGCTTCAAGGCTTGGGGGCTGGGGTAGTTGGGCAGTTCGGCATGCAGTGCGGCCCGGCGCTCGGGCGTCAAGTCCGGCCGCCCCAGTTGCTGGTACAACACGCGCGCCGCGCCGGGCTCGCCGTTATGCGCCTGTTTCAGGGCCTTGGCGTAGCCATGGGCGATGGCGGGCGGCACGGCCACCGGTGTGGAACGGGAGAAATACCAGGTGATCAGCACAATCAACAACAGGGCGCACAGGCCGATGATGGAGTAACGGCGTGACTTTGACATGCAGGCGTCCGAAAGCTTGGGCAGCTAGTACAAAGCCGTCAGCTTCGGCCAGACCACGGCAGGTGTCAAACCCGTGTCAGGTCAGCACGTATTCCACCGGTTCCAGGGGCGGCGGCAGATCGGTTTCGCCGAGGGCAGCCAAGACTTCGCGCTCAAGGGTACGCAGGATCGCATTGCAGGGCAGGTCGTTCTCGTCAAAGCCGAACGGGTCCTCTAGGTCATCGCCAATTTCATCGAGGCCAAAGAACGTGTAGCTGACGATGGCGGTGAACACCGGCGTCAACCAGCCCAGCGGCTCGGCCATCGCAAACGGCAAGAGGATGCAGAACAGGTAAATGGTGCGATGCAGCAGCAGGGTGTAGGGGAAGGGCAGTGGCGTGCTCTTGATGCGTTCGCAGGACGCCTGCACTTGGCTGAGACTGACCAACCGGGTTTCCAGCTGGGTGTAGCGCCATTCGCTGATCACGCCTCGCTCGGCCAGCTCGGACAACCTCGCGCCCAGCTGTTGCAGCAGGCTGTCGGGGAGGTTGGGGTGGTGGGGCGCGACCTTGCCCCAAGGCTGTATGGCCAGGGCCTCATCTTCGTGGCGCAGGCGCGCGATCAAGCCATGGGCAAAGCCACACACGTTGCGCAGCAAGCCAGCGCGTTCGGCCGGGTCACTGAGCACCTGGGTTTCGCGAATCAACGAGCGCACATCGATGATCATCTGCCCCAGTTGCTTGCGGCCTTCCCACCAGCGGTCATAGCAGGCGTTGTTGCGAAAGCTCATGAAGATCGACAGCGACAGCCCGAGCAGGGTGAACGGCGTCGCGTTGACCTTGGAGAAATACGCCGGGTGCAGGGTTTCCACCAGCACAATGACCGAGGCCAGCAAGGTCACCAACAGGCTGCGCAAGGCAATGCGCTTGGCAATCGACCCCTTGAGGGAAAACAGGATGCCCAGGAGGTTGGGTTTGGGGCGGACTATCATCGATGCAGGCTTCTTTTCGTGGAGCAGATGGGGTGGCGCAGGCCTACAGGTTAGAAGCCTGATCCCTGGCCGTCCAATCGCTTGGGCTGACCGGTTGATCGGCGAGGTCGATGACTGGCCAAAACAGTCAGGCAGGTTGAAGGCTTTGACCATTGCCGCGCGTGCGCTGCGGGGCGACTATTTCGACGATTCGGACCGTTCAAGGAAACAACAATGCAGATTGAAAACAAGATCTTCCTGGTCAGCGGCGGTGCCTCGGGCCTCGGCGCGGCGACTGCCGAGATGCTGGTCGCCGCCGGTGCCAAGGTCATGCTGGTGGACCTGAATGCCGACGCCGTGGCAGCCAAGGCCAAGCAGCTCGGTGATAATGCCCGCAGCGCTGTCGCGGATATCAGCCAGGAAGCGGCCGCCGAAGCCGCCGTGCAGGCCACGGTCGCAGCGTTTGGTGGCCTGCACGGGCTGGTGAACTGCGCTGGCGTGGTGCGTGGCGAAAAAATTCTCGGCAAGAACGGCCCACACGGCCTGGCCAGCTTTGCCAAGGTGATCAACGTCAACCTGATCGGTAGCTTCAACCTGTTACGCCTGGCCGCCGCCGCCATCGCTGAAACCGAGGCGAATGCCGATGGCGAGCGCGGTGTGATCATCAACACCGCCTCCGTGGCCGCATTTGACGGGCAAATCGGCCAGGCTGCGTATTCCGCGTCCAAGGGTGCCATCGCCAGCCTGACATTGCCGGCTGCACGTGAACTGGCGCGCTTTGGTATTCGCGTGATGACCATTGCCCCCGGCATCTTCGAAACACCGATGATGGCCGGCATGACCCCGGAAGTACGCGACTCCCTGGCAGCCGGCGTGCCATTTCCACCACGGCTGGGCAAACCCGCCGAATACGCCGCGCTGGTGCGGCACATTATTGAAAACAGCATGCTCAATGGTGAGGTGATCCGTCTCGACGGCGCCTTGCGCATGGCGGCCAAATAAGGAGCAATCTCCATGACCGACCCTATCGTTATTGTCAGCGCCGTGCGCACGCCCATGGGCGGCTTCCAGGGCGACCTCAAGGGCCTGACTGCGCCGCAGCTGGGTTCCGCTGCGATTCGCGCCGCCGTCGAGCGTGCCGGTATCGCCCCCGATGCCGTGGATGAAGTGCTGTTTGGCTGTGTATTGCCCGCAGGCCTCGGCCAGGCACCGGCGCGTCAGGCTGCCTTGGGCGCCGGGCTGGACAAGGCCACGCGTTGCACCACCCTCAACAAGATGTGCGGCTCGGGCATGGAAGCGGCAATCCTGGCCCATGACTCGCTATTGGCCGGCAGCGTCGACGTGGTCATCGCCGGGGG
The DNA here is from genome assembly GCF_002563895.1 of Pseudomonas lurida. Classification (NCBI taxonomy): domain Bacteria; kingdom Pseudomonadati; phylum Pseudomonadota; class Gammaproteobacteria; order Pseudomonadales; family Pseudomonadaceae; genus Pseudomonas; species Pseudomonas lurida. The sequence goes on along the minus strand of NZ_PDJB01000001.1, from coordinate 3,096,587 downwards.
CATGGAGAGCATGTCCAACGCGCCGTACCTGCTCGACCGCGCGCGTAGCGGCTACCGCATGGGGCACGGCAAGGTGCTTGATCACATGTTTCTCGATGGCCTGGAAGACGCCTACGACAAAGGCCGCCTGATGGGCACCTTCGCCGAAGACTGTGCCCTGCACAACGGCTTCACCCGCGAGGCCCAGGACGCGTTTGCCATCGCTTCGCTGACCCGTGCGCAAGAAGCCATTACCCATGGCAGCTTCGCCGCTGAAATCGTCCCGGTGCAGGTCACCGTGGGCAAAGAACAGAAAACCATCTTGCATGATGAACAGCCGCCCAAGGCCAAGATCGACAAGATCGGCAGCCTGAAGCCGGCTTTCCGTGAAGGCGGCACCGTGACGGCGGCCAACTCCAGCTCGATTTCCGATGGGGCAGCGGCCTTGTTGCTGATGCGTCAGTCCGAGGCGCACAAGCGCGGCCTCAAGCCCTTGGCGGTTATCCATGGCCATGCGGCATTTGCCGATGAACCGGGGCTGTTTCCCGTGGCGCCGGTGGGGGCGATCCGCAAGCTGATGACCAAGACCGGCTGGAGCCTGGACGCGGTCGATCTGTTCGAGATCAACGAAGCCTTTGCCGTGGTCAGCCTGGTCACCATGAGCAAGCTGGAGATCCCCCACGCCAAGGTCAATATTCATGGCGGCGCCTGCGCCCTGGGCCATCCGATCGGTGCATCCGGTGCACGGATCCTGGTGACCCTGCTCTCGGCCCTGCGCCAGAAAGGTCTCAAGCGTGGGGTCGCCGCGATTTGCATCGGCGGTGGCGAAGCCACGGCGATGGCCGTCGAATGCCTGTATTAAGGAGTCCAGATGCTGCCCAATGACGAACAACTGCAAATCAGCGACGCCGCCCGGCAGTTTGCCCAGGAACGGCTGAAACCCTTTGCCGCCGAATGGGACCGCGAGCACCGCTTCCCCAAGGAGGCCATCGGTGAAATGGCCGAGCTGGGCTTTTTCGGCATGCTGGTGCCGGAACAGTGGGGCGGTTGCGATACCGGTTACCTGGCCTACGCCATGGCCCTGGAAGAAATCGCCGCGGGGGACGGTGCGTGCTCGACGATCATGAGCGTGCATAACTCGGTGGGTTGCGTGCCGATTCTCAAGTTCGGTAACGACCACCAGAAAGAGCAATTCCTCAAGCCCCTGGCCAGCGGCGCCATGCTTGGCGCCTTTGCGCTCACCGAACCGCAGGCGGGCTCCGATGCCAGCAGCCTGAAGACCCGGGCGCGCCTGGAAGGCGACCATTACGTCCTGAACGGCTGCAAGCAGTTCATCACCTCCGGCCAGAATGCCGGGGTAGTGATTGTGTTTGCCGTGACCGACCCGGCTGCGGGCAAACGCGGGATCACCGCGTTTATCGTGCCCACCGACTCGCCGGGCTACAGCGTGGCACGGGTCGAAGACAAACTCGGCCAGCATGCGTCCGATACCTGCCAGTTGCTGTTCGAAGACGTGAAGGTGCCGGTCGCCAATCGGCTGGGGGAGGAGGGCGAAGGCTACAAGATTGCCTTGGCCAACCTCGAAGGGGGGCGCGTGGGCATCGCCTCGCAATCGGTGGGCATGGCCCGCGCAGCCTTTGAAGCGGCCCGCGACTATGCCCGTGAGCGCGAAAGCTTCGGCAAGCCGCTTATCGAACACCAGGCCGTAGCGTTTCGCCTGGCAGACATGGCGACCCAGATCGCGGTAGCCCGGCAAATGGTGCATTACGCCGCCGCCCTGCGCGACAGCGGCAAGCCGGCGTTGGTGGAAGCCTCGATGGCCAAGCTGTTTGCGTCGGAAATGGCCGAGAAAGTCTGTTCGGCCGCCTTGCAAACCCTGGGCGGTTACGGTTACCTGAACGACTTCCCCCTGGAGCGGATCTACCGCGACGTGCGGGTCTGCCAGATTTACGAAGGCACCAGCGATATCCAGCGCATGGTCATCTCACGCAACCTCTAAGGAGCCGATACATGAGTTACGAAACCATTTTGCTCGACGTCCAGGGCCGCGTCGGGCTGATTACCCTCAATCGCCCGCAAGCCCTGAACGCCCTGAACGCGCAGCTGGTCAGCGAGCTGAACCAGGCATTGGACAGCCTGGAAGCCAATCCTGAAATCGGCTGCATTGTGCTGACTGGCTCGAAAAAAGCCTTCGCCGCCGGCGCCGACATCAAGGAAATGGCCGAGCTGACTTACCCGCAGATCTACCTTGACGACCTGTTCAGCGACAGCGACCGCGTGGCCAACCGCCGCAAGCCGATCATCGCCGCCGTCAACGGCTTCGCTCTCGGGGGGGGGTGTGAACTGGCCTTGATGTGCGACTTCATTCTCGCCGGCGACACCGCCAAGTTCGGCCAACCCGAAATCAACCTCGGCGTACTGCCAGGCATGGGCGGCACCCAGCGCCTGACACGTGCGGTGGGCAAGGCCAAGGCCATGGAAATGTGCCTGACCGGGCGCTTTATCGACGCCGTGGAAGCCGAACGCTGTGGGATCGTGGCGCGCATTGTGCCGGCCGATGAGTTGCTGGAAGAAGCACTGAAAGTCGCCACCCTGATCGCGGGCAAGTCGGTGCCGATCAGCATGATGGTCAAGGAAAGCGTGAACCGTGCATTTGAAGTGAGCCTGTCGGAAGGCGTGCGTTTTGAGCGCCGGGTGTTCCATGCCGCGTTTGCAACACAGGATCAAAAGGAAGGCATGGCCGCATTCGTGGCCAAGCGTGCACCGGATTTCAAAGACAAATAACCCACCTTCCAGCGCCGCAAATCATTGCCGGCGCTGGCTTGCCCGCGATTGCACCACCTCGGTACAAGAATGAACCGAGGCGTCTGCATCGCAGGCAAGTCAGCTCCCGCAGGGGTTGGGTGGTGTGTCGGTCACAGCGGGTAGTTCTTCAATTCCCTGGCAATCACCATCCGCTGAATTTCGCTGGTCCCTTCGTAAATCTGCGTGATCCGCGCATCCCGGTAGTAACGCTCCACGGGGTAATCCTCCAGGTACCCGTACCCGCCGTGAATCTGCATCGCTGACGAGCAGACCTTCTCCGCCATTTCCGAGGCAAATAGCTTGGCCTGGGACGCTTCCGACAAGCACGGCTTGCCGGCGCTGCGCAGTCGCGCGGCGTGCAGGATCAGCAAGCGCGCGGCATTGAGTTGGGTTTGCATGTCAGCCAGCAGATTGGCCACGGCCTGGTGCTCAATGATCGCCTTGTTGAACTGCACACGATCACGGGCATACACCAACGCAGCCTCAAACGCTGCGCGGGCGATGCCCAATGCCTGGGCGGCAATGCCAATGCGCCCGCCTTCCAGGTTGGACAGGGCGATCGCCAGGCCCTTGCCACGCTCACCGAGCAGGTTGGCTTCGGGCACCGTGCATTGGTCGAGGGTGACAGCGCAGGTGTCCGAGGCGCGAATGCCCATTTTGTGCTCGGTGCGATCGACCACAAACCCCGGCGTTGCCGTGGGCACCAGGAACGCGGAGATGCCTTTCTTGCCCAGATCAGGGTCGGTGACGGCAAACACGATGGCCAGCTTGGCGCGCTTGCCATTGCTGACGAACTGCTTGGCGCCATTGATCACCCACTGGCCGTCCCGCAGTTCGGCGCGTGTGCGCAGGTTGTGCGCTTCGGACCCGGCCTGGGGTTCGGTCAGGCAAAAGCAGCCGATGGCTTGGCCGCTGGCAAGATCTGCCAGCCAGGTTTGTTTCTGCTCATCGGAGCCGTAGTTGAGGATTGGCCCGCAACCCACTGAATTATGGATACTCATCAGGGCGCCAGTCGCACCGTCACCGGCAGAAATTTCCTCCACGGCGAGGGCGTAGGCGACGTAATCGACATACGTGCCACCCCATTCTTCCGGCACCACCATGCCCAGCAGGCCCAGCTCGCCCATCTTCGCCACCAGGGCGTCGTCGATCCAGCCGGCCTTCTCCCAAGCTTGTGCGTAGGGCGCGATTTCACCACGGGCGAAGTCACGTGCCATGTCACGGATCATTACCTGTTCTTCAGTATATTCAATGTCTTGCATGGCTTAGTTCGCAACCTTCTCGAAGTGATGAAAAAAGCTCTCCACGTGGCTGAGGGCCAGCCCATGCAGGGTCGGCGGGTTCCAGCGCGGGCTCTTGTCCTTATCGATAATCAGCGCGCGGACACCTTCGATCAGGTCACCGCGTTCGAACCATTGACGGTCCAGGTGCAACTCCAGGGCAAAACACTGCTCCAGGGGCAGGCGGCGGCCGCGGCGTAACATCTCCAGGGTAACGGCCATGGCCAGGGGCGAGCGCGTCTGCATCAGGCGGGCGGTGGTCAGCGCCCATTCATGGCTGTCGGCCACAGTGACTTGCTGCAGTTGCTCGACGATGCTTGGTACATCCGGCAACGCGAAAAAGTGGTCGATCGCAGGGCGCAAGGCCGCCAGCGGCGCATCGGGCAATTGTTGTACCGCCAGCTTGGCGAGCACGCCTTGCAGGTCCTTGAGCGGCGCGTCGTGCCATTGCAGGCGATCGAGCTTCTGATCGAGGTCGGCGAGCCTGGTGCTGTCGAGGTACCAGTCGGCCAGCCCGCAATACAGGGCATCGGCGGCCCGGATCTGCACCCCGGTGACCCCCAGGTAAATCCCAAGCTCACCGGGAATACGCGGCAGGAAATAACTGCCGCCCACATCGGGGAAGTAACCGATGGCCACTTCCGGCATCGCCAGGCGACTGCGCTCGGTCACCACGCGCAAATCCGCGCCTTGTACCAGCCCCATGCCGCCGCCCAGGACAAACCCGTCCATCAGTGCCACAACCGGTTTACGGTAATGGTGGATGGCCAGGTCCAGTGCGTATTCCTCGACGAAAAAATCCTGGTGCAGGGTGTCGCCGTTCTTGAAGCTGTCGTACAGCGACCGGATATCGCCGCCGGCACAAAAGGCTTTTTCGCCAGCCCCGCGCAGGACCACGGCATACACCTGCGGATCATCCGCCCATGCCTGCAGCTGGGACGCCAGGCTGCGCACCATCTGCAGGGTAATGGCATTCAAGCCAGCGGGGCGGTTGAGGGTGAGGTGGCCGATATGGTTGCGGACCTCGGCGAGGACTTCGTCCTGAAGTGTTTCTGCGTGGCTTGCCTCGGTTGAAACCTGAGCAGTCATCGATAACTCCCTGCTTTTATTGTTCTTTATCAAGATGTTCGGGGACGAACCATCTCATGATCGTACCAGTGCAAATTTGCCCAGTACAACCCGGAATCATGCAGGTCGTTTTTGCATTTATGCAGGGAGTAAAAGAGGCGCTCAGGCAACTCGGCTTGCCAGCACTTCACCAATGCTACGCCGCTTGGCGTGAGTTTGCGCGGCATGGATCAGTTGCTCCAGCTCCGTGGGTTCCACGTCGTAGAACTGCTCCATTTCGGCGAGCGCCAGCTTCAAATCAGCTGCCGTGATTGCAGGGTCTGGCCCAGCTTCAGGGTGGGTCACGATAATCGCCGGTGCTTCAGCAGCCCCCTTCGGATAACGCGTGCGAGTGGCATTGTTGTAAGCCAGTGCACAACTCAACAGGGCACCCGCACCGAGCAGCACTGCGCCCAATTCATACCACCCCAGGGCGGCGGACGCAGGGTCGGCCAACACCAGCGTCATGGCCAGGCCACCTGCCGGCGGATGCAGGCACCGCAGCCAACACATCAGTATCACCGTCATCCCCGCCGCGAGGCAGGCGCCGCTCAAGGAAGGCCCAAGGACGCGGGCCACCAGCAACGCCACGACCCCGGCACACAGGTAGCTGCCGATGATCGACCAGGGCTGCGCCAACGCTCCCGACGACACCGCAAACAACAACACTGCCGAAGCGCCTAGGGGGCCGAGCAGGTGCAGGGCCACCTCCATGCCGAACACTTGGGAACAGAGCCAGACACTGAACAGGGTACCCAGGGCCATGCCGATCGCGGCACGGCTCCATTCGGAGGGGCGGGTGTTAATAGCAGCGGGGAACCAGCGAGCGAGCATTGAAGGAGAATCCGTTAACAGCGGGCAAAAAAAAGGCTTGTCTGGTTGCCCGGAGAAGCCCTTTGAACGTTCCAACATTTGGGGGAAGGAACCCCTGCAGTGTGCCGACCTGCGTAACAGGCTGCCAATGCATATTAATGAGGCTTGAGTGCAAAAATAATGAACTATAAAGGGACTAAACCGAAACCGAACAGCACAGCCTGCCGAGCACGCGATTATGGAATTCTTCATCCATAACGCGTCTTTGCAGGTTTTCCCGTAGCCCTGGCTCACTGGCGAGCGGGCCCTTCAATGCCACCAGGATGTCGCGCAACCCCATCAGTCGGTCCAGCGACGGCATGGGCACGTAGCCCAGATACACGTCGGCACGGGCCGAGAAAGCAGGGCGATCAAGCGAAACATCCTCTGGCACGGCGTTCTCCTCCAACATCCTTGTTGTAATCCATGACCTGTGGCGGTGAATGAATACCGCACCAGCTGGGCGAGTTTACAGCCGGGTTTTGGACGCCGGGAAGAGAAATGGCACCAGCTATTACGCAAAGCTATGTAGGAGTTTTCTGTGCTGGGGCCGTCGTCAGGGTTGCGCGGGCTTGGTCAGGTGCAGCAGCACATAAGGGTTGCGGTCGAACTCACCGGCCAGGGTTGGGGTGATGGCGCGAAAGCGCGGGTCTTGCAAGGCTTCGTAGTCCGCTTCGCTCATGACCAGCCAGGCGGGACCTTGAATCGGCTTCAGGTCAGCCGCTTGCTGGGTAAACAATGGCACCTGGTCACAGTCGAGGTTGACCATGTATTTGATCGCCTTGGCGTCTTTGCCCAGGCCGTGCAAAACCACCGGCGCGCGTTGTTGCATCACGTGCTCATGCACCTGCAGGGTAAAGGTGCGGGTGTCATAGACACTGCGCTCCAGCGGCTCGACCACCAGGATAAAGGTCGCCCATACGGCCAGTACGGCAGCCACGGCGGGCCCGCCCGGGCGCAGGCGTGCTTTGAACAGCGTCAACAGTGCCAGGGCCTGCAGTGCACCCAGCAGCGCGAACACCGCGCCGAGATGGCTCAATTGTTCCGGATAGCGCGGACGTGCCAGCAGTAATCCGGCGATCAATAGCCCCGGCAACACCGTCCAGATACCCAGTATCAGCCCACGCAGCCAGGCAAAGAACCGCCCGTGCACCACCTGGAACGGGTACGCTGCGATGATCGCGGCCATCGGCAACATGGGCAACACATAGCGCGCCTTTTTTGCCTGGGGAATCGACAGGCCAACCATGACCAGCAAACCTGCGGCCGCGCAGTACCACACCAACTGCAACGCGGGCCCCGGTGCACGTCGCCCGCTGACCACCATCGCCAGCAGCACCAACAGTGCCATCGGATAAGCCATGGCGTAGTTGCCCAGGGAACTGGTGAAGTAATACAGCACGCCGCTGGAGCCTTCGCTGCCATCCATCCGGCCAAGGAACTGCATGCGGATCACGTCCTGCATGAAGCTCTCTCCGCCGCTCAGCTTGGCCATCAGCAACAGCAGGCCAACACACGCCACCAGCAACGCCAGTGCCAGTAAGCCGAAGCTCAACAGCTGGCGCCATTGCCGGTTGATCAGGTAATAGCTGCACAGCACGCCGGTAGGCACCACCAGGCCAATGGGCCCACGGATCGCAAAACCGACGATCAATAGCAGGTAAAGCCAGTGCAGGCGTTTGCCCGCCCCGAAATGGTCATGGGCATAACCCAGGTAGAACACGGCCAGCGCGATGGCGGCCAGCATCTGGTCGAGGGACACCGCACGGGTTTCGCTGATAAAGCTACTGCTCAGCAACAGCATCGCAATGCTCAGCAGGCCCCAGCGCGGGGAGTAGGGCGCCGTGAGCCGATACACCAGGACCACGATCGACGCCGATGCCATCGCCGTGGGCAGCCAGGCCGTGAGACTGGTGACCTGACCCAGGGGCAATGACAGCAGCCAGGTCAGCACCGTGGATGTCGCCAGGTAATCCGCGTAGGGCTGCCCATAGGTGGTGGGAAAGAAGCCCGGCCCATGGCGCAGCATTTCCTGGGCGAACAGCACGAAGCGTGAGTCGAAGCCAATGATCGCCTGGTGCCAGCTGCCGGCGATGAACAGCAACAGCGCCAGCAACCCCAGCCCGAGGGATTGGCGGCGAATCGTTGGCGTTAACAGGGGCGGTTGGACTTTGTTCACGTATCAGGCTTCCACGACCTGTTCTGCCACGTGAGCCACCCACTGCTGCTGGGGAATTGGCAACTGGCAGGAGTCGCCACGGCCGATCGGGTAGTAGTGGAAGCCTTTGCGCGCCAGGCGCTCGCCGTCGTAAAGGTTGCGACCGTCAAAGATCACCGGGGTTTTCAGGCGCTGGTGGATCAGGTCGAAGTCCGGTGCCTTGAACTGCTGCCATTCCGTGCAGACGATCAGCGCATCGGCGCCGCCCAGGGTGGATTCCGGCGTGCCCATCAGCATCAGCCGTGGATCATCGCCATAGATACGCTGGGTTTCCTGCATGGCTTCCGGGTCGAAGGCGCGCACGTTGGCACCGGCGGCCCACAGGGCTTCCATCAGCACACGGCTGGGCGCATCACGCATGTCATCGGTGTTGGGCTTGAACGCCAGGCCCCACAAGGCAAAGGTCTTGCCGCGCAGGTTGCCGTGGAAGAACGCATTGATGCGTTCGAACAGCTTGCTCTTCTGGCGCTGGTTGATGGCTTCCACCGCTTCAAGCAGGTCGCTGGAGCAGTTGGCCTGCTTGGCGCTGTGGATCAGGGCGCGCATGTCCTTGGGGAAGCACGAGCCGCCGTAGCCGCAGCCGGGGTAGATAAAGTGGTAACCGATGCGCGAGTCGGCGCCGATGCCCAGGCGCACGGCTTCGATATCCGCCCCCAGGTGTTCAGCCAGCTCGGCGATCTGGTTGATAAAGCTGATCTTGGTGGCGAGCATGCAGTTGGCGGCGTATTTGGTCAGCTCGGCGCTGCGCAGGTCCATGAAGATGATGCGGTCATGGTTGCGGTTGAAGGGCGCGTACAGGTCGCGCATCACGTCGCGCACCTCTTCACGCTCGCAGCCGATGATAATGCGGTCTGGGCGGCGGCAGTCGGCAACGGCCGAGCCTTCCTTGAGGAATTCCGGGTTGGAGACGATATCGAACTCCAGGTGCCGGCCGGCCAGGTGCAGGGCTCTTTCGATATGGGCGCGCAGGGTGTCGCCGGTGCCGACGGGCACGGTGGATTTCTCCACGAGGATCACCGGCTGCTTACGGTGGCGAGCGACCGCATCGCCCACCGACAGCACGTACTTGAGGTCAGCCGAACCGTCTTCATCCGAAGGCGTCCCTACGGCGATGAACAGCACTTCGCCGTGTTCAACGGCCAACTGCTCGTCAAAGGTGAAATGCAGGCGCCCACTCTCCAGATTCTCCTTCACCATGGCCGCCAGCCCCGGCTCGAAAATGCTCACGTGGCCTTGCTGCAGCAGCCTGACCTTGTTCTGGTCGACGTCCATGCAGATGACATCGTGACCGACTTCGGCTAATACGGTGGCCTGTACCAGACCGACGTAACCACTACCAAATACACTGATTTTCATGGGGCATTCCTGGAAGTTGTAGCGCTAGCACGACGAGAGTTGATGATCAGCACACCGAGGATGACAAGCGCCACCCCCAAGGTTTTTGAAACGGAGAAATGTTCGTTGAACACCGGCAGGCTGGCCGCCAGCAAGTACACCAGGGCGTAGCTGATGCTCAACAACGAATAGGCGCGACCCAGCGGCAAGTGCTTCAGCGCGCCGAGCCAGCAGAGCATCGACAGCGCATAGGCCAGGATCGCCAGGGTCACTACACCGAGGGCGCCCAGGTCGATGCTGTTGTGGGTGAACGCGTCCAGCCATTCGTTGGGCAGCGGCAGGCGTGTCATGCTCCAGCGCATGCCCAGTTGGGCGACACTGACCAGGCCGACGCTGCCCAGGGCCAGGGCAAAGCCTTGGACCCGGCTCATACGTGGCGCCCCAGCAGCACGACACCGCCGATCACCAGCGCCACACCCAGCCAATGACGGCCGTCGACGGGCTCACGGAAGACAAACCGCGCCACCAGGGTGACCAGCACAAAATTCAGGCTGAGCATGGGGTAGGCAATGCCCACTTCAAGGCGTTGCAGCACCAGCAGCCACACCAATAGGCCCAGGCCCAGGCACACCAGCGCCAACCACAACCACGGCGAACGCAGCTTCAACGCCCAGCCGTCAGGCAGGTCGCGCCAGCTTTCCACGGCAAATTTCTGCGAGACCTGGCCCATGCAGGTCAGCAGGCAGGCACTCAGTAACAACAGCAAGGTGATCATGGCGTCACCTGCGGGAAGATCAGGATCACGATATTGCCTTGTTCATAGCGCTGACCGTCGGTGGGCAGCAACGCGACTTCGGCACGCTCATCGTCGCCCTTGACGCGCATCACCACGCCGACCGGGCCTTTTTGCCGCGCCTGGCTCATCCACTGCTGGACCTGGGTGATATCCACCTTGTGATGGCCGGCATCGGGATAGGCGAGACCGTATTTGACTTCGCCGATGGTGTTGTAGAGCGTCACGTCAGGACGCGCCAGGCGCCACGACAGCGCCGATGCCGCCCCCAGGTCATTGCTCAGCAAGGCAGTGGCGGGGCGCAGTTCCGCCAGGTGGTCGATGATGAACTGGTCAGGAGTCTTGTTGTAGACCACCGAATGCGGCAACGCCGCCGGCAACAACGCCACCATGAGCCAACTGCCGAGCACCGGCGCTGCCCAGAGGCGCAACGGCTGTGCGGCCTGCAACAGGTTGACCAGGATCCAGCCGAACAGGAAGGTGAACACCAGCACCAGGCTGAGGGTTTCCTGACCGTGTTCGTACACCGGCTTCTTGAGTTGGAACCAGCTCAACGCCAGCAGCACCACTACGCCAATAACGAGGTTCAGCCAGCCGTTGATACGCAATGCCCGGTAGCGGCCCTCGGCCAGTTTGTCGGCCAGGGTGTTGCCCATCAGCAGGGCCAGTGGCAGCAGGCACGGCATGATGTAGGAGGGCAGCTTGCCCTTGGCCAAGCTGAAAAACGCCAGCGGCATCAACAGCCACAGCAATACAAAACCGATTTTTACGTTGCGCTTGTCGCGCCACGCCTGTTTGAAGGTAGACGGCAACAGGGCCACCCACGGCAGGCTGAACGCGACCAGCAACGGCAGGTAATACCAGAACGGTTCGGCGTGCTGGGCGTCGTCGCCGGCAAAGCGTTGGATATGCTCGTGCCAGAAGAAGAAGTTCCAGTAGTTGGGCTCTTGCAGATGAACCGCCAGCGCCCACGGCAAGCTGACCGCAATCGCGACCGCCACGGCAACCAGGCCGTAGCCCAACAGCTCACGTAAACGCTTCTGCCAGATCGCGTAGGGCAGGGCGATCAGCACCGGCAGCAACCAGGCCAGGAAGCCCTTGGTCATGAAACCCATGCCACAGGCCAGGCCCAGCAATGCCCAGGCCCCCAGGCGAGCGCTGCGCGTGGTGCTGTCAAAGCAAAACCACAGGGCCACGCCGGTCAGGTTCACCCAGAAGGTGAACTGCGGATCGAGGTTGGCATAACCGCCCAGGGCCGCGACGCTGGCAAAACTCATGTAGAGCACAGTACTGACCAGGCGCTTGCGCGGGTCATTCCACAAGCGGCGGCTGACCAGATACACCAGCAGGATGCTCAGGCCGGTGCTCAGCGCCGACGCAAACCGCACGCCGAACAGGTTCTGCCCGAAGATCGCCTGGCCCAGCGCGATCATCCAGTAGCCTGCGGCGGGCTTCTCGAAGTAGCGAATACCCATGAAGTGCGGCGAGGCCCACTTGCCTGTCAGCAGCATTTCCTGGCTGATCTGCGCATAACGGGTTTCGTCTGGAATCCACAGGCCGTGAGTGGCCAGCGGCAGCAGGTAAAACACGCCAAATGCCAACAGGAGCAGGGGCAGGGGCAGGGCCCAACGGCGGATCATGCCTGCTGCACTCCGAGCCAACCTTCCCGGCCGGGCAAGGCGCCGCGCACCAGCTGTTGCTGGGGCAGGGTGGTCAGGTCGGCGGGCAACAGGTCGCCCAGGGGCTTGAAGTCGATGCCACGCTGCCCTGCCTGGGCAAGCAATTGGCGAAAATCATTGGCCATCAGAATCCCTTCTACTTCTGCGTGGATCGTATAGACGTTGAGCTTCGACTCGGCAAAGCGGTCGAGGATGAACCCGTTGAAGTCTTTGGCAGCCACCACCGGCCCGACGACTTCGTCGAAGGTTGGCAGGTCTACCGGAATTTGTGGGGTGCCCGCGCTGCCATCGGCCAGGGTAGGACGAAACAGGCTGGTGCCCCGGCAATCGCTGTTGTAGCGAAAGTTGAAACCTTGCTTGGCATGCACCACGCGTTCGTCGGCGCGCCAACCGGCGGCCGCTGAACAGTCGACACGTTCGCCAAGGATGTCGCTCAGGGTGTCGACCCCACGGCGGATCTGCTCGACCAGTTGAGCCTCGCTCCAGCGCCCGGTATTGGCTTGCCAGCCGTGGTGATCCCAGGCATGCAGGCCGACTTCATGCCCGGCCGCCCTGGCCTGGCGCATCAGGTGCCCCAGGTCACGGCCAATCGGCTTGCCCGGCCAGGCGGTGCCGGCCAGCAGGATGTCCCAGCCATACAGGCCGGCGGCATTGGAACGCAGCATCTTCCACAGGAACTGCGGGCGGATCAGGCGCCACAAGTGGCGCCCCATGTTGTCCGGCCCGACACTGAAGAAGAACGTCGCTTTGACCCCGGCTTCGTCCAGGGTTTCGAGCAACCGCGGCACGCCTTCACGGGTGCCACGGTAGGTGTCGACGTCGATGCGAAGACCTGCCTCCATTACTTTTTGTCCGCGATTTCGAGCATCGCTTCACGCAGGAAGAAGTCCAGCGTGTTGCCGATGGTTTCGCTCATCTCCACGGTCGGCTCCCAGTTCAGCAGGCGCTTGGCGTTTTCGATGCTTGGCTTGCGGTGCGCCACGTCCTGGTAACCGGTGCCATAGAACGCTTTGCTTTCCACGTCGCGGAAGCCGGCGAACGGCGGGAAGTTGGCGCGCAGCGGGTGGGCTTCGAACTGGCGCAGCAATTCTTCGCCCAACTGGCGGATGCTGGCTTCGTTTTCCGGGTTGCCGATGTTGATGATCTGGCCGTTGCACGCGTCGTTGTCGTTATCGATGATGCGCGCCAGGGCTTCGATGCCGTCGGCGATATCGGTGAAGCAACGCTTCTGCTCGCCACCGTCGAACAGGCGGATCGGCGTGCCTTCCACCAGGTTGAGGATCAGCTGGGTGATCGCACGGGAGCTGCCGATACGTGCCGAATCCAGGCGGTCCAGGCGTGGGCCCATCCAGTTGAAGGGACGGAACAGCGTGAAGTTCAGGCCCTTGGCGCCGTAGGCCCAGATCACGCGGTCCAGCAGTTGCTTGGAGACCGAGTAGATCCAGCGCTGCTTGTTGACCGGGCCGACTACCAGGTTGGAGGTGTCTTCGTCGAAGTATTGATCCTGGCACATGCCATAGACTTCGGAAGTCGATGGGAAGATCACGCGCTTGTTGTACTTGACGCAGTAGCGCACCAGCTTGAGGTTCTCTTCGAAGTCCAGTTCGAACACACGCAGCGGGTTGCGGGTGTATTCGATCGGCGTGGCGATGGCCACCAGCGGCAGGACCACGTCGCACTTCTTGATGTGGTACTCGATCCACTCGGTGTGGATGCTGATGTCGCCTTCGACGTAATGGAAGTTCGGGTGGCTGCGCAGGCGCTCGATGGCGTCGGAGCCGATGTCCAGGCCGTAGACTTCGTAGCGGTCGTCACGCAGCAGGCGCTCGGACAGGTGGTTACCGATAAAGCCGTTCACGCCCAGGATCAGCACGCGGGTACGGCGCGGCTTGCGGCCGGACTCGGCACCGCGCAGCACGGAACCGTCGACCAGGCCCAGTTCGTTGGCCAGTGAAGGGCCGGCCAGGTACAGGCCGTTGTCGTTGCGCTGGCCGAACTTGATCACCAGGGAGTCCACGCCGCAGGCAATGCGCAGCGGGTTGACGCTGATCACACGGCCCGGCGCCAGGCCTTCGTTGCCTTTGACCACTTCAGCCTGCCACACGATCAGCTTGTGCTCGCCCACCGCACAGAAAGCACCCGGGTAGGGTTGGGTCACGGCGCGGACCAGGTTGAACAGTTCTTCAGCCGGTTTTTTCCACTCCAGTTTGCCGTCGTCGGCGGTGCGGCGACCGAAATAGGTGGCCCGGCTTTCATCCTGGGCGGTTTCTTCCAGCTTGCCCTGGGCCAGTTGCGGCAGGGCGTCGCGCAGCAGGTTGCTGGCGGCGTCACGCAGTTTGGCATGCAGGGTCAGACCGGTGTCGCTGCGCTCGATGATGACTTTCTGTTGGGCCAGGATCGCGCCGGCATCCGCACGCTTGACCATGCGGTGCAGGGTCACGCCGGTTTCGGTTTCACCGTTGACCAGCACCCAGTTGGCCGGAGCACGGCCGCGGTATTTAGGCAGCAACGAGCCGTGCAGGTTGAACGCCCCTTTGCGCGCGGTGGCCAGCAGCGGCTCGCTCAGCAGGTTGCGGTAGTAGAAGGAGAAGAGGTAGTCCGGGTTCAGCTTGGCGATGCGCTCGATCCACAACGGGTGGTTGGCGTCTTCCGGGGCGTGCACCGCAATACCGTTGCGCGCGCACAACTGGGCCACGGAACCGTAGAAGTTGTTTTCCTTCGGGTCATCGGCATGGGTGAACACAGCAGCAATTTCGTAACCCGTATCGAGCAGCGCTTCGATGCCTGCACAACCAATATCGTGGTACGCGAATACAACAGCTTTTGAACTCATGATTGGACCTGATCAGCAGAAGTAGAGGTATGGGAGGACACCAGGCCGTCGACGACGACCACGGGAGCCGGTGCTGCCGGTTGGTTGCGCAGCACTTTTTCGATAAAGAAGCGCGGGCGGGCGCGCACATCGCTGTACATGCGGCCCAGGTATTCACCCAGCAGGCCCATGCCGATGAACTGCCCGCCGGTGAACACGAACAGCACCGCGAACAGTACGAACAGGCCATCGCCGGCCCAGTCGGCACCGAAGGCCAGGCGCATGACGATCAACGCAAACGCAAACAGCATGCCCAGCGCCGCCAGGCTGAAGCCGACGATGGACAACAGGCGTAGCGGGGTAGTGGTCATGCACGTCAGCAAGTCGAACATCAGGCTGATCAGGCGCATGGCGCTGTACTTGGATTCGCCATGCTCGCGCTCGGCGTGGTGCACCAGGATCTCGGTGGTGTGACGGGCAAAACCGTTGGCCAGGATCGGGATGAAAGTGCTGCGTTCGCGGCAGGCGAGCATTGCGTCGACGATGGTGCGGCGATAGGCGCGCAGCATGCAGCCGTAGTCGGTCATGGCCACGCCGGTGGAACGCTGCACGGCCAGGTTGATCAGGCGCGAAGGCCAGCGGCGAAAGGCCGAGTCCTGGCGGTTGTTGCGCACGGTGGCAACCACGTCGTAGCCCAGGGCGGCTTGTTCGACCAGGCGCGGGATTTCTTCGGGCGGGTTTTGCAGGTCGGCGTCGAGGGTGATCACCACTTCGCCCCGGCACTGCTCGAAACCGGCCATGATCGCCGCATGCTGGCCGTAGTTACGGTTGAGGATCACCGCCACCACGTTGCTGCCGTCCTCTGAGGCGGCGTCTTCCAGCAGTTGGGCCGAATTGTCGCGGCTACCGTCATCCACCAGGATGATTTCGTATTCGTAGGCCAGTTGCTTGCAGGCTGCAGTGGTACGACGCAGCAATTCAGGCAGGCTCTCTTGTTCGTTGTAGACCGGGATAACGATCGACACGCAATGAATAGGGTAGGGTTTCAAAGATTCATGACCTCGGGGTTAGAGCAACTTGGAGCGTGAAAACAGCAGCAATCATTGGGCGAAAGTCCAGGCCGCAGATTAAAAGTTGGCGCCAAAGGTGGAGCATAATCAAGAGGTTAGACGATATAGGGCGGCTTGCTATGAAGTTCTGTGTTCAAGATTAAGCGTAAAAATGTGGAACAGATATGAAAGCCGGATGAAAAACTCGTTTATTTGACAGGTAGACAGCTAGGGTTCAGCTAAGCAACTAAGGGGCCGCGGGCTTTAATCGGGAGGCTAAATAAGAATTGTTTGTAGCCCGTTTGGTTCAACTGCCTGTGTGCGTTCAGTGATCGAATTTTAGTGAAGAATCTTCTCTGCAATGCACCCCAAGTGCCGGTAAAGTAAGCCGTCTCTTGCCAGGGTGATCGGATGAATAGCGTGCAGCTTTTACGCGGCCAGTTGCGGCCTGCGTTGATGGGATCGTTGATGGGGTTGTTGATGAGCGTGACGTGGGTCACGACAGTGCAGGCCGATGACGCAGTGGCGCTCACCAGCATCGACCAGGTGCCGGACGGCGTGGAGGTGCGCGGCAAGCAGATCGCCGCCTATACCTGGGACGATAAACAAGGCAAGAACCTGCTGGTGCTCGCCGAGCAGGTCAGCGAGCGCGACGACGATGGCACCCAGTCGGCGTTCGTGTATGCGGCCCAATACCTGATCGACGGCAACCGCCCCAAACGCGTGTGGATGCTCTACGACGATGTGCAGCATTGCGAGTTCGACGCCGCCCTGCGCTTCGACAGGACGGCCACCAAGGTCACCGACCTCGCCGGCGATGGCATCACCCAGGCCACCGTGGGCTATTCGCGCACCTGCACCAGTGACGTGAGCCCCAATGAATTCAAACTGATCATGCATGTGGGCAAGTCGCAGAAGTACCGTTTGCGCGGGGTCGACCGTGTCGGCGCGGCCTGGTGGGACGAAGAAGCGGGCGCCTTGCGTGGCATGCCGTTGCCAAAGGATTGCAGCGTGGCCGGGCAGCAGGCGCTGGTCAGCCAGTACAAGGAGCAAGGCACCGAGCTGCCATTGCCAGGGTGTTATAGCGACGAGAAGGACTTCGCCAAGGCGCCGCAAGAGTACCTGGCGTTCATGCGTCAACACTGGTTCGCACTGATGCAGAAGCAGGACAGCGAATGGAGCCAGACCCAGGTCCAGCCACAGGAGCCCACCGACGAAGATGACACGGCGCCGTGATTTTGTGCGAGGGCTGGGCCTGGGTTAGACTCGGTCTTCGCCAATTCACTAAATAGCTCGATTAAACAAAGGCTTGTTCGAGTTATTTAATCCAAAGGCTGATCTACCTTGACTGAGTCTATTCGCAACCCGCTGACCCTCTACCTCACCCGCCTGGCACCTTCCAGCCAACTCACCCTGCGCTACGTGCTGCAAGATGCGGCCGACCGCCTGGGCTTCGAGGACATGAGCCTTGAAGACATCGACTGGCACCTGCTGCAACCCGAGCACGTCATTGCCCTGGTCGCCGCCTTGCGAGAGGACGGCTATGCGCCGAATACCTCTTCGTTATACGTCAATGCGGTGCGTGGGGTGATGAATGAAGCCTGGCGCCTGAACCTGATCGACCAGGAGCACCTGTTGCGCATGCGCACCGTCAAGGCTGCGCCGGGTACGCGCCTGGGCCAGGGCCGCAACCTGCGGCGCAGCTTGATCCGCGAAATGATGGAAGTCTGCGCCGCCGACCCGCGCCCCCAGGGCCTGCGAGATGCCGCGGTGATCGGCATTCTGTATGGCTCCGGCATGCGCAAGTCGGAATCGGTCAACCTCGACCTGGCGCAGATTGATTTCCAGGCGCGCAGCCTGCGAGTCATCGGCAAGGGCAACAAAGAGCTGATCAAGTACGCGCCGGACTGGGCGTTCGCCAAGTTACAGGCGTGGCTGGCGTTCCGACGCGAACACCTCAAGGAAGGCGAGCAGGATGACAGCTTCCTGTTCAACCGCATCCGCCGCGGGAGCCACATCACCCGCGAGCGCATCACCAAGCATGCGATTTACTACATCGCTCGCCAGCGCGGTGAACAGGTGGGGGTGAAGATCATGCCCCATGACTTCCGCCGCTCGTTCATTACACGGGTGATCGAGGAGCATGACCTGTCGATTGCGCAGAAGCTGGCGCACCACACCAATATCCAGACCACCGCCAGCTACGACGTGCGCGACGACAACGAGCGGCGGCGGGCGGTGGATCGGTTTGATCTGTAGGGTCAGGTGAATGGAATCCCCTGTGGGAGCCGGGCTTGCCCGCGATGCGCACACCTCGCAATTGCTGTTGTACCGAGGTGATGCAATCGCAGGCAAGCCAGCTCCCACAGGTGTATTGGGCAGGGGTTAGAGGATAGGCTTGCCGCCCGTCACCGCATAACGCGACCCAGAGATGTAACTGGCTTCATCCGAGGCCAACAGCACATAGATCGGCGCCACCTCCACCGGCTGGCCCGGGCGGCCCAGCGGGGTTTCGCTGCCGAAGCTTTTCACGTCTTCATCGGTCATGGTCGCCACGATCAACGGCGTCCAGATCGGCCCGGGGGCCACGCTGTTGACTCGGATACCTTTGCTACCCAGCAACTGCGCCAGGCCACCGGTGAAGTTGGCGATCGCGCCTTTGGTTGCGGCATACGCCAGCAGGGTCGGCTTGGGCATGTCGGAGTTGACCGAGCTGGTATTGATGATCGAACTGCCGGCCTTCATGTGGGGCAGGGCTGCCTTGCAGATGCGAAACATCGCTGTGATGTTGATATCGAAGGTCTTCACCCATTCCTCGTCCTCGATTTCCTCGAGGGTTTCATGAGTCATCTGGAAGGCGGCGTTGTTCACGAGCACATCAATGCGGCCAAATTGCTCGACGGTTTTGTCCACCAGCGCCTGGCACACGCTTTTCTGCGCAATGTCACCGGGCAGCAACAGGCATTGGCGCCCGGCTTCCTCGACCCAGCGTGCGGTTTCCTTGGCGTCCTCATGTTCATCCAGATAAGCGATAGCCACATCCGCACCTTCGCGCGCAAAAGCGATCGCAACGGCGCGACCGATACCACTGTCGGCGCCGGTGATCAGCGCGATCTTGTTGGCGAGGCGGCCGGAGCCCTTGTAGCTCTGCTCGCCGCAATCCGGGTATGGGTCCATTTTCTTCTGCGAACCCGGCACGTTCTGGGCTTGCGGCGCGAAGGGTGGGCGGGGGTAGTCAGTCATCTCAATCTCCATAGGTTTCCAAAGGTGCTATGGGATTAGTAGTTTTGCGCCGGACGATAGTTGTAGTGGATGCCACTCAAGCCCGACGAGTGGTTGCTTCAAGCGGATGCACACACGCTATTCGCCACCGGTGCCCTGGGCCTGGCGGATCGGCTGCGCGGTAGTCGACCCTTGGCATTGGAGGCGGTGAGGGGGGGGTGGAGACCCACCCTCAGGGCTGCGGTCAGGAGGAGGGCGGGGCGCTCGCCAAGTGGGTCGGCAGGCGGCGCAGCGTCCACAGGGTGGTGAGCATTGCCGCGATGGCGCACAGTGCGATACCCACTAGCATCGGCGCGGGTGTGTGGTCGGCGAACACACCGACCAACGTCATCGACACGGCCGCCGTGATCATCTGGATCGCCCCGAGCAAGGCCGAGGCAGAACCGGCCACCGCGCCATGATCCTCTAATGACAACACACCCGCTGCCGGCAGCAGCAGGCCGAGAAAGCCGAAGCCGACGAACAGCAGCGTCATCGTCAAGGCCAGGCTATCAACCCACAGCGTGGTGGCCGCCAGCGCGGTCATGACCGCAGCCACGGCAACCACCGACCAGCGGATCAACGGTGCCAGGCCAAAGCGTGCAGTGAGGCGCGCGGTCAGCTGGCTCATGGCGAAAAACGAGGCAGCATTCAGGGCAAAACCCAAGCTGAACTGGGTGGGCGTCAGGCCGTAATACTCGATGTACACGAACGGTGCGCTGCCGATGAACACGAAGAAGGTCGCCAGGCCAAAACCACACACCACCGACAAACCGATAAAGACCGGGTCGCGCAACAACGCGCCGTAGCTGCTGAACGCATTGCCCAGGGTCTTGCCCAATCGACGTTCGGCCGGATGGGTCTCGGGCAGTTGCACGATGGTCATTACCAGGCACGCCACGGCAACGACGGCCAGCACGGCAAACACTTCGCGCCAGCTCCACCACGAGATCACCAGGCTGCCGGCGAGCGGCGCGAGGATCGGCGAGACGCTCATCACCAGCATCAGCAACGCCATGAGTTTCGCCGCTTCATGCCCGGTGTACAGGTCACGCACGATGGCCCGCGGAATCACCATGCCCGCGCACGCACCAAACGCCTGCAAGGCACGAAAGGCGATCAGTGTTTCGATGGTCGGCGCCAGCGCACACCCGACACTCGCCACGGCAAAAATCACCAGGCCTGCATAAATCGGTGGCTTGCGCCCGAACACGTCACTGATCGGCCCGTAGAACAGCTGGCACACGCCAACGATGACGAAAAATACAGTGAGGCTCATCTGCACCAGTGCTGGCGAGGCATGCAGGCTTGCGCCCAGGGTCGGCAAGGCTGGCAGGTAAATATCGATGGCGAAGGGGCCGACTGCAGTGATCAAGCCCAGGAGAAGGGCGAGGTGGGCGATGCTTCGAGACATGGGCAGTTCCGGGCAGTGCGAGGGCCGGACAGCTTAAGGGATCCGTGCAGATCCGCAAACTTAGGCTTCAATAACAAGCGATTGTGGCCGATAACATCAACAGCGAGGCTTCTGCGGTTGGCTTCCCAACCGGATGACCAGGCACGGGGATATCAGCATGACGATCAAACTTCGCTTGATGCTGTTGATTGCGACCGGATTGCTTACGGCCCTGATCATGAGCCTGGCCGGCTACCTGGGAAATACCCGGATGGCCGATGCCGTGCAGGACAGCGAGCTCAGCATGACGGCGCTGCGCAACCATATGGAAGCCGACATGATGCACGACGCCCTGCGCGCGGATGTGCTGTCGGCCATGCTGGTGGGCCTGGGTAAAAGTACCAGCACGAAGGCGCAGGTCAGCGATTCGCTCAAGGAGCATGCCGAGCATTTTCGCCAAGTGCTGGCCGATAACCTCAAGCTGCCGCTGGACAATACGCTCAAGGCAAACCTGGAAAAAATCAAACCCAGCCTGGACAACTATATAAGTACCGGCGAGCGCATCGTCGCCCTGGCGCTGGAGGACCCCGACGCCGCTCGGGGCGAACTGGGCACGTTCAACGCCGCCTTCAGTCAGCTTGAAGACCAGATGGCGACGCTCAGTGAACTGATCGAAAACAACACCCAGCAGGCCAGTGTCGGCACTCGGCAGAGCATCAGCGCCGCCAACTTAACCCTTGGCGTGGTGTTGATCGCCAGCCTGTTGTTGCTGTTGGCCCAGGGCCGCTGGGTCATCCTCAGCATCATGGCGCCGCTGCAAACGGCCAGCCGGATTGCCGACAGCATTGCCCATGGCAACTTGAGCGAACCGATTGTCGAACCCGTCCGCAAGGATGAAGCCAGTGCATTGATTCGTAGCCTGGCCACCATGCAACGGGATTTGCGCGGCATGATCGACGTGGTGCGCAGCAACGCCCATAGCGTCAATACCACGAGCGAGCAACTGAGCCACGGCTGTCACGAAGTGGCTGGCAGCAGCCAGCAACAAAGCGCGGCGGCAAGCACCATGGCCGCTGCCGCGAGTGAAATGACCGCGAGCATCGAGGAAATCACTCGGCATGCCGAGCGAGCATTGGCCATGGCCAACCAGGCTGAAACACTGGCCAAGGACGGTGGCCGGGTGATTCATCAGGTGGTCAGCGACATGGACGGCATTGCCCGATCCGCGCAACAGTCCGCCCAGGTAATCCGCACGCTGGACAAAGAGTCCGAGGCCATTTTCAGCATTATCCAGGTGATCAAGGGAATCGCCGACCAGACCAATTTGCTCGCCCTGAATGCCGCGATCGAGGCCGCCCGTGCCGGTGAGCAGGGGCGCGGTTTTGCCGTGGTCGCCGATGAAGTACGCAACCTCGCCGGGCGCACCAGTGCCTCGACCCAGGAAATTGCCAGCATGGTAGGGCGTATCCAGCAAAGCACGCGGGAAGCCGTCACCAGCATGGAGGAGGGCGTTGCGCAGGTCGATAAGGGCATGGCAGTGACCGCCGATGTGGAGCGGTCAATTCGTGAGATTCTCCAGGCCACCTTGAATACCACCGAGATGGTCAACGATATCTCCCGAACCATCGGGGAGCAGAGCCTGGCCAGCAATGAGATTGCCCATCAGGTGGAGATGATTGCGCAGATGTCGGAAAGTAACAGTCGCGTAATCGGCCAGACAGCGTCGACGACGGACGAATTGTCCTGCTTGGCAGGCAAGCTGTCGCAGTCGGTCGACCGATTCAGGCTATAACGTATTGATTTAACTCAACTAAATAGTCATTTAGTTGAGTTGGATACCAGGGCAGGGGGCTCACGCCCCGGAGAGGGCAGACGTGCGTCGTTCGGCGATGCGCTCAACCGCTTGCATATGCTGCGTACCCCATTGGCACAACGCGCCCAGCGCCGTGGCCAAGGAATGGCCGAAGGGCGTGAGGGAGTACTCGACCTTCGGCGGTATCTCGTGAAAGTCCACACGAGCAATGATCTCGTCGCGCTCCAACTCCTTGAGTTGCTGGATCAATACCTTGTCAGTCACGCCGCCAATCGCGCGTTTTAATTCGCCATATCGATGAACATTCTGCGCCAGGTTGAACAGAACCAGGGGTTTCCATTTGCCGCCAATCACCGCCAATGCCGCTTCCAGGCCACAGTTGAATGAGTTGTTCGCCATGATGATGAAGGCTCCGAGGGGGTACTTACTAAAAGGTGCATACTATTCAAAAGAATAGCGCAGATCTACAGTTGGGCCTCAACCTTATTCATTGGAGCTCACCATGAGCAGGCTCAACGGGAAAATTGCAGTGGTTACCGGCGGAAACAGCGGCATTGGCCTGGCAACCGCCATTCGCTTCGCAGCTGAAGGCGCGCAAGTCGTGATCGTAGGACGTCGCCAGGATGAACTGGACAAGGCGCTTCACCTGATTGGCCATGAAGCCATCGCCATCCAGGGTGACATTTCCAACCTGGACGACCTGGCGCGCATTTTCACTCAAGTCAAAGCCGACAAGGGCCGAGTTGACGTGCTGTTCGCCAATGCGGGCCTGGGGGATTTCCAGCCGATCGGATCGATTACCGAGGAATCGTTTGATCGGACATTCGGCATCAACGTCAAAGGCACGCTGTTCACCGTGCAAAACGCGTTGCCACTGATGCCCGCTGGCAGCTCAGTGATCCTGACCGGTTCAACCACCGGCACCATGGGCACACCGGCCTTCAGCGTGTACAGCGCCACCAAGGCTGCGCTGCGTAACTTCGCCAGAAGCTGGGCGCTCGATCTGAAAGGCACCGGCATTCGCATCAACGTGCTGTCACCAGGCCCGATCTCGACACCAGGCCTGGACCTGGCGCTGTCAGGCACGGGACAAAAGGAAGCAATCATCGACGACATGACGGCGCAGGTTCCGTTGGGGCGTATCGGCAAGCCTGAAGAAGTCGCAGCCGCCGCGTTGTTCCTGGCGTCGGATGAAAGCAGCTTCATGACGGGCAGTGAAATGTTTGTCGATGGAGGCTTTGCTCAGGTTTGAGCAAGACAGGGGTTTTGCCTGTTGAAATCTAACGGGCACTGCCCCTGAATGCGCAATACGATATTACGCATAATGTATATTATGTTAAATTAGGTGCTATGTTAAAGATGTTCATGAGGCTCGTAAGGCTCTGATTCGACAAACCCGCTTCTGGCATCCATTCTCTCAACGGGCCATGTCCTCCGTGTTCATGGCCAGTCATTGAATGAGGTGGCTGCCGATGAAGCTGATTCAGTGCCGTTACGCTTTAGTAATGCGGTGTCCGGCACACCTCGATTTAGCCAACTTGTCCTCCTTCCCTGCGGCCTACAGGTACCTCGCGCGTTTAGTTCCACAATGCGTCAAAATTCCTAGCGAACCAGGCTGTTGGCTATCTCCTCCACCCAGCGAGGTACGTGAATTCCTTTCCTTCGCAAAACCTCTCGATGTTCTTCAAGGCCGTTTAAATCTATCCTTCCGCGCTCCCGTTGCACTCCCAGATAGAAACAGAAGGCGACCAGCTCACCCTCTTTTTCCATGTACTGGTAAGCCGCATTGATCGCAGACTCCCACTCAAACCGATTAAAGATGTCCGACGGTGAAAACAGATTTACTTTAAACGTTGAGGCGCCTTCATTTGACTCGATAAAGTCGACCCAGGCACATGCAAATTCTGCTTGAGATACAGCCCAATTGAAATTGTTCAACCAACGTCCTCTTAACCCCGACCTTCCAATTTTTGCAAGTTTCTCTCCTCTACGAAGCGCAAGCCAAAGCTTGAGTTTTTCACCTTCAAATGCTTCACGAGCGATCAGCGACTCAAGAGCAGGAAGCCAGGTGACGGGGTGCCATGAAGGATAGGACGTGATATCTGCGATCGCAGGAGAAAGCGAATAACGACTCACGTCACGCCAGCTATAAACCTCATCGGCAATTTCACCAAAGCTGTTGAAACCCCATAGTTTTGCATTTTCTCTTTCAAGTCTTGCCCTGAGATTGTCCCAACTCCCCTCAAGTTCTGGTGAATAACTGTGTATGTTTTCACCAACTTCGAGATCAAGCAAAAGCCTTATAGAGGTATCGTCTGAAAGTTCGGAAAAATCATTTGACCATGCGAACGCCTCATATTCTTGTACCGTACTGAATTCCGGAAATTGTTGTGGGCGGCAAGGGTTGCGCACGGCCATTGACACAAACAATCTTGTTTGTTTGTATTCGGGACGCTCCATGGGTATCGACCACACTATTAGAAAACCTGAAGCACGTGCCCGTTCGGCCTCCCGCGCAATCCTTTCCGCCGCGTGATCTATCTTGCGAAACCACGTCGAGTCGTTCCACCAAAGGTGAGGCAAGAAAAACACCTTCGTGTGTACTTCAAGCGCCGCGGGCGGGAATGTCTTTCTGCACACTTCAGGTAATAAATCACTGCGCACCCAAAGCGTTTGCTCTATTTCAACAAGATTTGGCTCTCGATACTCCAAAGCAAGTGTAGGGATATCCCATTGAGCCAACTGATCAATCGCATGCTGTTCAAGGGGAGCCCAGCTGGTTGAAACCAACACAAAGAACACTTTTGAGCCAGGGTGCTGACTGCATAGGCAGTTCGCATAGGCCAGAAGCTCTGTGGCAAATTCCCGGGCCGCTTTCTGGCTTCGCTTGATTTCGACGATGACGAAGGCGCCGCTGATCTCGTCTTCCAGCACCAGGTCCGGTTTTAGGATTTTCCCTGATATGCGTGAAATATTGGTATCGGCACTGTAGAACCGCGGTTCTTGCAGACTTTGAAGCACACGGCATGCTTCCCGTGCTGCGCGATGGCGACCAGGGGGTATGCCGCGCTGCCAGCGCCTTTCAACTTCGTCCTTCATTTCTTGGCTAAGGGGGTCATCAGCGAATCGGATGGAAGCGTAGAGTTCTCCGCTGCAGCTGCGGCTATTTTTTCCCGCCAATTCTTCCAGCCATTTCTGGATTTCCTTTTCGTGCCTCATTGCAATTATCCTAGCTTTCCCAGTCTTCGTAGATGCATTGTGAATCGCCTCTGGTTTCGTAGACACTCCAAGCCTCATAGGCGGGCCGAGTTCCGGACTTATGCGAAGGTGGATGCTACTGATCTGCTTATGAACATCTGACATCGCCCACTTGTTAAACGACAGCTCATGTCATATATGTTCATGAGCTGTCTAAGCCACAGATTCGACAAACCCGTTTCTGACGTCCACTCTCTCGGCGGGCGCAGCTTGTTTAACGTTCACGCATGTAAGCCGCAAACATATCGCCGCGCAATTCAGAGTAACGTTGGTAATTGGTTTCTTTGATACGATCGTGAAAATGCGCCTGATCGATCTTGATCCCGCTGACAACTATCGACTGCAGGTCTTCCTCAGGCATTGCCAAGAGGTGCGGATTTACCACGAATTCATCAAGGTCGACCCTCAGAATGCCTAACATAAAATGTGGCAGCAGGCCTCCGCGCATCGAAACTTCACGCTGGTCAGGATAAAGGCCGCTATCGGGCTGATACCTGGGTAACGAGAGACGCCCAATGACGCTATAAGCATTTTGGCAAAGATACGAAGTGATGCAGTACCTCTCAAAGGGTTCTGGCACAAAGTAGTAATAGATAATCTGCCGAGTATCCAATTGGTCAACGAATCCCTTCGCCTGCATCCAATGCGTAGAAGTGGAGACCAGTACGGACTCCTTCGACACACCTTTTTTTCCTGCCGTATGCAAGAGATACAGGTAGTAATCTCTTACCAGCATCTTTATGCCCTCGGGCTGATTTCGTATCGACGACAGGAAAAATTCTTTATTTTCGGGCGTTACGAAGAACCTGACGATTTCAACGTTATCTTTCAGAAAGAGATGCCCTTTGTAGACGTCTAATTGGCAAATTTTCGCTATCTTTTTGAATAAGAACTCAAATGTAGCATCGCTGACGTCATCTATCGCGCGTAAATGGGCGCGCTTGGCAATCGAGGCATTGTTTTCAAGGAAATGCTTGGACTTTTCGCCAAAGTAAAATGTTCTTTGATAGAGCACACCCTCCCATCCGTGATCACCGCCAACTCGCTCAGCCAGGCGTGTATAACTATCGCCCCTGAATGTAGTCAGCAATTTTCCATCGTCATTGGCCTTTTTCAGTAACGTGACAGCCGAATGGAATGTACTTTTTTGACAAGTTGTCAACGGATCGAGATCCATGCCGGCGTGAGCCGTCTTCAATGCGTAACGATCATCAAGTAAATAATCTAGAGGATGCACGGACAGTCCTTATCGTTGCAGCGCTATGGAACGCACTCTGGCAAGAGTCTGATCGTAACGGGTTAAGGCTCCTTGCACATCCCCGCGCATCGCTCGCGCGCGTCCTCTCGCCTACCTCATTCTCAGGCCATGACACAAACCGTGAACGCACACGCCATATCCCAGCACCGCCTAATGCTGAAACGTCATCATCCCTGGCTCGCCTGCATGTTAATCTCGCACCACCACGAATAGACATTGATCGTCACAAGACGATGACCAGAACCAGGAAAGCCCATGCCAAAGATTTCTCACTCAGCCCTGCGCCGCAAATTCCGTGAATTGCTTGCCACCCCAACCTGCGTTGAAACCGCGTCCGTCTTTGACCCGATGTCGGCGCGTATCGCTGCTGACCTGGGTTTTGAAGTCGGCATCCTCGGTGGCTCCGTGGCTTCGTTGCAGGTACTGGCCGCGCCCGATTTCGCGCTGATCACCCTGAGTGAGTTCGTTGAGCAAGCTACCCGTATCGGCCGTGTCGCCCAGTTGCCGTTCATTGCCGACGCCGATCACGGCTACGGTAACGCGCTGAATGTGATGCGCACGGTCGAGGAGCTTGAGCGTGCCGGTGTGGCCGCATTGACCATTGAAGACACGTTGCTGCCGGCGCAATTCGGGCGCAAGTCCACTGACCTGATTTCCATCGACGAAGGCATCGGGAAGGTTCGCGCGGCGCTGGAGGCACGTGTTGATCCGCAGCTGTCGATCATTGCCCGCACCAACGCCGGCGTGCTGCCGACCGAAGCCGTGATCGAGCGCACCCAGGCTTATCAAAAAGCCGGTGCCGATGGGATTTGCATGGTCGGCGTGGCTGATTTCGAGCACCTGGAGAAAATCGCGGAGAACCTCACGGTGCCGCTGATGCTGGTGACGTATGGCAACCCTAAACTGAACGACGCCCAGCGTCTGGCCAGCCTCGGCGTGCGCGTGGTGGTTGCCGGCCACGGTGCTTACTTCGCCGCGATCAAGGCGACCTACGACAGCCTGCGCGCCCAGCGCCAGTTGACCCATAGCACCGATAACCTCAGTGCCACCGAACTGACCCACACGTATACATTGCCGGAAAGCTACGTGGCCTGGGCTGAAGAGTTCATGGACGTCAAAGAGTAAAACTCAAACCGGAACGAGGGGTGCAACGCCCCTCCTTCCTTTCACTCGCGGCGCCCTGGTCGACAAGACCTTCCAAACCGCTCGGTAACCACCGGCACATCACATTTGAAGCCAGCACTGCCCTCCTCCCCAGCCACTGCTCGGCCTGGGCATTGACATTCCGGGTGCTGATCAAACGCGCATGGCAATAACTGATCGATACATTCCCGCAGCTGTTATTTCTGATAGTCGACGCACGAGCAACTAAGTGAAATGAAACTTCATGTTTGCCGCGTGTGCGCGACACAAAAAAAGTCCGCCGCAGAATCTGCGGCGGCAACCAAAGGATTTTGTCGAAGCAGAGCGGCTAAGACAGGGCCAACGCTACACCTGCGGCCGCTTAAATAGAGTGAAGTTTAATTAATCGAGTTTCATCCATTGCCGGGCTGCAGGCCACGTCGACTGTGCTTAGAATCAGCCTCGGCAACCATGCCGAACACAATAAAAACCGTAATCGCTCACCTGTAACCACCTGCCCAAACATCTTGTGCGCCATCCAATAAGTGCGGTGTCTCTGCGCGCGCGTTCATTATCCGGGGAAGTCATAACATGATTAAACAGTCGAGCCTGTTAGCGCTGGCGGTGTGTGCCGGTATCAGCCAGATGGCATTTGCCGAGTCCGTCAGCGACCAGGCGGATGCCAAGGGGTTTATCGAGGGCAGCAGCGTCACCGGGTTGTTGCGCAACTACTACATGAACCGCAATCGCGAGGGCGGCCGTGCCGATAACATCGACTGGACCCAGGGCGCGATGCTCAACTACGCCTCGGGCTTCACCCAGGGCACCATCGGCTTCGGCGTGGACGCCTACGCCTACGGCGGGCTGAAACTTGATGCCACCCACGCGGACGCCGGCACGGGCAACCTGCCGACCGATCGGCATGGCGATCCCGAAGATGCCTACGGTTCGGTGGGCGCGGCAGTGAAGATAAAGATCTCCAAGACCCAACTGAAATTTGGTGACATGCAGCCCACCGCGCCGGTGTTCGCCACCGGCGGCACGCGCCTGTTGCCGCAGACCGCCACCGGTTTCGACCTGACCAGCAGCGAAATCGCCGGCCTGGACCTGGAGGCCGGGCATTTCACTAGCACCAACAGCGGCATGACGAGCAACCATGACCACGATATCTACGCCACCTACGCCAACGTCGCCGCCAACAGTGCAAGCTTCGTCGGCGGCAAATACACCTTCACACCGTCCCTGAGCGCAACGCTGTATGCCGGTGAGCTGGAAGATATCTGGCGCCAGTACTACACCAACCTCAACTATGTGATCGCGTTGCCACATGACCAGTCCCTGGCGCTGGACGGCAACCTGTACCGCACCCTCGACACTGGCAGCGCCAAGGCCGGGGCCATCAACAACACCACGTATTCGGTGGCGGCGGCCTACTCGTTCCTGCAAGCGCACACGCTGACGCTGTCGTTCCAGAAGGTGCATGGCGACACACCGTTTGACTACATCGGCACCGGCAACAACGGCGCAGGCGAAGGCGGTGATTCGGTGTACCTGGCGAACTCCGTCCAGTGGGGCGACTTCAACGGCCCGGGCGAGCAGTCCTGGGGCATCCGCTATGACCTGAATGTGGCCAGTTATGGCGTGCCGGGGCTGAGTTTCATGGCGCGCTATATCAATGGCTCGGACATCAATGGCACCCACACACCCGACCACAGCGCCTACGTGGGTGACTACGGTGCCGATGGCGCCCACCACGAGACCGACCTGGAAGCCAAGTACGTGATCCAGAGCGGTTCGGCGAAAAACCTGTCATTGCGCGTGCGCGATGCGATCATCGCGTCGAACGCCGACCAGCGCGATGGTGATTTGAATGAGCTGCGCCTGATCGTCGACTACCCGTTTACCCTGCTCTGAAACGCCGCACTCCCTGCAGCCGCGAGCCTGCTCGAGACTGCAGGGAGAAGAGTCTTAACCTACCCAGCCGATGGCCGTCTTGGGAATGACCTCGGACTCGTCGAGTTTCGACGCGAACATGCTCACCGCCTGCACCGCATCGCTGGTGCTGGTGCGAATCTGCAGGATCACCGACCCCGC
Organism: Pseudomonas lurida; assembly: GCF_002563895.1. Lineage (NCBI taxonomy): Bacteria > Pseudomonadati > Pseudomonadota > Gammaproteobacteria > Pseudomonadales > Pseudomonadaceae > Pseudomonas > Pseudomonas lurida. Next base: position 3,066,479 of record NZ_PDJB01000001.1, on the reverse strand, counting down.
CTGATCGGCCAGGCTGACACCGCGTTGCGCGCCCTCCTGGGTGGCATTCATGCTGGTTACCGCGTCGCGGGTTTCCGAGAGGATCATGCCGATCATCTCGGCAATTTCCGCTGTCGAGCGGCTGGTGCGCCCGGCCAGTTGCCGGACTTCGTCGGCCACCACCGCAAAGCCGCGTCCTTGGTCGCCTGCACGCGCAGCCTCGATGGCCGCGTTGAGCGCCAACAGGTTGGTCTGGTCGGCAATACCGCGAATGGTGTTGACGATGGCCGTGATCTGCTCGGAACGATCGCCCAGTTGCCCCACCAGGCGCGCGGAGGCGCCGATGTTGTCAGCGATGCGGCGCATTTCGCTGGCAGTCTCCTGGATCACCTGGGTGCCATGCTCGGCAAAGCGCTCGGTCTCGGAGGAAATATGGTAGGCCCGCGATGCGCCCCGCGAGTCTTCTTCGAATTTTTCCACGCGTTCGGTGATGTCGCTCGCGAACTTGACGATCTTGATCAGCTTGCCGTCGCCGTCATACACCGGGTTGTAGCTGGCTTCCAGCCATACCACACGGCTGTGCTTGCCCACGCGTTTGAATTGCCCGGTGAAGAATTCGCCGTTGTTCAAGCGGCGCCAGAAGTCGGCGTATTCAGTGCTGTTGATCAGCGCCGGCTCGCAAAACAGACGGTGCTGTTTGCCTTTGATTTCCGCCAGGGTGTACCCCATCACGTTGAGGAAGTTCGCGTTGGCGTCCAGCACTTGGCCGCTCAAATCGAACTCGATGACCGCCATCGCCCGGTCCAGCGCCGTCAGCTTGCTGCGGGTGGCTGCCTCCTGCTCGACCTTACTGGTCACGTCCAGCGCGTACTTGACCACTTTGAGCACCTGGCCGCGCTCATCCAGCACCGGGTTGTAACTGGCTTCCAACCAGACGGTGTTGCCGCTGTTGTCCACACGCTTGAAGGTGCCGGAGACAAATTTGCCCGCCTTCAAATCACTCCAGAACTGGCTGTAGGCCGAGCTGCTGGTCAGCGCCGGCAAGCAAAAGTCACGGTGGGTTTTACCGGCCAATTGACCGGCGCTGTAACCCAGGGTCTTGAGGAAGTTGTCGTTGGCCCGCAGCACCTTGCCATTGAGGTCGAATTCGACCACGGCCATTGAGCGTTCCAGTGCGGCGATCAGTCCTTTGTACTCGGTGACTTCGGCCGTCCTGGCCGACAGTTCTGTCTTGAGTGCTGTGTTGAACATGGACGTACCCTCAGCCGTGCGGAGAAACCCTGTGTCTCGATTCGCTATCGGCTGGGAAATACGCGACTTTACGCGCCCTGCAGGGATTATTTTCTGGCGTCAACGACTTGCGCGGTCAGCGTTTTGCATCAAGCGACGCCAGGCGCTCGCGCATGCCGGGGCTGGCCGCCGGACCGGCCTGCAACGCGCACTGGTCAAGCGGTACGCACTGCCCATCCGCACGGGCCAACATCGGCTGCACCGGCGTGCCTGTCTCGCGTTCCACCAACTCCACACTGGTGCCCTCCACGGCGTGGTGCCGATTGCCCCAGGCCAACAGCGACATCAGCACCATGCGGAAATCTTCGCCCTTGGGCGTCGGCACATATTCGTAGCGCGGCGGCCGCTCACTGTAGGCGCGGCGCTCCAGCATCCCCGCCTCCACCAAGGCGTTCAGGCGGCGCGTGAGCATATTGGGCGCGATGCCCAGGCTGCGGGAAAACTCATCGAACCGACGCAGGCCCTGCAGTGCATCGCGCATGATCAGGATGCTCCACCACTCCCCTACCCGGTCAAGGCTAGGGGCGATGGGGCATTCGTCGCGGGTGAGGGACTTGCGTTGCATGGCGGCTCCTGTGTGGCAGTGCAAATTTGCGTGCCCCCATGTTACTTTCATGATGATTTTGGCGGCGTGAACGCCAGCGTGCTGTTCCGCCGCTGGGGGTAGTTTGCCCGTGCTGTGATTTTCAGGGACCATGGCGCCTTTCTTAACCTGCCAACGAGAGGCGCCCATGGCCAACCACGACCTGCACTACACCCCCGATCCCGATGCCGACTCGATTTCTTCGGATGTGATCGGCTTCAACGGCATCCTGGTGTCCACCCAGATTCCAACCCGAGCCGATGGTAGCCTGGAACTGGGCGACATCACCCAGCAAAGCGAATGCACCCTGCAAGCCCTGAAAGTCGCCCTGGAAAAAGCCGGCAGCTCCATGGACCGGGTGATGCACTTGACCATTTATCTGACGGACATGGCCGACCGAGCCGCTTTCAACGAGGTCTACAAACGCTTCTTTGCCAAGCCCTGGCCTGTACGCGCGGCGGTTGGCGTAGCTGCTTTGGCAGTAGACGGCATGCGCGTCGAAGTCACTGCGATGGCCGCTCAAGCCTGAGTGGGTGCCGGTCAGGCATTTCACAGCTACAATGCGCGTCTCAACCGTGACAAGCCTGACTAAAAAAACTATGTCCTTGCCCAAGCATCACCTGGAATTGCTCAGCCCTGCCCGCGATGTCGCCATCGCGCGCGAGGCTATCCTGCATGGCGCCGACGCCGTCTACATTGGCGGCCCGAGCTTCGGCGCGCGCCATAACGCCTGCAACGACGTGAGCGACATCGCTCAACTGGTGGAATTCGCCCGCCGTTACCATGCACGCGTCTTCACCACCATCAACACCATCCTGCATGACAACGAACTGGAACCCGCGCGCAAGCTGATCCATCAGCTCTACGACGCCGGCGTCGATGCGTTGATCGTGCAAGACCTGGGCGTGATGGAGCTGGATATTCCGCCCATCGAGCTGCACGCCAGCACCCAGACCGACATTCGCACCCTGGCCCGCGCCAAGTTTCTCGACCAGGCCGGTTTCTCGCAGCTGGTATTGGCCCGTGAGCTGAACCTGCAGGAAATCCGCGCCATCGCCGACGAAACCGATGCCGCCATCGAATTCTTCATCCACGGCGCCCTGTGCGTGGCGTTCTCCGGGCAGTGCAACATCTCGCACGCGCAGAACGGCCGCAGCGCCAACCGTGGCGATTGCTCCCAAGCGTGCCGCCTGCCGTATACGCTGAAGGACGACCAAGGCCGCGTCGTGGCCTTTGAAAAACACCTGCTGTCGATGAAAGACAACAACCAGAGCGCCAACCTGCGCGCCCTGGTCGAAGCCGGCGTGCGTTCGTTCAAGATCGAAGGCCGCTACAAGGACATGGGCTATGTGAAGAACATCACCGCCTATTACCGCCAGCGCCTCGACGAGATCCTCGAAGACCGCCCGGATTTGGCCCGTGCCTCCAGCGGCCGCACCGCGCACTTCTTCCTGCCCGACCCGGAAAAGACCTTCCACCGCGGCAGCACCGACTATTTCGTCAGCGACCGCAAGATCGATATCGGCGCCTTCGACACCCCGACCTTCACCGGCCTGCCGGTGGGTGTGGTGGAAAAAGCCGGCAAGCGCGACCTGCAAGTGGTCACCCATGAGCCGCTGTCCAACGGCGATGGCCTGAACGTGCTGGTCAAGCGCGAAGTGGTCGGCTTCCGCGCCAACATCGCCGAGCCTAAAGGCGAGTTCGAAGAAGACGGCGAGAAGCGCTACCGCTACCGCGTCGAGCCGAACGAAATGCCGGTCGGCCTGCATCAACTGCGTCCGAACCACCCGCTCAACCGCAACCTCGACCACAACTGGCAACAAGCGCTGCTGAAGACCTCGGCCGAGCGCCGTATCGGCCTGGCCTGGGTCGCACGCTTGCGTGAAGAGCAGCTTGAAGTGATCGCTACCAGCGAAGAAGGCATCAGCGCCAGCGTCACCCTGCCCGGCCCGTTCGGTGTGGCCAACAAGCCGGAACAGGCGCTCGATACCCTGCGCGACCTGCTCGGCCAACTCGGTACTACCGAGTACCACGCCACCGATATCCAGCTGGATGCGCCGCAAGCGTTCTTCATCCCCAACTCACAGCTCAAGGCGCTGCGCCGCGAAGTGATCGAAGCGCTGACCGCTGCGCGCGTAGCCGCTCACCCACGCGGTGGGCGCAAGGCCGAGACCTCGCCGCCACCGGTCTACCCGGACGCGCACCTGTCGTTCCTGGCCAACGTCTACAACCAGAAAGCCCGCGACTTCTACCACCGTCACGGGGTGAAGCTGATCGACGCTGCCTTCGAAGCCCACGAAGAAACCGGTGAAGTCCCGGTGATGATCACCAAGCACTGCCTGCGCTTCTCGTTCAACCTGTGCCCTAAACAGGCCAAGGGCGTGACGGGCGTGAAGACCAAGGTTGCGCCGATGCAACTGATTCATGGTGATGAAGTGCTGACCCTGAAGTTCGACTGCAAGCCCTGCGAGATGCACGTGGTTGGCAAGATCAAGGGGCACATCCTCGGTCTGCCGCAGCCGGGCAGCGTGGTCGAGCATTTCAACCCGGAAAACATCATCTTTCAGGGCACGCACTGACCTTGTGAACGCGGGGCCACCACCAGCCCCGCTGCAACCCGGCGGCCGCCAGTAGAATCGCTACCACCCCCAGCCATTGCAGCCAGCCCAGGCGATGCCCGAGGGCGATCCAATCGACGAAGATCGCCGCAATCGGGTAGATAAACGACAGTGCGCCCGTCAGGGCGGTCGGCAGCTTCTGGATCGCGCCGTACAGCAGTACATACATCAAACCCGTGTGCACCACGCCAAGTGTCACCAACGCCGCCCAGGCGTTGGTCGTGGCCGGCAGGCTATCCCACGGCACCATTGGTGCCAGTAACAGCGCGCCGGTGCTCACCTGGATCAACGCCATCAGATGCGGCGGCACGTCTTTCAAGCGCTTGATGATCAGCGCCGCAATCGCATACAGGAACGCCGCGCCCAGCGCCAATGCGATGCCTACCAGGTAATCGTCGCCGGTGTGTTGATCGCCGTGGGCGGTGACAATCGCCAGCATCCCCAGGAACGCCACGCTCAGCCATGCCAGTTTCTGCACGGTGATTTTTTCGCCCAGGAACAACGCCGCCAGCATCACCAGCATGAACGGCTGCACGTTGTACACCGCCGTGCTGATGGCTATGGACGCGCGGGAATAGGATTCGAACAGCAGTAGCCAGTTGCCCACAATCGCCACGCCACTGAGCATCGCCAGGCCGAGCTTGGCCCAACTGAGCAGGTCCAGGCGCAGGTAACCGAGCAACGCGCACACCAGTAACAACGTGAGCCCGCCGATTACACAGCGCCAGAACACCACTTCGATCACCGACACGCCAGATACCAGTACAAACCAGCCAATGGTGCCCGAGATCAGCATGGCGGCGATCATTTCCCACGACCCGCGACGGATGGATGTGTCCATGTTTGAGGCTCCTCAAGTGAGGCTCAATTATGGCAATCTGCTTGCGACCGGCTCCAGCGACTAAAATAGGCCATACGCCTGGATTACCTTTACTTATTAGGCGAATACCATGATTGACACCATCGACCAGCAACTGATCGCCGCTTTGATGGACGACTCGCGCCTGTCTCTCAAGGCCCTGGCGGGCATCACGGGGCTGTCCTCGCCCAGTGTCGGCGAGCGCCTTCGCCGTCTTGAAGAACGGGGAGTACTGACCCACTACACCGTCGACATCGACCCCAGGCATTTCGGCTACCTGCTACAAGCCATCGTGCGCATCCGCCCGCTGCCCGGCAAGTTGCACGAGGTGGAGCGGCAGATCCAGGCGATCCCCGAATTCACCGAGTGCGACAAGGTGACCGGCGATGATTGCTTCATCGCACGGTTGCATGTGCGCACCATGGACCATCTGGACAGCTTGCTCGACCGGCTTAACGCCTACGCCGAAACCAACACGGCCATCGTCAAGAAAACCCCGGTGAAACGCCGATTGCCGCCCTTGGGGGATTAGTGATTGCGCGTCATCAGCGCGGTGCCTGAATAGGTATTCTGTCACGACTGGGCGGTGTTTATCCTGGCTCCACTCTTTGGAACAACAGGTGAACAGCTCATGTACGTCATTACCGGAATCACAGGCAAAGTCGGCGGCGCCCTGGCGCACACCCTGATCAAGGCGGGCCAACCCGTTCGCGCGGTCATGCGCGATGCAACCAAGGCGGCCTACTGGGCTGACCAGGGTTGCGACGTGGCGTTTGCACACATGGAAGATGCCCAGGCGCTCACCGCCGCGTTCAAGGGCGCGACTGGCGTGTTTATCCTGCCGCCACCAAGCTTCGATCCTCTGCCTGGCTTCCCCGAAGCCCGCGCGGTGATCAGTGCCGTCAGCCAGGCGCTGCAGGCCGCAGGGCCGAAGAAGGTACTGTGCCTGTCGACCATTGGTGCCCAGGCCGAACCGCTCAACCTGCTGACCCAGCGCACCTTGATGGAACAAGCCCTCGGCGCCCTCGACATCCCCGTGACCTTCCTGCGCCCGGCCTGGTTCATGGAGAATGCGCTGTACGACGTGATCGCCGCCCGTGAAACAGGAGTGAACCACAGCTTCCTGCAGCCGCTGGACAAGGCCGTGCCAATGATCGCCACGGCGGACATCGGCGCAGTGGCCGCACAGTTATTGCAGCAAGACTGGACAGGCCAACGCGTGGTGGAACTGGAAGGCGAATGGGTGAGCCCGAACGACATCGCCCGCACCCTGGCCCAGTTGCTGCAACGCGACGTACGCGCCGAAGTGGTCGCGCGCGATACCTGGGAAACCCTGCTGCGTGCACAGGGCGCACAGAACCCGATGCCCCGCATGCGCATGGTGGATGGGTTCAACGAGGGCTGGATCTGTTTCGAGCATGACAAAGTGCTCAAGGGCAACACGACGCTGCTGACAGTCTTGCGTGAACTGTGCCACTGAACCTGCCACCGAACAACTCGGCCCCGACCTACCTGATGTACCGAGTCGCCGGCAGGGCAAGCCAGCTCCCACATTTTTGGAGGGCGGGGTTACCGTCAGGTAGCGGTCCCGCTCCCCCCTATCAAGCCTCGTCGTTCAGTCGTGCAATGCCTGGGCTGCTCCCAGTAAACCCCGGAACTTGCGATAACGTGCCTCCAACACCGCGTGCTGCCCAGCATCCGGCACGTACCGCGCCTTCACCGGCATCCCCGCCTGCACCAACGCCGCCCCTTGGCCAATCGCCAGGAACCCCAGCTTCGCCGCACCCATGCACGCGCTCAACTCACTGCCGTGCAAGGTGAAGATTTCACGCTGCAGGATATTGGCCAGTAACTGCGCCCAATACGCGCTGCGCGCCCCGCCGCCTACCAATGCGCAGGCCCCCACGTCGGCACCGGCTGACTGTACGGCGTGCAACGCATCCAGCAGGCCGAAACCCACGCCTTCCATCACCGCATAACCGAGCATCGCGGGTGTGCAGTCATGGCCCAGGCCCATGAAACCACCGCGCAACAGCGGGTCGTTATGCGGTGTGCGTTCACCCGCCAGGTAGGGCAGGAACAAGGGCGTGCCGAGCGGCACTGCCTGCGTGATCGGCAATTGTGCGGTCACCTGGTCCAGCAAGGTCTGCTCATCCGCAGTGCCCGTCAGTCGCGTGACCCAGCGCAGGCAACTGGCCCCCGCCAACATGGCGCCCATGGTGTACCAACGGTTAGGCAATGCATGGCAGAAACTGTGCACCGCGCTCGCGGGGTTCCCGGCAGCATGATCGGTGATGGCGACGATGGCCGCGCTGGTGCCCAGGGTGATAAACCCGTCGCCCGCATTGATCGCCCCAATACCCACAGCCGCTACCGGGTTGTCACCACCGCCGCCGGCGATCACGACCGAGGACGACAAGCCCAACCCCTGCGCCGTCAACACAGCGCTGGCGGCGCCGCCCTCAACCAACCTGGGCATCTGCTCCGGCGCGAGGCCCGTTGCGCCCAGCATAGGGGCGAACCATTCACGCCGGGCCACGTCCAGCCACAACGTACCGGCAGCATCCGACATCTCGCTGACACGCTCACCGCTCAGGCGCAACCGCAGGTAATCCTTGGGCGACAACACACAGTCGATGGCCTTGAACACCTCTGGCTCATGCTGTTGCAGCCATAGCAGTTTTGGCGCAGTCAGCCCGGCCATCGGCAAGCTGCCGGTAACGTGCGCGAAGGCCGCGCCCAACTGCCCGGCCTCGGCGATGGCGCGGGAGTCGTCCCACAGGATCGCCGGGTACAGCACGCGGTTATCCGCCCCCAGCAATACCGCGCCGTGCATCTGCCCGGATAGCCCGATACAGGCCACCTGGGCGAACGCCGCGTGCCCGCGCAACTCGGTCAGCGCCTGCAAGCACGCTTGCCACCAGGCTTCCGGCGCTTGCTCTGACCAGCCGCTGTGGCGCCGCGACACAGTCAGACGCACGCCGGCGTGGGCCAGCACCTTGCCGTCGAGGTCCATCAAAATGGCCTTGAGTTCCGAGGTGCCGAGGTCAATGCCGAGGGAAACAGGGTTGCTCATACGGGGGTCATTCCAATCCAATACAGCCACATGAGTTACGTACTTGCAGGGTCGGCGTCAGGCGCACGCTGTGGGTTGGCGCGCCGGGCGAAGCCATGCGTTGCAACAGCAGGTTCACGGCCTGGGCGCCGAGGGCCTGGACCGGCTGCGCGATCAAGGTCAGGCGCGGCACGAAAAAATCCGCCCAGTCAAAATCATCAAAGCCCACCAGGGCCATCTGCGCCGGCACGTCGATGCGGGCGTCACGCAGCGCCTGCATGGCGCCGAGAGTCATCAGGTTGTTACCGGCCATGATCGCCGTGGGCGGTGGCGCCAAGCCGAGCAGCTGCACCGTGGCTTGGCGGGCGGGCTCAGTATTGGAGCCGCCGTTGACCAGCAGTTGCGGATCAAACGCCAGCCCCGCCGCCTGCAACGCAGCCCGATAGCCGGCAACGCGCTCGTCGGTGGTGCTGAACCCCTCACGCCCGGCGATAAAGCCGATCCGGCGGTGACCATGGGCAATCAGATGTTCAACCAAGGCCTGGGTCGGCTGGGTATTCTCCACCCCGACCTGGTCGAATTGCGCGCTCATCATGCGGTCCACCAGCACCGTAGGCACCTCATTGGCCTGCAGGTACTCCAGCGCCTTGGACTCGGAGGACGGTGCCAGCAATATCCCATCCACCCGCCGGTGATGCAGCGCCGTGACCACCCGCAGCTCCTGCTCCGGGTCGTCGTGGGTGTCGACAAACAGCATCATGTAACCGTGCTTGGCACACTCGGTTTCAATCGCGTGCACGGTCTCACTGAAGTAATGGTTGGACAGCGCCGAAATCGCCACGCCAATCGTGCTGGTGCTCGAGCGGGCCAGCGAACGCGCCAGGGTGTTGGGGATGTAACCCAGCGCCTGGATCGCTTGCTGCACCGCCAGCACCGTCGCCGGGCTGACCTTGCGGGTGCCGTTCAACACGTGCGAAACCGTCGACGTCGACACCCCCGCCCGGCTTGCCACGTCATCCATGGTGACCACGACGCTTTCCCCTTCAGTGAATCAATGTTTGCTCGACCAACCGCTGTACGTAGCGACGTTGTCACGGGTGATCAATTTTGGCGTGAGCAGGGTAACCGCTTCAGCCGGGGCTTTGTCGTTGAGAATGTCATTGCCGACATTCACCGCAGTCTGCGCCATGGCCCAAGGGTCCTGGCTGGCCGATGCCTGGATCTGCGATTCAGTCTTCAGCGCGTTCTCGATATCCGGCGCACCGTCCACCGAGGTGATGATGATACCGCTGCGCTTGAGCTGCTTGGCCGCCAGGTCACTGCCGATGGCTTGCGGGTCGTTGATCGCGAACAGGCCGTCGATTTTCGGGAAGCGCGTCAGGTAACCCTGCATCACGTTCAGGCCGCCTTCGCGCGAGCCTTTGCCGTCCTGGTCATCGGACAGCACCTTGATATCCGGTGCGCCGGCCAACGCGGCCTTGCAGCCTTTGACGCGGTCGGTCACCGCGGTGACTTGCGGGCCGTTCTGAATGATCACATTGCCCTTGCCGGAGAGCTTGTCCACCAGGTACTGACAGGCCAGCTTGCCCGCTTCGACGTTGTCGGTCTGCACGGTGGCGTTCACGCCCTTGGCGTCCACATCCACCGCCACCACGACGATCCCGGCATCACGGGCTTTCTTGATCGCCGAGGCCATGGCGGAGGGGTCGACGGCGTTGATCAGGATCAGGTCGACCTTGGACGAGATGAAGTTATCGATCTGCGAAAACTGCTTGCTCAGGTCATAGTCGGCCGACACCGACGTGACCTTGACGTTGGGGTTGAGCGCCTTGGCACGAGCGGTGGCGCCATCGGCCAGGGTCACGAAATACGGGTTGCCCAGCGAGCCCATGCTGATGCCGAGCGCTTTCAACTCGCGGGCTTCGACGACGTGGGACATCAGGGCGGCCAAGGCAATGACGGGAAACATGCGGGTCAGTTTCATGCGGGTCTCTCTTGTGATTGTTGTAGGAGTGAAATCAGGTCCGCGCACCGGACTGGCGATACCGATCCAGCGCCACCGCGCCAATGATCACGATGCCCTTGATGATGTACTGCCAGATATCCGAGACGCCAAGCAGTACCAGGCCATTGGTCAGCACGGCGATGATCAGCGCACCGATCAGCGTGCCACCGATAGTGCCGACACCGCCGGTAAAACTGGTGCCGCCCAGGATCACTGCGGCAATCGCATCGAGTTCATAGGACTGCCCCAGCTGCAGGCCATTGGCGGCGAACAGGCGCGACGCGCTCATCACTGCCCCCAGCCCGGCCAACGCACCGGACATGGCGTAGACAAACAGCAGCACCTTCCACACCTTGATGCCCGAGAGCCGCGCCGCCTCTGGGTTGCCGCCCACCGAATAGATCTGCACGCCCATCACCGTGCGGCGCAGGATGAACCACGACAGCGCCACCACCGCCACGGCGATCACCACCAGCCAGGGCACGCCGAGGATCGAATCATTGCCGATAAATGCAAACGGCAGGTCCGGGTTGAACACGGTCTTGTCGTCCGCCAGCAGGCGCGCCAGGCCGCGCATGGCCGTCAGCGCACCGAGGGTGACGATAAACGGTGGCAAGCGCATGAAGGCGATCAACCCGCCATTGACCAGCCCCAGCAACAGCCCGAAGCCAATGCCGGCGGCAATCCCGAACATGCCAAACTGTGGCGACATCGACGCCTGCAACGCCACCACGGCCGAGGCCGCGAGGATCGCGCCCACCGACAGGTCGATCCCCGCCGTCAGGATCACAAATGTCATGCCCGCCGCCAGCACCACGTTCACCGAAGCCTGCTGGGTGATGATCGACAGGTTCTGCACCGTCAGGAAGTTCTCGCTGGCCAGGGCAAAGCCCACCAGCAACAGGATCAGCACTGGCAACATGCCGACCGTGCGCATCAACTCGCGTGCGCGTTCAGCTTTACCGGTTGTAGCAACATTCAACTCAGCCATGGGCAACCACCTGATCGCCACCGGTGGCGAGGTCAATAATGCGTTCCTGGGAAATAACCTGGCCCGACGCGCCGCCGACTTCAGCCACCAACTGGCCTTCGCGCATGATCAGCACGCGGTCACAGGTGCCGATGATTTCAGGCAGCTCGCTGGAGATCACCACGATGCCGACGCCGGCCTGGGCCAGTTGATTGATGATGCGGTAAATCTCGGATTTGGAGCCGATGTCCACGCCGCGTGTGGGCTCGTCGAGGATCAGCACGTGCGGCTTGACCTCCAGCAGCCGTGCCAGCAGCACCTTCTGCTGGTTGCCGCCAGACAAGGCGCCGACATTGACCTTGCCCGACGCCACGCGAATCGACAGCGACTTGATCGCGTCCGTGGCGCGTTGCGCCGCATGCCCGCGGTCCAGCACGCCGCCAGCGTGGGCATCCGGCACACAGGCGCAGACATTGATGTTGTCCGCCACACTCATGTCCAGGAACAGGCCTTGGGCCTTGCGGTCTTCGGTGAGGTAGACGACCCCGGCGCGAATCGCATCCGCCGGGGTGCGCAATTGGGTGACGTGCTTGCCGACCACTTCGAGGGTGCCCGAGGTGCGTGGGTCGGCGGCAAAGATCAGGCGCGCCAGCTCGGTGCGCCCTGCCCCGACCAGGCCGGCAATGCCCAGCACTTCACCGGCGTGCAGGTCGAAACTGCAGTGGCGGACGCGCTTGCCATCGGCCATGTCGCGCACCCGCATTACCACGTTGCCGGGGTTATACGCGGCATGTTCCTTCTTGTAGAAACCCGACAGGTCGCGGCCCACCATCATTTTCACCAGCACTTCGGCCGACAGCGCATCGCGGGTGAGTTCGCCAATGTATTGGCCGTCGCGCAGCACCGACACGCGGTCCGACAATTCATAGATCTCGGCCATGCGATGGCTGATATAGATGATCGCCAGGCCCTGGCCGCGCAGCTGTTTGATCAGCGCGAACAGGCGGTCGGTCTCGCGGGATGACAAGGGGGTGGTGGGTTCATCCATCACCAGGATCTTGGCGTGGGCATGCAGGGCGCGGGCGATTTCCACCAACTGGCGTTCGGCAATCGACAGGCTGCTGACCCGCGTTGCCGGAGTGAACTCGGCACCCAGGCGCTGCAGCACTTCGATGCAACCGGCCTCCATGCCCTTGCGGTCGATGGTCCAGCCCCGCCGCAGTTCGCGGCCCAGGTAAATATTCTCGGCCACGCTCAGGTTCGGGCACAGGCTCAGTTCCTGGTAAATCACGGCGATGCCGAGGGCTTTGGCGGTAGCGGGGTCGAAGGAGGGAACGAGCTGGCCAGCAATGCGGATTTCACCGCCGGGGTCAGCTTGGTAGGCGCCAGAGAGGATCTTCATCAGCGTCGATTTGCCAGCGCCGTTCTCCCCCATCAAGGCGTGGATTTCGCCGGGGTAGACTTTCAGGCCGACATTCTTGAGCACGCGCAAACCATTGAAGGTTTTGCTGATGCCCTGCATCTCAAGCAAGGGTTCAAGGCTCATGAATGAGCTCCTGGATTTTATTATTTTTGTATTCGGGCCCCTTGGATCAGAGCCGATTGCCACCGACTCTAATCAGATACATTTGCTTACGCAAGCGCTTGCTTCTTCCGTTTGTCGACTAGTGAAACGTTTCATCAAGCATCGTATTGGCTATTCCCCCCTTTCTAACGTTTTGGCAGCATGCGCATGAGCGTGTTGTCGCGGACCCAGTAATGGTGGAGCAACCCTGCTGCTGCATGCAGGCCGATCAATGCATATCCGGCATTGCCCAGCCACTCATGCCAGTGCTTGAACTGCCTGGCCAGGTCCGGGTCTGGTGCCACCAGCGAGGGCAATGCGAATTCAAAGTAAGGCACCGGCTTGCCGGCAGCATTGAGCATCATCCACGCCAGCAATGGCGTCACGATCATCAGGCCGTACAGCGCCAGGTGCATGAGCTGCGATACACCCGCTTGCCAGGCGGGTGGGCGCGGCACGATCGGTGGCCGCTTCGCCAGGCGCCCCAACAGGCGAAGCCAGACCAGCAGGAAAATGCCCATGCCGAACAGTGCGTGACTGCCCAGTAACACGCCCTTGAGCGCGTGGCCCCGAGGCAACAGGCCTCTGGTTTCTATACAGCCATACACGCCTATGAACAGCGCCAGCATCAGCCAGTGCAGGGTCATCGACAGCCTTGCATAGCGCTGCGTCATCAGGGAGTTGTCCATGGAAAAGATACCTTGTGCAGGAGGGTGGCCTCACGTGGCCTGAAAGCGTCGGCGCCACCCTGCCCGAGGAGTCTTAAGCCAATCTGAAGGTCGGCAATGCGCCGATTTTTCGTCACCTTCAGACTTCGTTAAGAAATGCCTTTGATACTCCTCCCAACTTCACTGGGGAGGCGCAACGCCAATGCCCGATATCGATTGGAACATTCCATTGCCACTGCTGTTTAGCCAGGCCGACAGCGCACCGTTGCGCCTGGCTCGCGCCCTGCCCCACGACCCTCAGCGACCGGCTTTCGAGGCGTATATCCAACACCGTTTTCGCATCGCGCACGGTGCCGATATTCGCCATTTCATGCCGCAGTTATTTGGCGTGAGCCAGGCCAACGGCGACCTGTGCGCCGTCGCTGGCGTACGCCTGGCGAGTGCCGAACGGTTGTTCCTGGAGCGGTATCTGGACCATGCGATCGATCCACTGATCAGTGCCGCCGCCGAACAGCCTGTGGAGCGCAGCGCCATCGCCGAAGTCGGCAATCTCGCAGCCAGCGATACCGGCAGTGCACGCCTGAGCATCATCGCCATTACCTGGTTGCTCGCCATGGGCGGCCTGGAGTGGGTGGCGTTCACCGGCAATATCGGCCTGGTCAACAGTTTCCATCGCCTGGGTTTGAAGCCCGTCACCCTCTGTGCGGCCGACCCGCAGCGCCTCGGCGATGATCGCCACCATTGGGGCAGCTACTACGAAAGCCAACCCTGGGTGCATGTCGGCAACATCCGCGCCGGCTTCATCCATTTGCGCAACATGGGCCTGTTCGCGCGCCTGGGGTTGCCAACCACCCTCGAGGACGCCAGCCATGTCGCCTGAAACCCGCCGTTTCCACGCCGTGTTGCGCGGCCATGCCGAACGCAACGATGGCGCCGTCGCCCTGTGGGGGGACACGCTGAAGATCGACTACGCCTCGTTGTTCGCCGAAGTGGCGTATCGACAGGAGCGCCTGCGCGAGGAAGGCGTCAAGGTGGTGGCCCTGGCCCTGGACAACGGCGTCGACGCCATGTTGTGGGACCTTGCGGTACTGTTCGAAGGGCTGACCTGCCTGACACTACCGCCGTTCTTCAGCCCCGCCCAGCGTGCCCACTGCCTGGAACAGAGTCACGCCGAACGGGTAATCGCCGAGCCCTACCTGGAGGCAGAACTGCTGGCCAGCGGTTACTGTCAGAACGGCGAGTTCTGGTGCCGCACCTTTGACCATCAGCCTGCCATGCCTTCGGGCACCGCCAAGGTGACGTTTACCTCCGGCACCACTGGAGCGCCCAAGGGCGTCTGCCTGAGCGCCGACAGCCTGCTGCGGGTGGCTCGCGAGTTATACCAGGCAAGCCATTCCGCTGACCCACGCCATCACCTGGCGCTGTTACCCATTGCAATACTGCTGGAAAACCTCGGCTGCTACGCGGCGCTGTATGCCGGTGCCACCTTGAGCTTGCCCAGCCAGAAGCGCCTGGGTATCCAAGGCGCCAGTGCCGTGAACGCCGCGCAATTACTCGGTTGCCTGGCGACACGCCAGCCCCACAGCCTGATCCTCGTACCGCAATTGTTGTTGATGCTGGTGATCGCCGCCGAGCAGAACGCCTTCAGCCCACAGAACCTGCGGTTTGCCGCCGTCGGCGGCGCACGCGTGTCCCGGTCCTTGCTGCAACGCGCCCACCATTTGGGCATGCCGGTCTATGAAGGTTACGGGCTGTCGGAATGCGCGTCTGTGGTGTGCCTCAATCGCCCCGAGGCGCAGCGCCCCGGGAGTGTCGGGCGGCCGCTGCCGCATGTTGAAATCCGCTTGGCCGAAGACGATGAGGTCCTGATCAAGGGGTCGACGTTGCTCGGCTATCTGGACCAGCCCGGCCAACCCGAACAATGGTGGCCCACGGGCGATCTCGGCGACATTGATGAGGACGGCTTTCTCTACCTCAAGGGCCGCAAGAAACATCAGTTCGTCACCAGTTACGGGCGCAACGTCAACCCGGATTGGGTCGAGGCCGAGCTGACCCAGGGCAACACCATCGCCCAGGCATTCGTCTATGGCGAAGCACTGCCGGAAAACCACGCCCTGCTCTGGCCACTGCGTACCGACTGCAGCGATGCCCAGTTGGCCGCCGCCGTGGCCGAGGCCAACACCGGCCTGCCCGACTACGCCCAGGTGCATCGCTGGACGCGCCTGGCAGAACCCTTTACCGCCGCCAATGGCTTGCTCACCGCCAATGGTCGCCCACGGCGTGATGCCATCGTCGCCCGTTATCAAGCCCAACTTGCCCCTGCACTCACCGAGGAAACCTCATCGTGAATTTTTTCGACACACTGCAAGAAGCCACCCAACAGGAACGCCAGGCGCTGTTCAATTTGCCGATCATTCGCGATGCCCTGGAAGGCCAGGTCAGCCTGGAAAGCTACCGAGCGTTCCTGACCCAGGCCTACTACCACGTGCGGCATACCGTGCCATTGATGATGGGCTGCGGTGCACGCCTGCCAACCCGCCTGGAATGGTTGCGCAAGGCCGTCTGCGATTACATCGAGGACGAATATGGCCATGAGCAATGGGTGCTCAATGACATCGCCGCCTGTGGCGGTGACAAGGACGCGGTGCGGGACGGCCGCCCGGGTTTGCCCATCGAGCTGATGGTCAGTTACCTCTACGACCTGATCGCCCGTGACAACCCGGTCGGCCTGTTCGGCATGGTCAACGTGCTGGAAGGTACCAGCATCGCCCTGGCCACCCATGCGGCTGGCAGCATCCGTGAGCGCCTGCAACTGCCGGCAACAGCCTTCAGCTACCTCAGCTCGCACGGGTCCCTGGACATCGGCCACATGGACACTTATCGCCACTTGATGAACAGCCTGGAAGACCCCGACGACCAGGCTGCGGTAATCCGCGCATCCAAAGTGGTGTACGCCCTCTACACCGACATGTTTCGCAGCCTGCCGCGTATCGGGGAGGCGCTCCATGCGCCTATCTGACGCCCGCGTAGTGCTGACGGGTGCCAGCGGTGGCATCGGCCTGGCCATCGTCACTGCCCTGTGCGCCAGTGGTGCGCAGGTGCTGGCCGTCGCTCGTCACCGTGTGCCGCTGGAGGGCTTGCTTGAACGCTACCCGCAGCAACTGTGCTGGATAGGTGCCGACCTGACCGTACTCGCCGACCGCCGTAAAGTGCTGGCCGCCGCAGAAGCCATTGGGGGTGTCAACCTGCTGATCAACGCCGCCGGCATCAACCACTTTGCCATGCTCGAACAGCTGGACGATGACGAAATCAACAGCATGCTGGCGCTCAACATCGGCGCACCCATCTGCCTGACGAAGCTGCTGCTGCCGCTGCTCAAGCAGGCACCAAGCGCCATGGTCGTGAATGTCGGCTCGACCTATGGCTCTATCGGTTACCCCGGCTACGCCACGTACTGCGCCACCAAGTTTGCCTTGCGCGGGTTTTCCGAAGCCTTGCGCCGTGAGCTGGCTGACACGCGTGTCGGCGTACTGTACGTGGCGCCGCGCGCGACCCGGACCCAGATGAACAGCCCAGCGGCGCAGGCCTTGAATGATGCGCTCAAGTCCAACGTCGACGACCCGAACACCGTAGCGTCTGCGGTGGTCCAGGCAATTGCCAACGAACGTCGCGACCTTTACCTGGGCTGGCCAGAACGCTTCTTCGTAAAGCTCAACAGCGTGTTGCCAAACCTGGTTGACCGCGGTTTGCGTAAACAACTGCCGCTGATACGCCGCTTCAGCAATAAACCCGCGAATAAGGACCTGAACCCATGAAACGACTAGTTGCCGCGCTGCTGCTCAGTGCTCTGAGCCCCTTCACCTGGGCGCTGGACGCCGCCGACCAACAGCGCCTGAACGATATCCAGACGCGCTGGGCCCATATCCAGTACAACCTGCCGGAGGAGCAGCGTACCCAAGCATTCGAACGGCTGGCCTCCCAGGCAACAGCATTCACACAGGCCCGCCCACAGGCCGCCGAGGCGTGGATCTGGTCGGGGATTGTCACCAGCAGCTGGGCTGGCGCCCAGGGCGGGCTCGGCGCCTTGAGCAAGGTCAAGGCGGCCAAGGCTGACCTGGAAAACGCGCTCGCCCTGGATCCGAAGGCCCTGCAAGGCTCGGCCTACACCAGCCTGGCGGCCCTGTACGACCGCGTACCTGGCTGGCCGATCGGCTTCGGCGATGCTGACAAGGCTGAGCAGTTGCTCAAACAGGCCTTGCAACTCAACCCGACGGGCATTGATAGTCTGTACTTCTGGGGTGACCACCTCTACCGACAAAAACGTTATGGCGAAGCCCGCGATGCCCTGCAAAAAGCCCTGCTGGCCGCGCCACGCCCCGGTCGGGAAACAGCCGATGCCGGACGGCGCAAAGAGATCGAAAGCCTGCTGGCCGACACCACTAAAAAACTCAGCTGACAAGGAGTCTGCGTGCGCCTATTACTGATCGAGGATGACGTGGCGCTGGGGGAAGGTATTCACCAGGCGCTGGTTCGCGAAGGGTACACCGTCGATTGGCTGCAAGACGGCAGCAGTGCCCTGCACGCCCTGCTCAGCGAAACCTTTGACGCCGTGGTGCTGGACCTGGGACTGCCACGCATGGACGGGCTGGAAGTGCTGCGGCGCCTGCGCGACAGCGGCGCCACCGTGCCCGTGCTGATCCTCACCGCACGCGATGCCACCGAGGACCGCATCGCCGGGCTCGATGCCGGTGCCGATGACTACCTGATCAAGCCGTTCGACCTGGCCGAACTCAAGGCGCGCCTACGCGCGCTGCTGCGCCGCAGCGCCGGCCGTGCACGGGTGGTGATCGAACACGCGGGCATCTGCCTGGACCCGAGCACGCAGCACGTCAGTTACCATGGCCAAACGGTGTTGCTGACCCCCAAGGAATATCAACTGCTGCACGAATTGCTGTCACCGCCCGGCCGTGTCATGACCCGTGACCAGTTGATGCAGTTGCTTTACGGCTGGAACGAAGAAGCCGAAAGCAACACGTTGGAAGTGCATATCCATCACCTGCGCAAGAAGTTTTCCAGCGAGCTGATCCGTACCATTCGCGGCGTTGGCTACCTGGTGGAGGAGCACCGATGACCTCGATCCGGCGGCGCACCCTGACGCTGATCATCGGCCTGCTGCTCACCGGTTTGCTGGTGATCAGCGTGCTGAACCTGCATGACAGCAACCACGAAATTGCCGAAGTCTACGATGCACAACTGGCGCAGAACGCGCGCCTGCTCCAAGGGGTCATGAGCATGCCACTGGCCAGCAAAGACCAGGCGGACCTGTATCGCGCCTTCAATAAAGCCCTGGGCGAGGCCATGCCCCGGGTGGACGGGCACCCTTACGAGAGCAAGATCGCTTTCCAGGTGTGGAACCCAAAAGGCGAACTGCTGGTGTTTACCGCCAGCGCCCCGTCATTCGCCACGCCCCCCGCACAACCGGGGTACAGCAATATAGACGACCTGAACGGCCGGCAATGGCGCGGTTTCGTGCTCAAGGACAAGGACAATGGCCTGCGCATCTGGGTGGGTGAGCGCGACGACGTGCGCTCCGACCTGGTGCAGCGGATCGTGCGACATACCTTGTGGCCCAACGTGTTGGGTAGCCTGGTCCTGGCAGCAATGGTCTGGCTCGCCATCGGCTGGGGGCTCAAGCCGCTGGCCGATATGGCCAGCACGTTGCGGGCCCGACATTCCGGCTCACTGGAGCCGATGCAATTGACGCCCTTGCCCACGGAGCTGGAGCCGATGCAGGCGGCGTTGAACCGCATGCTGGCGCAGATCCAGGAAATGCTCGGCCGTGAGCGACGCTTTATTGCCGACGCCGCCCACGAAATGCGCACGCCCTTGGCGGTTCTGCGGGTGCACGCGCAAAACCTGCAGGAAGCCGGCACCGAAGCCGAGCGGCGTGAGTCACTGGCCTTTTTGATCACAGGCGTCGACCGCACCAGCCGCCTGGTCAACCAATTGCTGACCATGGCACGCCTGGAACCCAGCGCCGGGCAACTGACTGTACAGACGATCGACCTGGCGATAACCGTGCGCGAAACACTGATCCAGCTAACACCCTGGTTGCTGAGCAAAGGCCTCGAACTGGTGTTCGACGCCGACGCTGCCCCCTGCCGCGTGACGACCGATGCTGGCGCGATCAACATTGCCCTGACCAACCTGGTGACCAACGCGGCAAACTTCTCTCCGGAACACGGGGTCATCACCGTGAGGTTGGGCCAGGTCGCCAAACACTTCGTACTGACCGTGGATGACCAGGGACCAGGCATCGACGAGAGCGAGCGCGACCGCCTGTTCGAACTGTTCTACAGCCGGGGCAATGCCGAAGGCGCTGGCCTGGGGCTGACCATCGTGCACACCATCGCCCAACACCTCGGCGGCCGGGTGCACCTGGAAAACCTGGCATCCGGTGGCCTGAGAGCGACCCTGGAAATACCTGTGGATGGGTAAGCCGTTCGCAGGCTACACGCCGCCCGGTACCGACACCCATCCGTTTGAGTGTATTCGTACCGTGCGAGGCACGGTATCTGCTATTGTCCAAGGACCTCATCTCCTCCTGATCGCATTCCAGCGATTTTCTGTGAGCATGCTCTGCGGCCGTGTCATCGACGCGTCCGGGCCCGATCTGCACGGAACGCTACGCAGTGGACAAACCAGTCATCGGTACCTCACCTGAACTGCAATCACGCGCCGAAAAAATCGTCGAGTTCAAACGGCAGAAAACCCTGCTCAAGACCGGCGCCCTGCAAGACGCGATCTTCAACAGCGCCTACTTCTCCAGCATCGCCACTGACGAGAAAGGTGTCATCCAGATCTTCAACGTCGGCGCCGAACGCATGCTTGGCTATGCCGCCGCCGACGTGGTCAACCGCATCACCCCTGCCGACATTTCCGACCCTGTCGAGCTGATTACCCGCGCCGCCGCCCTCAGCCTCGAGCTGGAAACGCCGATCACGCCGGGTTTCGAAGCCCTGGTGTTCAAGGCCTCCCGTGGCATCGAAGACATCTACGAGTTGACCTATATCCGCAAGGATGGCAGTCGCCTGTCGGCCATGGTGTCGGTGACCGCCCTGCGCAACCGGCATGACACCATCATCGGCTACCTGCTGATCGGTACCGACAACACCGCGCGCAAGCAGGAAGAAGCCGAGCGCAAAGGCTTCGAGCGGGCGTTGGAAGAAAAGAACCTGGAGCTGGAACACGCCAGCCACATGAAATCCGAATTCCTCGCGACCATGTCCCACGAACTGCGTACACCGTTGAATGCAGTGATCGGCTTTTCCGAGGCACTCAAGGATGGGCTGGTCGGCGACATGAGTGACACGCAGCGCGAATACATCGGCGATATCTTCACCAGCGGCCAGCACTTGCTGTCGCTGATCAACGACATCCTCGACCTGTCCAAGGTGGAGGCCGGGATGATGGAGCTGGAGCTTGAGGCGGTGGAATTGGCGGGGTTATTGGCCAACAGCCTGCTGATCGTGCGCGAAAAAGCCGCACTGCAACGCATCCAGTTGAAACTCGAAAGCCCCGAGGACCTCGGCTGCCTGGAGTTGGACCTGCGCAAGACCAAGCAGATCGTCTACAACCTGTTGGCCAACGCCGTAAAGTTCAGCGAACACGCAGGCTCAGTGACGCTGACGGTGCGCGAAGTGGCCCGCAAACAGGTCGGGCATATTGCAGGCGACTGGCCGGTTTACAGCTTCGACCTGCCAGACAGCCCCCATCAGCAGTTCCTCGAACTGAGCGTCAGCGACACGGGCATAGGGATTGCCGAGGACGACATGGGCAAGCTGTTCAAGGCATTCAGCCAGATCGACAGCAGCCTGGCGCGCAAATTCGAAGGCACCGGCCTGGGGCTGGCGATGGTCAAGCGCCTGACCGACCTGCATGGCGGCAGCGTCGCCGTGGCCAGTCGTGAGGGCCAGGGCGCGCGATTTGTCGCCTGGCTGCCGCTGCACCGCGCGCCGGAGGCCGCATGGCCAACATCCTGATCGTCGAAGACAATGAAGCCAACATGCGCCTGGCGCGCCTGTTGCTGGTGAATGCGGGCCACAGCGTACTGTGGGCTCCCGATGCCGAAACCGGCCTGACCCTGGCCCGCGAACAACAGCCAGCACTGATCCTGATGGACATCCAACTGCCGGGCATGGACGGCCTGGCCGCCACCGCGCTGCTCAAGTGTGACCCGCTCACCGCGCACATCCCGGTGATCGCCCTGACGGCCATGGCGATGAAAGAGGACCGCGAAAAGACCCGCCTGGCCGGCTGCGACGCCTACATCATCAAGCCGCTACGCTACAAAGAGCTGTACCAAGTGATCGACACATTGCTGCAACAGCACATCCGTCCTCTTATATGAGTCCTCTCCATGGCCAGCCAACCCGCAACGCTGTTGATCGTCGATGATGAACCCCAGGTGCGCAAGCTGCTGGAAACCCTGCTGCAACATGAGGGCTACCAGACCCTGTGCGCCGGCAGCGGTGAAGAAGCCTTGCAGTTGGTGGCACAACAGCCCCCGGACCTGATCCTGCTGGACATCATGATGCCGGGCATGGACGGCTACGAAGTCGCCAGCCAGCTCAAAGGCGATGAAACCACGGCGGGCATCCCGATCATCATGCTCTCGGCCCTCAGTGAACCGAGCGCCAGGGTCAGTGGCCTGGAGACCGGTGCCGAGGAGTTCATCAGCAAGCCGGTGGAGCGTGTCGAGCTGTGGTTGCGGGTGCGCAACCTGCTGCGGCTCAAGGCACGCGGCGACCGGGTGAACCCTTCACGGGAGCTCACGCGACAGCAAACCGGCATGAACGTGCATGACCTGGCCCACCAGGACCTGGAGGAGGCCTTGCGCCTGGCTGTGGAGCGTGAGGAATTCACCGTGCATTACCAGCCCAAGGTCGAAGTTGCCAACGGCCGCCTCTGCGCCCTCGAAGCGCTGCTGCGCTGGGAACGGCCGGACTACGGCGCGGTGTCCCCGGGAGTGTTTGTACCGGTTTTGGAAAGCATCGGATTGATCGTGCCGGTGGGCCGCTGGGTGATCGACACCGTTTGCCAACAGATTGCCGAGTGGCAACGCGGTGCCATTGGCGCAGTGGAAGTGTCGGTGAACGTCTCCGGCCATCAATTGATCGAAGGCGACCTGATTGCCGACATCGCACGCCTTCTTGCACAACATGGGGTCGCGCCGCATTGGCTGGAAGTCGAGCTGACCGAAGGTTCGCTGATGGAAAATACCCAACACACCATCGACAGCCTGCAGCGCCTGCACGCCATGGGCGTGAAGATCTCCATCGATGACTTCGGAACCGGCTATTCGAGCCTGGCGTACCTGCGACGGTTTCCCATCGACACGCTGAAGATCGACATCGCGTTTATCCGCGAAGTCACCAGTAACCCACAGGACGCGGCGATCACCCGCACCATCATTGAACTGGCCCACAGTCTCAGCCTGCGCGTCGTGGCTGAAGGCGTGGAAACCCAGGCGCAGCTTGCGTTCCTGAAAGACGCCGGCTGCGATCAGATCCAGGGCTACCTGTTCAGCCGACCGCTGCCAGTGGAGACCTTGGAGCGCTTGTTGCTGGAGCGCCTAGACCGTCCGTGAAATCTCCACGCTCAAGCATTCGATCAACCCTCGGTGGGTCGCACTTAACCGCTCCGCACCACTGACCAAGGCCAGTTCCGAGGGCGGTACGGCAGGCAACTCCGTGCAGATCCGATGGCTGGGCAGTACCGCGCTTTTTGGCAAGATGCTGATGCCCAGCCCGGACGTCACCGCCGCCTGGATACCGGTCAGGCTGTGGCTGCCGAACGCCACGCGCCAACTGCGCCGGGCCTTGTCCAGGGTGCGGATAGCGCGCTGGCGGTAGATGCAGCCTTGGGGAAACAGCGCCAGGGGCAAGGTCTCGGCCTGCAGGTCCTGGCCGTGGCCGCACACCCACACCAACGGCTCCGGCCAACTGGCGTGGCATTCGCCGCTGCCGGCCTCGCGCTTGACCAGAGCGATATCGATTTCACCACTTTCCAGTTGCCGGCGCAGGTCGGTGCTCATGCCGCTGACCGTCTCCAGGCGCGCTTCTGGGCGAGCACGGACGAAGCCGGAAAGCATCGAGGCCATGCGCGCTGCGTCAAAATCTTCGGGCACGCCCAAGCGCACCGGCACCACACTGGCCTCGGTGTTCAAGGCATCGCGGGCCTCCCGAGACAAGCTCAACAAGCGCCGGGCGTATTGGGTCAGCACCTCGCCGTGTTCGGTGGCGCTGACTTGCTGGCCTGAGCGGTCCCGTACCAACAGCACCTGCCCCACGCTTTCTTCAAGCTTGCGAATCTGTTGGCTCACCGTGGACTGGGTGCGGTGTACGCGCTCGGCGGCGCGGGTGAAGCTGCCTTCGTCCACCACACAGACCAGGGTGTGCAGGAGTTCGAGGTCAAACATGGTAGCCACCCACTTATCGGAAATTCAACTGTGACACAGAGGCTAATTTAATTTCCAACTGAACGCCAGGTTTCCTATGCTGCAGCGGTCGCCCATTCTTGGCTAAAGGTGCCCCATGTCGCTCGACCACTCCCCTCGCCCCCTGTGGCTGACCTTTGATTGCTACGGCACCCTGATCCAATGGGATGAGGGCCTGCGTGCCGCCGTTGACCGGATCCTCGACGACAAAGGCGAACATCATGTCGACGGCGAAACGCTGATCAGCGTTTACGACCACCACGAACACGCCCTGGAACAAACCCCACCGCACCGCAGCTTCCGCACCCTTGCGGGTCTGGGCTTGCAGCTCGCCCTGAAAGAGCTGGGTCTGCCGACCAATGAGCACGACGGCGCGATCCTGACGGACAGCATCAGTGCCATGCCACCGTTTCCGGAAGTCGTGGCGACTCTCAAGCAGCTCAAGGATCAGGGTTACAAACTGTGCATCGTCTCCAACACCGACGATGACGTGATCGCCGGCAACGTGGCGCAATTGGGTGGCCATATCGACCGGGTCATTACCGCCGGGCAGGCGCGGGCCTACAAGCCCAATCGTCGCCTGTTCGACTATGCTCACGAGCAACTCGGCGTGAGCCTCGACCAGGTGGTGCATATCTGTGCCAGCCCGCATCTGGACCATGCTGCGGCGCGGGATATCGGTTTCCGTTGTGTGTGGATCGACCGTGGCACCGGCCGTCAGTTGCTGGCCGACTACACCCCGGACGCCATCCTGCCAACCCTCGACGGCGTGCCCGAATTATTCAAATCCCTGGGGTGGTGAACCATGGCCCATACCTTTACGCCCTCCTCCCTTAGCCCGCGCGCCGGGCGCTTGAACCTCGACAGCCTCGCGGCCATCGAGGCGCGGATGGAACTCGCCGCGTGCCTGCAACTGGCGGCGCTGCATGGCATGGAAGAAGGCATCTGCAATCACTTCTCGGCGACGGTGCCGGGGCATGACGACTTGTTTTTCGTCAACCCGTTCGGCTACGCCTTCGAGGAGATCACCGCCTCCCATCTATTGGTGTGCGATTTCGCCGGCAATGTGATCGACGGCGATGGCACGCCAGAAGCCACCGCGTTTTATATCCATGCACAGTTGCATCAGTGCCAGCCCCGCATCAAGGCCGCCTTCCATACCCACATGCCCAACGCTACCGCGCTGTGCCTGCTAAAAGGCCCGCCCTTGCTGTGGCTGGGGCAGACGGCGTTGAAGTTCTATGGGCGCACGGCGGTGGATGAAGCGTACAACGGCCTGGCCCTGGATAACCGCGAAGGCCAGCGCATCGCGGCGGCGTTGGGTGATGCCGATATTCTGTTCTTGAAGAATCATGGGGTGATGGTGGCTGCGCCGAACATTGCCGAGGCCTGGGACGATTTGTACTACCTGGAGCGCGCGGCCGAGGTGCAGCTGAAGGCCATGGCCAGTGGGCAGCCGCTCAAGCCAATCGAGCCAGCGGTGGCGCAGTTGGCATATGAGCAGATGCGTGAGGGTGACCCGGCGAGTGCGCGGGCGCATCTGGACAGTGCCATGCGGCGACTGAGGGGGTTGGGATCGCGCTTTGATCAGTGACCTGGTGACCTGAGCGCCTATCCAGATCCCTGCCGGGGGCGCCTAGGATCAAGCGCAGATATCTGTAGACGCAGGCTTGCCGGCAAGCCTGCGCCTACAGCGATTGGTTATTGCGCGTTGGCCTTGGCCGCATCGTTGATGATCGCCACCACCCGCGCCGGGTTCGACACCATCACCACATGCGACGCACCTTTGACATCCACGGTTTCCTTCGAGCCCGCACGGTCTGCCATGAACTTAAGCGCGGCCTCGGGAATGTTCTTGTCTGCCGAACCGTAGATGAAGTAGGACGGCACGGTTTTCCAGGCCGGGTCGCCCGACGGTTCCTTCAGTGCAGCCTCGGTGATCGGCCGTTGGCCGGCCGCCATCAACTGGGCGTCCTTGGGTGATACGTCAGCGGCGAACTGGGCGTTGAACTTGTCCTGCTGGATATACAGGTCGGTCACGCCGTCCTTGGACACCACTGGTTTGTCGAGGGTCGGGCCCAGGGTGCCGCCAGGGTAGCGGCCGGACAGTTCAAACGCGGTCTCGCCTTTTTCCGGGGCGAAGGCGGCCACGTAGACCAGCGCCTTGACCTTCTTGCTGTCGTGCACGGCGTTGGAGATCACCGAGCCGCCGTAGGAGTGACCGACCAGGATCACCGGGCCCGGGGTGTGTTCGACGATGTCGGCGACGTAGTCCGAGTCGGTCTTGACGCTGCGCAGCGGGTTGGCCACGGCGACCACCGGGTAGCCTTCGGCCTTGAGCCCGGCGATCACGCCGTTCCAGCTGGAGGCGTCGGCAAAGGCGCCGTGTACCAGCACCACGGTGGCTTTTTGCGGGGCGGCAAAGCTGGCGGTAGCAGCACCGAGGGCCAGTGCGCCGGTGATCAGGGCGGCGGCGACGCGGGAGAACTTGAAGGTTTTCATGGACGTTTGCTCCGTTAGGGTAGGCGCTCAAGGCGTTGAACGTGAGGCCATGATGCCGAAACGCATTTTACAAATGGAGGCTAATAGTCGACGATATGGCGCAGATCGTCTAAACAACAGCGCTTTTTCACGCTCAGGTGAGTCATGGATCGTTTGTCCACACTGCTGGTGCACTTCGGCATTGGTGCCGAGACCTTTCACAGCGGGTTACTGCACGGTGTGCTCGACACCCGCGACGTGCAGCAGCGCGGCCGCGTGTACCTGCTCAAGGAGGGCCAGGCCAGCCTGGAGATGCCCGACGGCACCCTGCGGCTCCCCGAGCCCAGCCTGGTGTTGGTGCCGCGCCCCCTGCCCCATCGCCTGCTGGCGTCAAAAGCAGACCGTGCCCAGGTGGTGGCGGCGTCCCTGCGTTTTGATGGTGGCCTGGATAACCCGTTGTCAGTGGCGCTGACCGACACCATCGTGATGCCGCTCAAGCAGATCCCGATGATCGCCGGGACGCTCGACTGGCTGTTCAGCGAAGCCTTTGCCGAACACTGTGGACGCGAAGCGGTGATGAACCGCCTGTTCGAGCTGATGGTGATTCAGTTCCTGCGCCACATGATGGCTTATCACAGCATGACCACTGGCATGATGTCGGGGCTGGCAGACCTGCGACTGGCGCGGGCCATGACGCTGTTGCACAACCACCCCGAGCGCCCATGGACCGTGCAGGAAATGGCGGCGGAATCGAACATGTCCCGTGCCAGTTTTGCTGCGCACTTCCATAAGGTGGTCGGCCAGACCCCGGCCGACTATGTGCTGAGTTGGCGCGTGAGCCTGGCGCAGAAACGCCTGCGTGAAGGCCGGCCCATCGCCCTGATTGCCGATGAGGTCGGTTACGAAAGCCCTTCGGCGCTGGCCCGTGCATTCAGGCGCAAGACCGGCACCAGCCCGCGTGAATGGTTGCAGCTGCAGGCGCCGCTAAGGGTCGAGCACACCGCCGCTGTAGCTGTCGGATAAGCGTGTACCGGTGAACTTGGCGACCACCGAGCCTTGGGCAACCAGGCGTTCGCGGTGCCGGGTGATCATGCGCCCCGTCTGGGCGGCGTGCAGGGTCACTTCCGAGATCGGGTCGCCGGGTCGGCCGATGATGCGCGCAAAACGCTGGCCTGCCTCGACGTAATCACCCAACTCCTTTTCGAACACCAGCACTCCTGCGCACGGCGCGAGTATGGTTTCCATGCAGCCCATGTCGACCACGTCGCCTGGCCATGGGGCGATGCTCGCCACCTCGTCGATCACACCATTGACGCACAACCAGGCCCACAGGCCATCGGCGTCCTGCTGCGCCAGGGCGTCGCTGACGTCGGCCTGCCCGCGCAGCTCGATGGTGGCGGCCAATTGCGGCGATGCGTGGTTGATGATGGTTTCTTCAAAAGAGCCATCGCCGCCCTCATCCCAGACAATCACCAGGTCCACCTGCAAGGCCGCCGCCAGCGCCAGGCCTTGGTCGGGCCAGAAGCGACGGTGGATATAGAGGTACGGCAACGCCTCGTCATCGGTGTGCAGGTCCAGCACCAGTTCGGCCTCGGCGGCCAATTGCACCAGGCATCTCTGCCAGTGCGCCAGGTTGCTTGCCGGACGTTCCATGGCCAGGGAGTGGTCGAAGGCGCGGTTGAAGTTCTGCCCGGTGGCCTCATGGAAGCGCCCGAGCAATCGGCCTTGGCGGAACTGGCCGATGCCGAATGGGTTGGCCTGGGGCACCACGGTGACACTGCCCTTCAGGCGGCCCTGGTCCTGGCACGCTTGCAAGCGCGGCAATAACTGATGCAGGACCAGCATGCCGGCGATTTCATCCGCATGCACACCCGCTTGCAGGTGCACCTTGGGCCCGCTGCCGTCGCCGTCGAAACGCCAGGCGCCGATGTGCAGCGCGTGGCCAGCATCACCGGTTTCCTGCCACGAAAGGTCTTTTGCCATGCCTTGCCCTCCTCTCATCAACTATTCGGTAGAGATTGAACACATGTTCAACTAACCTGAGCACTGTGGTATTTCATCCAAGGCCTGCCCATGACCATCGACCCTCCCAAACTGCGCCGCACCAACCCCGACGAACGCCGGGACCTGCTGATTGCCGCCACCCTCACCTGCCTGGCCCGCGATGGGCACGCCGGGATTTCCGTGCGGCGCATTGCCTCCGAGGCCGGGGTGTCGGTGGGGCTGCTCAACCACCATTTCGGTACCATCGACGCACTGATCGCCGAGACCTACCACAAGCTGGCCAACGAGCTGACCAGCGCCCTGTGGGAACAGGTCGAGTTGGCTCAAGGCGCCGCCGCGCGCCTGGATGCGTTTCTCAGTGCCTCGTTCTCGCCCAGGGTCATGGACCCCGACCTGCTGGGCGTGTGGGTGGTGTTCTGGAGCCTGATCCGCCACTCGCCCCACGTGAACCAGTCCCACGAAAACAGCTACCACGCCTACTTGGCGTTGATCCAACAACTGCTGGACGACCTGGCCCGCAGCGAAAACCTGGTGATCCACGACAGCCGCCTGGCCGCCATTGGCCTATCGGCGATGCTCGACGGACTCTGGCTCGAGGGGTGCCTCAACCCCGGCACTTTCAGCCCCGCCAACGGCCTGCACATCTGCCGCTGCTGGGTACAGGGGTTGCGTCACGGAGCATTCGGCGCCGACCACATCCTGTGACACCGGGTGCCGCGCACTGAGCATGGCCAGGGTGCCGCTGGCCGCGATCAACACTGCGCCGACAATCAGCGAGCCATCCATCAGCGTGCCCCACACCAGGCTCGACAGAAGGAACGCCCAGATCAACCCGGTGTATTCAAACGGCGCCAGCAAAGTCGCCGTGGCACGGCGGAAACTGGCAAACAGCAGGAACTGGCCAACCCCGCCGACCAGGCCCGCCGCCAACATGCCCAGCCAGGCTGGGGTGGGCGACGGCGTATGGGTCCAGGGCAAGGTCACCGCCATGCACAGCACAAACACCACGTTGGTGATCAGCATCTGCTCCAGCACCGAGGTGGCCGGGTCGACCTGGCGCAACTGGATGTAGGTAAACGCCCAGCACAAGGCCGCGGCCAAGGTCAGCGCGATGGGCAGCGGGTCCATCATCTGGCTGGGGCGGCAGGCGATCACTACGCCGACAAAGCCGATGACCAGCGAGATCCACTGGCCGCGGCTGGCACGTTCCTTGAGGATCAGCGCCGCGAGCAGCGTGACCATGATCGGCGCGGAGAAATACAGCGTGGTCATTTCCGCCAGGCTCAGGTCCTTGGCAGCGGTGTAGTACAGCAACCATGCCAGCAACGACAACAGCCCGCGGATGATCAGCAAGCGGCGGCTGGCCGAGGTCCACGCGCGCCGCAACAGCCCCATGCGCCCAGCCATCACGCAGGCGGCCACCACCACCAGGCTGCGCCAGAACAGGATGGTGAACACCGAGTAATCGGCCACCAGCCATTTGATCACCGCATCCTGCAACGCCAAGAACGCGTAGGCCAGGGAACACAGGGCAATCCCTTGCAGCGATCGGTCCTGTTTCATCCGGCCGACCTGCGCAGTGGCGTGCCACGCCGTTCGGCAATCGCGTATGCAGCTTCGATCAGGAAGGTCAGGCACAAATAGACGCCCGCCACGAGCAACAGCGGCTGGTAGATCTGCAGGGTCTGTGCCCGCACCACGTTGGCCGCGCCCAGCAGGTCAACCACGGCAATGGTCGAGGCCAGTGCGGTGGACTTGAGTAGCATCACCGTCTCCCCGGCCAGGGTCGGCAGCAACAGGCGCATCGCGCGTGGCAAGCGCACCCGCAGCAGCGCCTGGCGTGGGGTCATGCCGAACGCCGAGGCGGCTTCCATTTCACCCTTGGGCACGGCCAGCAGGCCGCCGCGGATCACCTCGCCCACGTAGGCGCCGACCGACAGCACCAGGGCAAACACGATGTACCAGTAGCCATCGCGCAGGTACGGCCACAGGACGCTGGCGCGAATCATCGGGAACTGGGCGAACAGGCTCCCCAGGCCGTAGTAGAAAATGTAGATCTGGATCAGCAGTGGCGTACCGCGCAATACGCTGGTGTAAGCCAGCGCCCCACGCGCCAGCCACTTGCGCCGTGACAACCGCGCCAGCGCGACCAGCACCGCCAGGGCAAACCCGAGTACCGCCGACACCACCAGCAGCGACAAGGTGGTCTGCAACCCCTTGGCGATCAGGCCGGCGTAATAGCTTATCCATTCAGGCATGGGCCGCTCACTCGACAACCGGCATCCAGCGACGGATACGTCGCTCCAGGCGCCCGGACAGGTAATTGGAAGCCAGCGTCACCAGGTAATACAGGGCGGCGGCCGTGAGGTAGAACAGCAGGTAGTGGCGCGTGGAACCCGCCGCCTGCTTGGCGGTGTACAGCAGCTCGTTGGTGCCCACCACGCTGATCAAGGCGCTGTCCTTGATCAGGTTGATCCACAGGTTGGACATGCCGGCCAGGGCGAAGGGCGCCATGATCGGCAGGGTCACCCGCCGGAACAGGCCGAACCCGCTCAAGCCAAAAGCCCGTGCCGCTTCTATCTGTCCGTGGGGAATCGCGAGGATCGCCGCGCGGAAAATCTCCGAGGCGTAGGCGCCCTGCACCAGGCCCAACACCAGGATGGCCACCAGCGGGCCGCTGATATTCACCTGCTCGACGCCCATCCACAGCATCAGCGCGTTGAGCCCCATGGAGCCTGCGTAATACAGCAGCAGGATCAGCAGCAGTTCCGGCACCGCGCGAAACACCGTGGTGTAGCCGCGCATCAGCAGCGCAATCGGGCGCGGCGCACTGAGCTTCGCGCAGGCCACCACCAGGCCGATCAGCAAACCCACCGCAAAGGAGCCGGCGGAGATCTGCAGGGTCATCCATAACCCCTTGAGCAATGCATTGCCCCACCCCTGTTCGCCGAAGCTGAGAAGGTCGAACATCATTCGCTCTTCTGGGCGACTTGTTGGTACGGGCTGTCACAAGTCTTGCTCACAAACGCCGGGGTGTCGGTGCGTTTGCACGGGCTGACCGACAGGCCGAAGTAGTGCTGCGACAGGTCGTCATAATCCTTGCTCACCAGCAGCTCGCCGATGGCCTTGTCCAACCGGGCCTTGAGCGCGGTGTCTTCCTGGCGCAAGCCGGCGCCGACGCCACGGCCGATGATCGGGTCGTAGGGCACGCTGGCTATGTGCGCCAGGCCGCTGGCCTCGGGGGTCTTGACCATCATGGCGATGGCGGTGTCGTCGGCCATCATGTAGTCGATACGCCCGGCGATCAGGTCGGCGTTGGCCGATTCCTGGGTATCGTAGTACTTGAGGTCAGCGATGTTTTCGTAGTATTTCTTCAGGTAATTGGCGCTGACGGTGGAGATCTGCACGCCGATCAACTTGCCCTTCAGGCCCGCCGGGGAGATCTCGACTTCGCTGCCCTTGGGCCCGGCGACACCCAGCAGCGAGTCGTAGTAGGCACGACTGAAGGCGATCTGTTTTTCGCGCTCATCGGTCACCGACATCGATGAAAAAATCACGTCGATCTTCTTCGCCAGCAATGAGGGAATGATGCCGTCCCACGCCACTTCCTTGATCTGGCATTCGGCTTTCATGCCCTCGCAGAGCTTGTGGATCAGGTCGACTTCAAACCCTGACCACTGGCCGTTACCGCCCTTCACGGTAAACGGAGGGTAAGGTTCGGCCGCCACTGCGAACACGATCGGTTTGTCTGCCGCCCATGTGAAACCTGCGGCCATCATCAACACTGCACTGCTCAACCACGTTGCCATACGTTTGGATTTCATGATTTTGCCCCGTCTTTTTCTGGAGTTAGCGAGTTTGATGCGCGTTGACGAACTGCCGGCAACGCTCACTGCGTGGGTCGATAAACACCGCATCCGGCGAGCCGGTTTCTTCGATCATGCCTTGGTGCAGAAACGCCACTTTGGACGACACATCCCGGGCGAAGGCCATTTCATGGGTGACCAGGATCATGGTGCGGCCTTCCTCGGCCAGGGAGCGGATCACCCGCAGCACTTCGCCCACCAGTTCCGGGTCGAGGGCCGAGGTGGGTTCGTCGAACAGCATGACTTTGGGCCGCATGGCCAGCGCACGGGCAATCGCCACGCGCTGTTGCTGGCCACCGGAAAGGAACGCCGGGTACTCATTGCGCTTGGCGGCCAGGCCGACGCGGTCGAGCAACGCTTCGGCGCGTTCGATGGCCTCGGCGCGGCTTTCGCGCAGCACCTGGGTGGGGGCCTC
The DNA here is from genome assembly GCF_002563895.1 of Pseudomonas lurida. NCBI lineage: Bacteria > Pseudomonadati > Pseudomonadota > Gammaproteobacteria > Pseudomonadales > Pseudomonadaceae > Pseudomonas > Pseudomonas lurida. Next base: position 3,033,624 of record NZ_PDJB01000001.1, on the reverse strand, counting down.
GATGAGGTTTTCCAGCACCGTGCGGTGCGGCCACAGGTTGAAGTTCTGGAACACCATGCCCAGGGTCGAGCGGATGCGCACCAGTTGCTTGGCGTCCGCCACCAAGGGCGCGCCGGGGCGACCGTAGTTGAGCTTGATGCTTTCGCCGTCGACGTGAATGCTGCCCTGGTCTGGCACTTCGAGCATGTTGATACAGCGCAACAAGGTACTTTTGCCCGACCCGCTGGCGCCGATCAGCGAGATCACATCGCCTTCGTGGGCGGTGAGGGAAATGCCCTTGAGCACCTCGATATTGCCGAAGCGCTTATGCAGGTCGATGACTTCGATCATCTTCTTGGCTGCCAAGGGTTGCACCACTTCAATCCTGGGCACAGCAGCGGCACGCGGTTCACCGGCCAGTTTGGCGACAAACCCTGCGATGCGCTGGCAGGCTTGGGCCAGGCGCTCCTCCCCCAGCGTGAACGACAACCGCACGAACCCTTGGGCGGGCTCGCCGAACGCGGCGGCGTCCAGCACTGAAACCCCGGCTTCGCGAAACAAGCGCCAAGCGAAATCCAGGGAGCCCAGGCCGGTATCGCGCACATCCACCAGCACAAACATGCCTGCTTGCGGCGCCTGCACCTTGATTCCAGGGCATGCACTCAGCCCCGCTACCACCAGGTCGCGCCGGCGCCGGTAAATCTCGCGCATGCCCTGGGTCACTTGATCATGGGCCAGCACCGCCGCGGTCGCGGCTTCCATCACAAAACCGGGTAGCCCGTAGAGCATGCTCAACACCAGGGTTTCGGCATGGGCGACCATTTGCGGCGTCGCGACAATCCAGCCGATGCGCCACCCCGTCATGGCGTGGGACTTGGACAAGCTGCCAATCACGACACAGCGCTCCGCCATGCCCGGCAGCGCGGCGAGGCTGTGGTAGTCGCCGTCGAACACCAGGCTTTCGTAGACCTCGTCCACTACCACCCACAGGTCGTGGGCGATGGCCAGGTCGGCGATGGCTTGCAACTCCTGCGGATTGAGCACCACGCCGGTCGGGTTGTTCGGGTTGGAAAAGAAAATCGCCCGCGTCCGGGGCGTGATCGCGGCGCAGAGCCGTTGCGCATCGAGGCGAAAACCCGACGCCGGCGAGCACGGCACGCGCACCAGTGTTGCGCCGCTGGCCTTGAGCGTGGCCTCGTAGGTGACGTACATCGGGTCGAGCACCAGCACCTCGTCACCGGCCTGCAACAGACACAAGGACGTCACGAACAAGGCGTTCTGCGCACCGGCCACGGTGATCACGTTCGTAGCATTGAGCGCACGCTCCAGGGTGTTGCTGTAGCGCGCGGCGATGGCCTCGCGCAGCGCCGGGCGCCCCGGGATTTCGGTGTAATGGGTGTCGCCTTCGCGCAAGGCCGTGATGGCGGCATCGGTAATGAAGGAGGGCGTGGCGAAATCAGGATCACCGACGCTGAGGATGATGATGTCTTCGCCCTGGCTGGCGGCCTGGAATGCAGCATGGTGGATGTCCCAGGCGGCTACGCCCTGCCCTGCAATTCGATCGACGAAGGGGGAAAACCGCATGCCAGAGCCTCTCGTTCAAGAAGAAAAAGCGCGACCCCGTTGCTGTGCAAGGGGTGGATGCGGTCAACATAGTTCAAACTGAACAGTCGTTCAATGGGTAAATCCAGCCCCGTGTCGTTTATCGTCCAAAGAGGTCGTTGTGGTGATTCCTACGGATTCGCACCTGGCTCATCAGGCCGCAGCGACAACCCGGCAACTCGCCGGCCGAGCCGAGGTTGAACGCGATGAGCGCCACGTGATTGAGCGCGATAAAGATGCCCGGGCGCAGGCCGCTGTCGCGGCCGGGGCTGCGCCAGTGTGAAAACCATCGGCTCGCAGTTGGCCCAATCACATTGAACCCGTGACCGGCCATGGTCCTCCAACCTGAACAGACCACGGCCTTGGCGCACGCTTGATGACTTTTATTCTATGGATGGCCGTACTGGGCGCCGTATTGCTCACCCTTGCCCTCACCTCCTCCTACCTGCGCTGGATGCCAGTGACCACCTCGGCAGTGTGCCTGCTGCTGGGCGTGGGGATTGGCCCGCTGGGCGTTGACCTGTTGCACCTGGATATCAAGAACTCCGCGCGCTGGATGGAGCACCTGACCGAAGTCGCCGTGCTGTTTTCGTTGTTTGTCAGCGGTTTGAAGTTGCGCCTGCCGCTCAAGCACCGCACTTGGCGCATCGCGTTCGGCATGGCCGGGCCAGTGATGCTGCTGACCATCCTCGGCATCTGCCTGGCGCTGCATTACCTGTTTGCGATGTCCTGGGGCGTCTCGCTGCTGGTGGGCGCGATTCTGGCACCGACTGACCCGGTGCTGGCGGGCCTGGTGCAGGTCAATAATGCCCAGGACTATGACGCACTGCGCTTTGGGCTGTCCGGCGAAGCGGGGTTGAACGACGGCACCGCCTTCCCCTTCGTGATCTTCGCCCTGCTGTTCATGCAGCATGGCGGGTTCGACGGTGACTGGCTGGGCGGTTGGGTGCTGAAAAACCTGCTGTGGGCAGTGCCGGCCGGCTTGTTGATTGGCTATTGGATGGGCCGCGGCATTGGCCGCGTGACGCTGTGGCTGCGCATCACCAACAGTGACAGCACGCTCTCGCCCAATGACTACCTGACGCTCGCGCTGATCGCGCTGGCCTACGTGGTCGCCGAGGCGGTGGGTGGCTATGGCTTCCTGTCGGTGTTTGCGGCAGGGCTGGGGTTGCGGCAGGCGGAATTTCGGTCCACGGGGCATTCGACAACGCCGTCGGAGCATCTCGCGCTGCCGGTGGTGGGCCACCTGGAGGTCGAGCCCGACCGCGCGCTGCAAGGCGATGTCAGCGAACTGAAGGATACCCAGATCGCTGCCGGCGTGATGATGGGCGACATGCTCTCGTTTGGCAGCCTGGTGGAGCGTTCGATGGAGGTGTTCCTGGTGACGGTGCTGGGCATCGTGCTGGTGAGCCACTGGGATTGGCGCGCACTGCCGGTGGCGGCGTTGCTGTTCTGTGTGATTCGCCCGATAGGCGTGCTGGCAATGCCTTGGGGCAGCCTGATCGATAGGCGCCAGCGCGGGCTGATGGGATGGTTCGGCATTCGGGGGATCGGCAGTATTTACTACCTGTTCTACGCGCTCAATCACGGGCTGATCGGCACCAGCAGCGCGGTGGCGGTGAACCTGACGTTGTCAGTGATAGCCCTGAGCATCGTCGTTCATGGCCTGAGTACCCAGCCGATGCTGGTGTGGTATGAACGACGAGCCAAGGCGAAAGCTCAGTCCTGACGCTCGGTATTGCCGACGTCTGCCGCATCATCCAGATCGTTGAGCGGCACTTCTGCATCATCCATCAGCGATCCGGGATCTTCATTGCCCGGGTCGTTGAGTTCGTCATCGAGTTCTTTTGACATGATCGTCTCCTCTAACCGCCTTGGGTGTCGATATCAGCATCGGTTTCAGGCTTGGGCTCGCGCTCAGGCTTGAAGTCTGGACTGTAGTCGTTTTCCTTGGCTTTGGGGTCTTTGGCCGGGACCGGGTCCTTGGGCGCGTCTGCAGCGGTACCGGGGGCCGGTTCGCCACCGTCGATGGCAGGATCGTTGCGGTCATCGATTTGCGGGTCTTTGCTTGTGCTCATGGGTCACCTCTTGGCAGGCCGGTGGGAAATCAGCAGGGCCTGAAGGTAAGGCGCCGCGCCGAACGGTGAAGTTCCGTTCGATTGCTCACCGGATCGGGTTGTCGACCTGGATATAGAACGCGTAAATCCCCAGCAGCAGCCAGAACACCATGAACAACCAGGGGGCTCGCATGGAGAAGAGCAGCGACTTGCGATAGCCCTTGTGGGACGACTCCATTTCGGAAAACAGCGGCGATTCATCGTAGGCCATGCCCATCACGGGCTCGCTGCGCAGCAATTCGCTCTGTTTGTAATGCCAGTGGTCAATGATTTCGTACGCGGCCCGAATGCCTGGCCAGGCATTCAGTGAGCTGAGAATGCCCAGCGAGACCAGGAACACCGGCACCACCAGGGTGAACAGCTTGCCCCACTCCGGGTTGAGGTTGCCCATGCCGGAGACAAAGGCGATGACCAGGAACGACTGCGCCGTGAGGTAGGCGTCGGTGCGGTTGGCCAGGATGGTGGTTTCGTACTGGATTTCGCGCCGGTAGAAATCCAGGCGGTCCTTGGGCGAGCCGAAGATCTTGGCATTATGCTCGCTGTGGTCGTCCAGGGCCGCTTCCGGCGTGTGGGGAGAGATGATTCTGGGCACGACAGTGCTCCACGCAGGTTCGAGTCCTATTAGAAGAATGGGGGGGCGGTGAAGTTCAAGTTTGTTCGTGCACTGCCTTGGTGCGAGCCATGCGCCGTCATGGCAATGTGCGGTATACCCACTGCAGGCGCCCGGCTGGCCGACGATGGCGGCCGTGACACCGCCACCGCCGGCAAGCCGGGCCCCGCCCCAAAACCCTTGGCCCTGCAGCGAGTAATCGACAGCGTGCATGGGCATTCCGGCACAGGCATTGCTTTATCCTTTCATCTGCCCGGATTCAGGAGCATTCGTTACCCCCCGACCCAGAGCCGATCCCATAAGAAAGTAAGGACCAGGCCCGTGGGCACCCTCAGCCACGGCCCTTATAAAAATGCGTTTTTTGAAACGGCAGTGCCACCCAAGCTTCCCTCGGCACTGACAAGGTACTGGAATGGCTCGATCTTTCTTTGATGAAATGAACGATGCAGACGGCGTTTGCCGTGCGCATTATCAGGATTTCTCCCGCTGGCTGGGCAATACGCCGCCGGAATTGCTGGCCCAGCGTCGCCGTGAAGCCGATTTGCTGTTCCACCGCGCCGGGATCACGTTCACCCTGTATGGCGACGAGCAGGACACCGAGCGCCTGATCCCCTTCGACATCATCCCGCGCAGCATCCCCGCCAGCGAATGGAGCGTGATCGAACGCGGCTGCATCCAGCGCGTCAACGCGCTGAACATGTTTCTTGCCGACATTTACCACGACCAGCGCATCATCAAGGCTGGGATCATTCCGGCGGACCAGGTGTTGGGCAACGAGGGTTACCAGAAGGCGATGGTCGGCCTGGACCTGCACCGTGACATTTATTCCCATATCTCGGGGGTTGACCTGGTGCGTGATGGCGACGGCACCTACTACGTGCTCGAAGACAACCTGCGCACCCCCAGCGGCGTGAGCTACATGCTCGAAGACCGCAAGATGATGATGCGCCTGTTCCCCGAGGTGTTCGCCAAGCAGCGCATCGCGCCGGTGGACCACTACCCCAACCTGCTGCTCAAGACCCTCAAGAGTTCAAGCCGCCTGGACAACCCCAACGTGGTGGTACTGACGCCCGGCCGCTTCAACAGCGCGTTCTTCGAACATGCGTTCCTCGCCCGGGAAATGGGCGTCGAATTGGTGGAAGGCGCCGACCTGTTCGTGCACGACCTCAAAGTGTTCATGCGCACCACCGATGGCCCCAAGCCAGTGGACGTGATCTACCGGCGGATCGACGACGCCTTCCTCGACCCCAAGGCTTTCAATCCCGAATCGATGCTCGGCGTGCCCGGCCTGGTCGCCGCCTATTGCGCCGGCAACGTGGTGCTGGCCAATGCCATCGGCACCGGCGTGGCCGACGACAAGTCGATCTACCCCTATGTGCCGGAAATGATCCGTTTCTACCTGGATGAAGAACCGGTGCTACAAAACGTACCGACCTTCCAGTGCCGCAAGCCCGACGAGCTGTCCCACGTACTGGCCAACCTGCCAGAACTGGTGGTCAAGGAAACCCAGGGCTCCGGCGGCTACGGCATGCTGGTCGGCCCGGCCTCCACCGCGGCCGAGATCGAGGACTTCCGTCAGCGTATCAAGGCCCGTCCCCATGCCTATATCGCCCAACCAACCTTGAGCCTGTCCACCTGCCCCACCTTTGTCGAAAACGGCATCGCCCCACGGCATATCGACCTGCGGCCCTTTGTACTCTCGGGCAAGGAAACCCGCCTGGTGCCCGGCGGCCTCACCCGCGTGGCATTGAAGGAAGGCTCGTTGATCGTCAACTCGTCGCAGGGCGGCGGAACCAAGGACACCTGGGTGGTGGAGGGCTGAGTATGTTGAGTAGAACCGCCGCAGATCTGTACTGGATGTCCCGCTACCTGGAGCGTGCCGAGAACCTGGCGCGCATGCTGGAAGTCAGTTACTCGCTGTCGTTGATGCCCCAGGCCGGGCGCAGCGATGGGCTGGATGAGCTGGCAATGTCGTTGCTCAGCAGCGGCACCCTGGACAGTTACCTGGAGCGTCATAAACAGCTGGACGCCGAACGCATGCTGCACTTCTTCGCCCTCGACGAAGAAAACCCCGCCAGCATCTATAACTGCCTGCGCGCCGCACGCGGCAATGCCCACGCGGTCCGTGGGCGCATCACCGCCGACATGTGGGAAAACCTCAACGCCACCTGGCTGGAAATGCGCAGCATCGCCGCTGGCGGCCTGGCGCGGCACGGCATCAGCCACTTCTGTGATTGGGTCAAGCAGCGTTCGCACCTGTTTCGCGGAGCGACCTCCGGGACGATCATGCGCAATGACGCCTACCGGTTTATCCGCCTGGGCACCTTTGTCGAACGCGCGGATAACACCCTGCGGTTACTGGACGCGCGTTACGAGATGTTTGGCGAAGAGTCGGAAGAAGTCAGCGACTTGTCGGCACGCGGTTATTACCAGTGGAGTGCCCTGCTCCGCGCATTGTCGTCGTTCGAGGCCTACACCGAGCTGTACCCGAACGCGTTGAATGCGCGGTCAGTGTCGGAACTTCTGTTGCTGCGCAGCGACGTGCCGCGTTCGTTGCATGCGTGCATCGAGGAATTGAGCCATATCCTGGCCGATCTACCCGGCAGTTATGGCAGGACCGCGCAGCGACTCGCCGCCGAATTCGAAGCTCGGCTGAGGTATACGGGCATTGATGAGATCCTGGAGGATGGGCTGCATAGCCGCCTCACGGACTTCATCGACATGGTGCGCGAGCTGGCACGGGCGATACACAGTTCGTATCTGGAAGTCGTGTAGACCACAACCTTGCAGGCGTCTGCCTTGCCGGCGATAGCGCGGGCAAGCCGGACGCCTGCAGGGCGTGTGTGCCTACTGGTTCTTTACCAGCACGGGCTCGGCGCGGTATTGGTCGGGAAACAGTTTTTTGAGCTGTGCCACTTTGGGTAAATCATTGATCACAATATAGGGGTACGACGGATTCTCGGTGAGGAAATCCTGGTGATAGGACTCCGCCGGGTAGAACGGCTTGCCCATCTCGATCTGGGTGACGATGGGTTTATCGAAGGCCTTGGCCGCGTCCAGTTGGGCGATGTAGGCCTGGGCGACTTTTTGCTGTTCGGCGTTCTGCGCGAAGATCGCCGAGCGGTATTGGGTGCCGGTGTCGGGGCCCTGGCGGTTGAGTTCGGTGGGGTTGTGGGCGACCGAGAAATAGATCTGCAGCAATTTGCCGTAGGTGACTGTGCTCGGGTCGTAGGTGACTGCAACCGACTCGGCATGGCCGGTATCGCCGTCACTGACGGACTCATATTGCGCGGTGCTCGCGGCGCCGCCGTCATAGCCGGAGACGGCGTTCTTTACCCCCTGAACGTGCTGGAACACCCCTTGGACACCCCAGAAACACCCCCCCGCGAATACAGCGGTTTGCAGGTTGCCGGAGTCGGTGGGTAGGTCCAGCGTCGGAGGGGCGATCGCCACGGCATCCTCGGAGGCGCCGAAGGAGAACGCTGGGGTTTGGCCGATAAAGGCGGCGAAGGCAAACACGGGTAAATACTTCAGAAGTTTCATTGCAGTCACTCCAGTGCAACTGAATAAATGGGGCCAAATTGTGGGCGCGGGCTTGCTCGCGAAAGCGGTCTGAACGTCACAGACGTATTCACAGGTCTAACGCCTTCGCGAGCAAGCCGGCTTCCACAAGGGTTGGGTCTTCACTTCATGTTTCGAGTGGGTCAGCCGAAGGTGAAGGCGTAGGCCGCCACGTTCGGGTCGAGGAATTCGATAGTGAAGGTATGGTCCTGCACCGCCCCTGGCTGTCGCACCAGTTGGTACAGGCGCTGTTCGGTGACGGTGCCGCTGCCATCCGGTGCTACATCGGTGCCGTGGGCATCACCGGGGGCCTGGCCGTCGACCGTGACGTTGAAGCGCACCGGCTTGCCATCGGCGCCAGGGCCGAGCACCAAGTGCAGGTCACGGGCGTGAAAACGGTAAACGATGCGACCACCCGGCTGGTCGAGGGTGGCTTGCTGGCCACCGACGTTCCATTGGCCTTCCAGGGTCCAATGGTTCAAGGCCAGGTTGCCGGCGGCCGGGTAGTTCGCCACCTGGTTGGTGGCCAGGGTGCCCGTGCTGATGAAGTTCTCGGCGCGCTGGAAGCCCAGGTAGGTTTCCGGCGACTGCACTTCGTTCATGTCCGGCGCCTGCTGTACGCCCTTGGCATCGGCTTGGATCAAGCCACCCGCGACATTCCTGGCACCGGCTTCACGCAGCAGTTGCTGGATCACACGCTCGGACTCGGCGTAGTCGCCTTCTCCAAAGTGGTGGTAGCGAATCTGGCCCTTGGCGTCGGCAAAGTAGTGGGCCGGCCAGTACTGGTTGTCGAACGCGCGCCAGATCTTATAGGCGTTGTCGATCGCCACCGGGTAAGTGATGCCCAGGTCCTTCATGGCCTTGGTGACGTTGCTGACATCACGTTCAAAGGCGAATTCCGGCGCATGCACGCCAATCACCACCAGGCCCTGGTCGCGGTATTTCTCGGCCCAGGCTTTCACGTACGGCAAGGTGCGCAGGCAGTTGATGCAGGAATAGGTCCAGAAATCCACCAGCACCACCTTGCCCTTGAGCGCTTCGGCAGTGAGTGGCGGGCTGTTGAGCCATTGCACGGCGCCCTCCAGCGGTGGCAGCGTGCCTTCGATCGGCAGCGTGTCGCTGTGGTTGGCGGCGGCCATCATCGCCCCGCCCTTTTGTTCCGGCTTGGCACTGAGCTCGTCCACCAGGCTCTGTTCCAGGCCACCGGTGGATGCGGTCGATAGCCGCGACAGCACGCCGGTGTCCAAGCCCAGCGCGATAGCGGCCACACCGGCCAGCATCAGCGCACCCAAGCCACGGCGCAGCCATTCGCCGGCGCCGAGGGACTTCTTCATCAAGCCAAAGACTTTACCGCCGACCAGCAAGGCCAGCGCGAGGGAGGTGGCAGCACCGGCGGCGTAGGCCAGCAACAGCAAGGTAGTACCGATGCTGGCGCCCTGCAGCGCGGCGCCGGTGAGCACCAGCCCCAGGATCGGCCCGGCGCAGGGTGCCCACAGCAGCCCGGTGGCCACGCCGATCAGGAACGACGCCCCCGGTCGCGGCCTGGCATCGGCCCCGGCGGCTGCCGACAGGCGACTGCCGGCGGCGACCAGTGGGCGCGTCAGGCGCTCCGACAGTTGCGGCAGCAATAGCGTGAGTCCGAACAGGGCAACGCACAGCAACGCGAGCCAGCGCCCGTATTGATTGACTTGCACCACCCAACCGCCGCCCACTGCCGCCAGCGAGGCCACCAGGGCGAATGTCACCGCCATCCCCGCTAACAGCGGCAAGCCACTGCGCAAAAACGGCTGCCCGGTGCGAGCGAAGACAAAAGGCAGAACAGGCAGGATGCACGGGCTGACGATGGTCAGCACACCGCCCAGATACGCGAGAACCAGCAGCCACATGGGATCTTCCCTTATACGAATGAAAAAACATCGGCTTAAGCCTCGGTGACCCTGTTGGGCTGCTTGGGCAGGCCGCTGGCCAGGAGGATTTGTCGGCGTGAGTCCATGGGGCTCTCCCATTCATGGCAGGCAAGGCACCCGTGATGAGCAGTGCTCACTTGAGGCAGTGAGGTGATCATGCGCGTATGGCGGTCGCGGAATCCTCACGCAGAGTTAAACAATTCGTGATAACTACACGGTTGTAAAAGCCGCACAATAGGCGGACGACAAGCGAAGGTTTCCCTGCATGGAACAGCCCAAACGTGTCCTGGTGGTCGAGGACGATGCGCATATTGCCGACCTGATCTGCCTGCACCTGCGTGATGAACAGTTCGAAGTGGTGCACAGTGCCGACGGTAACGAAGGCCTGCGCCTGCTGGAGCAAGGCGGTTGGGATGCGCTGGTCCTTGACCTGATGCTGCCCGGCGTCGACGGCCTTGAGATCTGCCGGCGTGCCCGCGCCATGACGCGCTACACACCGATCATCATCACCAGCGCGCGCTCCAGCGAATTGCACCGCATCCTCGGCCTGGAGCTGGGTGCGGATGATTACCTGGCCAAGCCGTTCTCCCTGCCGGAGCTGGTTGCCCGCGTGAAGGCCCTGTTGCGCCGCGTAGACGCCATGGCGCGCAACCTGAAGATGGACGCCGGCAGCCTCGATCTCGGTCAATTGTTCATCAACCCGCTGACCCGCGACGTCACCTTGCAAGGCCAACGGCTGGACCTCACCCCACGGGAATTCGACCTGCTGTACTTCTTCGCTCGCCAGCCAGGCAAGGTGTTTTCGCGCATGGACCTGCTCAACGCGGTGTGGGGCTACAGTCACGAAGGCTACGAGCACACGGTCAATACTCACATCAACCGCCTGCGCGCCAAGGTCGAGGCCGACCCGGCCAATCCGGCACGCATCCTCACGGTGTGGGGCCGTGGCTATAAGTTTGCCGAGAGCCCGCCATGAAGCTCAGCCTGACCCAGCGCCTGTCGGTGGTGTTCGCCGTGTTGCTGCTGATCTGCAGCGGCACCTCCGCCTGGCTGCAGGTACGCTCCAATCACATGCACGAGCTGGAGGTGGTGCAAGGCCTGTCCCGCGACCTGGCAGCCCATATTGCCCGCGACACCCAGCTCATGGACGCCGACGGCCTCAAGCCCGACGCAGTGCGCAATCTGTTCAGCCAACTGATGCTGGTCAACCCCAGCGTCGAGGTGTACCTGCTCGACATTGATGGCCGCGTGGTCGGCAACGCAGCGCCCAGCGGGCATATGCGGCGTGACCACGTGGACCTGGCGCCCATTCGGCGCTTCCTCAGCGGGGCCATGCTGCCGATTCTCGGGGACGACCCGCGCAGCGCCGATGGCCGCAAGGTATTCAGCGCGGCGCCGCTCAAGGTCGGCGGCCAGCAAGCCGGTTTCCTGTATGTAGTGCTGCTCGGCGAAGCCCATGACGTGTACGACGCCAAGGACGCCACCGGCATGGCGCTGAAGATCGCACTGTGGTCCATCGGCCTGGTCGCCCTGCTCTGCTTGATGGCCGGGCTGATTGCCTTTGCCTGGATCACCCGGCCATTGCGCCAGCTCACCGACAAAGTGGGCCAGTTTGACATCAACGGCGCCCCCGAACCCGCCGAACCGACTGCACGCGAATTCAACAGCAGCGACGAAATTGCCGTACTCGACCACGCCTTTGTAAAGATGCAAAACCGCCTCGGCGAACAATGGCGCGCCATCACCCACCAGGACCAGGAACGGCGGGAGATGGTCGCCAATATCTCCCATGACCTGCGCACGCCGTTGGCCTCGCTGCACGGCTACCTGGAAACCCTGTCACTCAAAGATGCCAGCCTGAGCCCTGAGGAGCGTCGCCGCTATCTGGGCATTGCGTTGGACCAGAGCCGCAAGGTCGGCGGCCTGGCCCAGTCGCTGCTGGAGTTGGTGCGTCTGGAGCATGGCTTCGTACAGCCGGTGATCGAAGGTTTTTCATTGCCGGACCTGGTGCAGGACATCTTCCAGAAATTCGAACTGACCGCCGAGGCGCGGGCCATCACGCTCACCGCGACCCTGCCGCCGCAGGTACCGACGGTATTCGCTGACCTGGGCCTGATCGAACGGGTACTGACCAACCTGCTGGATAACGCCCTGCGCCATACACCGGTGAATGGCGAAATCGAGGTGATCCTGTCGCCGCAAGCCTGCGCAGTCGCCATCACTGTCAGTGACAGCGGCCCGGGTATCGACACCGAACTGCGCGAAGGCTTGTTCCTGAGGGCGTTTACCATCGGTGGCGCGCGACGCGACGGTGGCCTGGGCTTGCGCATCGTGCATCGCATCCTGCAACTGCACGGGCGCAGCATTGGCCTGGTGGACCGCCCAGGCCATGGGGCGACCTTTATGTTCTCCCTAGAAACCCGAGCATCAGCGCGTTGACCCGCTGCCCCTGCTCGTTCTGGATCCAGTGCCCGCAGTTGGGCAGCACATGCTGCTCAAGGTGAGGCACTGAGTCCGGCATGCGCTTGAGCGTGTGGGCCTCGAACACCCCGACCGGGTCACGGTCGCCGATCAGGAACAGCGTAGGTTGCAGCACCTGCTTGCCGGCCAGGCTTTCGGTACGTTGCCAGTTACGCTCGAAGTTGCGGTACCAGTTCAATGGGCCGCGAAACCCATGCGCGACGAAGGTGTTGACGTAGACGTCCAGGTCCGCCTGGGAACACCATTGCGGCAAGGCACCGGGGGCCGCAACGCCTTCAAGCAACGTGGCGTTCGCCGGTTTCCTTTGCAGGAACACATCCTGATCCTGCATGAACAGGCGCAAGGTACGCTCGATATCGGCGTTCAATTCCTGCTCGGCGACGCCTGGTTCCTGGAAATACAGGATGTAGTTGAAGCGATCGGCGTACAGCTCGCGCATGATTTCAATCACCGGCCGCCGCGCACGCCCGGCAAAAGGCACCGACATCGTGATCAAGCGCGAGACGCGCCCAGGTTCGAGCAACGCCAGGTGCCAGGCCACGACCGCGCCCCAGTCGTGGCCGACCATCACCACCTTCCCATGGCCAAAGTAATCCATGGCCTGCTGGATATCGCCACACAACGTCAGCAGATCATAATCGGCGACCTCGGCCGGCGAACTTGACTGGCCGTAGCCGCGCATTTGCGGGGCAAACACCCGATAGCCCGCCGCCGCCAGGACAGGAATCTGCTCGCGCCAGGAATGCCAGCACTCCGGAAAACCGTGCAGCAGCCAAATCGGCGAGCCGTGCTCGGGGCCGGCAATGTGAACGCTTAGCTCAATACCGTTGACGTGGATTAGTTGCTGGCTCATGGGCATAACCTTTTCGAAGGTGTTGCCCAGCCTGCAGCATGGCTTACACAGCCACCAGCATCATTGATGGCGGGAATAACTCATGCAACCGCCCACCAACGGGGCAACAACTGACGTACCCGCGCCTCGCCGAAACGGTCGTCGATCAACACCACCACGCCACGGTCCTGCTGGCTGCGGATCACCCTGCCCGCGGCCTGCACCACTTTCTGCAGGCCGGGGTACAGGTAGGTGTAGTCATAGCCCGCGCCGAAGATAGCGCCCATGCGCAGTTTCATCTGCTCGTTGACCGGGTTGAGTTGGGGCAACCCTAGCGTGGCGATGAAGGCGCCGATCAAGCGGGCGCCGGGCAGGTCGATGCCTTCGCCAAAGGCGCCGCCGAGCACGGCAAAACCGATGCCCTGGCTGTGTTCGGTGAATTGGTCGAGGAACGCCTGGCGCTCGGCCTCGGCCATGCCACGCGACTGCTGCCACAGGGTGATGTGCGGATGCCGCTCGGCCAGCAGTTGCGCCACCTGCTGCAGGTAATCAAAGCTTGAGAAAAATGCCAGGTAATTGCCAGGCTGCTGCGTGTACTGGCGGGCGATCAGCTCAACGATGGGTGCCAGCGAGGCGTGGCGATGGACAAAACGCGTGGAGATTTCAGCGACGATACGCACCTGCAATTGCTCGGCCTTGAACGGCGACTCCACATCGACCCACGCCGTGTCAGCCGGCAAGCCCAGCAGGTCGGCGTAGTAATGCCGCGGGCTCAGGGTCGCGGAGAACAACACGCTGCTGCGGGCCGCGGTCAACCGTGGGCGGAGAAACTCAGCGGGCACCACGTTGCGCAGGCACAGGGTAGAACTGCTGCGTTTGCCGCTGAGCTGGCGCTTGCTGATGTCGAAAATGAAGTGTTCGTTGAACAGCTCGGCGACCTTGGCAAATTGCAGCACGTCAAAATAGAAGGTTTGCAGGTCGCCACTGAGCGCGTCGGGATGGTCATTGAAATACTCGCCCATGCTACTGGCACACATGCTCAGGGCCAGCAGCAGTTTTTCCGGTCGCACGGCATAGGCCTGGTACGGCGCAAGTTGGTCCTTGTGCAGCGCGTTCCACTCACGGTTGAGGCGCTGCAAGGGTTTCTTCAAGGGCTCGGGCGCGGTGTCACGCAGGGTCTTGAGGTGGTACTGGTCCAGGCTGGCGCTGTACATGGAGCGGGCGCGCTCGACCAGGTTGTGCGCCTCGTCCACCAGCACGGCCGCGCGCCACTGGTTGAGCTGTGCCAGGCCGAACAGCATGGCGCCAAAGTCGAAATAGTAGTTGTAGTCGGCGACCACCAGGTCGGCCCAGCGCGCCATTTCCTGGCTCAGGTAATAGGGGCAGACGTCATGGGCCAGCGCCACCTCGCGCAGGTTGCGCTGGTCCAGCAGGCGCACCTTCGACGCGGCGATACGCGCAGCGGGCAACCGGTCGTAGAAGCCCTTGGCCAAGGGGCAGGAATCGCCGTGACAGGCTTTGTCCAAGTGTTCGCAGGCTTTGTCTCGCGCCACCAGCTCCAGCACGCGCAGAGGCAGGTGGGGACTGCTGGCATACAGCACTTGGGCGGCATCCAGGGCGAGCTTGCGGCCGGGCGTCTTGGCGGTGAGGAAAAACAGCTTGTCCAGTTGCTGGGGCGCCAGGGCCTTGAGCAAAGGGAAAATCGTGCCGATGGTCTTGCCGATGCCCGTCGGTGCCTGGGCCATCAAGCAGCGGCCAGTACTGACGGCCTTGTACACCGATTCGGCAAGGGAACGCTGGCCGGCACGGAAACCGATATGGGGGAACACCAGGCTTTGCGCGGCGCTGTTGCGCGCTTCACGGTGCGCCATTTCCTGTTGGGCCCAACCGAGGAACAGTGCGCATTGCTGGTTGAAGAACGGTTCCAGCTCGGTGGCTTGAAAGCGTTGGTTGAGCACCGTTTCGCCTTCGCCGACGATATCGAAGTACACCAGCGCCAGGTCGATCTCAGGCAGGCCAAGCTTCTGGCACATCAACCAGCCATAGACTTTGACCTGGGCCCAATGCAATTGCCGGTGGTTGGTGGGCTGCGCATCAAGGTCGCCGCGATAGGTTTTCACTTCTTCCAGGCGGTTGGCGTCCGGGTCGTAGCCGTCTGCCCTGCCCCGCACCTTGAGTTGCTGGTACTCACCTTCGAGTGCCACTTCATTCTGGTAGTGCTGGCTGCGCCGCGAGGCGACGGTGCGGTGGCCGACAATGCCTTCCTGGGCGCTGGGCGACGGCGTGAAGCGCAGGTCCAGGTCACCGACCTTGGCCGTGAACTCACACAGTGCACGCACGGCAACGCTGTAGCTCAAGCGGACGCTGCCCAGCGCACATAGCAGACCGTCACCGGCATCTGGTATTCGCCGCAGAACTCCAGCCAGCGCAACTGGTTGTCCTGAAGCCGGTCGCCGGGGCCCTTGACCTCGATCATGCGGTACGTCTTTTGCGCGGGCCAGAACTGGATCAGGTCCGGCATGCCGGCACGGTTGGCGCGGATGTCCAGCAGCAGCCGCTCGAACCAGTAGCGCAGGTGTTCAGCGGGCAGGCAGGCCAGGGCCTGTTCCAGCAGCTCTTCGCTGAGCAGGTGCCAGAACACGAAGGGCGACTGGATGCCCCACTTTTCGGCATAGCGTTGGCGAATGGTGGTCTTGTAGCGCTCGTCCTGCAGTTGCTCGAAGCAGGCGGCGAACAGCGGTGCGCGGCGCAGGTGGAAGTCTTCGCTGTGCAAATCCGCAGGCCCGCGCTGGAACGGGTGGAAAAACGAACCTGGCAGCGGCGCGAAGATCACGTCCCAGCACAGCAGGCCGAACAACGAGTTGATCAAGCCGTTCTCAACGTAGTGCACCGGCCCATCGGGCTCGCTCAGATGTGCCTGCACGCAATACTCCACCGACATCGACGGCTCCGGTAACGCGAGGGCCAGGTCCAGGCGCGTGACGGGCCGTGGCTTGACCTTGGGCAATGCCGGCTCCCCGAGTTTGCGTCGCAGGCGTGGCACCACACGCAGCAAGTGCTGCTGTTCGGCGGCGCTCTCCGGGGCCTGCTGGGCGATATTCGCCAGGGCCATGGCGTGTACGTAGTCCTCCTGGCGCTCCAGCACACGGATCAGCCGCGAGCGAGCACCGGGATAGGCGCAGGTGCGATAAATGCGTTGCGCCAGTGCCAATTCGGCCGTGCGCTCGCAATATTGACCCACCTGGAATAACAGCTTGGCGCGGCGCTTTTCCAACCAGGGGTTATCCGTTTCCAACGTTGCGACCTGTGCCAGTACTTCCTCCAGCGCATCACCGGCTTCAAAGGCCTGCTGGCACTGGTGCAGGAACAAAAACCCATGCACGTCGTCACGGCTGCGCAGGCCACGGGATTCGGCGCAGAACTCGACTTTTTCATAGGTGTAGATGCCCAGGTCAGCCAGGACGAACTCGGACCAGTCCTGATGCAGGTTGCCAAAGAACATCAGGCGCAGGCGATCACACAGCGCCATCACCGTGAGGCTGTACAACGTGTCGGCAAGGTCGGGGCACCAGTTGGCAAAGCAGCGGCTGTCGGTAAAGTGCGCCGACAACCCTTCCAGCCAGTCGGCTTTCTTGCCTTTGGGCTGGTCGATCCAAGGCTTGAACGCAGCGAGGATTTCGCCTTTTTGCAGCAAGGCGAACAGTTCTTCAAAAGCCAGCAGGCATTCGTCGTCAACCCATCCCAGTGCAAGCAATGGCCCGACCGCCGCGTGGGTGCAACCTATCTCGCCGTAATTGAGCTTGCCCGCTCGAAAATGCACGCCCTTACGCATCACCATGCGCACCAATAGCGCCTGGGACGCTTGCGGCAACCTGTCAAATTGCTGAATGAAATGCTGTTCGTCCGCGTCGAGCAGATCCGCATAGCGTTGCCCCAGCCATTGCAGGACCTGGCGGAAGTTGTGCAGGTAATAGAGCGGTTCTTCGAGGGGATTGGCCATGGCGCGCAGCGATCAAATACTGGTTATGCATACAGAGTGCCGTCGCAAATGCCAGGTTGCAATCGGTAACAGATAAATGGCGCCTGCAACTTTTTGCATAAAAGTGATCAGATGGGGAAGTCGATGGCGTAACATTTGTCGCCCACGGCGTCTGGCGTGGGACTTTTCAAGGTTAAGGTAAGGGTTATGAACATGAAGAATTTGGGTCTGCCACTGGTTGTACTCACTTTTCTGGTAGTGGCCGGTTGCACGACGCAAACCGTAGTGACACTGCAAAACGGCACACAATATTTGACCAAGGACACCCCAAAAACCAAGACCGCCGACGGTTTCTATGAATTCACCGACATCGCCGGCAAGCGTGTACGGGTCAAGGCTGACGACGTCGCCACCGTACGCAAGGAAGACTAAGCAACACCGCCAATCAAATGTGGGAGCGGGCAAGCCCGCTCCCACAGGGTTAAGCGCAACCCAGCCCTAGCCGATCAGCACCTCTCCCAACCCGCCGCTCACCCCTACCAGCGTCACCGAGTCCCCACCAACACTGATTATCGTATCCCCGCCGTGCTCACGGTAATCCACGTCCCCCTCCACCCCTTTGAACACCAGCTTATCCGTTGGCTGATACCCAATCACCCGGTCCTGGCCAAAATGCCCGCTGAACAAAAAGGTGTTATGCCCACTGTTATCGCGGATCGTGTCGTTACCCTTGCCACCCTCGATAAAGTCAGCGCCCTTCCCTCCTTGGATCAAGTCATTGCCGTCACTGCCTATGATGAAGGTATTGCCCTTGTGCGGCTCGGCGTTGCGGTTGAGGTCCTGCACCCACGTGTTGGCCCGCGCCGGGTCGGACAGGTTGGCGACGATCACCGTGGCGTCACGGGTCATCTGCTCGTAGAACCCGGACTCGAGAATGCGCGTCATGCCATCGCCATAGCCGGTGGGCAGGTGCGATATCCACGTCGGCAGGTTGACGATGGAAAACGGCAGCACATTCCACAACGTCGAGGCGTAGTGGTCGTTGAAGCTGACGATGTTGTCGGTGGTCGATTCATGGGGTTTGTCATGCACACCCAAGGACGGCAGGTTGAACGACGAGCCGTCCAGCGCACGGAACACCGGGTCGTTCTCGTAGCCGACATTGAGCACCTTGTCGCCGGCACTTTGGGTCGGCGATGCGTAGGCTACATAGTTGGCGTCCGTGTAGAAGCCTCCCCACTTGTTAGCACTCAAGTCCGCCATGCTGTTGACGGCCAAGCCGCCCAGGCTGTGCCCGCTGACCACCACATCCTTGCCGCTCAAGCCGTGGGCGCTGGCGTAGTCGGCGATACTCTTGAGCAAGCCGCCAAAGGCTTCACCGGTGTAGTTCTTCGCGTAGTCCTTGGGCCCCAGCGCCGCGAGCAGATCGCTGACCACATCACCGATGGAGTCGCTGATCAGGGTTTCCCGAGGCCCGGAGGTGCCGCGAAAGCCGATGCCGATTTCCAGCAGCTTGCCGGCGTCATCGTACTTGCCCAGCACCTCGACCTGGGCCGTGGTGTAGCCCGCCTTCTCGCCGAAGAACGTACCCCGTGCATCGACCTTGCCACCGTAGCCCAGGGCACTCGCGCTGATCGGCGTCCAACCGGCCTTTTGCACCGCGTCCAACGCGGCTTTTTCCGAATCCGGGTTCCAGGGAATGCCCGGGATCACTCCCTGGGAATCCGTGCTGCCCAGCAGCGCGCCGACCAGCGTGGCCGGTAAGCCGACGCCCAGGCCATGGTGCTGGTAACCCACGGCAAACCCGTTATCCAGGTTGTGGTAGGTATACAGCGTGATCGCCATTGCATCGGCGAACAACGCTTTGGAGCCCTCGGTGCCGAGGTTCTTGTAGTCAAAAACACCCATGGTATTGCCTCTCTTATTGTTGTTGTCAAAAACCAACGTCAACGCCCAAACGCCTCATCCACCTTGGCCAAATCGGTATCCCGCAGGTTGCCGGCGTAGTAGTGCAACTTGGTCCAGGCCATCAGGTAGTCGTACCGCGCCTGGGCCAGGTCGCGACGGGTGCTGTAGAGCTGCTGCTCGGCGTTCAGTGCATCGAGGTTGACCCGCTCGCCGCCGAGGATGCTTTGCTTGGTCGACACCACCAGTGCCTCGGCCGACACCAGCGCCTTCTGATACGCCCTCAACTTGCTCACCCCGGACAGACAGGCGCTGAACTGCCGACGCAGTTCGATCAGGGTTTCGCGGGTCTTGCCCTCAAGCTCGTACTCGGCCTGCTCCATGGCGCGGCTGGCCTGGCGAGTCGACGCCGAGATACCGCCACCGGCGTACAGCGGCAGGCTGACTTCGACGCCAATGGTGTTGGTGTCATAGCGCTGGTTGTAGGTGTTGCCGCTGTCGGACTCCTGCTGGCGCGAGCTGGCATACGCCGTGACCTTGGGCAAATGCCCGGCGCGGTTGCGCTCCACCTCATAACGCGCCACTTCCAGGGCCTGGCGTTGGGACGCCAGCGTGGGGTTGTTGCTGATCGCCAGTTCATGCCAGGTGTCATAGCTGGCTGGGGTCAGGGTGAACGCGGCAAAGCCTTGGTTCAGCGGCGCCAGGTCATCGATGTTGACGCTCTGCACGCCAATCAACGCGCCGAGTTCGCGCAAGGACGCGTCCTGCTCGTCCAACGCCTGGATCTCTTCAGCAGTGGCCAGCTCGTAACGTGACTCGGCTTCCAGGATGTCCGTACGAGTGCCCTCGCCCTGCTGGAACAGGTGGCGGTTTTGCTGGAACTGCTGCTCGAAAGCCCGCTTCTTGGCACGGGCGATATCGATCTGGTCCTGGGCAAACAGCGCCTGGGTGTAGTAGGTCAGCACGCGCACCAGCAGCGCCTGGCTCTTGTCGCGAAAGCTTTCATCGGCAAATAGCGCCTGGGCCACGCCCTTGCGGTAGTTGGCATAGGCCTCGTAGTCGAACAGCGGCTGTTGCAGGCTGAAGGTGGAGCCGTAGCTGTTGTAGTTGCGGTCGTCGTGATAATTGCCACCGCGCCCGTCCGGCAACGTGGCCTGGGAGTTGTTGCGGCCCTTGTTGTAGTTGTAGGACAGCTTGGGCAGCAGGCCGGCGCGGCCGATGGCACGGTTTTCCAGGCCGGCGTCGCGCTCCTTGATGGCACCGAGGAATACCGGATCGTTACGCAAGGCCTGCTCGTAGACATCGAACGGGCCCATGGCGGCCTGGGCCGTGGTGCCGGTCAACAACAAGGCGATAAACACGTACTTCATGTCTATTCCTCGGTCAGCGCGGAGCCGGCGCGGTCGAGCAGCGGCTTGAACAGGTAGTTGAGCAGCGAGCGCTCGCCGGTGCGCACGAACATCTCGGCGGGCATGCCTGGCTTGATCACCAGCCCATGGAGTTTTTCCAGTGCCGCGTCGCTGACAGTGGTGCGCAGCACGTAATAGGGCGCACCGGTCTTTTCATCGAGCATCTGGTCGGCGGAAATCAGGCTGACTTCCCCCGGCACTCGGGGGGTGCGGCTTTGGTTGAAGGCGGTGAAGAGGATATCGACCGGCAGGTGCGTGCCGACTTTGTCCACCAGGTGCACCGGCAAGTGCCCTTCCACCTCCAGGCGCGTGTCCTGGGGCACGATTTCCAGCAGGGTTTCACCGGCACGCACCACGGCGCCCTCGGTGTGCACGCCGAGATTGACCGCGATGCCATCCGCCGGCGCGTTGATTTCGCTGTGTTGCAGGTCAAACCCGGCCGAAGTGAGTTGCTGTTCCAGGGTCAGGCTGCGCAATTGCGCGTCGGCCAGCTGGCTGCGCACTTCCTTTTGGTATTCCTCGCTGTGCTGCTGCAATTTCAGGCGCGATTCGAGGATGCCCTGCTCCACGCGGCCACTTTCACCGCTGTTCTGCGCGAGATCCTGTTGCACCTGCGACAACTGCCGCTGGTATTCCATCAAGCGGTTGCGCGGGATGTAGCCGTTGTCGGCCAAGGGTTGCAAGTTGCTCAGCTGGTCGCGCAGGGATTGCGCCTGGGCGGTCAGGTCACTGCGGGCGCGGCGCATGCCACCCAGTTGCGCCGTGGCGCCGTCGATGTTGGCGCGGATACCGGCCTGCTCGCGGGCAAAGGCTTCGCGACGGCTGCTGAACAACTGGCGCTGGCCTTCCAGCACCAGCGCCAGGGCCGGGTCGGGGTTGGCACTCAACTCAGCGGGAAAGCGGATGCTGGCGTGGTTGTCGCGCTCGCTCTGCCAGCGCGCCACGCTGGCCCAGGCCATACGGTACTGGGCTTGCAGGGACTGCACGTCCGCCTGGTGCTGGGTCTGGTCGAGCCGAAACAGCGGCTGGCCTTGCTTCACCCGTTCGCCCTCCTTCACCAGGATCCGGGTGACCACACCGGGGCTGAGCGTTTGCACCGCCTTGCGCTTGCCGGACACCACCACCGTGCCCTGGACCGGAATGCCCTGGTCCAATGGCGCCAGGCTGGCCCAGAGGAAAAATCCGCCGGCACCGACCAGCGTCAGCAGCCAGCCCATGCGGGCGAAAAAGGTGGCGTCGCGTTGTTCAAAAGTGATGCTGCTCATGCGCCTGGGTTCCTTGCGGCCGGGTACTGACGACTGAAACTCACGCCGGGTTTCTCCTTCGGCGCTTCCTGCTGGCCGGACAATGCCCGCAGCACTTCCTGGCTGGGCCCGAACGCCTGCAGATGCCCCTCGCTGAGCACCAGCAACTTGTCGGCCTGGGCCAGCGCCGACGACCGATGGGTCACCAGCACCACACTGCTGCCCTGGGCTTTCATCTGCACAATGGCGCTGGCCAGGGCGGCCTCGCCGACGGTGTCGAGGTTGGAGTTGGGCTCATCCAGCACGATCAGGCGCGGCCCGCCGTACAGGGCCCGTGCCAATGCCACCCGTTGTTTCTGGCCACCGGACAGGCCGCCACCGTTGTCTCCCAGCACCGTGTCGTAGCCCTGGGGCAAGCGCAGGATCAGTTCATGCACGCCGGCCTGCTGCGCGGCGCGCACAACCTGCTCGGGGTCGGCCGCGCGAAAGCGCGCGATGTTGTCGGCAATGCTGCCACTGAACAGCTCGATGTCCTGGGGCAAATAACCAATGTGCGGGCCAAGGTCGTCGCGGTCCCAGCGGTGAATGTCTGCGCCATCCAGGCGCACGGTGCCGGCCAGCGTTGGCCATACTCCCACCAGCACACGGGCCAGGGTCGATTTGCCGGAGCCCGACGCCCCAAGAACGCCAAGCACTTCACCCGCGCCCAGGTTGAAACTGACCTGGTGCAAGGTCGCCACGCGCCGTCCGGGTGGGCCGGCACTGACCTGTTCGAAACTGACCTGGCCCTTGGGCGCCGGCAGTTTCATCTGCTCGACCTCCGGGGGAAACTCGCGCAGCAAGTCATCCAGGCGTTGATAGGCCAGCTTGGCCGAACTCCATTGCTTCCACACTGCAATCAACTGGTCGATGGGGCTGAGCACCCGGCCCATGAGGATAGAGCCGGCGATCATCATCCCGGCAGTCATATCGCCTCGGATCACCAGCAAGGCGCCTAGGCCAAGCACCAGCGATTGCAGGCACAGGCGCAGGGATTTGCTCAGGGAAGTCATCACCGAGCCGGTATCGCTGGCCTTGTTCTGCAGGCCAAGGAACTGCGAATGCACGGCAAACCAGCGGCTGCGCAGCGCGCCGAGCATGCCCATGGCCTGGATGGTCTCGGCGTTGTGCAAGTGGCTGGTGGCCAATTGCGTGGATTGCTGGGAGTAACCGCTGGCTTCGCCCAGCGGCTTTTTGGTCAGGTACTCATTCAGGCATGCCAGGCCGATCAGCAGCACGGCACCGGCCGTGGCCAATACGCCCAGCCACACGTTGAACAGGAAAATCACAAACAGGTAGATGGGAAACCAAGGCGCATCGAAAAACGCGAACAGCGCAGGTCCGGTGATGAACTGGCGGATATGGGTCAAATCGCCCAGGGACTGCCCGGCATGCCCCTGACCACGCTGCAGGTTGCGTTCGAACGCCGCCTTGTACACGCGCAAGTTGAAGCGTCGCTCCAATTGGCTGCCAATACGGATCACGATAAAACTACGGATGACCTCCAACAGGCCAATAAATGCAAAGAAGCCCACGACCATCAACGTCAACATCACCAGGGTGGTTTCGTTCTGGGAGGACAGCACACGGTCATACACTTGCAGCATGTAAATCGACGGCACCAGCATCAGCAGGTTAATCAATGCGGTGAAACAGCCCACACTGATCAAAATACGCTTGTATTCACCCAGCGCCTTGAATAACGGCGCGACGGCATGGGACTTCGCCATGGTTTCTGATCTTCCCTGAAGCAAATTGCGCGCAATAGTCGACCCAGCCCCTCACAACAGGGTGGTCAACTAATGACATCAAGTTATTAGCTTATAACGGCAACTAAGGTGTGCGTTGCAATACCACTTCAAGGCCGGTCGGTGTGCGACCTTTATATTCGCCTTCTTTCTGCCGATTGAGGTGGGTAATCCCGCTGCCTTCGGCATTCATCAGCCATATACCATCCGGCGTTGGCGTCCAGGTCAGGGGCTTGTCCCCCAGCCATTGCGCGACACACGCCACATCACCGCCCAAGGCATTGGCCTGCTCCAGCAAGTCCAGGGCGCACACCTGGTCCTGCTGGTGCAATTGCCAATGCCCGGCCAACTGGGCGGTGGTGGGTAATACAAGACTGCTCGCCATTGCGTGGGCTCCTGCCGACACGAACATCACCTGCAATACGCAAGTGACTAGATTGAAAAAACGCTGCATCTTCACGCTCCAGCCGTAAAGCGCGGCGCCGAAGCGCCGCGCCCGTGCATTACGCCACGATGTCGCTGACCGCAGCCTGGCCGACGGTGGTGACGAGGAAATCCGCCACGCCGTGACCGGAGAAGTCCACTGCCAGGGTGCCCAGGTTGGTACCTGCGGCATAGGTCAGTACAGCATCGCCGGCATGCCCGGTGAAGGCATTGACGAAGGTCAGGCCTGCGCCTTTGGTAATGCCCGACAGGTCGATCTTGTCCGAACCCGAGGTAAAGTCAAAGATCTTGTCCGCCGCCCCAGGCTTGGAGTCGGAACTGGCACCGAACACAAAGGTGTCACTGCCCGCGCCGCCCCACAGTTGGTCCGCTCCGCCGCCGCCGTAGATGAGGTCGTTGCCGGCCCCGCCCTTGATGACGTTGGCCGCGTTGTTACCAATGATCAAGTCATTGCCCGCGCCGCCGAAGGCGTTCTCGATGGTCACGCCCTTGGCGATGGACACGTTGCCCACCAGGCCGCCCACGTCGGAGAACGACGCTTCATTGAGGTTGATCTTCTGGTTCTGGGTGAAGCCGGAGAAGTCCAGGGTGTCGTTGCCACCACCGTCCCATACCGAGAACACCAGCTTGTCGGCATTGGATGTGGCACTGAGGAAATCACGCCCGGTGTTGGAGTTGAACCCGTAGGTGGTGTCGCCGGCGCGGGTGTTGTAGTTGGCACCGTAGAGCTTCTGGATCGCCGCAATATCGTCGATCAGCGGGCCGGACGCGTAGGCCTCGACTCCGCCTTTACTGAAGTTCTGGTTGGTGTTGCTCTCGCTCCAGTAGCTCATCAGGCTGTAGCCGCGCGTGTCCTGTCCATAGGTCGCGTCGTTGTAGGTCGGGTTGCCATTCCCGGCGTTGTAGTCGCCAGGGTGAGCCAGGCCCAGGGTATGGCCGATTTCGTGGGTCAGGGTCTGCCGGCCGTAGTTGTTCAGGTCCGGGGTCTTGTTCGGCGTGTAGCTGTTGTTGGTCAGGTACCACGAGGTGCCGTCGTAGCCTGCGCCGGTGCCGGGCAGGTAGGCGAAGGCTGCCGCGCCGTCCTGGCCGCTGCTGTAGTTGCCGAACGTCATGTGGCCGTCACCGCCGCTGGCTTTCTCGGTGAAGGTGACGTTGGCCACGTCCGCCCAGGATTGCATGGCCAGTACGGCCTGTGCTTTTTGCTGTGCGTTGAACTGGCTGAAGCCCGCGATGCCATGTTTGTTCATGGTGCTCGAGGAGGCCGAAGTCAGGAAGGTGTAGGTCAGGTCGATCTTGCCGTTACCGTCAAAGTCCCGGTACGCGGCGCCGTCGCGCAGCAGCTGGGTGGCCGCCTGGTCAACGGTATAGGAGGGTTTGCCATTGATCGTGAGGTTGCCGCCACGGTCATACAGATGGCTGAAGCTATCGATTTGCGAGTAAGCGGTGCTGGCTTGCGCCGCCGACACGATAGCCTTGTCTTTTACTTTTGACATAAACGTACTTCCTTGTTTGCAAGTGCATCAGTCTTTGATCGATAGGAACCCCGCGGGCGAGATCGTCCTATCACTCGCCTCTTTTGAAGGCGTAAGAAAACTGACACAACTTGAAATCTTTCGTCTACATCTTTTCCTGCACTAAAACTCCCCGAACACTCAACTCAAGGAAGTATCAATCAATGTTTGTTGGGCAGCGCCGTGTTTGTCCGACAAAAAAACCGCCCCGTTATTTAAATATTAAATAGTCCTAACGTTTGTGCATGTGTTCGGCGCCGTTAGTTATTGGATCCATTATATTGACAGGGTGTCATTGGCAACATTAAACAGCCATTACTTGTAATAATAAGTTCGGCTGGCCCCTATTACCGGGACACATGCCAACCCGCCTCGCTTAATGCCGACAATAACGTGTCACCCGTGAGGCCGGGCACCAGAACACCTTGATCGGTGAGCATGTCCTCCCCCGCCAGGATCGCATTGATGATTGCCTCTTCCACCGCCTCCGCCGCGGCACTGAATAGCGGCGAGATGTGGTCGTTGTTGACCATCTGCAATGCAGTGCTGAAGGGTAGATGCTTGCGCCCGTAGTCTGCGGGCGGCAAATCCTGGTTGCCGGTGGCAAAAGCCAGGAACAGATCACCGCTGGAGTCCTCGGTACCGCCGCCGGTACGGGCGATGCCGATCGATGCGCGTTGCGCCAGCCGCTGGCATTGGTGTGGCAACAGCGGCGCGTCGGTGGCGAGGATCACCACGATCGAGCCCATGCCCGGCGTGCCTTGCTCGGCAAACGGCGACGGGATCTCCATCAAGTGGCGCCCCACCGGGTAGCCATCCACCCGCAGTTCCTGGCGCTTGCCGTGGTTGGCCTGCACCAGCACGCCGACGGTCCACCCGCCCTGCTCCGCTGGCAAGCGCCGCGAGGCCGTGCCGATGCCGCCCTTGAACTCATGGCAGATCATGCCAGTACCACCGCCCACAGCGCCTTCCTGCACCGGGCCGGTTTCGGCGTTGCCCACGGCTTCGCGCACATGTTCCGGGCCGACATGCTGGCCCCAGATATCATTGAGCAGGCCGTCATAGGTTTCCATCACCACCGGCATGCACCAGTACACGGCGGGGTCTGCCAGACGCTCGCGCTCCAGCGCGATCAGGCTGTCGCGCACCACACCGATGCTGTGGGTGTTGGTGATGGCCAGCGGCGTGGTCAGCAACCCCGCCTCGTTGATCCATTCAAGACCGGTGGCGTCCCCGTTGCCATTGAGCACGTGGTACCCGGCAAAGCACGGTTGCTGGCGGGCTTCCCCGGCACGTGGCTGGATCACACTGACACCGGTGCGCACGTGCTTGCCCTCATGCTGCGTCTTGAGCGTACTGTGACCGACCCGAACGCCGGGCACATCGGTGATGGCGTTCCATTCACCGGGTGTGCCCAGCCCCAATGTGATGCCCAATTGACGTGCGCGCATAACCACTCCTTACAATTTCTGGAAGACCGGACTCGACCGGCCACTGATGCAATACAGAATCACCGACAGGGCCAGCAGGCCGATGATGACCATGATGTCCCGCACCGAGGCGGCGGCCACCAGGGTCACCAACAGATAGCCGGCGCCCAGTACCGCGAGCAATGCCGGCAGTGGCCACAACGGCATGCGATAGGGATGCTCGCGATCGCGCAGCAACACTCGGCTCATCAACGCGCTCAAGGCCACCACCAGGTACACCAGCATGATCAGCAGCACGCTGAACGAGGTGAGGTCGGCCAGGTTGGAACTGAAACTCAGCAGCGCCGAAGGAATCGCCAGGAACAGCGTAGCCAACCACGGCGAATCCCAGCGCGGATGAATGCGGGTGAACAGCTGGTTGATGCTCGGTGTCCACAGCGCATCGCGCCCACTGCTGAATACCACGCGGCCGATCTGGATCACGATGGCCACAATCGCGTTGAACACCGACAGGAAGATCCCGGCGCTGACCAGCCGCGACAACGTTTCATTGCCGTGGCTGCTCAACAGGTAACCGATAGGGTCCGGGCTGCTGATCATCGCACTCAGGGAGGGCGCGCCGATCAACAGCGCGGTAATCGGCACCAGTTCGATGATCACCACCAGGCCCAGGGACCACAGCACTGCCTTGTGCACGCCCTTGCCGCCGCATTTCATGTCTTCAGCCAGCAAAACCGCCGGGCCATAGCCGTTGTAGGAAAACAGGCCGACCCCCACCGCGCCGATCACCAGTGCCCAGGGTGCGAGATGCAGCACGCCGTTTTCGACGATTTGCGGCTGGAACAGCACGCTGGCCGGCTGCACCGGGTTGCCGAAGCCGATCACCACGATCACCAGCAATGCCGCCACTTCCAGCAGCAGGCAGGTGCCGGTGATCCAGGCGTTGAGTTTGATATTGAGGATGCCCAGCGCGTAACTGCACACCACGATCACCAGTGCGACGGTCTGGGCGTCGAACGTCGTGCCGAGGGCGTTATTGAGGTAGGTCGCCGCGCCCGTCGCCAGTACCGGCGGGATAAACAGCAACATGACCAGCACCGTCAGGAACGTCGCATAGCCCGCCATGCCACCGAACACTCGCTTGGCATACACATACTCTCCGCCGGCGCTGTTGTGGGCACGCCCCAGTTCGGCGTAGCAAAAGGCAAACATCAGCGCGAGCAAACCGGCCATTACAAACGCCAGGAACACGCCGCTGCCGGCCTGCTGGATGGCAAACGGCGCAATCACGAACACGGAACTGGCCGGTGTCACCGCCGACACGGTAATAGCCACCACATCGAAGACGCTCAGGGTGGGTTTCAGCACGCCGTTGGGCGCAGGGGAAGTGCTCATATCGTTATCCTCTGTCGTTGTTCTTGGTGTGAGGCAGAAACGAAAAGTCTGAGAGGCACGGGATATGTTTCCCGCTGAATGATGACGAAGATAAACATTGGGTTTATGTCAGCCAATTCCCCTATTGGCGTACTCCCCTTGACGCCACCGGGCAAAAGCCGAACCCTTGGCCAATCTTTTGTTGGCGGGAGCCTGACACATGAGCCTGTTTCGGGAGGTCGGGATGCACGCCGGCCTGGGCCGCACCGTCACGTACATCGGTACCGAGCGTTTCTGGAAACAGCTCGTGCTGTTGCTGCACCAGTGCCTGCCCTTCGATAACGCCCTGGCGATCTACTACCCCTTGGAAGGCGCGCCCCAGGCCCTGGAAGAATACGACGCCCAGCCCAGCAGCAAGCCGGCGTCGATGCTGGCGTACCTCAATGGGTTGTATTTGCTCGACCCGTTTTACCAAGCCTGCCGCGAGGGGTATGCCAGCGGTGTGTACCGCCTGGAGGAAGTGGCCCCGGACCATTTTCGCCAGAGTGAGTACTTCCTCAGCTACTTCCACGACAACGTGCTGGAAGACGAGGTGCAATTCATTCTGCAATTGCCCGGCGCGGGGACCTTGTCGCTGTCATTGGGCATGCAGCGGCGCTTCAGCCTCGAGGAGACGGGATTGATGACGACCATGTCGGCCTGGGTATTGCCCCTGATGCAGCAGCACTGGCAGCAAAGCACCCGGCGTGCGCCGGCGATGGACAGCCAGATCAGGGATGCCCTGAGTCAGTTCGGCTGCGGCGTGCTCTCGGACCGCGAGCTGGAAATCGCCCGCCTGGTGCTGCGCGGGTTCTCATCCAAGGCCATGGCCGAACGCCTGAACATTTCGCCGGACACGGTGAAAGTGCACCGTCGGCATTTGTACGCGAAGCTGGATATCTCGTCACAACCGGAGCTGTTTTCGTTGTTTATCCAGTCGTTGGGGCATGACCTGGAGCATCCTTGACCCTCTAGAAGCCCGGCCTGCCGGCGATGGCGCCGGTGAGATGGCCATCGCCGGCAAGCCGGGCTCCTACCGTGCCTGCGTTGACCTCAGCGCCCGGTCCGGATGGTGTTCCACACCCGCGTGCGCACCCGGTCGACGTTCAGCGGCATCGCTTCGAGTGCGAACAGCTTGCCCATCATCTCGGGGCTCGGGTAGATCTTGGTGTCGGCCTTGATCGCAGGGTCCACCAGGCTGTCGGCGGCTTCGTTACCGTTGGCGTAGTGCACGTAGTTGGTGATGCTGGCCATCACTTGCGGGCTCAACAGGTAATTCATGAACGCGTAGCCGGCTTTTTCGTTGGGGGCATCGGCGGGCATGGCGACCATGTCGAACCAGATCGCAGCGCCTTCCTTGGGAATGTTGTAGCCGATGTTCACGCCGTTCTTGGCCTCCTTGGCACGGCTTTCAGCCTGCAGGATGTCGCCAGAGAAACCGACTGCCACGCAGATATCGCCGTTGGCCAGGTCCGCGGTGTACTTCGAGGAATGGAAGTACGCCACATAAGGCCGCACCTTCATCATCAGGTCTTGCGCTTTCTTGTAGTCCTCGGGCTTCTTGCTGTGGTGCGGCAAGCCCAGGTAGTTGAGCGCAGCGGGCAGCAGCTCCGGACCATTATCCAGAATCGCCACCCCGCATTTCTGCAGCTTGGCCATGTTTTCCGGCTTGAAGATCAGGTCCCAGGAGTCGACCGGTGCGTTGTCGCCCAGTACCGCCTTGACCTTGTCGATGTTGTAGCCGATGCCGGTGCTGCCCCACAGGTACGGAAAGCCATGGGCATTGCCCGGGTCATTGTTTTCCAGGGCCTTGAGCAACACCGGGTTGAGGTTCTTCCAGTTGGGCAACTGGCTCTTGTCGAGCTTCTTCAACGCGCCGCCCTGGATCTGCCGGGCCATGAAATGGTTGGACGGGAACACCACGTCGTAGCCGGATTTACCGGTCATCAACTTGCCGTCGAGGGTTTCATTGCTGTCGTACACGTCGTAGGTGAAACCGATGCCGGTTTCTTTCTGGAAGTTCTTGGTGGTGTCAGGCGCGATGTAGTCCGACCAGTTGTAGATTTTCACCGTCTCGGCGGCCTGGCCGATAGAGGCCACCAACATCAAGGGCAACAGGGCAATGGCTTTCATGGTTCGATTTCCTGGCGGTTTTAGGGCTGTTTTTATGGCAGGCGATCAAGGATCAAAGCGTTACAGGATCAATACGTAGGTCTTGCGCACGGTTTCCTGGATGTCCCAGATGCCGGTGCTGTTGGCCGGCAACATCAGTGCATCACCGGCTTGTATGTGGACGATTTCTCCGTTGTCAGGGGTGAAGGTGCAGCGGCCCTGAATGAAGTGGCAGAACTCCTGGGATTTGATCTGTCGACGCCAAACGCCTGGGGTGCATTCCCAGATGCCGGTTTCGACGCCATCGTTGCGCTCGACGCTCAGGGTCGAGGCCACGGCAATGGGCTCGCCCAGCGGCACAGCAACGGGCGACGAGTCAGGTAGGTGAGCGTTCAGCGTGTCTTTGAATTGCGTGATGCTCATGGGATTTTCCCGTGTGAGTGAAACGTCTTAGTGCATGAAACCTTCCATGAACCCGGCCACGCCGGTCGCCAGCTTGCGGCGCCAAGGGGCGGTGTTGGGGTTGGCCAACACCTGGTCTTCATGGACGAAACTGCGAATGATCGCGTTGTAGCCCAGCCAGCGGCAGGGTTCGGGCTCCCAGGGCTTGAGCGCGTCCAGGCCGCGTTCGCGGATCACCCAGGGTTGATGGGTCAACGGCGTGTCGCGGCCCAGGATCAGGTCGGCCAGGGTGCGGCCGCCCAAGTTGGTCGCGCCGACGCCCTCCCCGCCGTATCCCCCGGACAGCGCGATGCCAGTCTTGTGATCGCAGAGCATGTGCGGGCGGAAATTGCGCGACATGCCGAGGTTGCCGCCCCAGGAATGGGTAATCCTCACGCTCTTTAGCTGTGGGAAAAGCTCACCGAACAGGTAGCGACGCAGCTCCACTTCGCTGTCGGTCAAATCGAAGTCATGGCGCAGCTTGCCGGCAAACTGGTAACCGCCGCGCGCACCGAACACCAGTCGGTTATCCGCCGTACGCTGCCCGTAAGTGACCTGGCGGCTGCTTTCACCAAAGGCTTGGCCATGGCTCAGGCCGATGTCGTCCCAGGTGCTGGCCGGCAACGGCTCGGTGGCGACGATCAGGCTCTGCACCGGCAATTGGTAGCGGCCCAGCAGTGGCAAGGTATTGGCGTAGCCCTCCACTGCCGGCACCACCCAGGCTGCCCGGACGCTGGCCTTGGCAGTGCGCAGGCTACCGGATTGCCAGTGGGTAACCGGGCTGTTTTCGTAGATTGCCACGCCCATGCGCTCCACCACCCGCGCTAGGCCACGCACCAGCTTGGCTGGGTGGATGGTTGCAACGTGCGGCGCATAAATGCCGCCATAGGGCCTGGCGATGCGGATCTGCTCGGCCAATTGCTGCGGGCCAAGCCAACGGTAGTCGGCTTCGGTCAGGCCCTGGGCGTAGAGTTTGTCGAGGTAGCGGCGCAGGCTGCCCTCCTGCTCGGGGTAGCGCGCCGCGCAGTACAAGGCGCCACCCTTGCGGTAGTCGCAGTCGATGCCTTCACGCGCCAGCACCTGGGCGACTTCGTCAGGGATGGCGTGCAGCAGGTCAAAGGAGGCGCGGCGCTGCTCGGGGGCCAGGCCGGCGAGCAAGCGGTCCTCACCCAGCAGGTTGCCCATCAGCCAGCCGCCGTTGCGACCCGACGCGCCAAAGCCGGCGGTTTGCGCTTCGATGATCGCGATCTTCAGCTCGGGGGCTTGGCGTTTCAGGTAGTAAGCGGTCCACAGCCCGGTGTAACCGGCGCCGATAATGGCCACGTTGACGTCCAGGTCATGCTCCAGGGCCGGCCGCGCGTGCAGCGGGTCGTCCAACTGGTCCATCCATAAACTGATGGTGCGCCATGCCGGCATGCCAGGTTCCCCCACCTCGTTTCGATAGGGTCGATCCTAGGGCGCGCCGTCATGGGTTGTCTTGCGCGCGTGCACGCAGGGAAATTTGTTTGACATAGGCCTTGGGCGACTGGCCCGTGTGCTGGCGGAACGCGCTGTAGAACGCCGACAACGAGTTGAAACCTGCGGCAAACGCCAGGTCGTCGATCTTTAACGGCGGCACGGCCTTATCCAGGGCGGCCAACAAATGCTGGAGCCGTGCCTGGTTCACATAGCGATAGAAGCTCTGGCCCAGTACCTGGTTGAGCAGGTAGGAAATCTGGTTGCGGCTGTAGCCACATTCCTTGGAAACCCGTTGCAGGTCCAGCTCCGGGTCCAGGTAAGGTTGCTTGCATTCGAAATACTGCTGCAGGTCATTGGCCATGTGCCCCAATTGCTGGGGCGACACGCCCAGGCGGCTGACCGAAGGCCGCGCGGCCTGGGCGGGTTGTTCATGCACTAGGGAGGCGTATTCGTTGACGCGCCAGATCAACCCGTCGCGTACCGTGATGGCCTCGCTGGTGCGGAACGACACCAGGCCCTGGCCGCCACGCAAGGTGATGCGGTACTGGATGAATGCGGTATTGCCATCGGCGCGGATACGGTCGCTGTGCTCGATCGCCTCGTCGGCCTCGCGCGGCATGCTGGCTTGCAGGTAGTCACGCAAGTCGGCGAACCCAATGACACGGTTCTGGAAAAAGTCGTGGTACTGGATGTCCGGATGGTAGTAGGACATCACGCCCTCCAGGTCCCGGTGGCGCCAGCACAGGTGGTGGCGCAGTACCAGCTCGCGTGTGGCCTGGGATTGCTGGGCATCATCGGCGGGGGCGATGTCGGGCATGAATGGCTCTGGGGCGGGTAAACCTTGGAGATTGCCGAATTTTGCCAAGGTCTTCAATGGCCAAATGGACCTTCTGACTAATGGCCTTTTGCCTGAATCCGGGTAAGAGATGACCCACGTCAACTTAAGTGAAGACAACCGCCGAACGGAACCAAAAAATTCACCTTGGGGTTGCGAACGAATGCTACTTTTAAGCTCTCAGACGCCACGACCAGTGAAGGTCATGGCCCCCCTACCGCGAGCTAAAGGAAGCGCTCAATGACCAAGGTGGGCAACATGAACAAAGTGACGTTCCCCAACGCCTGCCAGCTGATGCGCTGGCATTTTCATCCGATGGGCTTCGAGGGCAGCATGGACGCCCCTGGCAGTATGATCGCGCGCCTGTTCGACCGCGCCAGCGGCGAGACACTGATAGCTATCGCCGGCATCCCCTGCGCTACCGTGATGAATGCAGCCGATGTGGAGCGGATTATCGAGGCGGTGGAGGATGAGTTGGAGTCGTTCGTACCGCCGCTTTCCTTGCGGGCCTGACTCAACTTCTCCATGGAAACAGAGTGAAAAGGTGGGAGCGGGCTCCCTCGCGAATGCGTAGTTTCAGCCAGCACATGTGGGGCTGAACCCTGGTAGTCGCGAGCAAGGCCGCTCCCACATCAGTTCCGGCGCCCCATCAGTTGCGCTGGTCGTCAAAGAAGGCTTTCCTGCCATCGACCCGCTCCGACGCCTTCGGCACATTCACCGCCTGGCCTTCGGGCTTTTCCACATACCAGTAGCAATGGCTCACTGCGCGGGTAATGCCCACGTAGGCCAGGCGCAGCACTTCGTCCTTTTGCGCATTATCGTAAGGCTCGCTGTCGCCATCCTTACCCAGGCCTGCCATGCGATACACCTGGTTCTTGTAGGGAGAGCGGGTCACGTGCTGGCAATCCCCAAGCAGGAACACTGCGTCGGCTTGCAGCCCCTTGGCACTGTGATAGGTCAGTTGCTTCAACCTGCGCGCCTGGGGCGGCAAGTTAGAGTCTACATTAACTACCGAGCGAATATTCTCTTGAATCAATAACTTATCGCTGCTTTTTCGATACAACATCAACACCGATTCACCGCGTTGATAATGCTCCAGCAGTTGCCGCCCCAACGCTGCGTCGTCGCGCTCCAGGACTTTGACGGGCACCAAATCCTTATGCGTGCCACTGGCCTTGGCCTTCTTGCCTGGAATCGCCGGCGCCGCACGCACGATGTGCTCGGCGGCATCGATGATGTGCTGGTGGCTGCGGTAGTTCTCACCCAGCATTACGCGCGTGGTGGCAGGTGACGGGAATTCCTTGTTGAACTCCATGAAGTACTTGGGCGAACTCCCGCGCCAGCCATAGATGGATTGCCAGTCATCCCCCACGCACAACAGCGATGAGTGCTGTGCACCGCGCCCGACATGCATCGCCGGGCCACGGCTGCGGATCTCGCGCAGGCTGGCGCGGATCCACGAGACGATTTGCGGTGAAACGTCCTGGAATTCATCGATCATCAAGTGCGAAAGCGGCCGCAACAACGGATCACTGAGCAGCTTGAGATTTTCCGGGGTGTTTTCGCCGAACAGCGAGAACATGCGGTTGTAGGTCATGATCGGTGGCGACTGGTCCAGCAGGTGATCTTCCAGGGCTTTCCAGAAGATGCTCAGGGCTTCGAAGAAGAAACGGTCCGGGTCATCCTTGGCAAAGCTCATCTGCCCAACCGCGGTGGGCACGTCCAGCCCGAGGTTTTCGATAAACCCGGCGGCCATCACGAAGCTGTCCAGCAACGGCGCCGAGGCCAACTCGCCCTTGACCTTATAATCAAAGCCCGGCCCGGCCGCGGCATCACCCGCCAAACTGCTTAAAAGCCGCTTCGAAGAATCGTAACTATCAAGCCATATCAATGGCTTACGGCAGAAAGCTTGAAACAACGTGCGCTTTACCGCCCATTCCGCACGCACCGACAGTTTCGCGTTGGGCCGGCTGATCTGGGCGTTTTCCCGCGAATCGAAGCCCAGCACCACCCAGGCGTCCAGCTCGGGTATATAGCCATGACAGTGAAACTGCGCGCCGTTGATCTCCAATGCCTGGCGACTGGGCTCAATGCCCTTGATCGGCCAGGCGCCGGCCCGGAACCACAGGTCCTCGATCACATCGCAGAGTTCTTCATCGCGCTTGGCCGCCAGCTCAGTCACGGCGACGCGTTTTTGCACCTCGGGGTGATCACGCTCCAGTTCCTTGAGCTGCAGGCCATGGCGTGCCAGCGGCGCAATCAACTCACGAAAGCGTGGGTGCTGCCCGTGCAACCGGTGATAACAGGCATTCATCTGCTGGCGCTGGGCATCGTTGATACGCAAGTCGAAGGGGTTGCTGTCAGCGTCTTCAAAGCCCGCATTCAGGTTCTCGAACGCTTGCAGGCGCTCAAAGCCTGGCAGGCTGCGAACCATGGGCAGGATGCGCGAGTGAAAGGTACGCACCACGGCCTGTGCTTCTTTCATGCCAAGGGGTTGGCCCCACAGGCTGAGAATTTCCATGAGCTTGTTGATGAAGTCTTTGCGCGACTCGCGGGTGAAGGTCACCACCGTCATCGAGCTGAGCTCGAAGCCCAGGTAATGGGTGAGCAACAAGATACGCAACACCAACGATGTGGATTTGCCCGCCCCGGCCCCCGCGATCACTGAGGTAGAAGGCGTATCGCTGAAGATCATCTTCCACTGCGCCGCGCTGGGCTGGGCGTGGGCCGGCAGCAAACGCGCAACGTCCGCCTTGATGCGCTTCTTCAAGTCGGCGGTGAGCGGCAGGCGCCAATCATCGAACAGGCTGTCATCCACCCCCGGTGCACGATGCTCATCCGGGCGATAGTCACGAATCAGCAACACCTGGCGGCCTTCCTCAAGGCCATCGGCCTTGCCCTCGCGATAGCCGTATTCCACGCCCGCCTCGTGCCCGCTGCGGAAACCATCAGCCTGCCCGTGCAACCAGGAAAACCGGTGCTGGGCGCGCAGGCGGGTCAGGCCATGGCCAAACAGACGCGCAGCGAGGCGCTTCAATAACGGCATGTCAGCCAGGGGGCGCAGTTCGGGGGGAAGATCAGGCTTTTGTTGCGACACGCGGACTCCTGCGATGGGCGGGTTCTTACAAGGGCACCATGGTCGCCGGAATCGACGTTCAGTTCCAGCCAATTGCTTTGCTGTCATGCAGTTAGGCGCTGAACTGAAAGTCAAAACGCCACTAACCAATCTAATCGACTGATAGGAATCAGGCACTTTTCAGGCTTTTTATCGATCATGACCTGCTGGATCATAAGCACCATCCACAGGAGACGATCATGCTAGAACTTCGACCTTTCACTTCCCTGGGCGGCGCCCATCATGGCTGGCTTGACGCTCATCACCACTTCTCATTTGCCGAATACCATGACCCCAAGCGCATGCACTGGGGTAACTTGCGGGTCTGGAACGATGACATCATTGCGCCGGGCACCGGATTTCCCCAGCACCCGCACCGTGATATGGAAATCATCACCTACGTGCGTGAAGGTGCGATCAGTCATGCCGACAACCTCGGCAACAAAGGCCGTACCGAGGCCGGTGATGTGCAGGTCATGAGCGCAGGCACCGGGATCGCCCACAGCGAGTACAACCTGGAAGGCACGCCCACCAAGATTTTCCAGATCTGGATTATCCCGAACGAAGCGGGTCTGCCACCGTCCTGGGGCGCCAAGCCGTTCCCGAAAGGCGATCGCGAAGGCTTTGTGACACTGGCCAGTGGCAAGGCCGGGGACAGCGAGAGCCTGCGCATCCGTGCGGATGCACGCCTGGTGGCCGCGAACCTGAAAGCCGGGGAAAGCGCGGAATACCGCTTGGACAACGGACGCCGTGCGTACCTGGTGCCGGCCACTGGGGTGATTGAAGTCAATGGCTTGCGCGCACACGCCCGAGACGGCGTGGCAATCGAGGAGGAGCAGGTGTTGCGGGTGACGGCCATTGAGGACAGCGAGATTGTCCTGGTCGATTTGGCCTGATTTCAAGCACCGGTGGGAGGAGCATGCCCCCTCCCACTGGCGTATTGCGCCGTTACTCGGAGATCGCGCCGTCTACCAGCACCTGCGCCTCTTCCACGAGTTGCTTGAGGTGATCCTCACCGATAAAACTCTCGGCGTAGATCTTGTAGATATCCTCGGTGCCCGACGGCCGTGCGGCGAACCAGCCATTTTCGGTCATCACTTTCAAGCCGCCGATCGCCTGGTTGTTGCCCGGCGCGTGACTGAGGATTTGTTGAATGCGCTCCCCGGCCAGCTCAGTGGACGTCACCTGGTCTGGCGACAGTTTGCCCAGCAAGGCTTTCTGTGCCGGAGTGGCCTTGGCGTCCACACGGATCGCGAACGGCTCGCCCAGGGCATCAGTGAGACCGCGGTAGATCTGACTGGGGTCCTGGCCTTTGCGCGAGGTCATTTCCGCCGCCAGCAAGGCAGGGATCAGGCCATCCTTGTCAGTGCTCCACACCGTACCGTCCTTGCGCAGGAACGAGGCGCCGGCGCTTTCTTCACCACCAAAACCCAATGAACCTTCGAACAGGCCATCGGCAAACCACTTGAAGCCAACTGGCACTTCGTAGAGGCGACGGCCAATGCGTGCGGCAACGCGGTCGATCAGGCCGCTGCTGACCACGGTCTTGCCCACGGCCGCGTCAGCGCGCCAGTCTGGACGGTTCTGGAACAGATAGTCGATGGACACCGCCAGGTAGTTGTTTGGTGCCAGCAGGCCACCGGATGGGGTGACGATGCCGTGGCGATCGTGGTCCGGGTCGCAGGCGAACGCTACGTCAAAGCGTTCCTTCAGCCCGATCAGGCCTTGCATGGCGTAGCTGGAGGACGGGTCCATGCGGATCTGGCCGTCCCAGTCGACGCTCATGAAGCGGAAGGTCGCGTCGACTTCGGTGTTCACCACGTCCAGGTTCAGGCGATAGTGCTCGGCAATCGCCGACCAGTAGCGCACCCCTGCTCCGCCCAACGGGTCTACGCCCAGGCGCAGGTCGGCGCTACGGATAGCGTCCATGTCAATCACGTTGACCAGGTCAGCCACATAGCTGTTGAGGTAGTCATGGCGATGGGTGGTGTCGGCCTTGAGCGCCTGCGCGTGGGTGATCCGCTTGACCCCGGCCAGTTTGTTGGCCAGCAGTTCGTTGGCCTTGGCTTCAATCCACTTGGTGACGTGGGTATCGGCTGGCCCACCATTGGGCGGGTTGTACTTGTAGCCGCCACTCTGCGGCGGATTGTGCGACGGCGTGATGACGATGCCGTCGGCCAGGCCGCTGGTGCGACCACGGTTGTAGCAGATAATGGCGTGGGAAATGGCCGGAGTCGGCGTGTACTCGTCGCCCTCCGCCAGCATCACGTGCACGCCATTGGCGGCCAGTACTTCCAGGGCACTTGCACCGGCAGGCGTCGACAGCGCGTGGGTATCCAGGCCAACAAACAGCGGGCCATTGATACCCTGGGCTTCGCGATACAGGCAGATGGCCTGGCTGATGGCGAGTACATGCCATTCGTTGAAGCTCAATTCGAACGAGCTGCCACGGTGCCCGGAGGTGCCAAACGCGACGCGCTGGGTGGAGATTGCTGCATCAGGCTGGCCGGTGTAATAGGCCGTGACCAGTCGCGGGATATCCACCAGCAACTGGGCTGGCGCCGGCTTGCCCGCAAAAGGACTGATTGTCATGCATAAACCTCGGAAAGAAGGATTCGGAAAAAATGGCAGTTTACTGAGAGTTCGACTGCTGCGCGACGTTATAGATCCTACAGCAGCAAGAGAAACTTCACGCAGTCATCACGTCTGGGCCTGACGCAGCGCTTCACTGATGGCTGCCAAGGCAACATCCAGGTCGGGATGCCCATGAAAAGTGTGGCTCAAGCGCAAATGTTGCTGGTGCAAGCCGCTGAGACTGAACAGCTCACCCGGCGCAATCACCACCTGTTGGGTGAGCAGGCGCTGGAACACCTGGCGCATGTCGACTGCCCGCGTGGCGCCCAGCCAGAACGTCGCCCCGGCGGTTGGCGGACGGTAGGCCACTTGTTCCCCCAGGTGCAGGTCCAGGCGCTGGCACATGTCCTGTGCCTGCTGGCTCAATTGCAGGCGCAGCGCTCGCAAGTGCACGTCGATTCGCCCGCTTTGACAAAGGCGCGCAATGGCGCGCTGGCGGATCGACGACAGCCGAAAGGACCGCAGCAGGAATTGGCGCTGCAATTCGCCGCTCATGCGTCGAGACAACAGGTAACCATAGGGCGCTTCCGAACCCAGTACTTTCTCGAAAGAAGAAAACACGATCAGTCGCTCTGGGTTGACCAGTTCGCGCAGGGCTGTCTGGGGCTCTGTGAAACCCAGCTCACCAAAGGTGTCGTTTTCCAGCAACCAACAGCCGTAGCGTTCCAGCATCTGCGCGACGGCCAGACGCTCAGGGGTCGACAGGACGAGCCCTGACGGCAGGCTGACCCGTGCTGACAGCAACACCAACTGCACAGGTTCATCGCATAACAAGCGGTCAAGCGTCGTCACGTCCAGGCGACCTTCCAGCGTCCAGGGCAATTCGATAACGCGCACGCCAGCATCCTGGAACAGGCGCAGTACCAGCCAGTCGCAGGGCGATTCGACAACCACCGTGGTCCCCCTCAGGCCCAGTACGTCGATGAGGATGTCCAGCACACCGCGCAGGTCGGCGCCGATGTAGACGTCATCGGCATGCCAGCAACGCGTGGGCGACGAGGTGTAACGCGCCGCCAGCACGGCACGCAGCTCCCAGACACCGCATGGCTGGGACCAGGGCTGCAGTTGGCGCGGGTAGTGGCGTACCAGCTCCCGCTCCAGGCGCAAAAGGCTGCCATCCAGCGAAGCCAGCAGCGCCGGTTCATCACCACTGAGCACCACCATGCCCGGCCGGCGCGCCGCAGCGTAGAGCCGATCGAGCAGATCGCCTCCGGCCCACGCCAGCGGGTTGGCCGACAGGGGCCAGGCGTAATAGCCCGATTTGGCCACCGAATAGACCCTGCCCTCCTTCTCCAGCAGCGAGTAGGCGTACTGTACGGTCGAGATCGATACCTTAAGGCGCCCCGCCAATTGCCGCAGGGAAGGCAGTTTCACCCGTGCATCAGTGCTGACTTCGTTGATCAGGCTGATCATGTAGCGGTAAACCGCCTGATAAGCGAAGTCGGCCGGCCGTTCGCCGCGCAGTGTCATCGACCGGACGATTGACAGGCGTGGACGCTGTCATAAGCCAGGGCATCGCTGCTGTGCAGGTCTTTGCCGCTGGCGATAACCGCTGGACGCTTGCGGTAGAGGTGCTGTAGCAAAGGCATTGGCAAGCCGCTGGTGTCGGTGACCCACTGTTGCAGCATGTCGGCGCAAGGCTTGCCCTGCAGGACCTTGTGCAGCTCAGGCAGGGCAACCAGCATGCCTGGATGACAGTGGCGCAGATAGCCTTCCAGACGCTCCCCATGGTGGATAAACGGCGAAAACAACAGGCAAATCAATTGCGTCTCGTCATGGCCAAAGAACTGCTGGGCGTAGGTGCTCGCTTGGATGCGCCCTTCACGGGTACCCGCTTCGGCGAGCACCGCCTCAGGCATGCGCATGCGACTGAGGTAGTGGGCCGCTTGCTGGAGAAACCCCTGCACGCCCTCTTCATAATCCAGGTCTCGCAGGCATTGGGCTTGCAACCCCCGCAGATGCGCCATCAGCAGCGGGTTGGAATAGGCTGGATGGCTGAAGTGAAACCCCAGTGGGTCTGGGGCGAAGGCCATGAACTCGGTGAGCATGGGCGAGGACGGGAGGTCTACGCCGTCCAGTAAATCGGCAACGCCAATGTAGGACAAGTGACGGTAACCCGTCTTGCTGGGGTTTTCATGGGCAACATAGTGTTCGCCGTACACCTCACGGTAATACCCCATGCTCAGTTCCTCCATGCGCGCGAACAACCCTGTGAGGGAGGACGGCCAGGCGTCCGTCACGTCGACCCCGGCGCCTTGTGACGTGTTCTTGAGCCAGGCCAGAAACTGGCCTTGCTTGCGCGGCGAGTCGCCGCTGACCAGCGCATGCACCCCGCCGTTCCAAGTGGTGACGCGCTGGTAGAAATCGCCAAGTGCCAGGTAGGTATCACTGCACAACGTCGCGCGGCAATCACCGGCACTCAGGTGGCCCACCATCAACATGTTGCGTTGACTGGCCTCCCGGCCAAGCGCAGAGGCCGGTCGCAAGGCGTTGAAGGGCAATACCTCCTGGTTTTCCACCATCAGGAGCTCAACCCTTGGATCATCGTGGAGAAACAGGCGGCCGTAGCCCTGGTTGAGGCTATTGAGCCGGCCCTCCGTCATCCCCGCGTAGCGTAATGTCGCAACCCGCAAGTGAAAGGTGCGCGGTGCCCGGCCAGCAATCGTCAGTTGCGCAGCACGCAACAGCGCCAGGGTGTAGCTGCTGACTTCGCCACCACCGTGGGCAACCAGTATCTTGTAATCCCCGACCTGCTCCATGCCTCCCGCCGCCACAACGATTCGCTGGACCAATAACTGGAGTGCTGTTCGTTCTTCGCGATTAAAGTAACCGATCAAGCGTTGCAGAACTTGCTGGTAAACATAATTCATAGCCTGTTCGTGAATAGTGCTCATCGTTTTACTACCTGAGTTGAAATATGAGTTTCAAGCAACTGCTGACAGTGTTTGTTCGGCCTGCCATGTCTGTAATAAATTCGCGCACAGCCGTGTGCGCCAACATCTAGACACTAGCACCGCGCAACACTTCGACACGGCTGCAGTCGGGCAAGGGCTTGGCCCTGCAAGCACGCAAACCACCGAATTTACTGGGTATAAATAAACACAGCCGCAGTCCTAGGACCGTTCCGACAAACTCTTACGCACTTTTAACCAACTATTTAAAGAAACGTCCGACCCGCAATTCAACCAACTTTCCCACTTATCGGGTTGAGGCTTATGCGGAGCGCACGTTTTTCCCTGGGGCAACGCATACGGTGCGACGTTAGTTTCAGTCGCCCGTGACAGGCATGTCAGATATTCAATCATTGCTCAGTCCTTGAGATGAAAGTGAAGCTGCAATTATCAGTGCTGGAATAATGATTAATAGATACAGAACCCCGCCGAAAACCAGTGCAGATGAATAACGGCCAACCTTTAAATGACGCGCACACAAAGACGCCGCACTGGAATTCAGGG
Source organism: Pseudomonas lurida (assembly GCF_002563895.1). Taxonomy (NCBI): domain Bacteria; kingdom Pseudomonadati; phylum Pseudomonadota; class Gammaproteobacteria; order Pseudomonadales; family Pseudomonadaceae; genus Pseudomonas; species Pseudomonas lurida. The sequence goes on along the minus strand of NZ_PDJB01000001.1, from coordinate 2,991,363 downwards.
CGGCGTCAGGGGGAAAGTCAGGATTCAGGGGTTAAATAAACAACCAGGTAGCACAACAGCGGTAAGGGTTCAGCCCTGTCAAATGGCGTATTTGCCCCATACGCCAGGTGACAGGAATACTCGTTTGCGAATATTCCTACATCCTAAACAGCTTCAACCTGCAACGCGACACGCTCGCGGCACGGGCATTCGTCCATGTAGCGGTGCGCTTCCACGAACTGGCTGAACGGAAACACCGTGGTTTTCAGCGGTACCAGCACGCGGTCGGCCGTCAGCTGGTTGATATCCCGCAGGGCTCGCTGCAAGGCAACCTGGTCCTGGATAATGCCCAGCTCGGGCTTGCCGGTGAAGTTACCAATGCAGTGCACAAAGAACTGAATATTCTTCTGGAACGCCGCACACGCCGGGAACGGTGTCTGGTTACCGCCCTGCAAGCCATACAAGACCAAGCTGCCACGCGGTGCCAGCACATCACCGAGCAGCGACATCTGAGGGCCGCCCAAGCCATCGAACACCACGTCCACGCCGCGGTTGTCGGTGAACTTGTTGATTTGCATCAGCAGGTCCTGCTCTTCGGTGACGATGACCTTCTCTGCGCCGAGGGACAGCAGGTACTCACGCTCCTCGCTGTCCTTGGTAGCCGCAATCACCCGCACACCCAGGGCTTTGCCCAGTTGCACAAAGGATGGGCCGGCGCAGTGACTGGCGTCAGTCACCAGGGCGAATTGCCCAGGCTTGACCCGTGCCAGATCCATGTAGGCAAAGTACGCAATCAACAGCGGCGTGTAGTGCACGCTGGCTTCGATAGGGCTCAAGACATCCGGATAACGGGTCAGGGCCGAACGGGGCAGGACGATCTGCTCGCCATACACCGGATAATCATTGGGGCTCTCGGCCGGAAAACTGGCCACCTTATCGCCCACTGCCAAGTCGTCCACGCCATCGCCTACGGCGACCACGACACCGGCCATCTCGTGGCCAAGGCCGGACGGCAAGCGTGCATGGGAAGACGCCAGGTTCTGGCGCCACAGAATGTCATACCAGCTGATGCCAATCGCTTCGACACGCACCTGCACTTCGCCCGGTGCGGGCTGCGCGGCTGCATGCTCTTCGCATTTGAGCACCTCGGCCGGACCAAACTTGTGAAAACGGATCGTGCGGGACATCGCAAACCTCGTCAAAGTAACCTCTAATGCCATGAACTCTATCTGGGCTTTCCGGGTAAGACCACCGGTCGCCATTAATAGTCGACATGCCTGTCATTGATTCCGCAACTGAGGAATAGACCTCAGAGCTTGTAAGAAAACTCAATTTTCCTGTGCAGAGTAACAGCCTTTACCCGTAAGATTCATGCCGGTCATTCTTCTTACATGGCTGCTCTCGTCAAGTTTGCTGACTCTTCCAGGACACAAGATGAACCGTAACGACCTGCGTCGTGTCGACCTTAACCTCTTGATCGTATTCGAAACCTTGATGCATGAGCGCAGTGTGACCCGCGCTGCGGAGAAACTGTTCCTTGGCCAACCGGCGATCAGTGCGGCGTTGTCACGCCTGCGCGGGCTGTTTGACGACCCGCTGTTCGTGCGCACTGGGCGCAGCATGGAGCCGTCTGCCCGGGCAGTAGAGATCTTCGCCCTGCTCTCCCCGGCCCTGGACTCGATTTCCACTGCCGTCAGCCGCGCCGCCGAGTTCGACCCGGCGACCAGCACCGCCGTGTTCCGTATCGGCCTCTCCGACGACGTCGAATTCGCCCTGCTGCCGCAACTGCTCAAACGCTTGCGCGCCGAGGCCCCCGGCATCGTGCTGGTGGTACGCCGCGTCAACTACATCCTGATGCCCGGCCTGCTGGCGTCCGGCGAAATCTCCATCGGCGTCAGCTACACCGCCGACCTCCCGGCCAACGCCAAGCGCAAGGTACTACGCCGCAGCCTGCCCAAACTGCTGCGCGCCGACAGCGTACCGGGCTCCTTGAGCCTCGACGACTTCTGCGCCCGCCCCCACGCCCTGGTGTCCTTCGCCGGCGACCTGAGCGGCTTCATCGATGAAGAACTGGAAAAACTCGACCGCAAACGCCACGTAGTCCTGGCCGTACCACAGTTCAACGGCCTCGGCACGTTGCTGGCGGGTACGGACATCCTGGCAACCGTGCCGGACTACGCCGCCGAGGCATTGACCTCGGCAGGCGGCTTGCGCGCAGAAGACCCACCGTTGCCGGTGCGCAGCTTCGAGCTGCACATGGCGTGGCGTGGGTCGCAGGATAATGATCCGGGAGAGCGTTGGTTGCGGTCGCGGATTCAGATGTTTTTTGGCGATCCTGAGAGTCTTTAGGCGTTGTCGGGCAGGCTGTTGGTCTGATCAGCCTTTCTACAAACCATGGAGCCCCATTCACCTGCAGCCTGAGCAGCTGGTTGTGCCGCTTTGCGTAACGGACACGCAGCGATCAATCAATGGATGGCTCAGTTTTTATCAAGAAAAAATCTTCTCGAAACAGACGCTTAAGCTCACCCCGGCGTTTTGAGAACAGTGAGAAGTTACTTGCCACATCCTGGATATTCTCTGTGACCGTTACAAGATAGCCCTTATTAAGCTTTTCAATAGGAAAGCCTGCTGCAGCAATCCGCTCAAAATCGACCTCTTCAGCGAACTCATCGCCGTAGAACATGGCCCAACCTATATTCGGCACGTCCGGGTTCAAAGCTGACTTGAATGAGCCGATCTGAAAACTATTATTTTTCTCATGAGGGCCGAGTTCGGGTTCACTGAAAAGGTGCAGCATTCCAAGTTGAGGAGGAAAAATTTCACACCATGTTTTGAAGAGTGAATACCAATCGACTCTCTCGCTACTGGCCGAGCGATAGCTGATTGCGCCTGGAACCACCTGCCCCCGGGCGTTGCGCGCAGTATGAACAACGCTCCCAGAGCCTTTAACCTTTTTTTTTCTCCGCCAGGCAAAGTCTTGGTAGAAGTCCGACAATGCGCCATTAATCCGTATGGCCGCCTTGGACGCCCAGCACGCCTCACTCGCGGCCATGCCCATGAAAGACTCCACGAACTTATCCGCGTTGTGCGACACCTGCTCTGGAACCAGTACGCCCCCATCCCGGCTTAACGACGCAATGAACGCCTCTCCAACGCCCCATCCAATAGTTTCAGACTTCGTCCTGATTGCGATCTGCACGTAAGGCTTCATATGTCTTCAAAATCTCGTCAATTCACGCGTGACAGGATTGTATCTATAAACCTCCCCCCCGTGCTCTCCACCTGGCGCATCACCTCCCTCGAAATACCATTTGTTCTGGAGCTGACCACAATATTCAAGGGTTGGCTGGTATCGAGTGCGACCTTGACCTGCGCACGCAACTGGTTGGACATTGAAAGATTGAGTACATTCTTGATCTCCAACATCCCCCCTACGTTCTTCCCCCACATATCAGGAATCGTTGTTACTTTTGCGCCGTTAGCCAGCTCGACAGTTACCAGGCTGGTATTTTTCACCCCGCCCATATCATCAAAGGCACTGATGACTTGCCGTTCAAACTCAATGCCATTTTGGCGATTGAGGGTAATCTGGGGCAATTTGCATGGCCCAGTGTTGTGGACCCAGGTCTTCAGCTTGCCAACATAGAACGTATGCCCGATATCAACTGTCAGGTTGAACGTTTTACCCACCGGCTGGAACAGCTCCAGGGACTGGACCCGAGTCGAGACGTTTTCGCTGGCGCCGTCTCCCAGCGACTGCAGCAAGTCGCCAGGCTTGAGATTGATGGCTGGGACAAAATCGTGTTGGGCTGGAACGTAGAATGGGTGCGACGGGGTCACCAACAGCGTTTCGCCCTCCGCCGCACCGTCTTTACGAATACTCTCCAGCTTCAGGCGATAGATCGGTTGATCCGTGCGCTCATGGGTTGCCAGGATGGCCGCGGCAAACGGTTCACCGCCGTGTTCAGGTTTACTCCAGACGATTTCGCCGACCTTGAGCGTATCGATGGCGCGATCCCCTGACGGGGTCGCAACCATCGTGCCTGCGGCGAAACAGCAAGGACCGCGCAGCTCGCTCGCCACAACGCCCTTGAGCTCGTTGCTTGCAACGCCGGTCACACCACCAGGAAACTTGACGCTCGCGGCCCCCAGGGCTCCGACGACGATGTTCCCGAGACCGTTCCAGGTATCGCCATCGATGACCTGTTTACCCCCGTAACCCGCCTGCAATACTCCATTGGCAGCTGCGGCGATACGAATAGCCGAACCCAACGGACCTGACAGTGCGTAAATCGCCGGCGTCCCGATGTTTGCCAGGCCCTGCTGTTCGTTGCTGATGCGCAAATAACCTTGCGCATCCCTGTACACCATCTCGTTGGCCGTTTGTTCTCGGCTCCAGAACGGATTCAGTACAGAGACACCGTCCACTGCACGCAACGCATCGGCATAGGCGATTTTCGCCTCGGTCGTGCCCGCAAACGGATAATCACGGATAGGAACCGGTCCATTCTCTATCAGCATCTTGACGCTGGACGCGGCAACTTCAGGGCCATACTTGAGCTGCGTCTCGTAGGCATAGACTTGAAGATAGGCCTTCAGCTCACTTGTTTCCGCAGCGGATAGGGAGGTAGGGTCGTTATGGAACTTGGCCAGCAAATCATCGCTACGATGATCAGCGCCCTCAAGCGTGGACAACTTCCTGGCGGCGTCGAGGCTTCCAGTTTCCTCATACTCGTTACGAGCTCGATCACGCACGGCTTGCGAATGATTTCCCAGGAAATTGTACTGGGTGGCATTCGCTGCCACCGAGGACGCAATGGCGGAATCACCACCGGATGCTACCGCCCCCAGCACACCGGCAATCTGCGAGAGCGCCATCAGGTTCGCTTCGGCCCGGATATATTCAGGGGAGCCCTTTACCAGGTTTTCCGGCAGGAGCTGGTCGCCCAACAGCCCGACTAAAAGCTCGTTGGCGCCACCGGCAATGGCACCCGTGCGGAAATCACCGCCCATGGCCTTGGACAGCAGGCTACCAAGACCCGCGTGCAACAGGATTTTTTCCAATCCACCTTCGGGCAGTCCCTGATCACCGATTTTCCCGGCCCCGATTGCCCCACCAATACTGGCGGCAGTACCCATCGCCGAGCTGGCCAGGTTGTCCTGGAAGCTACCGCCATACACCGCGGTCTTGATCACCGCATCCGCGGTCACCTTCAAGGCAACAGTCTGTGCACTTTGAAGATCGAAACCCATGCTGCCGGGGCTGTAGTTGAGCCCTTGCGCCACACCCGCCGTCGCGATCGAAACGCCATAACCCTTAAGGCTGTCCTTGGACGTGACATCCTTTAAAATCGCACCGAGGTTGCCCCGGTTATCGATGGTGCTGACGGTCGCCTTGGTCGCAACGCTGACGGCGCCCGCCTGGGCCATGGTGCTCCAGCCGGCCATCATCGGCCCCATCACCGCAGCCAGCGCAATCGCGATGATCAACTGCGATGCAGGCCCCAGTCCCGAGGTGTTGTACTTGAAGGATTCGTGAATCTCCTTCACTTGCCGCCAATCCACGTCACCGCGCTTCTCGGCTTCCTGGAGCCATGCCAACTTCGGATCAGCCTTGACCATCGCGTCGATGGTCTGACTGACCGTCTGCTGATTGACCTCCCTGACATCGATTTTCAGGCCTTCGACAGCCTTGATGGTGATTGCTCCAGCCGCCGTCAGTTGGCTCTGGCGAAGTGTTTCGTCGGTATGGCCCTTACCTTTGGATGAGTTCCAGAAAGCATTGTTGTTGGTTTTGGTATGGCTCTCATCATGAAGGTCCTTCACCCCCTCGAAAGTAATGCTGCCACCACTGTCCAGCGTGAGATTCTTACCGCTCTCAAGCTTTGCAACCTGGTAACGCTGGTCATCTCCACTCTTTAGCGTCAGGTCTCCCCCGGTCTTGATCTCGCTCCCCACATTTGTCACTTGGGTCACTTCATCGTGGCGGGTCTGCAATTTGCCGAAACTGCCCTTCTTTTTCTTGTCGTAGAGCGAATAGTCACTGTCCTGTGCTGCGAGCAGATCCAGTTGCCCACCCGCTACCAGATACGCCTCATCTCCAGCATTGATCCGGCTGGATACCAGCGTCATGTCCTTACCCGCACTGAACACGACATCACCACCCGCCGTCACGTTACTGGCGATCTGCTTGACGTGATCCTCTTGCGTCTTGAGCTTCTTGGACTTGGAGTAGGAATGGCTTTCGTCAGCTGCAGAACTCAAGGTCAGGTTCTCGGCGGCCTTCATGCTGATATCCCGCATGGCGTCGATATCGCTGCCAATCACCGAGATATCACGACCGGCGCTTACCGATACGTCACGGCCGACCATCAGGTCGGAGCCATATTGGCTAACGCCGCTGCTTTGTCCCCGGCCGGCTTCGCTACGGTGTTGCTCGGCAGAGACAATGTTGACGTCACGACCGGCAGTAAGGGTCGTATCACGGCCGCTGTACATCACGCTGCCGGCGCTGGTGATATCACGCCCGGCGCTGATGCTCAGGTCGTTTGCTGCCTCGATGCGTGCAGCGCTGTCGACATAGTCCTGGGTCTGGGTATATCCCTTGATGCTGTAACCCGTGGTCGAGGCAGTGCGCTCACTGACCACATCACCGCCGATCGCGACCATGCTGACATCGCGACCGGAGATGATCCCCCCGGCCTTGTTGACGATATTGTTGCTGGCCAGCAGATCCAGACGATTGCCGGCCTCGATAAGGCCGCTGTTGACGATATTGTTACCCGCCATCGCGCTCAGATTGTTCGTTGCACGCAATGTCCCGGCATTCTGCAGATCCTGACCGGCAATCAGCGTCACATCCGCGCCCTGGATCAGCGCCCCGTTCGGCGCCAGGCGATTGGTCGCCTGGGCCAGGTAGAGCACCGGCACCAGGACTTTCTCACCATTCACTTCATGCTCTTCGAGCCAGACGATATCGTGGGTCAGCGCCGCGACCTGCTGGGAGGTCAGGCTGACCCCAACCGACAGGTCGAGCTGCTGCTTGCTCTTGATGGCGTTGTCCATCAGGTACTTGTAAAGCGCTTCGTCGGAGGTCTGGCCGTCGATGAAACGCTGACCGGTACGCTCGACCACCGCCTGCTGGATCAGCTTCTGCTCATAGAAACCGTCGCCCAGGCGTTTGGCGCTTTGATCGGGGTTGTAACCGAGGTTCGCCAGCAGGTAGTCCGAACTCATGAACTGCTTGAGGTCGGTCAGTACCGGGTTGGTTTCGATCAGGTACTTCTGCGGGTTGGACCTGCCCGAGGTGTCCGGCAGGCCCTGCACGCGATTGATGACCTGGCTGCCCACCGTGGAAACCACGCCCGCCTGCCCCGGCAACTGGACACTGCCGGAATCGCCCGGCGCACTGACACTGATCACGCTGCCGGACACCCCAGCGCCCGTGGCCTGCCGGGTAGTTTGTTCGAGTTGAAGAGTGCTCGCGGCGATCCGCGCCGCATCGCTGAACTGCAGGTTGCGCGCCTGGACGTCATCCGCGCCCTGTTGGCGCTGGGCACTGCTGACTGTCGCGCTGCCCATGCTCCAGCTCTGTGGCCCGGCACTGGTTTGGCTTGCCTGGGCCGCAGAAGCGCCCTGCCCGCTCAGGCGGAACAGACCGTTTTGTCCGTCCGGCAGGCTGAAACCCCGCGACGCCACGGGGTCCACCCGCTGCTGGGACAGGTTCGGCGGCAGTTGTGGGTTCAGGTAGACGACCGTCGGCTTGGCCGCGCTGCCGACCTGGGTACCGGTCCCGGTCTTCGTCGTCCCGGAGAACTGGGTATTGGCGTGCAGGTTGCTGTTGTCGATGGTGTTCTTGGCGTTGATCTGTATCGCCTGCCCGGCCTGGACCACCGAAGCGACACTGCCACCCCCGGCGGTAAACACTTTGTTATCGCTGCTCAGGGTGCCGGCCAGGATGCCGGCGGGAATGGCCACATCCGGTCCCTGACCGAATTTGGTGTTCACGGTTGTGGTTTTTTGTTTGCCGTAATCGTTGAGCTCGGTGTGAGTCCCGCCTTTGTCGGGCTCATGCACGGTCTTGGTGTATCGGTAGACGTACTGGGAATATCTTCGCGCGTAGGCGTCCAGCGCTTCGTTCGCGTAAGTTTTGTTAGTGAAGATATTGCGCACGCCGGTATAGACCCGGTTACGGGCGAAGTTGCCGGCCTCCAACCCCAGGTTCTCGAAGGTATCCACGTTCAAGCGAATATTCTTGCCAGCAGAAATCGTCGAGGCGGTGTTGGAAAAGCGGCCGACATCGCCATCAATGTTTCCGGCCACCGCCAGGCTCGCTCGCGTGCCGCTGATGGTCGACTCCGAGGTGTAGTTTTCGGCGATATAGAACGTGCTGCCGTTAAACGTGATATCGCCCGACACCAGCCGCTCTTTGCCGATAACCCCTTCGGTCTTGTTGTTGAAGCTGTTCGCCGACAGCGAGAAATCCCCGTCGACATTGATCGAGGACGCCAGGTTGGTCACGCTGTTGGCGCGACCGCCATTGAGTCCCGAGATGTTCAGGTTGCCGATGCTGTAGACATCCCCGTTGTCGTTGGTGAAGTCATTGACCAGCAAGCCCATGTTTCGGCCGCTGAAGATCAGGCCGTGATCGTTCACCAGGGTGGGCGTCTTCAGCGTCAGGTCCTGGGTCGCTCCCAGCGTGCCGGTGTTGCCGATACTATTGGCGGTGACCGCCATGGAACCGCCGGACGTCAGGCGCCCGGCGTTGCTCAGGCCACCGGCATTGATCGTGGTATCCCCGCCACCGGCAATGCTCGTGGCAGTGCCCAGGGTTACCTGGGCCGCGCTCAAGCCCAGGGTGCCGACGCTGCTGTAGCGCCCGTTACCACCATAGGTGCCGGCCAGGGTCAGGTTGGCCGTGCCGTCACTGGCGATCAGCCCATCGTTGTTCCAATTGCCACCGTTGCCGGTCAGGCTGTCCGAGGCCAGCAGTTGTCCGCCCGCCGTCTGGTTGAGGGTGTTGACGTTCACCGTCAGGCGCCCGGCCTGGATCACGCTGCTGTTGGTCCAGTTGTCCGCCGTCAAGGTCAGGCCGCCACGGGTTAACAGGCTGCCGCCGGCGTTGGTGATATTGGCGGTGCTGATATCAAAGGTGCCGTTACCCACATGCAGCAGACTGCCGCCCATATTCTGGAAGCTGCTGGCATTGAGGGTCAGGTCGCTGTTGGCGGTTTCCAGCTTGCCGTTGCGGTTATCGAACAGGCCGCCGATCTGGAAGTCGGTCTTGCCGCCGGAGCCCAGTGCACGGATCTGGCCGGTCTGGTTATCGAGGCTGGCCGCACGCACGCTCAAACTGCTGTCGCTTTCAATAACGCCCAGGCGGTTGTTCAGCGCGCCGTTGAGGCTGAGGTCGATGCGCTGGCCTGCGATCTGTCCGTCGTTGTCGCCGCTGTTGTCGAAGTTTTTGCCGCTGACCTGTACCAGGCCCTGGGCGTACAGGCCGCCGTTGCGGTTGTCGAAGTCGGCGGTGGTGATCAGGGCATCGCCGCTTTGCGCCGCGATCCGCCCACCGTAGTTGTCGATCCCGCCAAGGGCCCTGAGGTTGAGGCGCTGGGCCTGGATGATGCCGCCCTGGCGATTGTTGGCCAGGTCATAGCCGTTTTTCAGCACGCCGACGACATGGGCTTCGAAAGCGCCCTTGAGGCTGGCCAGGGTGCCGCCACGGTTGTCGAGGCTGGCCGCGCTGACACTGAGGTCGCCATTCTGGCTAATCAGCTTACCGCTCTGGTTGTCGATATCGCCGCTGACCGTCAGGTTGAGTGCACCTTGCCCTTGCAGGGAGCCGTTGCCGTTGGCGAGGCTCGCAGCGTCGACACGGACGCCAGCGTTCTGGCTGTAGATCAGGCCGTCACTGTTGTTCAGCACGGCACCGCTGCTGCTGATCACCAGGTTGTCATTGGCCGCGACGGTACCGCGATTGCGGTTATCCAGGCTGCCGGTGAGCAGGCTCAGCCCCCCTTGGCTGACGAGTTGGCCGCCCTGGTTGTCGATCTGGCTGCTGCGGCTGATCACCAGTGGTCCGCCGCTGGCGAGCTGGCCGTTGCTGTTGGTCAAGGCGCCGAGCAGGTCGAGGCTGACTGCGGCCTTGCCGCTCAGGGTACCGTTACGGTTGTCCAGGGTACTGCCGGTGAAATCCAGGGCCTGTTGTGCGCTGATGCTGCCGCTGTTGTTCAGGCTCATAGCTTGCAGTGTCAGGGTGGCGGCGCTGTCGATGGAGCCGCCCTGGGCGTTGTTCAACAAACCGCTGACGGTCAGGCGCTGGGCCGCGCCACTGGAAAGAATGCCGGCGCTGTTGTCGAGGCTGGCCGCGTTGACGGTCAGGGCTTGCTGGCTGACCAGCGCACCGGCATTGCTGTTGAGCAATGCACCGCTGACGTTGACATCAAGATTGCCGCTGCGACTGGACAGCGTGCCGCTGTTGCGGTTGTCCAGGCTCGCGCCGTTGACGGCCAGCCCCTGCCAGCCGGAAATCAGGCCGCCCTGGTTGACCAGGCTGTCGCCGGCCACGCCCAACTGGTTGCTGCTGATCAGCTTGCCGCCGCTATTGTCCAGGGTCCGTGCGGTGAGGTTGAAGCTCTGGCTGCTGGACAGCTCGCCGCCCTGGTTGTTCAGGTCACGCAGATGATTGAGGGTCAGGGGGCCCTTGGCCTTGAGCAGGCCGTTGCGGTTGTCGAGATCACCCCCCGCCAGGTCGAGGCGGATGGCTTGGTCGCCGAGCAGGCGGCCGCCGTTCTGGGCCAGGGCGCCGAGGCTCAGGTCGATATCGCCCTTGGCCGAGACTTCGCCTCCATTGCCGGAGTCCAGGCGGCTGGCGTTGATCGTCAGGCCGGCCTGGCTGTTGATCAGGCCCTTGGCGCTGTTGTTCAGGGCCATGGCGTTGAGGGTCACGGTGCTGGCACCCAGCAGGGTACCGCCCCTGTTGTCGAGGTCGGCGCTGCTGACGCTCAGGGCTTGGGCGGCGTTTATCAGGCCCTGGTCGCGGTTGCTCAGTTGACCGCTGGTGGTCAGGTCGAGGGCGCCCCGGCTGGTCACGGTACCGCCGCTGTTGTCGAGGCTGGCGCTGCGTATATCGAGCGCGGCGGCCGCGATCTGGCCCTTGAGGTTGCTCAGTGCCTGGTTGATCCGCAGAGTCACGGCCTGGTTGCTCAGCAGTTTGCCGCTGCTGTTGTCCAGGCTGTCGGCGGCCAGCACGAAGGCCTGGGCACTGGAGATTTCACCGCCCTGGTTGTTCACGCCCTTGAGGTTGTTGAGCCGCAATGACGGTGCGTTGATCAGGCCGTTCTGGTTGTTCAGTTGGCCGTTGTTCAGGTCCAGGGTCAGTGCCGTGTTGCTGAAGAGCTTGCCGTCCTGCTGGTCCAGGCCGGTGACGCTGGCGACCAGGGCCTTGTCGCTGCCGATGCGGCCGCTCTGGTTGCTGACCTGCCCTGCCGTCAGGGCGAGGCTGTCGCTGCTGCTCAGGCTGCCGGTGCGATTGTCGTAGGCGCCGGTAGTGACAGTCACCGCACCTTTACCGCTGATCACTCCCAGCCGGGTGTTGTCGAGACTGGCACTGTTCAGGTTGATGCTGCTGTCGCTGACCAGGCGTCCACCCTGGTTGGCCAGTGTGCCGTTGGCCTTGACGTTGAGCGCGCCGCCACTCGACAGACTACCGGCCGTGTTGGTCAGCCCGACGCTGCTGACGTCCAGCCGGCCTTCGCTGCTGATCAGGCCAGCGCTGTTGTCGAGGTCAGCGCCGAGGGTGAGTCGTGCGTCCTGGTCGCTGAATAGTTGGCCGCCGGTGTTGTCGAGGGCCTGGCCGTCCAGCGTGACGCCGGTCTTGCCCTTGAGCAGTCCCAGGTTGCGGTTGAGCACTTCGGCCATTTCGAGGGTCAGCGTGGTATCGGCAAGGAGCTTGCCGCTGTCGCTGTTGTTCAGGCGCTTGCCGGTCAGGCGAATATCGGCACTGCTGGAGAGTTCACCGCCGCGGTTGTCGATAACGTCGACATCGAGTGTCAGCGCTTTTGTCGCCCCTACCAGGCCGTTCAGCCGGTTATCCACGGAGGCGCCGCTCAAGGCTAGCGCGCTGCTGGCGATCAGCTTGCCGTTGCGGTTATCCAGAGCAGCAATGTTCGCTGTGACATCGGCTTTTCCGGAAACGGCACCGTTGCTGTTATCCAGGCTGTTGGCCGTCAACAGGATAGCGCCGTCGCCCACCAGGGTGCCGCCCTGGTTGATGAACGCCCCGTTTACGCCGAGGTCGACCGCACCGCGGCTGCTGATCAGGCCCTGGCTGTTGTCCAGGCTGGCGCTACGACTGTCGAGAGAAGCCGCGGCCACCAGGCCCTTGATGTTACCCAGCGCCTGATCGATACGCAGGGTCAGGCCCTGGTTGCTCAGCAGCTTGCCGTTGCTGTTGTCGAGGCTTTTCGCGGCCAGGGCAAAGGCTTGGGCACTGGAGATTTCACCGCCCTGGTTGACGACCACGTCGAGGTTCTTCAGTACCAGCAGCGGGCCGTTGATCAGGCCGCCACTGTTGTCCAGGCGGCCGTTGTGCAGGTCCAGGTTCAGTTGGGTCTTGCTGAACAGTTCGCCGCCCTGTTGGTCGAGGCCGGTGACGTTGGCCGTCAGATCCTTGGCACTGGCAATACGCCCGGAAGCGCCGTTGTTGACCTGGGTTGCCGTCAAGTCAAGGCGGTCGCCACTGGTCAGGCGGCCACCCTGGTGGTTATCCAGGGTGCCGGTGGTGACGCGGGTCGCACCCTCGCCGCTGATCAGGCCTTTCTGGCTGTTGTCGAGACTGCCGCTGGCAAGCACCAGGCCCTGGTCCGTGAGGATCGACCCGCCCTGGTTGAGCACCGCGCCGAGACTGTCGATCGACAGGTCGGCGGCACTGCCGAGCTTGCCGGCCGTGTTGTCCAGGCTGCCGACCGTAAGGCCCAGCGCACCTTCGCTGCTGAGCGAGCCGGTGTTGTTGAGCAGCGCGCCATCGAGGCGGATATCCAGGCCCTGCAGGGCGGAGATGTTGCCGCCACTGTTATCCAGGGTCTTGCCGTTCAGGTTGACGCTGCCCCTGGCGAACAGCCGGCCCTGGTTCTGGTTGATCACTTGCGCCACTGCGACGCCAAGATCAGTCTCGGTCAGCAGCTTGCCGCCATCGCTGTTGTCCAAACGCTGCCCGCTGACACTGACGGTGCTGTGGGTGCTGGACAGCTCGCCGGTACGGTTGTCGATCTGCTCGACATTGACGGTCAGGCCCTGGGTGCTGGCGACCGTGCCGCCATTGCGGTTGTCGAGGCTCTTGCCGGTCAGCCGCATGGAACCCTGGGCCACCAGCGCCCCGCCCTGCTGGCTGAGGCTGTCGATGCTGGCTTCGAGGTCACCCTGGCTGGCAATACGGCCCTGGGTGTTGGCAACCTCCTTGGCCTTGAGACTGACCGGGCCGACTGCGCTGAGCAGGCCACCGCTATTGTCCAGGCGGGTGCCTTCGAAGCCGACAGCCGCCTTGGCGACAAGGTTGCCCTTGTCGCGGTTGTCCAGTTGATCGACCAGCAGCTTGAGGTCTTTGTCGGCCTGGATCAGGCCGCCACGATTGTCCGCCGACCCTCCGCGTACGGTCAGGTGGTCCTTGCCCGCCAGGCTGCCGCCGCGGTTGTCCAGGCTGCCGGTGGTCAGCTCGATGCTGCCCGTGGCGCGCAGCTTGCCCTGTTCGCGGTTGTCCAGCGCGCCGTGAACGGTGGCACTCAGCGTGCCGTCCGCCGCCAGCACCGTGCCCGCCGCGCGGTTGTCGAGGCTGGCGGCGGCCAGGGTCAAGGCCTTGCCGGAACCCAGGGTCCCAGCATGGTTATCCAAGGCACCGCTGAGGTCGATGCTCAAGCCCAGATCGCCGGTAATCTGCCCGCGGGTATTGTCCAGGCTGACGGCCTTCAAGGTCGCCAGGGTTGAACCCGACAAGGTGCCGTCACGGTTATTGATCGCGCCGCTGGCAGTGAGGCTGAGCCCCCTGTCAGCCGCGATCAAGCCGGACGTATTGTCGAGGCTGGCGACATTCAGGGTGACATCGGCCAGGCTGGAGATTTCCCCACCGCGATTGCCCAATGCACCGACGTTCACTACCAGGTCGCCGTTGCTGGAGATCAGACCGTCCCGGCCGTTCGCGGCCTTGTCGGCGGTCAAGGTCAGACGGTCGGTGCTGAGCAACCGCCCCTTGTTTTGGTTGTCGAAGGTGCCGGCGGTGACGGTGGTCTGCCGCTGCCCGCTGAGGGTGCCGCCCTGGTTGTTCAGGGTCTGGGTGGTGGTGATGTCGAGGTCACGGCTGGCAATGATGTTCTTGCCGGCGTTGTTGAGGCTCTGCGCGCTGATGCTAATATCGGCGTTGGTGTTGCGGGTGTTATCGGGATTGACTCCGCTTTCGATGATGCCATTGTTGGCCAACTGGCCGCCGCTGGTGAGGGTTATGCGGTCCTTGGCGACAAGGTTGTTCTGGCTGGTCAGGTCGCCTCGGGTTTTCATCTCCAGTGTGGTGCCGGCGTAGGCCGACCCTTGGATGTTGGCGCTGACGGCCTCTATGTTCACTGCACCGTCGGCGGCGACTTTTGCAACGGTCAGGTCGCCGTTGCCGTCGATCTGGATGTCGCCTGCGCTGGCAGCCATCTTGCCATCGAGTTTTACCCCGACACCGGCTTCGCTGCTGACCAGCTTGATCGCCCCGGCGTACATGCCGCCCAGGGCTGAAGAGTCGATCGCCAGTTGCGGGGCTGTTGCTGGGTCGGCCACTCGTGCGGTGGCCTTGAGGGTCTTGGCATCGACGTCGTTGGCACCGGCAATGATCGTCAGGTTCTTGGCTTGAATCTCGGCATTGAGCTTGGCCGAACGGGTGATGATTTCGAACTGGTCGATGTTGTTGGCGTTCAGGCCTGCGCCTTCGATGGACACGCTGCCTTGATCGACTTGGTAGCGACTGATCTGGCCGTTTTCGATTACCGCTTTACCGGTGGTCAACGTGGCTTGCGGGGTGTTGATAAACCCGCAGCCGTTACAGGTAATCCCATACGGGTTGGCCACGATGACATGCGCCGACTGCCCCGCCACTTCGGTGTAGCCGCGCAGTTGGCTGGGGCTGCCGCCGTTGACCTCATTGAGAATCACGCTGGCAGCCGTACCATTGAGGTTCTGGTTGCCGAGGATGATCCCACCCAACTGGGTCGACTGGGTCCGACCGGTCGCGTTGTTGAGGATCACGCCCTGCGAACCAACGTTGTAATCACTGAACTGGTTATGCGACAGCCCACTGCCATTGGGCGCGGCAATGTTGACGATAGGCACGCCGTTGCCCGCCTGGCCGAGCGTCGTCCCCGGCGCACTGACCACAATCCCGTCCGCCTGCGCCAGCAATGGCTGCCAGAACATGGCGTTGGCCAAGACCAACGCAAGCCCGCGCTTGGGCAAGCCCAAGAAGTTGGAACGGCTTTTCACGGCTGCAGAAGGTTGGCGCGCAAGGAAGGCGAGCTGGCGAACGTCCATGTCATGTCTCGATGCCCGAGGGGCGGTAAAAATTTAAAGAAAGAAATCCAGTCGAAAATAGATCGGCGCTTCACGCTCAGTGATCGGCCCCGGTCGTTCCAAAGAGTGTGCAAAAGTCACCGTGGCCGCGACGTTCTGGCCGCGCGCGAACAGGTCCACGGAGTTGCTGGTCATGCGCCCGTGCTGTTCGGCGTTGTAGCGGTCGCGGCGGATCACGCCCTGGTCATAGCCGAGGCTGGTGCCGTACTCGGCGAACACTGGCTGCAACCACGCGAGGGTCACCGGCCTACTCCAGCGCAGGTCGTTGCGCCAGTAGCCGCCGCTGTCGCCGGACAGACTTTGATCCTTGTAACCGCGTATCGAAGATTGCCCGCCCAGGCTCATGCGCTGCGGGCTGAATAGCACGTCTTCGCTACGTTGGCCGGTCATCAGGCTGCTGAAGCTGAACGACTCGCCCCACGCTTTGAACGGGTACAGGTAGCTCACTGTGGCGGTGTATTTTCGGTAGCGCGCATCGGCCTGGCCGGGGCGTGGGTTGTGATTGGCCTGGGCGTCGAACGCGCCGATGCCGTCCTGCATGCCCAGGTCGATGTTGAGGAACGAGCCGCCAATACGCCGGCCATGGTTGATGCCGAATTGGGCTTCGCTGAGGCGGTTGCTGCTCAGGGCGAGTTTGCTGTCTTCGATGAAGTTGTTGGTGCGCAGGTAGGCCACGCCGGTGCTGAGGGAGGTTTTGCTCAGGGCGTCGCGGTGGATGACCCGCTCCAGGCGCAGTTGGTGGTTTTGGCTGTCGCCCGATTGCTTGAAGTTAAAGCCGCTGGCCTGGGCCAGCGAGCGGTAGTCGCTCTCGCTGTAGGTGTAATTGAGGTTCCACCAGCCGAACGGCAGGTTGTAATTGAGCATCGAGTTACGCGAGGTTTTCTGGTGGTCGCTGATCGCATCGTGGCCGCCTCGTAGCGACAATTGGTCCGCCAGGCCCAGCGGGTTGTCCCAATCCAGGCTGGCGCCCCACTGCTGTTCGCCGGTGCTGCGCTGGCCGCCGTTGTGACGGAAAAGGCCGACGCGCCAGGGTTTTTGCGGGGTGTTCTTGACCAGCACTTCGCTGCCGCCGACTGCTTTGCCCGGTGCCAATTCCATCTGGGCCTGGTTGGAGGGCAAGCGGTTCAGTTGGTCGACCATCTGCTCGATTTCGCGCAGGTTCAGCAGGTCGCCGGGTTTACCTGGAAAGCTCATGGCCAATTGACGGTCAGTGATGCCGCTGCCCTCGGCGCCCTTCATGCCTTCCAGTCGGCCCTCCACCACCTGCACCTTGAGGTTGCCGCTGCCGAGGTTTTGTTGCGGCAGGTAGGCGCGACTGGTGACCAGGCCTTTGGCCAGGTAGTGGTCGGTGATGACCTTGAGCAGATCATTGAGCTGCGGCACGCCAAGACATTGGCCGATGTAAGGCTTGATTAGGCTGGCGCGTTCGCCTTCGGACAGCGCGTCGGCGCCGCTGAGTTCAATGGTGTTGATGGCGAAACAGCGAGTGTCGGCGGGCGCTGCCGGCTTGGCGGGGGCGGCGGCTTTGCCGGGCAGGTCCTTGAGCTCTTCGAGGCGGCGCTGTTGCTCTTCGAGCAGGCGATCCTGGCGATCACGGATCAGGTCGGTAACGCCTGGCGTGTCCTGCGGGGTCGCGCCTTGGGCCATCCCGGCCGTGCTCAGGCAAAAAAATGCGAACAGCAGGCAAAGCCTGGTCCGACGTACCGAACGCCACATTTCTAGATCCCTCTAAATGGCCTTGTGCCACTATTTTTTCGGCGATCTTAGAGTGGCGATTTGATGGCGTCAATTAAATGTATGATTTTGTTTCAGCGTTGAAATGTTGATATCAAGTCGCAAGAAGCGGTAGAGACCGAATTCACCGCGCAACCCTATCCCTGCGCGAGTCAACCCCGGGCACCCGGATTCTCAAGGCCGCCAAGCGCCCCCGCGAACAGCCATCGCTGATCAATAAAGATGTTCGCCGTGGGGGCCAAAATGGGGGCATCGAAAAGTTTTTCGGACCTTAAAAGACCGTTCCAGAGCCCAGTCAAAATGTTTTTCGGCGACCCTGAGAGTCTATAAGCTTCGTCGGGCAGGCTGTTTATCTGATCATATCTGCCTTTCCACAAACCATGGAGCTCCATTCACTTCCGGTGGATTGCTCCATTGGGGGCACATCTGAGGGCATGCTTTGGATGGTTTGAAAAGGATGCCCCCAGCCTGAGGTCCAACAGTTCCCTTCTAGAAAAGTCACCCTTGTTGTTCCCACACACCGCGGAGTGAAGGTAGACCGATGAGATGCTCTCCGCTGCCCAAGTGCGTGAGCAACCGAGTGATACCTCCTGTGCAATTAGGATCGCAGGTGTAGCTTGCCAAGCTGAATTCAGACCTCTAGCAGACGTGACACCGTAATCCTTCGTACATCGACCATCAAGCCAACCTCAAGCAGCTTTCCACAGTTAGCAAAGAGCGCTTGGCCCAGATCGTCTTCAAGCTCAATTTGTTTGAACGTCGCATCGAAGAAGCGTCGTACCTCCCCGAAAGGCAAAAGAGCATGTTATTGACCGGCCGCGCGATATGTTATGCACTGGATGAAACACCTATCCCTCGTGGATAGGTGGACACTCATTGCCAAAGCTATCGCCAATGGGTATCTGGGCACTCAAGTTAATAAGTACACCGGACGATTTGGTCGCTACCCAGTGCATGAGGAGCGCTCGCCCAGATGCGTACCTCGGCCATCGAAGCAACTTTGGCCTCGCGCTCTGCGGCCTGCTTGAACGTGTTCGTGCGGAGTTTCCCGAATTCGAAACGACTGGAGGTTCTGGGCAGCGAGTCAAGGCCTGCTTTCTGGCTACATCCCGCCGACACGATCAGTTCTCCAACGTCGCGCGGTGTGCTCCTTAATCAGCAGGCAAACCTCTGACACCACTAATATTTGATGGCACGATGGTGGCCTAACCCAACATTAGGTAAGATCTGCACGCTAGTACGGATACAAAGTGAACAGCAAGCCACTTCATAGAATGAGCCAAACATGGATAGTTTAGAAACCCTTTCATCACCTTATCAATCCGCCGATGCGCTTGCGGGCTTCGATTACGCAGTTGTTCGAATTGCAGTAGTAGTACCGCCACAACCCAAATCGGATCAAACCGAACGCCCCCCTCTGCGATTGATCTTCGGATCGGTTTCGCTTTTGCCACTGGGCCGACAAATACCCCAGAAGCGATATGACACCGCATTCAAACGATTCAAAAAAGAAAAATACAGCATCGCAGTGGACCGAGTAGTAATGCGTGCTGAAGACGCGCTCAATTGGTATAGAAGCTCATTTGGAACTTTCACAACGCCGATCCCTTTCGAAAATAAAAACGCCTCAGACGGCGCCCCACTTGATGTAGCAGCTCTCTCTGACTTCCCCAAATGGCCGATATTAGGCGTGCCGATGCAAAGTGAAAGCCTTACGGATTCATCAGAACAATCTCCGGTTCCATTCCAGAACATCGGCATTACCCGATACTCTCGTCGAATCTCAGGAACTCAATCATGGCCCGATTTTTTGAACCCCAGCGGACGAACAAAAAATAGCGACGATGCCTTCAATTTTTTGCTAAGACATTTGCATGTGGACCTTAGGGATTATCCCGAATATTTAGGCGGAATTACACTTGCCGTTCCTGACATCGACGTTGCTTCCGTAAGACAATTCATCGACCCTAAGAATGGCGACTCTGAGTCGCTGTATTTCCACCTTAAACCTCATCTAGGGCGACCATTGCAAAACCTCAATCTGACTGTATTTGAGGGACAGGAAGGTATGCTGACCGCCTTTCAAACGCTAAAAGTACCCGAGGATGGTCTGATTGAAATCAAAAGACTGAATTCCATCGATACCGCAGGCTTGGTTCTAGCACATGAGCAACGAGGTGTGTTACTACAGACGCCCATGAAATCATTCCTGAGACAAATGCACTTCACAATGGAAGTCGTTGAACAACGCGTCAAGGTGACAGTACCTGAAACCGAAAGTAAAAATAGCGCGGAAAACCATTACCACACAGAAAAGAAGACCTTAGCTTCGGCGCAAACTTACGGTTCCCCTGCAGATACCTCCGATGCTTTCAAGCGTTTGACTGAGGTTCGGAATGACCGAAGCCTGAATTACAGCGCCCTCCGGTATGATCAAACATGGTTTGGCACAGGTCAACGTATACTGGCACTCGATTACATACGAACCAAAATAAGGAATGCCCGAGCTAGCGTTTTCATCGTCGACCCCTATTTCGCAGCAACTCAAATCGCGCAATTTCTTTTTGCGCTTGAGCGCAGCGATATAAAATTAAAAATCCTGACTTCTAAGAGCGCTTTCGCTAAATCAAAAAAAACCGCAGATGGTAAAACCGCGGAAGTTACCTCAGAGGAAAAACTAGCAGATTTCAAAAGCACACTCGATAGTTTCAAATCCCTGCACGCCAATCCTCTTGAAGTCAGGATTGCAGAAACAAGCGAAACCAGCTTCCACGACCGATTCATTGCAATAGACGGTCGGGTATGGATACTTGGCAGCTCACTGAATTCGATAGGCACGCAGCCAACTTTAATTATGCGAGTTCCACATGGTGATAAAGTCATAGATCTCTTAGGCCAGCTATTTGACAATTCTGCTATTTTGGAAGGGTTTTCGGAACAGGGCGAATTCGATGCCTAAGCTTTTATCAAGTCCATCTGTCAAGGTCGCCCCAATAACCGAATCCGTCTTAAGCCCTCAGCTACTCATCCCATGTGAGCCCTTTCACCGGGAAAAAGGAGTGCAGCATTTTCCTAGCATAGCAGCCATTAAGGCACGCCTAGGAGTTGAAAAGGTACAAATTTCTGACGAGTTTTCCAGTGCTATTCGTGCAGCACAGTCACGAGTTTGGATAATAGATAAACATATCCTTTCGGATGATGGCAAAAAACCCGATCATAAACGACGACTCGACACCGTCGTAAAATGGTTCCAAAGCACCGATCAGGTTAAATCTGTACGCATTTTAACGGGCACTTCGCCCGATGAAAAAGAAGCAGCACAAAAATTTCTAGCTCTTTCAGAAGAGGTCTCAAATCGCAGACTGCCACTCAACCCACCACTAGATGCTCAAATCAAATTCTCCATTAACAAATTCCCCTATATACACGACCGTTTTGCCATCATAGACGATGAGTTATGGCATTTCGGTGCGACTGTCGGCGGATTCCATCGCAGCGTAAGTGCTGCCAGTCGAGGTTGGGATGTTAATGCTCACAGAGCGATCGATTTTTTCGAAATGGCGTGGAATGGCGTAAGCGACTAATCTAGGAGCTTTTTTACAAATGAAAACAGAATGGTTACTGCCCTCTCCCTATAGAACTGACAATGATTACAACAGTGCCATAGCCCTCATCAACAACTACGCCGCAGAAAATATTAATTACCCATCTCACTTAATAACGCTCATCAGGAGTTATTTTTGCAACCCTTCTGACGCTAAAATCGCGCTTAATGAATTTGCCTCAGAGTTAAGCGATACTCATGACGCATCGGAGATCCTAGACGACGCCGAATCACTTGCCGTCATATCCAGCGCACTCGTTCAAGTTTGGTCTTCTGAAGAAACTGCGCTCAGAACAAATGCACTCTTGGCACTGACTCGACACTCTTGGTGGCTTGAGCACCTATGGATCGACTCTACCTCTGCCTTCGCCAAGTTAAACGAAGGCTTTAGGATTACTGTCATCACCCTCGCTGCTCAACACTTCATCAACGTTGAGGCGCAACTAAATAAAGAGAACCCACAAGACCATAACGATCCCTTCACGCTTGGTGATCTTTGGAGCGGGCACTTCCGCGAGTCACGATCAAACGATTCGAGCTGGTCTTGGGTACGACTGCTTGCCGAGTTAGACTTTGAACAGTTGTTCGAAACGATGAGCGCGATACGAAATCCCGTGCTGCTTAACCGGGTATTAGAGAGCCCAGAATTCTACAATAATTATGATTTATGGGAGCGCTTAACTTCTAGAGCGGCACCAAGCTTTTTAGACGACGGCTCCTGGAACGGCGAAATATTGCTGCCGAGTTTGATCCGCCATGGTAAATCGATGTTGCTTCACGTCGCTGATAGGACAGAGCACCCTAAGGATATACTGGAAACTCATGTCAAAGCCTTGCTGAGTCGCCTGAGCGATACTCTTGCAAAGCGCTCCGACTTCGTCGGGATATTCAAACGCTGGGGCACGTGGATTACTCGTCAGACCCTTAATTTCCCAGCTCATGAGTCACAGCGTAAGACACTCATAGATAGCAGCCACCTCCTGATGGCTTTGGCTGACCGAATAGCCTCTTCATTTGTATCCAGAGCCTCAAGCGATCTGGATAACAGTTGGGAGCCGTGGGTCTATCAAAGCATGCTCGCCCTCTTGCACGCTGAAAAACCAGACCATTTTGCCCCGCCGGATATACAAAGTTTCATCGATGAGTGGAATCTGACAGTGGAGGATTGGGATTCGGTCAAAGGCCAGCGACTTCGAGATCACGCCAAGCACTACCATGCGACCCGCGCAAGCGACTATGCCTGCAGGGTACTCGGTTATTCAATCGCTCTGAGTGATGACTATGCGAATGATTGGTTGCGCATGTGGGAGTGTAGCGTTGCGCTGAGAGAGATCTTGGAGTTCCGCCCTACTGCCCAAACGTCCGACAAATGGCGCTCTTCGGATGTGTCGGGCCTAATGCGAACGTTGCTCGACATCGGCCTGGGAATTCTTGACTGCACAGCCTACGAACAGGAAACCCTGGACACCGAAGCATTGGACAAAACTGCAAAGCTCTTCACTGCGCTATGGTCAGCTACCACGGAAATGCTTAGCATCGACCTGTACGGTGACGAATTCTGGAGTCAGATGCAGCAACATTTGGCTATACGCCGCATACGATGGGCTGTAGCACCCGGTCAGCCTGCAGAGGCTTACTGTGCTTACCTCAACGAAGCAACAATGCCAAAGGCTGCGGAATTACTGAAGGAGGTTTCTGCGAATACAAGCTCCATTCTGAAGCTCCTTCCGCTGCTGCTCCAAAACACCACTAAGCAAAACCTAAGGTATCTCCTCACCATCGCGCAAATCGACATGTCAGCATTGGCCGCGAGCGCTCACAAATACGAACAAGCCCCGAAAAAGAAATTCAACATCGATCCTCATCACGTCGACTTAATCGAGGGACTACGATAGTCGATCGTAGATACCCGACGCATTACAAAGGGCTCGCTGAGGAGAAGCGAGCCCTGCACCATCTGCAGGATGACCAAATCCCCGAAACAGTCCGTATTACTGACAATCCGGCCCGCCCATTGGGATCGTGCGGGCGTTGCAGTGTTCGCCAGGATCTCTGATGGGTGCGTCCGCTTAGCAACCCTGTTGCTGCGTGAGGGTGAGCCGTGGCTGAGATATCTGCGTTTCGTAATCACCACTTCTACTGAGCAAACCTTCACCTGCAAGCCGGATGCGAAGCTGGTCGGCAAGCTCGGTGAGGCGGTCACAAAGCTCAAACGGGAAGCGCAGGCTAGGACCTACCAATAGCCTGACCTCTGCTGCCGATAGAGCCCATATACAACCAGAGCGCCGCTCACTAAGCATCGTGATCGGCGCTTTTTTCTTGCTCAAAAATGAAGTTCATATCTTCAGCTTTGAAGTGCCACAGGTCAGCTACTGCCTTTGCTGGCGAAGCTGCCAGGAGATCGGCAGCTGGTGAGAAAGTGGACGCGTACAGATGAATGAAATGCGCGAGAATATGGATGCTGATTTGGATGCCTGCCGAGGCGAGCTTGGACTGGTCGGTAATGCTTTGGGCCTGCCCGATCTGCATAGCACTGATGTAGTTGCTGTGCGAGTACCCGCACAAATGACTGTAGACGTTATCGAAATACAGCTTATGGAAGCCCGCACGCACTGCCTCACTGCTCCAAGACCAGCCAACCCTCCAGTTGCCTTTCTTCAGTTCTTTGATCTCCCGAACGGAATACTCATTGAGGAGAGGTGAACCTTCGATAAACCCGAGCAATTCTGCCTTTTGTACTCTGACATCAGCCTGCTTGACACGCCCCTCATCCGTTGATGAGTTCAGATTCACTCTGTCCGTGAGCCCTGCGTACTGCCACAGCGCATGCCTAAACTGAGACCGCTCACTAGGGCATCCGAAGATCCAGTGCAAGGTCAGAAACGTCTCTACTGAAGCACGAGCGAGAATCGAGACTGATCCCTGGTCTATGAACTCAATGCTCTTGCCTGCCGCGCTTTTGAAAACACACCCATCAGAAAGACTTTTCGTCGAACAGAGCTGCTTGAAAAGCTTGATAGAAAGGGTCTGTATGTCGTTGAGCCATCCCATTCCCGGAGTAATGGGGCTGGAAGCGCGAGCATCAATCATTGCCACCATCAGCTCAATGAGGAGATTGAAATCACTGTCAAAATCCCTGAAATTTTTCATTCGTTACCCCCCCAAAATCTTGAAAGGCGTTGCCTGACGGAGCTTTTGGTAAGCGGCGCATCAAATTTAAAATCAATGACCTCAACACCATTTTCAGCACATAGCCTACGTTTGGAGGCGTCTCTTTCCACCACCCGTAGATGGGCCTCCTCACCACCGAAGACCTTTAGAGGCCGGTAGTGCTGCTCTCCTTGATGCTCAATAGCGAGCCCCAGCTCCGGCAGGTAAATGTCGAGTCTCATCCTGCCAAGCCACCCTGGAGAGGCCTCACGCAAAACCTGATGATCAGGAAAAATCTCCCGCACCAAACCGTACAATGCGGACTCCCGCCGCCACCGGCTTAACCTAAGGACGTGCATCACCTCGGCGCGAGCGGTTCTCTGATCTACCTTCAGATCAAACATCACTTGATCGAGGTAGCTTTCATAATTGGTCTCAATACTAGGACCGTACCTTTCGTCCTCAGGGGCCGCCTTAGCAATACACAAGTGGCACAGGCCCATTCCGTAGCCGCACGTTGAAATGTACTCACGCAACGCGGACCTGTGATATCCCCCAGCTTCCAAATTCGCCATAGCGTTTTCATGGAACGCTTTGGAGCACTCACAGAGGAGTCGCTTGCCAGACAGCATATGATCGAATGAGACGATTCTCAGCCCCCACGAACTCGACAAGGGGTCGAGGTTCGAGATAAGCGGCTGGGACGGCGGTGATTGCACAAGGCGGCTCAAAACAGCCTGGATGACCTCTGAGCCAAGCTTGATGTGATTGATCCGCACAGTGTGGTTCGTCTGCCTCTTCAGGTCTTTCCGCTTGAGTTGATAAACCTTGGAAACCCCTCCCCCGTACAATATGGGAAGCAATTCTAGAGCCTCAGACGTAAGCTCAATCTGATCGAAAGCGTGCGACGTAGCAGTGGACAGCGTGATTTCCGGATACCAAGTCTCGTATTCACTACCAAGAAGGACTGGCAGCGAAGCGTACCGTTGCTTGAAGTACATCGCGTGGAATTTGACCCTGGGCGGCTTAACCAGGATGTCCGAGAAAGCTCCTGCGAATCGCTCATGCAGATGTGCTTCGAGAGCACGCTCGATCGCAAGCACAGGGGTCATGCCGGGCGCAGAGAGGTCTCGTGCAATTGATTCAACCAAGCTCATTCCATCGAGCGACACTTCCACAGCGATCTCACAATTTGAGCAGAATTTGTCTATAGCATGACCCTGGTACACATCCGAAACAAGAAACAAAGCGATTGCACGCAGATGGAGGGCTGCTGCCGACGCATTGCATTGCAGCATAAAAATACTGCAACGCAACGCCGAGGCAGACTGAGGACTGTCACAAGAAAGATTAAATACTGACTTCAGGGAGTACACTGAAAGCCAGCCAAAGCCACACTGGTGTTTATCAGGAATCGCCATTCACGATCGCTAGCACAGCCGTTGCAAGTGGGGGCAAAAATGGGGGCATAGCTTCAATTTTAAGCTCTGAAACCAGCGTTCTAGAGCCAAGTCAAAATGTTCTTTGGCGACCCTGAGAGTCTGTAGTGATCTTAGGACAGGCTGTGATTCTGATCATTTTTGCCTTTCCACAAACCATGTAGCTCAATTCACTTCCAGTGGATTGCTACATTGGGGGCACATTTGAGGGCATGCTTCGGGTGGTTTCAAAAGGATGCCCCACTGGCCCATGCTCGAAAAGTCATACACTGATGCTCCCATGCCGCCACCAGCCGGCTCATGCTGGCCGGCAAGGCGGGTGGTCGCTTTAGCAGACGCCAGAACACTCGCAGCACAATCAGAAAGAGCAAGTAGCGACGCCGTCTTCGGTCCAGCCCAGCTGCCTGTGGGCCTGCGCAAGGTCCGATTGCATATCGTGGATCCATAACCAGTCGAAGCGACTGGCCAGGGTGGTCGACAGGAGAGGCTCACGGTCTCCAACCTGGGGGTCTCGAAACTCGTAGAGTTCACCGGCTTCCCAGGACGTGCGCTGCACACGGCAAGCGCGAGGACGACGGATCGCGTCATATACCTGCAGAACATCCTGGGCGTTGCTTTCCAGCACCCGCTTGTCTCCGAGCAATCGCGCGAGCAGCCAAGCATCTTCGAGCCCTTGGCCGGCCCCTGCGCCTTGATGGGGAAGCATGGCGTGAGCAGCATCGCCAATCAGCCCGACACGGCCATGTGTGTAGCCTGCAAGCTCGTCCAACTCGTGAAGCGCCCACAGCGTCGGCGCGGGAATGCACTCAAGCAATACGCGCACGGCATCGCCCCAATGTGCGAAGGCGTCCAGCATTTGCGCCTGGCTGGTGGTTTTGACCCAGGGTGTGCCTTGCGGCCATACAGGATTGGGGGTCGAGCGATCGGAAACAAAGGCCACCACGTTGATCAACCGACCTTGCTTGACCGGGAACGTGAGGATATGAGCATCGAGCCCCAGGTACATCTGCGGAACATTGATCAGGTGCTCATCGACGCCGGCAGCGCGATACGCTTGGCGCAGTTGCTCGCTGTCGATCATGCCCCGGTAGGCAAAGGTGCCGCTGAATCGAGGTGCGACCACAGGCAGGCCGAGCCCCTCAAGTACATAGTCGCGCAGAGATGACTTGATACCGTCGGCTGCGATCAGCAGGTCACATTCGTAGTCAGTACCATCGGTGAATTGAACGCTGACCCTTTCCCCTGCCTCATGCACGCTGACCGCGCGCTTGTCGAAGCGGGCAATTCCGTCCGGTAATTGCTGGGCCAGCGCATCAAGGAAATCGGCGCGATGCACCGACGATTGACCCACGCCATCGGCGATGCTGGCACCGAGGTAGCCGGCATCCACGCCGCGGCGCCATTCAAACCAAATGTCTTGCCAGGGTTGTGGCGTGCGGTCAGCAATGCGCTCATAGGGCGTGCCGATGCCCAGGCCTTCGATGGCACGCACTGCGTTTGCACCGAACGAAACACCGGCGCCGACTTCACCGAAAGCAGGTGCGGCTTCAAATAACGTCACGTCCAGGTGCGGATGACGGCAGAGATCAAGTGCCAAGGCCACGCCAGCGATACCGCCGCCGACGATGCCCACTTGCAAGACAGAATGAGGGCTAGTCATGGAAAAAACCTTATGTTTGTTTTTGGAATAGTCCGATCATGACTATTCACAAACCATTGATAAATGCCCTGCCCTCCATACAAACTATCACCAGCGTGAATATAAAAATGACTTCACCCGCACATGTGTCCAAGAGAACCCACGATGAATCTGCGCGAGCTGGACCTGAATCTTTTGGTGATCTTTAAC
This sequence comes from Pseudomonas lurida, assembly GCF_002563895.1. NCBI lineage: Bacteria > Pseudomonadati > Pseudomonadota > Gammaproteobacteria > Pseudomonadales > Pseudomonadaceae > Pseudomonas > Pseudomonas lurida. The sequence goes on along the minus strand of NZ_PDJB01000001.1, from coordinate 2,964,011 downwards.
CAACTGCTGGTAGACCGAAGTGTTTCTGTGTCGGCTGAAAGCCTCGGCCTGACTCAACCGGCCGTCAGCAATGCGCTGAAGCGTCTGCGCATCACGTTCAACGATGAGCTGTTCGTGCGAACTCCCAACGGCATGCAGCCAACCCCATTCGCAGTGCAACTGGCAGAACCGGTATCCCAAGCGATCGGCCTGTTGCACGGTGCGATAAACCGCCACGACGAGTTCGATCCAGCGACTAGCCGAAAACGCTTTGTGGTTGCGATGACCGACATCGGGGAGATTTATTTCGTGCCGCGCCTGATCGACGCGCTGCTGAAACTGGCCCCTGGCATTTCGGTGAGTACGCTGCGAAGCAATGCCCAGCTATCCGAAAGCCTGGCCAGTGGCGAGGTGGATCTGGCCGTGGGGCTGCTGCCAGACCTGCAAGCGGGCTTTTACCAGCGGCGTTTATTTCACCATCGCTATGTGTGCCTGTGCAGAAAAGACCATCCATTGACCCAACAGCCCATGACCCGCGAACGTTTCTGTGAGTTTGGGCACGTCAGGATCGTTGCGGCCAGCACCGGGCATGGCGAAATCGACACGCATATGCAGCGTGCGGGTCTGCAACGTGAGATTCGCTTGGAAGTACCGCACTTTGTAGCGGTCGGGCATATCCTGCAAAACACCGACTTGATCGCGACCGTTCCCGAGCGGTTCGCCAACAGCTGCGCGCAGCCGTTTGGGCTTACCAGCCTGCCGGTCCCGTTGCCCTTGCCCGAGATTGCCATCAACTTATTCTGGCACGGCAAATACAACCGGGACCCCGCCAATAAATGGTTCCGGCAACTGATGTTCGAGCTGTTCAGCGATTAACGGCGCGTGCAGCCTTCACTGCCAATGCGCGCACAACTTGACCAACTCGTCGACCACATAACGCACCTTGGGGCGCAGGTGCGACACTTTGGGCCACACCGCATGCACGTCCACCGCTTCAGGCTCATAGGCTTGCAACACCTCGACCAGCCTGCCCGCCTCGATATCATCCTGGAACAGGCTACGCGGCATTTGGCATAGGCCCGTACCCGCCACCGCGGCCAGAATCATGGCTTCGCCATCGCCAATCTGATGCGTTGAAGGGGGGGCGTAACGCACGGTTTTACCCGCCTGCATCACTCGCCATGAAAGCGGCTGGCCGCGCCGATGGCCGACGATACAGCGATGCTGGGTCAGCTCTTCCAGGGTTTGCGGGGTGCCGAAGCGCGCAAGGTAGTCAGGTGACGCACAAACTGCCCAGCGTTGACGGGTCAATCGCCGTGCTACCAGCCCGCTGGTGTCCTGCAATTCGCCGAAGCGCACCAACAAATCGATACCCTCTTCAAACGGGTCCACCAAGTGATCGGAAAACGTCAGGCTCAATTGAAGCGCCGGGTATTTGTTGGCGATCTCAAACAACAGTGGTGCGACGACCCGCCGTCCGAAGGCCACCGGAACATCAACCCGCAAACGTCCTGAAGGTTCACCACCACCTGGCCCCAGCCCGCTTTCTGCGGTGCCGATTTCCTCCAGCGCCGTGGAGCACGCTGCGAAGTAGGCCTCGCCATCAGCGGTCAGGGAAATCCTTCGCGTAGTGCGATGGAATAACTGCGTGCCCAACCGCTCTTCCAGCCGCGCGATGGCCTTGCCCACGGCAGACTTCGACAGGCCCAAGCGCTCCGCTGCCTGGGTGAAACTGGATGAACGCGCCGCCACGACGAAGGTGATGACGCCTTGGAAGGAGTCGATAGGTACCATGATGCACTGCCATTGTAGAGTTTTGGTCTACCCAGATTATAGCTGAAGGCCGTTTATCGCCACAGTATTCAACAGTACGATGGATTCCAGTCAGACAACGGTGCACTTCGCGCACCGCTTCCAGATCAATGTCCTAGAAGGAATACATCATGCCCGTCGTACGTGTGAGCTGGTTCGAAGGTAAAGAACACGCGCAGAAAGCGGCTGTTGCAGCCGATATCACCGAAAGCATTGTTAAACACACCGGTACCGATGCCAGTTACATCTACGTGATCTTCGAAGACGTAGCCGCATCGGATTGGGCAGGCGCCGGCAAGCTGTTCGGGGAAGCCCCCGAGAAATCCTGACGCCCCGACCTGCACCGCATGCTCTGGCTAATCCACCGATGCTGCCTTGCAGGTTTTTGTCATCCCTCTGCCGGAGACCACTATCATGCATCCCTATATTTCCTGCCTGTTCTCACTTGCGGTAAAACCCGCCGAGTTCGCTGAATTCAAACGACTGATTGCTACGATCGTTGCGGCCACCAAGGCTGAGCCGGGCACACTGGTTTACGAATACAGCGTCAACGAAGACAACAGCACCGTGCACATCCTTGAGCGTTATAACGTCGATGCCGTGGTAAGCCACGTCGACACCACGTTTGCGCCTTTCGGCCAGCGTTTCCTGGAGCTGTGCACCATCAAGAGCCTGGTGGTGTACGGCACCCCCGACGCTGAAATCCGCAAGCGCCTGGACCCGTTCGGCGCCGTCTACATGACGCCATTCGACGGCTTCAGCCGCTGAGTTGAAACAGGGCGCAGGCTCAAGAGTGACAACCGTGTCCTGCGCATCACCCGCCCGCACAGAGATCACCATGTCCGTTATCGCCGAAGTAATTAAGTCCCGCATTTCCGCCAACAGCTACGACACTGAACGCTCCTTGACGGACGCCCAGGTCGCCGAGCTGGTCAACCTGGCCACCCACGCCCCTTCCGCTTTCAACCTGCAAAACTGGAAGTTCCTGGCCGTACGCAGCACCGAAGCCAAAGCGCGCCTGCTGCCATTGGCATTCGGCCAGCAAAAGATCATGGACGCCGCCGTGACGTTTATTGTCTGCGGCACCCTGAACCCGCATGTCACCCTGCCTGCCGCATTGAAGCCGACCCTGGATGCCGGAATCATTGACCAGTCGATCTACGACATGTGGGTGGGTGCGGCCCAAGGCATGTACCAGGAAAACGCTCAATTGCAGCGCGACGAAGCCATTCGCTCTGGCTCGCTTGCCGCGATGACCCTGATGTTGGCCGCCAAGGGCCAAGGCCTGGTATCGACCCCCATGATCGGGTTCGATCAGGCTGCGGTGGCCAAGGAGTTCGGTCTGTCGGAGGAAGAAGTACCTGTGATGTTGATCACCGTTGGCTACCCGGGCTCGGCCAACTGGCCACAAAAACCGCGTAAAGCCGTGAACGACGTATTGCAGTTCGTGTAAGCCCTCGCCACTGTGCGTGCCTGGTTCACGCCAGGCATGCCATGGCCTGGGTCAATCGCCTCAACCCTGACCTGCCACAGGCTGTGAAACACAAATGCCATGATTCAAACTCCTGCTTCGTTACGCGCCATCTTAATCGCTGCCTGCCTGGGCTTTCTTGTCGTGCAACTCGACGTCAGCGTAGTGAACGTCGGGCTGGGAGCCCTGAAAGCCGCCTTTAACGCCGACCTCACCGGCCTTCAGTGGGTCATTAACAGTTATGCCTTGCCCTTCTCTGCCTTGCTGATCCTGGGGGGAGCCTGGAGTGACAAATGGGGGGCAAAATCCGTTTTCGCCGCGGGCTTTGCGATATTTACCCTAGCCTCCATCGGCTGCGGCTTGGCCAACAGCATGAGTGTCCTGATCACGATGCGGGTGATCCAGGGCATCGGAGCCGCGTTGCTGATCCCCACTTCATTGACGCTGATCCGTGTGTCATTTCAAGACCCGGACCGACGTCGATCTGCCGTCGCGCTCTGGGGGGCTTGCGGCGGAATAGCGCTGGCTGCCGGGCCGGTAATCGGTGGTTTGATGATCGAGTACTTTGGATGGCGAAGTGTCTTTCTGCTGAATATTCCAATCGGTCTGCTGGCGATCATGCTGATCCTGCGCTACGCACCCGCATCCCCTCGGGTCGATAAACACATCGATATTCCGGGCCAGATCAGTATTGCTGTGTGCCTTGCATCCTTAACCTACGGCTTGACCGAGTCGAGTGCGCAAGGCTGGAGCGCTGAGACGCTGACATCCATGGCTGTTGCGCTGGCCTGTGCGGCAGCGTTCGTTGTGATCGAACGTCACGTCAAGGATCCCATGCTACCGACACGCCTTGCCCGCAATAAAGTGCTCGGCAGCATGGCGCTGGCCGGTGCTGCGATCAATTTGACGTTTTATGGCGCAGTGTTCGTGTTCAGTATCTACTTTCAAACCTTCCTGCACTACGACGCGTTCAAAACCGGGGTGTCATTCATCCCCTTGACGGCGGTGCTGACCCTTTCAACCCTGCTCTCCTCACGCTTCGCCAAACGCTTCAGCGCCACACGCATCATCACCACGGGCTTTAGCGTTCAGATCGCAGGTTTTCTCGTACTGTCGCAAATCACGGCGCAAGCCTCCCCATGGCTGCTCAATGGCGCACTGATGCTGGTCGGCATTGGCAGCGCAATGTCGGTGCCGTCCATTACCAATTCGATGTTGTCGTCTGTATCCCAGCACGATGCAGGGATCGCCTCGGGGTTGATGGCTTCTGCCAGGCAGTTGGGCGGCGTGTTAGGCGTTGCCGTCTCGGGAATATTGATTGCGCATGATGACGTGGCGTCGTTCTCGCAAGGGATGGCGAACGCAATGCTGTTGTCTGCGTTCGCCTTGCTGGTCTGTATCGGGGTGAATCTGTACGTATCCCGCCAGCCCTGAAGGCCGGCTAGACGATATCGTCCACTACGCCACCGTCGACTCTTAACGAAGCGCCGGTGGTCGCCGATGCCTGCGTGGAGCAGACATACACGATCATGTTAGCCACTTCCTCAACGCTGGCGGCACGCCATGACAGGCGAAATCGAGCTGGCGCCCTTTGTCACCCACACGATGCCACTGGAACGCATCAATGAAGCGTTCGACCTGATGCATGAAGGCAAGTCGATCCGCACCGTCATCAAGTACTGATGTGAGGCCCGGGGGCGGCAAATCCCTCGGGCGATGCTGTCAGCGTCACGGCACATGCCGACAAGCTCGCCATTGCGGACAAGAACGCAGCCATTCCGCGCCACGCCTGCACTGCGTGCCACGCGCACCTGTACGGACGTATCGAGAACAAGGGTACCGTCGACAGTCTATTCTGCAAGACTTGAATCCTCTTGATCAGGGCGCTGACGCATGAACTCACTCTGGATCGCACTGGCCATTTTTGGGTGCCTGGTTGCTGCATCACTGCTCATGATGCAGTGGTACCCCAAACTGGCGGCCCACCACAGGGATGACGAGACCAACACGGTCATTCGTCTGGTCGCGAATATTTTTGTGGTCATGACGTCACTGGAATTCGGGCTGATGATCAACTCCGCCAAGAACACCTTTGAGTCCATTGATGCGAATTTCCACGGGTACGCAACCAGCCTGATCATTTTTGACCGGACGCTGCGTGCCTACGGAGAAGCAACACAAGACACAAGGAGCCGCCTGGTCACTTATCTTGAGCGAGCGATCGAGACCCCCTATCGCGGTGACGAAGCATTGCAGCACCGTAACAGTGAGGCGGCTAAATACCTGGACGACATCGGGAAGTCATTGACCGGTATAAAACCCCCGGATCGTTTTCACGAAACGATGCTCCAGGATATTCGCCAGCAATACCGTTCGCTCATCGAGCAACGCTGGAGGATCGTCGAGCAGTCGGAGGGGGCGATTCCCGGCCCGTTGATCGGGATGCTGGCCGCCTGGTTGACGCTGATCTTCGCGAGTTTTGGCTACCGCGCCCCCAGGAACCCGATGGTCATCGGGATGTTCATCATCTCGTCATTGCTGATCGCAGCGTCTGTTTACCTGGTGTTGGACATGGATGTGCCCTTCCATGGCCCCATCCAGATATCCGACGAGCCCCTGCGCAGGGCGCTGGCCGTCATGCAGCTCTAAAAGGTCGCACTCACCGCCGCCTATCCGGGCATCAACATGATTCTTGGCGTGACCGACCGGGCTGTCGAGTTTGTCGGTGAAGGTATCGACTTTACGTTGCGTATTGGCGAGCTACCGGATTCAACATCGATCGCACGCCCTATCGCGATGGCCACCGTGGTGACGTGTGCAGCGTTCGAGTACCTGTACGGCATGGCGAACCACAGACACTCGACGACCTGGCCTCCCATTGCGGCGTCAACTTCTTATCCGGTCAGAGCAACAGGACCTTGCCCTGGCATTTCTCGATAAAGGGCCAGGATCGGGCGTTTGAGAGTAACGCTGGGATCACCGTGGCCGAGCATTTGGACAGTCTCAGCCTGGTAGAGATTCTGAGGCCGCATAGGCCAGCCCCTCGCCCTTTGGCGTTGCTGTACCCGAGTCGGGCGCATTTGGCGCTTGGCGGCAGGTAGCTGATTGTTGCCTATCGTAAGGGCAGCAATCGGCCAGAAGCAGCCATTCATAATCCCCTAAGGTATAGAGATGCTAACCTCCCTAGGCCAAACTGAGGCAAGGCACCTGAGAGATTCCGGGGATCTAAAAATGGAAAAAACGCTCTCCTCGACATTTATGCGCACCAAAGGGAAGCCCATAAGTTTCAATGGAAAAACTGTCGTTGCGATCATTGAGATCAAGATCACAGAGCCCAGAACCGTCTTTTCAGTTCGTCGATTGGGCGCTACGAACGGTCGAGTGCAAGGATTGGCATTAAAGATAAAGGGCGGGCAAATTGTCGTCGAAGGCTCTGGCAACGGCTGTCCCGAAATAGTTTTGTGGTCTGATACCAGTCCCGATGCTTTGGAGATAGAAGTGTTTTCTAAAGGTGGAAACGTTCTAAAAATCTGGAACGTCTGGAAGAGCGCTTTTGGCATGAATGCATGGGTTGGCAATGCTGGAATTCACGTCCACGGGACCGATGGCACGATGACGTTGGAATGTAGCGACGGGGTGGGTGATGTCGACTTCTCCGATTATGTGGTTGTTGTGGAAAAACGATAATGCACGGAGTTATGTCGGCTTTGGGTCGATTGCTGCCCGTCGCGAAAGGCAGCAACCGGACCAAAGCGGACTGTAGACAGATAGCTGCTGGCATTCCTACGCTGGCATTCTAGTAATCACACAACACTGAAAAGGAACATTCATGTTGGTCATTCAAATTGATCGGGATGGCGTGCATGCAGGGGATGATCTGGAAAGTCGTAGGACATCAATCAGGCTTGATCCAGCAGTAACACTGCGCGCTTTGTTCGAAACGATCCAAGGTATGGGTTACCTGCCTGGCATCAGTGGAGGCAAGGCGACGTGGATTATTTGTTCGTCTGGCAAACACATAGGTGTTTTAGCTCAGCAATGGCCAGAAACTAAATTGTTAATCCCCGCCGAGAGCTTCCTGAGTCAGTATTTTGGGGATACCGAACCTCGCCTTCTGTTCAGATATTGGTGCCAGGCAGATCCAGACCATGTCTTTTCACAGATCAAAGCTGGAAATGAACCGCCGTCTCGATTTTAGGACTGGCGGGGGCTACCTACTGATCAAGAAGCTAATATGTCTGCTTTGGGTTGTGGCGGCCTGTTGCAAAGGTGAGCTACCGATCTATAGCTGCATCCTTTCGTTATCAGAATCAGGTCGAAGGCTCACACCGATAAGCTAAAGTTTTTCGTACACCACCTCGAATTCTTCACCCAGTTCCTGTTGGACGGATTTCAGTAATTTAGCGGCGGCCTCGTCAAATCTTGCGTAATCGTCTGCACTCCAAGGGCCGGGATCAGGTGGATAGTCCCAGTTCAGCGAGGTGTCATGCCACTGTGAAAGCTCTTTAAGCATTGCCTGTACTTCGTTACTGAGTGGTAGTCTCTCTTCAATAGGCCCTACAGAAAATTTCTCCCGGGCAATAGTGTTTCCACACCAAAGGCAGCCTCCGCCCCATTCGAACATTAAGCGAACTCGATAGCGTTTTGCCCTCATCATTGGGCTCCATTTTTTTGTGGGTAAATGGTGCGCACAATAGCGCTGGCAAAGATATCCACGCTAGGCAGGCAACTGTTACGACAGTCAGCAATGGGCCGTTTTCTGTCTGTCCCTAGGGGCAGAAAACGACCCTTAGCAGACGTTAGAGCAGGGTAAATAAATTCCTCCCCTTTCTCCGCAGACTGAAACAGCACGGCGTTTACAAGCCTACTGGCGCCGGGCAAGACAGGATTGATTAAGGCTCAGTGTGATGACACGAATGGCGACGGGGTTGTCGGTGCCGGCAACGCATAAGTCTGTTTCATCCATGCCACCTCCGCTATCGGTGTGCGGCCGAAGAGGCGCTTGAAGTCGCGGCTAAATTGCGAAGCACTTTCATATCCCACCAGAAATGCCGATTTGGCCGCTGTCAGGTCATTACGCAGCATCAGTAATCGCGCTTGATGCAACCGCGTCGACTTGAGGTACTGCATAGGCGAGGAATCCGTCACCTTACGAAAATGTAGATGAAAGTTAGGCACACTCATCTGCGCTTCCTGGGCCAGGGCTTCTACATCCAGATGCTCGTGGTAACAGCGGTGGATTTTGTAAATGGCACGCGTCACCTTGCCGAATTGACCCCGCTGGGCGATGGCCGCGCGTAGGGTGTTGCCTTGTTCGCCGGTGAGGATGCGGTAGTAGAGTTCGCGCAACATCGCCGGGCCAAGGATTTGCGCGTCGGTGCGGTCGCCCATGACTTCCAGAAAATGCAGGGTGGACTGGCGTAGCGGTTCATCCATGGGCGAGGCGTACATGCCCATAGGCTGAGCCACTCTTATGTTCCATACCTTATCTACCTGCTCAATTAGCTCGCCGGCCAGGGCGAAATCCAGACGCAGGTAAATCGCCAGCATTGGCTCCGCCTCGCTAGCATCGGTCTCCATTGTAAAAGGCACTGGCACCGACACCACCAGATAATGCTGGGCGTCATAGACGTAAATTTCATCACCCAGATAACCGCGTTTCTGCCCCTGACAGAGAATGACAATTCCCGGCTCATACAAAACCGGCGTGCGCGTCAGCGGCCGGTTGGAACGCAGAAAACGCACATCATCCAGCGGGCTCAGGTTGTAACCCTCCAACGGTGCAAGCTGGCTCATCAACTGCACGATACGCGCTGTGCTCGGGTTCTCGGGTTTCTGCATCAACTATACGTCCTCCCCTTTCATGCTCAGCCGTCCGTAGAACAGCTAAGCGTCTCCCATTGCTCAATACTCTCCGCCGTCCGGTGCAGCTTGTCACGCACCAGAGCCAGGGCATCGCTGCCCAACAGCAGGTGAGCCGGTGGGTTGGGGCTCGCGATAATCGTCAGCATCGCGCGTGCAGCTTTTTGTGGATCGCCCAGTTGTTGGCCGCTTTTTTCCTCACGGGCTTTTCGTACCGGGTCGAAAGTCGCATCGTAGTCACTGATGCTGCGCGGCGTACGCTGCATCGAACGACCTGCCCAGTCCGTTCGGAACGACCCCGGCGCCACAGCCGTGACAAAAATATTGAAGGGTGCAAGCTCCTTGCTCAACGTGTCAGAGATGCCCTCCAGCGCAAATTTGCTGCCGCAGTAATAAGCAATGCCCGGCATGGTGATATACCCGCCCATGGACGTGATATTAAGGATATGCCCCGCCCGCCGCTGGCGAAAATACGGCACGAATGCCTTGGTCATCGCCACCGCGCCGAATACATTGACGTCGAACTGGCGGCGCATTTCCGCCAACGACGACTCCTCGAAAATCCCCTCGTGGCCATACCCCGCGTTGTTAACCAGCACATCCACAGGGCCAAACTGATCCTCAACAGCGGCGACCACTGCGTCAATGGCATTAAAGTGGGTAACGTCCAGCACCACACAATGGGCCCGACCAGGCGAGAGCGCCTGGAAGATTGCCAAAGATGATTCGCTGCGGACAGTGCCGATCACTCGATGGCCTTGGGCGAGAGCTTCCTTAGCCAGGGCCTGGCCAAAGCCGCTACTCACGCCGGTGATAAAAATGGTTTTTTCTGCACTCATGGGACGCACTCCTGAAGATATAAGGTGAGGCCATGCTAGGGCGGAGAGGGGTTGGGGACTATGCCGAATTGGATTTTAGTATTGCCTGATTCTATCGAAGTGCTCGGTGAGCAACCTGAAGTCTGATGACAGGAAACGAGACCAAAGGAAGAAAGGGAACGGATTTCTCTACCCTGCTTTGAACGTCAACTATTGGCCGATAGGAGCCAATTAAACCAGCCCACCCCTCCTAGTTATCTACCCCAATACACCCACCCAACACCACCGGCAACCTCTCCTGCAAAAAAACCACCCAAGTACGCACCTTCGCATCCAAAAACCGCCGCGACGGGTACACCGCGAAAATCGTCCGCTCACGCAGCCGATACTCCGGTAGCAGCCGCACCAGCGAGCCGTCCTTCAGCGCCGGGTACGCGCTGAAAAACGGTAGCAGGCTGACCCCCATCCCCTCTTGCGTAGCCTTGACCATCGCATCGGCAACGTTGGTCCTGAAGGTGGTGCCGGGCGGAATGCTGATGGCGCCCGCCTCGTCCTGGAACAGCCATTCATCCTCCTGGAAGTCCTGCAGGTGCAGGCGTCGATGCTCCAGCAGTTGGCGGGGATGTTCCGGTACGCCGTGCTTGGCCAAGTAGCCGGGGGCTGCGCAGGGCACACTGAACAGTTGGCCGATGGTCTGGCTGACCAGGGCGGAATCCGGGAGTGCGTGGGCGATGGAGATGACGACGTCGTGCCCTTCTTCGAGGGGGTCGGGGGTGTGTTGGGAAAGGGTCAGTTCCAGGGATACGTCGGGGTGGAGTTCGCTGTACCGTGCGATCAAGGGGGTGATGAGTACGCCCAGGCCGCTCATGCAGTGCACGCGCAGGTGCCCGCGGGGGTTGAGGTGGGCGCCGCTGGCTTCGGCGCTGGCGTCCCTGACGTCGTCGAGGATGCCACGGCAGCGCAGCAGGAAGCGTTCGCCGGACTCGGTGAGGCTCAGGCGCCGGGTGGTGCGCTGCAGCAGGCGCGCCTGCAGATGGTGTTCGAGGTCGGCGACCAGTCGTGAGACTTGCGCTCCGGAGAGGTTCAACACCTCTGCCGCTGCAGCAAAACTGCCGCTGTCGACCACTTGGGCAAATACCCGCATGCCGTTGAACAGGTCCATCAGCGGCGGGCCTTTATTGCTACATAATGCGTACGGGTCATTTACCGGTTCCTGTCTTTAACGCGGCGCTGCAGCCACTACACTGGAGCCTACTGACAGAGGACCCCAGCATGAATATTCGATTTCTCAGCCTTATCCTGCTGTTCACCGCCACCGGGGCTTTCGCCGCCGGCAGCAATGACAGCCAGCCGCTGGATATCCAGCACATCGTTTCCATCACTGCGGTGCCCGGCAGTTGCCAGGTGGAGCCCGCCACCCTGGTTTATCTCGACAGCCAGGGCACAAGCCACACCGTGGAATACACGGTGATGGGCACCTGCCAGGGCGGGGTTTAAAGCAGCTTCCAGGTGTAGCTAAGGATCAGCCTGTTCTCGTCGATGTCGCTGCGGTAGTTGGAACGCGCCATCACATTGCGAATCCGAATCCCCAGGCCGCTGAGCACGCCGCTTTGCACCGCGTAACCGATGTCGAGGTCACGCTCGCGGTCCTTACCCTCGTAGCCAGCCCCCGTGTTCACATTGTCGCCAGTGATGTAGCGCACGGTGGTGGTCAGCCCCGGCAGGCCCAGCGCGACAAAATCATAGTCGTAGCGCACTTGCCACGAACGCTCGTCGGTGTAGGCAAACTCGTAGGTGGGCACCTCGTTACCCAGCGGGGTGATGTTGGCAAACACACGCGGGAAGGCACTGTCGCCATACATCGCCTGATAACCGAGGTAAAAAGTATGGCCGCCTCGCTTGGCCGACAGCAGCGAGAAAAACGCCTGGTTGTCGAGCTTGCCAAGCAATTGGTCACCGTCCTGCCGCGCATCGTAGTAACCCAGGTTGGCCCCCAGCACCCACGATCCGATCGGCTGGCTGTGCTTGAAGCCGACAAAGTCCTGGGCGTAGATGTCCTTCAGTTGGCCGTGCCAGAGGCTGACGCTGGTGCGGTTACTGTTGAAGGCGTAGTCGCCGCCCAGGTAGTTGAAGGCTTCACTGTCGGCCGTGCGTTGCGGCACATGACCGAGCATGGCGATCATCTTTTCGTCCCCGGCCTCGTTACGCAGGCGGGTGCTGGTCAAATGCCCGGCCTGCAGTGTGAGGCCGCTGATCTCGCTGGAACTGATGCTCAGCCCCTGGTAGCTCGGCGGCAGCAGGCGAATGTCGCTGAAGGCAAGCACCGGCAGGTTGGGCTGCAGTTCGCCGACCTTCAGCTCGGTCTTGGACAGGCGCGCCTTGAAGGTCAGGCCCAGCCGGCTGTAGTCGTCGGCGGCGCGCCCGTCGTCCTTCACCGGCAGCAAGCCGGTATTGACGCGATCGGGGCTGCTGTCGAGCTTGAGGCCCAGGGTGCCCAGTGCATCCAGGCCGAAGCCTACCGGGCCTGGGGTATAACCGGACTTGTAGGTGAGGATGAAACCCTGGCCCCACTCCTCTGCCCGGGATTGTTTGTTGGCCCCGACGATGTCGGAGAAATCGCGACTGAAGTAATAGTTGCGGGCTTGCAAGGTGGCCGTGGAATCCTTGAAGAAACCACCCTCGCCAGCCGTCGCCGCAAGGGGCATGCCCAGCAGGGCAAGCCAGATACGTTGTGTGTGCATGTCGTTGCTCTTAGTTATTGTTATCGACGGTGGGTGCAGGTCACAGCGCCTGTGCGGTCGGAAAGGCCACGCGGTTGCGGCGCTCATTCAGGGCGAACACCGTCATCGCCAGTGCCGCGATGGCACCAGGAATGGCAAAGGCCATGAAGTTCAGTTGCAGCGGCAGCTCGATCGCCATCAGCGCACCGCCCAGCAGCGGTCCGACGATCGCACCGTTGCGGCCGATGCCGGAGGCCCAGCCCAGGCCCGTGGCGCGTATCGACAAGCCATACAGTTGCGCCGCCCCCGCATACAACAGGATCTGCGTACCGATGGTGGTCGCCCCTGCAACAAAGATCAGCAGGTACAACACCGGCATCGGGCTGTTGATGCCCAGCAGGCTGATCGAGATAACCCCGGCAATAAAGAACGCGATCGTCACGGTCACCAGGTTCATGCGGTCGCCCAGGCGGCCGCCTATGAGGGCGCCCGCCATGCCCCCCAAGTTCAAGGCCACCAGGAACGACAGGCTCGACCCCAGGCTGTAACCGGCGCCGGCCATCAGCTTGGGCAGCCAAGAACTCAGTGCGTAGACCATCAGCAGGCAGCAGAAAAACGCTGTCCAGATCATTGCCGTGCGCACCGCCAGGCCATGGCGAAACAGCTCCACCACCGAGGCGCCTTTGCCCTTGATGTCGGTGACGACCAACTCATCTTCGGCGTTGATCAGGGTGCCCGGCGACAGGCGAGCGAGCAGAGCGCGGGCCTGTTCCGTGCGGCCCTGGCGGATCAGGAAGCCAATGGATTCCGGCAGCCAGTACACAATCAGCGGCAACAGCAGCAGCGGGATCACCGCGACAAAGAACATCGACGACCAGCCGAAGTGCGGCAGCATGAAAATCCCTACGCTGGCGGCCAGCATGCCGCCCAGGGAGTAACCGCTGAACATGAACGCCATCAGGGTGCTGCGGACTTTTTTCGGTGCGTATTCATTGATCAGCGCGGCGGCGTTGGGCATCAGCCCGCCGCAGCCTAGCCCGGCGATGAACCGGCAGATGCCGAACTCGGTGGGGCTGCTGGCGAAGCCATTGATCACGGTGGCGACGCTGAACAGCGCGAAGCAGAACACAATGCCTTTCTTGCGGCCGAAACGGTCCGCCAGGGTGCCGAAAATCAGTGCACCGAACATCATGCCGAACAACGCGTAGCTGCCCAGGGCGCCAGCCTGCAAGGGCGTGAGCCCCCACTCGCGCATGATCGACGGCAGGACCACGCCATAGATGAACAAGTCATAGCCGTCAAAGATCAACAGCACCGCACACAGGCTCACGATCAACCAGTGGAAGCGGTTGAACGGAGCGTTATCAATAATCGAATGGACATCATGGGTACGCATGGCAGTGCTCTCTTTATTGTTGTTGTGAGTCAGTGTCTGCAGGTAGAACGCGCTTCAGCCGAGGTCGCCACCGCCCACCGGCAAGGTCACGCCGGTAATATAGGAAGCTTCGTCGGACGCCAGGAACAGGATCGCGCCGGCCTGTTCGTCGATGCTGCCGTAACGCTTCATCGGGCTACTGTCGAGGGTCTGGTCGACAATCTGCTGGTACCACACGCGCTCCTGCTCGCTCTGCGGCTGGCTGTTGCGCGGGATGCGCCGTGGTGGTGCCTCTGTGCCACCAGGCGCGGTGGCGTTGACGCGAATGCCGCTGCCGGCGGTTTCCAGGGCCAAGCAGGCAGTGAGTGCATTCACACCGCCCTTGGCCGCACCGTAGGGCACGCGGTTGACTCCACGGGTGGCGACGGACGACACATTGACGATGGCGCCGCTGCCCTGTGCCAGCATGTACGGCAGCACGCAATGGCAGCACCACAGCGTCGGGAACAGCGAACGGCGCACTTCAGCTTCGATCTCTCGTTCGGCGTAATGCTCGAAAGGCTTGGCCCATATAGTCCCGCCGACGTTGTTGACCAGAATGTCGATACGCCCGAACTGCGCCTGGGCCGCGGCCATCACCCGCGCGCACTCGGCGTGCTGTTCAAGGTCCGCAGTCAGCAGCAGTGCGCGTGCATGCTGCAACTCATGCACGAGCTCGGAGCGATCCACTGCCACCAGCCAGGCGCCCTCCTCCAGCAAGCGCTCGGCGACGCGACGGCCAATGCCCTGGGCGGCGCCGGTGACCAGCGCGACTTTGTTGTTGAAACGTTGAGTCATGGACAGGTCCTCAGGCGGCATCGCTGCTGGCAATAGCGTTGGGGGTGAATTTCTCGTAATGGAAACTGGCCGGGCTCACGCCGTGCGTCTTGAAGTGTTGGCGCACCGCATCGACCATGGGGGGCGGCCCGCACAGGTACACGTCGACATCACCGTCATTGAGCACCTCGCTGGCCATGTGCTGGGTGACATAGCCCTGGCGGGGATGCGCGGTCTGTGGGTCGGCCACGCAGGTCACGAAGTTGAAGCCGGGCAACCGCGCACTGAACGCCTGCAGTGCCTCGACCATCACCAGGTCCTGGTCCCGCGTGACGCCGTAGATCAGCGTGATCGGGCAGGTTTCCCGACGCTGTGCGAGCACTTCAAGCATCGACAGGAACGGCGCCAGCCCGGTGCCACCGGCTAACAGCAAGAGTGGCCGCGCCACTTCACGCAGGAAGAAACTGCCCAGTGGCCCAGTCATCGGCACGCTGTCACCCGGCTGGGCGCGTTGCAGCCAGCCGCTCATCAACCCGCCCGGCACGTGCTTGATCAGAAAACTCGTGCGCCGCTCACCCGGGCCGCTGCTGAACGAATACGAGCGCGTCTGCCCGCTGTCGGGCACGCCAATGTTCACGTACTGGCCGGGCAGGAACACCGGCGCCTGATCCAGTTCGAAACTGACCTCCAGTGCGGCATCGGCGTGGCGGGTGATACCGGTCAGCGTCGCGGCAAAATGCGTGGTGCCGGTCTTGCAGGCGCTGGACGGCACCGGAACGGCGATCACGCAATCGGACTGCGGCACCATCTGGCAGGTCAGCACCTGGCGTGCCTGCGCCTCATCCGCGCTCAAGGCGTCTTCGATGTAATCGTCGCCCAAGTCATAGGTGCCGGTTTCGCAATGGCATTTGCAGGTGCCGCACACGCCGTCCGAGCAGTCCATGGGCAGGTTGATGCGTTGGCGGAAGGCCGCGTCGAGTACCTTCTCGCCCTCCTTGCAATCGATGAAACGCGTGACCCCATCTTCGAAGTTCAGGGCAATGGCGTACGTCATGGCAGTGTCCTCAGATGTGGTAGATGTCGATGACCTGGTGGATGTAGTCGTTTTTCAGCACCACCTTCTTGCGCGTGATCAGCGGCTGTTCGGCGCGCGTATCGAGGCGGTAGAACGAGGTACCGAAATAGCTGTCCGTGGTCTTGTAGCGGTGACTGAGGGTGTGCCAGTTGAATCGCAGCTCCACCTGCGCGCCATCGTCGGCGAGCACTTCGAGGTTGCTGATCATGTGCACGGTGCGCGGCTCCGGTGTGCTGGCGCTGGAGCGCTCGGTCTTGATCCGGAAGATGCGGTCTTCGAGGCCGTCGCGGCTCGGGTAATAGATCAACGAGATCTCGCGTTGCGGGTCTTCGGTGAGGGTGTCGTGATCGTCCCAGGCGGGCATCCAGTATTCGACTTTGGGTGAGTAGCACGCCAGCCACTCATCCCACTGGCGGTCGTCCAGCAGGCGCGCTTCGCGGTAGAGAAAATCCAGCAGGCGGTCACGGGACTGGCTCATCACAACACCTCCCGGTCGCTGGCGATCAGGCCTTGCTGCTCGCGTTCGATTGCGCGCTGCAGGCTTTGGGCCCAATGCGCATGCTGGCGTACGAACAACCCCTCGTCTTCGGTCTTGACCCCGCTGAGCTGCGGGTGCATGCCCATGGCCTTGGCATTTTCATCCGCGCCTTCAACCCATTGCTTGGCGCCACGACTGAGGTCGTTCCACAAGGTGCTCGCGCCCTGGTAGCCGGTCTGGCAAGCGCGGAACTCTTCCAGGTCGTCCGGGGTGCCCATGCCGCTGACGTTGAAGAAATCTTCGTACTGGCGGATACGCGTGGCGCGCTCCTGGGCGCTCTCGCCAATCGGGGCCATGCAGTAGATCGTCACTTCGGTCTTGTCGACCGCGATGGGCCGCACCACACGGATCTGGGTGGAAAACTGATCCATCAGGTACACGTTCGGGTAGAGGCACAGGTTGCGGGTCTGGTCGACGATAAAGTCGGCACGCGCCTGGCCCAGGCGTTCGGCGAGCGCCTCGCGGTGGGCGTGCACGGGGCGCACCTCCGGGTTGAGCAGGCGCGTCCACAGCAGGATATGCCCATGCTCGAAGGCGTAGACGCCGCCCAGGCTTTTCGACCAGCCGTTGGCGTCGACGGTGCGTGTGCCTTCGGCCTCGTAGTTGCGCCGGCCCATGGTTGCCGAGTAGTTCCAGTGCACCGAGCTGACGTGATAACCGTCGGCGCCGTTCTCGATCTGCAGCTTCCAGTTACCGTCGTAGACATAGGCCGAACTGCCGCGCAACACCTCCAGGCCCAACGGTGCCTGGTCGACCATCTGGTCGATGATCACGCGGGTTTCGCCCAGGTAATCGCTCAATTCCGGCACGTTGTCGCTGAGGCTGCCGAACAGGAAACCCCGGTAGTTTTCAAAGCGGGCCAGGCGCGTGAGGTCGTGGGAGCCGTCGCAGTCAAAGCTGTCCGGGTAGGCACCGGTCTTGGCGTCTTTGACTTTGAGCAGCTTGCCCGCATTGCTGAAGGTCCAGCCGTGGAAGGGGCACGTGAACGACCCCTTGTTGCCTTGCTTGCGCCGGCACAACATGGCGCCGCGATGGGCGCACGCGTTGACCAGGCCATGCAGGCTGCCGTGCTTGTCGCGCGTGATGACCACGGGCTGGCGGCCGATCCAGGTGGTGAAGTAGTCGTTGATCTCGGGCACCTGGCTTTCATGGGCCAGGTAGAGCCAGCCGCCTTCGAAGATATGCTTCATCTCCAGGGCGAACAGCTCGGGGTCGGTGAAGATGTCGCGGCGGCAGCGAAACACCCCGGTGGCGGGATCTTCCTGAACGGACTCGCGCAGTTGCCGGGCGAGTCGGTCGAGTGTACTGGTCATGGGGCAGGCCCTCCGTTGTTCTTGTATCAGGCGCCCTCACCGTACGTGGCCGTCCTACTGGCCAATATCCCTTTTCTGCAAATCACTATCCGCCGGGCGCACGCCGCTTATCGGTGGCGTTTCCAGGTCTGCGAAGGCAACTCGCCAAAGCGCTGGCGATAGGCCTCGGAGAAGCGTCCCAAGTGCATGAAGCCATGGTCCAGCGCCACCTCGGTGACGCTGCGCGCGGTGCCCAGTTGCAGGCGTGCGTGCACCCGCTCAAGCTTGCGCCGCCTTACGTAGTCGCGGGGTGACAAGCCCACCTGGCGTTCGAACAGGCTGTACAACGAGCGCTCGCTGACCTTGGCCACTGCCATCAGTTGTTCGAGGCTGATGTCGTCGGTGAGGTGCTGCTCGACGAACTCGCGCACAGCCTCGAAGCCGCCACCCTGGGCCGGCTGGGCCACCACGCGCCGCACATTGCTGCCCAGCAATGCCAGCAGTTTGTTCGCCACGATGCGCTCGTACAGGCCCTGCATATGCGGCTCGGCGGCGTTTTCCGCCTCATGGCAGATCAGCCCCAGCAACTGTGCGAACCCACCCATTTCGCTGAGCGCGTGACGGCCGGTTGCAAAGCGGATGCCGGGCTGCGGCAGGGCCCACTGCTGCTCCAGGCACGCATTTTCCAGGAGGCGCACCGGCAGTTTGATGATGAATTTTTCGCAGTCGGCGGAATAAGTCAGGTCCACCGGGTCATCCGGGTTGATCAGCAGGATCTCGCCCGGGCCGAACACATGCTCCACGCCACGGGCGTTGGAACGGCAATGCCCGGTCAGCAGAATCTGCAGGTGATAGATGGTTTCCAGCGCCACCGAGGTGACCCGCACCGGCGCGCCATAGCTGATGCGGCACAGGTCCAGGCTGGAAAAGGTACGGTGGCTGATGCTCGCCTGCGGTCGGCCCTTGGGCGGTAGGCGGATGCAATGGCTGCCGACATGCTGGTTGACGTAGTCGGACACGGCATAGGCATCGGCACGCTGGAAAATCTGGCTGCGCTCACTCAATAGCACGGTCATGGTTGCGCCTCTTTTATAGTTATTGGCCTCAGGCTGACGCCTGGTGTGGCGACCGTCCAATATGGATAAGGTCTGAAGGGATACCCTGGAGGTATGGTGCGACAACGCCGCTCAATGATACGCACTAGACCTCGCATCGGCGCCGTGTGCAGCGAAACGTCTTGATACGTATCCACCTCGGTGCCGATAGAGTGACCCGCGCTGGACATGCAGCACGAACGCCCCCCACATAATAAAAAAAGCTGATCTTATAAAACCTCAAAATAACAATTTCTAATAATTAGCTTATTCCAAAAAAGACTTTCCCCGCGATTTTTTATAGAGATATCTTCATATCACAGACCGACCCCATGCCTGGCGGAGGACGTACCCCCTAGCCTCCAGGTTGCCTCCATGCCAGACATCGCATTCCCCGCCCCTATCAAGAAATTTCACCTGTCACTGCTGACCAGCTCCCTGCTATTGGCCGCCGCGCCCTCCTTCGCCGAGGCCGCTGCCGAAGACGCCAAGCTCGACACCGTCACCGTGATTTCCACCGGCCTGCGTGGCCAGCAGCGCACCGTGGCCGACAGCCCGGCACCGATCGATGTGATCAACAGCGACCAGTTGCTCAAGACCGGCCGCGCCGAGTTGTCGGAGGCGATTGCCAAGTTGCTGCCCTCGTTCAACTTCGGCACCAACATCGCCGGCTACAACTCGGTTACCCGCCCATTGAGCAACCGCAGCCTTGGACCGGCCTACACGTTGGTGCTGGTCAACGGCAAACGTCGGCATAACGGCGCCACGGGCCAGCGCGGTTCCATCGACAACAGCGGCGCGAATGCGGTGGATATCGACCTGATCCCGGTCAGTGCCGTGGACCATATCGAGGTGCTCAAGGACAGCGCTGCGGCACAGTACGGTTCCGACGCCGTAGCGGGTGTGATCAACATCATCCTCAAGAGCACCAAGAGTGGCGGACACCTGGAAACCAGCTACGGCCAGCTGTATTCCGGCCAGGGAGAGACCATCAAGGTGGCGGGTGACCAGGGCTTCGAACTCGGCCAAGGCGGCTTCTTCCATTTCTCGGCCGACGCGCGCAAACGCGGCAGTGCCTCGTGGAACGACAAGGCCGACAACACCGTGCGAGCGTTCGCCGACCCGGCCAAGCAAGCGGCCTGGGACCGGGTGGCGATCAAGAACGGCGACCCCGACCTCAAGGCCTTCAACCTGGCCTACAACGCCGAATTGCCCCTGGAAGACCTGACGCTGTACTCGTTCTCTACCTACGGCGAGCGTGATGCCGAGGCCGCCAACTACTTTCGCTTACCCACCGGCACGGCAGCGGTGCCCGAGGTGTTCCCCGACGGGTACTTCCCGCTCAACAACATCAAGGACCGCGACTACCAGTTCCTGTTTGGCGGCAAGGGCCTGCTGGCGGACTGGAACTGGGACCTGAGCACCACCTACGGCCGCAACAACG
This sequence comes from Pseudomonas lurida, assembly GCF_002563895.1. NCBI lineage: Bacteria > Pseudomonadati > Pseudomonadota > Gammaproteobacteria > Pseudomonadales > Pseudomonadaceae > Pseudomonas > Pseudomonas lurida. Next base: position 2,943,715 of record NZ_PDJB01000001.1, on the reverse strand, counting down.
TGCACCACTCCAGCGACCTGAATATCAACCCGTCGCTGGGCACCGCATCACCGACCAAATTCGACAACCTGGCGACCTTTCGCTTTGAGCAGTGGGTCAATAACCTGGACTTCACCCGCCGCTACGACAGCCTGTTCAACCTGACACCGCCGGTGCAGGTATCGGCGGGCCTGGAGCATCGCTGGGAGCATTTCAGCACGTTCGCGGGCGACCCTGAGGCGTACATCACCGGCACCTACCCCGCCGCTTCCGGCGCGCAGGCCGCCGTGACGATTCGCCCGGAAGATGAAGTGAGCCTGATCCGCAACAACTACGCCGGCTACCTGGACCTGGGCTTCGACCTGACCGAGCGATGGTTTCTCGACGTGGCCGGCCGGGTCGAGCATTACGACGATGACTCGGGCAATACCTTCGGCCTGAAAGTGAACTCGCGCTACGAATTGACCGACACCGTGGCGGTGCGTGGCACGGTGGGCACCGGGTTCCGGGCGCCCTCCCTGACCCAGATCGGCTACACCGTGGCCGACAACCGGGTGGCGACCGATGTGAATGGCAACGTGGTGCCGGCGGTTACACGCTTGACGCCGTCCGGCAGCAACCTGGCCAAGGCCCTCGGTGGCGACGACCTCAAGCCGGAGAAATCCCGCAACCTGGGGCTGGGCCTCACCTGGCAGCCAGCGCCACGCACCAGCATCACCGCCGATGCCTACCTGATCGACATCGACGACCGCATCGCCCTGACCAGCAACCTCTACGACCGTGGCAACGGTGTGATCAACGCCATTCTTGCCGCCCAGGGCGTGCCCACCGGCACCTGGGTCAACTACTACACCAACGCCTTCGACACGCGCACCAAGGGCCTCGACGTGGTCGCCGACCACACCACGCCGCTGGACGCCTGGGGTGATGTGCGCTGGAGCCTGGGCTTCAACTGGAACAAAACCACTATCGAAGGCACACGCGACACGCCGGGGGCGCTGGCGGGTTCGGGCGTGACCCTGGTAGGCCGCGACCGCGAAGGCGACCTGACCGACGCGTCACCCAAGACCAAGTGGATCCTGGGCGCCAACTGGAAGGTCCAGGACTTGGCCGTGAACCTGCAAACCGCCCGCTACGGCGCGGTGAAGACCCTGGCCGTCAACCCGACGGGCGATCGTAGCTTCGGCGCCAAATGGATCACCGACCTGGACATTAGCTACACCTTCGTCGACAGCGTCACCGTCAGCATCGGCGGCACCAACATCTTCGACGTACGCCCCGACAAACATGCGGTGTACAGCAACCTCGGCCTCGCGGCGTACGGCAACCCGCCGTTCTATCCAGGCGGTGGCTATTGGTACACCAAGCTGGCCTACGACTTCTGATCCACACCTTGCATGCACCCGAAACGCCACATGAGGGCACCCCATTGAATACCTCCAACTTGATGAGCCGTCTGCTGGCCCCTTGCGTCTTGGCGCTCAGCCTCGCCGCTTGCTCGCCCGGGAATGACACCCAGGCTGGCAAGACCCTGAACATCGCGTTCTTTGGCGACAACACCACCCTGGTCAGCGTCGACCCGTTCCAGGTCTATTGGCTGGAGCACCGGGTACTGCTGCGCAACGTCGCCGAATCCCTGACCGACCAGGACCCGGACACCGGCAAGATCATTCCCTGGCTGGCCAAAAGCTGGGAAGTGAGTGACGACGCGCTGACCTACACCTTCCACCTGCGCGATGACGTCACCTTCAGCAATGGCGAGCGCTTCGATGCCAAGTCGGTAAAAACCGCATTCGACAGCGACAAGGCCCTGGCTACGCAGCTGCCGGCCACCTTCGGCGCCACCTACCTGGCGGGCTTCGACCATGCCGAGGTGGTGGACGACTACACCGTCAAGCTGGTGCTGTCCAAGCCCAACGCGGGTTTCCTGCAAGCCACCTCGACCACTAACCTGGCGATCCTGGCGCCCGCCTCCTACGCACTGACCGTGAAAGAGCGCTCATTGGGCAAGATAATCGGCACCGGGCCTTTCGTGCTGGCCAGCTACACGCCGGAAGTCGGCGCCCACCTGACCAAGCGCAAGGGTTACGCGTGGGCCTCGGCCAATATGAAGAATCAGGGCGAAGCGCACCTGGACGCGGTGGACATCAGCTACATCCCCGAAGAGAGCGTGCGCAATGGCCTGTTCCTGCAAGGCAAGGCCGACATCCTGTGGCCACGCAACCCGTTCTCGGAAGTCGACCTGAAGCTGTTCCAGTCCAAGGGCGCGACCATCCAGAGCCGTTCGCTGCCGGGGCCTGCGCTCAATCTGTACCCCAACACCCGTGGCGAGCGCATCCTGGCGGACCAGCACGTGCGCCAAGCGGTGCAAAAGGCCCTCGACCGCAAGAGCTACGCCAGCACCGTCTACAACGCCGAGTTCCCGGTGGTAGACGGCATCTTCGATGTGACCACCCCGTATTTCAAAAGCCAGGGCGACAAGCTCGCCCATGACCCGGCCGGTGCCGAGCAATTGTTGGATCAAGCCGGTTGGGCCAAGGGCGCGGACGGTTACCGACAGAAAAACGGCAAGCGCCTGACACTGAGCTACAACATCACCCCGGCCGAAACCGCCGGCGACGTGCTGATCCAGGACCAACTGCGCAAGGTCGGCATCGAGTTGAAGCTCAGCGTGGTCACTCGCGCCGAATGGGTCGCTAACAACGCTGCGGGCAACTATGACCTGACCATCAACTACATGACTCGCGCCGACCCGATCATCCTGCAAACCATCCTCGATCCGCGCAGTGCCAACAGCTCCACGGTCGCCACCAACACCTATGAGCCGGCGGTGCTGGAAAAAGCCAAGGGCTTGTTCGATGCCGGCATCACCGCGACCCAAGGGCAACAGCGCGCGGCGGCCTATGGTGACCTGCAGGACCTGCTGATCGACGAAAGCTCGGCTTTCCCGGTGTATGAGCGCGTGTGGCAAGCCGCGACCTCGCCCAAGGTGAAGAACTTCCGCTGGACCGCCGAGGGCTTCGCGCTGCTGGGCGACATCGAGATCGGCACACCATGAGCCGCTATCTGATTGGCCGCGTTGGCCAGGCCCTGCTGGTGCTGTGGGGGGCCTATAGCATCACGTACTTCATCCTGTATCTGCTGCCGGGTGACACCTTGTCGATCATGCTCAGCGCGTCGGGCATGGAGGCCGACTCGCTGTCGGTAGAGGACTTGGCCAAGGCGCGGGCTTACTACGGCCTGGACAAGGGCCTGTTCGAACAGTATGTCGACCTGCTGCTAGGGGCGCTGCGTGGTGACTTCGGCCAGTCACTCTCGCTCAATCGCCCGGTGGCCGAGCTGCTTGCCGAACGGCTGCCGCAGACCTTGTCCCTGGCCGGCCTGGCCATTGTGCTGTCACTGCTGGGCGGGATCGGCCTGGCCTACCTGACCGCCTACATCCGTTGGCAACCGCTGAAAAAAACCTTGGCGCGCCTGCCATCGCTGGGGTTCTCGGTGCCGGTGTTCTGGATGGGGTTGCTGCTGATCCAGGTCTTTGCCTTCGGTCTCGGCTGGTTTCCCGCCACCGGCAGCCGGGGCGTTGAGAGCCTTGTGCTGCCGGCTATCACCCTGGCGATTCCCAGCGCGGCGGTGTACGCCCAGGTGCTGCAACGCAGTTTCCAGGGGGTCTGGAAAGAGTCCTATATCGCCACTGCCTACGCCAAGGGCCTCAGCCGGCGCCAGGTGCAGGCGCGCCATGGTTTCAAGAATGCTGCGCTGCCGGTCCTTACCCTGATCGGTTTGCAGGTCGGCAATACGGTGTCCGGCGCGGTGTTGGTGGAGACGATCTTTGCCCGCTCCGGCATCGGTCGCCTCGCCCAGGAAGCGGTGTTGCGCCAGGACATTCCGGTGGTGCTGGCAATCGTCGCGGTGTCGGCGGCGGCATTCGTACTGGTGAACCTGCTGGTCGACCTGCTCTATCCGTGGCTCGACCCGCGTATCTCTCACACGCCAAAGGTGTCCTAGATCATGACCATCCTTGAGCAGAACCTGGGGCGCAACGCCCGCCCGGCAAGTCCTGCCCTATGGCAGCGCCGCAGCCGCCTGCAACGTGCGACGGCAGTGGTGTTGCCACTGCTGCGTCGACCGGGGTTCAGCCTGGCCCTGCTGGTGGTGCTGTTTGCGCTGGTGGCGGCCGTGGCCCCGCACTGGTTGAGCAGCTTCGACCCCTATGCCACGTCTCCCATCGACAAGCTGCGCGCCCCCAACCTGAGCCACTGGTTCGGCACCGATGAGCTGGGCCGCGACCTATACACTCGGGTGGTATTTGGCTCCAGCCTGTCGGTGCTCGCGGCAGTCCTGGCTGTCGGTATCGCGCTGTTGGGCGGCCTGGGCCTGGGCATCCTCTCGGGCTTTGCCGGTGGCCGCATCGATGCAGTGATCATGCGCTTCGTCGACGTGCTGCTCGCCCTGCCCGGCCTGTTGCTGGCGCTGGCCATCGTCACGGCAATCGGCTTCGGCACTGTGCCGGTGGCCATCGCCGTGGGCATCGGCATCATCCCGGGGTTTGCTCGTACCACCCGCGCCGAAGTGCTGCGGGTCAAGACCCTGCCCTACGTCGAGGCCGCGCGATTGGGCGGCGCAAGCTGGGGGCGCACCTTGCTGCGGCATATCCTGCCCAATGCCTGGGGGCCGGTGGCCGTGCTGGCGACCCTGGACTTTGGCGCGGCCATCCTGGCCACGGCCGGCTTGAGTTTTCTCGGTTTCGGTGCCGCGCCACCGGCAGCCGAATGGGGCACCTTGATTGCCAACGGTCGGCACTTCCTGATCACAGCCCCGTGGGTGTCACTGTTGCCCGGTCTGTTCCTGGTCGCCGTGGTGTTCAGCCTCAACCATATCGCCCGCACTTTCGAGGAGATCCAGCGATGAGCGCTTTAGTGGACGTTCGCCAACTCAGTGTCACCTACGGTTCCGGCGGGCACGTCAATCACGCGGTACGCACGCTGTCGTTCGCCATCGCCCAGGGCGAGACGGTGGCGATCGTCGGCGAGTCCGGCTCCGGCAAGTCGACCCTGGCCAATGCCATCCTCGGCCTGCTGCCGGACACCGCGCAGATCAGCGCGGGGCAACTGTGGGTGGACGGCAACGACCTGACGCACGCCAACGAGCGCCAGAAGCGCACCCTGCGTGGTCGTACCGTCGGCCTGGTGCCCCAGGACCCGATGGTCAGCCTCAACCCGACCCTGCGCATCGGCCAGCAAATCGCCGAGGCGCTGATATTGGCCAAGGGCAAACGCTACCCTGCGGTGGATGCCGACATTGTCGAATTGCTGCAACAGGTGGGCATCGACAAACCCGTGCTGCGCGCCCGCCAGTATCCCCATGAACTCTCCGGCGGCATGCGCCAGCGCGTGCTGATCGCCATCGCGTTGGCGGGCAACCCGCGCCTGATTATCGCCGACGAGCCTACCAGTGCCCTCGACGTTACGGTACAGCGCAAGATCCTCGACCACCTGCAACGCCTGGTCAGTGAGCGTGGGATATCGCTGTTGATCATCACCCACGACCTGGGCGTGGCTGCCGACCGCGCCGACCGGATCCTGGTGATGCAGCAAGGCGAACTCGTCGAGCAAGGGCCGCCAGGCCAGATCCTCGGCGCGCCAAAGCATGACTACACCCGCGCGCTGATTGCCGCCGCTCCGGCCTTCGCCAAGCGTCGCGAGCCGTTGGTGCGCATTGACCCGGCGCAGGAACCGATACTGAGCCTGCACAATGTGGGCAAGACGTTCGTGCTGCCCAAGGTCAAGGGGGAGGACTCGACGTTCGTGGCCCTTGAGGACCTCAACCTGCAGGTTTATCCCGGCCAGACACTCGCGATTGTGGGCGAGTCCGGCTCGGGCAAGAGCACCGCGTTGCGCATTGCACTCGGCCTGGAAAAACCCACACGGGGTCGGGTCTGGTTCGAACAGCAGGACGTCACCGACCTGAGCTGGCGCGAATTCCGTCCGCTGCGCCAGCGCCTGCAACTGGTGCAACAAAACCCGTTTGCCGCGCTCGACCCACGCTTCACGGTGTTCGACAGCATTGTCGAGCCACTGGTGTCGTTCGGTTTGCTCAAGGGGCCGGCCCTGGAACAGGCGGCGCGGGAGTTGATCAGCCGTGTGCACCTGCCGGTGAGTTACCTGGACCGCCTGCCGCGTGAACTGTCTGGCGGCCAGTGCCAACGCGTCGCCATCGCCAGGGCCCTGGCGTTGAAACCTGACCTGTTGCTGCTGGATGAGCCCGTCAGCGCCTTGGATGTCTCGGTGCAGGCGCACATTCTTGATCTGCTCCAAGAGCTGCAACGGGAGATGGGCATCGCCTATGTGATGGTGTCCCACGACCTGTCGGTGGTGGCCAACTTCGCCCATGCCGTGCTGGTGCTGCGCAATGGCCGGGTGATTGAACAGGGTTCGGTGGAGCGGATATTCAATCAGCCGGCGAGTGACTACACGCGGGAACTGATTGCGGCGATTCCAGGGCGGCAGGTCACGGCAACGGCGGCGTGATCACCCATTTGCAACTGCGACAGTTGCAACAAACCGCCAAAGAACACGTCGACCCTCTTCGCAGGCGCTGTCCCAATTACAGCGCAGGTCACTTTGAGTTGCGACAGCAGCGGCCGACGATGTGCAAGGAATCGCCTTGGGAGTCCATTTCAAGTCCGATGCCGGTGGGCCAGTCCTGGTGGCATCGGCACGGCGTACGAGCTACCCGCCGACCCGATAACCAAGGGTAGGTTTCGAGACCTTCATGAGGCGACGCAGGTTCCTTGCACGCTCAGCAACAGTCCTTTGCCATTAAGCCCATTGATAGCCCCCTAACGAAACCCCCATGCTAGAGGGCTAATCGCTCGCTTATATCATTCCGAATGATAGTTACCTTTGCTTCATTCGATTCGTGACATAGCACATCGCCGCGCATGATCCGCCCATCTCAAATACATTGGCGGATGCACCTCATGGAACAGTCACTCAAACATTTGCGCTTCCCCCTGGCGATTTTGGCCGTGGTGGTGATGAGCGCGTGCGGCAAGACCCCGGAACAAGCGGCCGCCATGCCAGCTGCCAAAGTCAGCGTGGCCAAGGTGCTGGAACAACCGGTCAACGAGTGGGATGAATTCACCGGTCGCCTGGAAGCCCCGGAAACCGTGCAGATCCGTCCGCGCGTGTCCGGCCAGATCGATCAGGTAGCGTTCACCGAAGGCGCCCTGGTGAAAAAAGGCGACCTGCTGTTCCAGATCGACCCGCGTCCGTTCCAGGCCGAAGTGCGCCGCCTTGAGGCCCAGCTTGCCCAGACCAAAGCCGCCGCCACTCGCAGCGATAACGAAGCGCAACGTGGCGAGCGCCTGCGCCAGAGCAACGCGATCTCCGCCGAATTGGCAGACTCGCGCACCACCTCTGCCCAGGAAGCCCGCGCCGCCGTCGCCGGGATCCAGGCGCAGTTGGACCTGGCCAAGCTGAACCTGAGCTTCACCCGCGTGACCTCGCCAATCAGCGGCCGCGTCAGCCGTGCCGAAATCACCGCCGGCAACCTGGTGACCGCCGACGTCACCGCGCTGACCAGCGTGGTCTCCACCGACAAGGTCTACGCCTACTTCGACGCCGATGAACGCGTGTTCCTCAAGTACACCGAACTGGCTCGCCAAGGCCGTCGCGGTGCGACGACCCCGGTCTACCTGGGCCTGTCCAACGAGACCGGCAACCCGCACCTGGGCCAGATGAACTTCGTCGACAACCAGGTCAACCCCGCCACCGGCACCATCCGTGGTCGCGCCGTGTTCGATAACAGCAAGGGCGAATACACCCCTGGCCTGTACGCACGCCTGAAGCTGGTGGGCAGCGGCACCTACTCCGCCGTGTTGATCAACGATGAAGCCGTCGGCACCGACCTGGGCAAGAAATTCGTACTGGTGATGGACGGTGACAAGCCGGCCTATCGCGCGGTGGAGCTGGGTCCGAAGATCGAAGGTTTGCGCATCGTGCGCAGCGGCCTGAACAAGGACGACACCATTATCGTCAAGGGCCTGCAGCGCGTGCGCCCTGGCTCGCCGGTCGCCCCGGAAACCATTCCGATGGCCAGCAAGGAAACCCTCGCCGCCTTGGCCCAACAACGACAAGCGCTTGAAGCCAGCAATCTGGAACAAGTGGCGCCGGATAAAGCCGCGCCCAAACTTGCCAGCGCTGCGACTCCACGCGGTTAAGGGATACGACTCAAGATGAATTTTTCCAAGTTCTTCATTTCACGGCCGATCTTCGCAGCGGTGCTCTCGCTGCTGATCCTGATTGCCGGTGCGATCTCGCTGTTCCAACTACCGATCAGCGAATACCCGGAAGTGGTGCCGCCGACCGTGGTGGTGCGCGCGAACTTCCCGGGCGCCAACCCCAAAGTCATCGGTGAAACCGTGGCCGCTCCGCTGGAGCAAGCCATCACCGGCGTCGAGAACATGCTGTACATGTCCTCGCAGTCGACCGCCGACGGCAAGCTGACCTTGACCATCACCTTCGCCCTGGGCACCGACCTGGACAATGCGCAGGTGCAGGTGCAAAACCGCGTGACCCGTACTCAGCCGAAGCTGCCTGAGGAAGTGACACGCATCGGTATCACCGTGGACAAGGCCTCCCCCGACCTGACCATGGTGGTGCACTTGACCTCCCCGGATCAGCGCTACGACATGCTGTACCTGTCCAACTACGCCCTGCTCAATGTGAAGGATGAGTTGGCGCGCCTGGGCGGTGTGGGTGACGTACAGCTGTTCGGCATGGGCGACTACTCGCTGCGAGTGTGGCTGGACCCGAACAAGACCGCTTCACGCAATCTGACCGCCACTGATGTCGTGACGGCGATCCGTGAGCAGAACCGTCAAGTCGCCGCCGGTACCCTGGGCGCCCAACCTGCACCGACGGCCACCGCGTTCCAGTTGTCAGTGAACACCCAGGGTCGCCTGGTAACCGAGGAAGAGTTCGAGAACATCATCATTCGCTCCGGCGACAATGGTGAAATCACCCGCCTGCGAGACATCGCACGGGTGGAGCTTGGCTCCAGCCAGTACGCCCTGCGTTCGTTGCTCAACAACCAGCCGGCCGTGGCGATTCCGATCTTCCAGCGCCCTGGCTCCAACGCCATCGAGATCTCCAACGAAGTGCGCGGCAAGATGGAAGAGCTGAAAAAGAGCTTCCCCCAGGGCATGGACTACAGCATCGTCTATGACCCGACCATCTTCGTGCGCGGCTCCATCGAAGCGGTGGTGCACACGCTGTTCGAAGCACTGATCCTGGTTGTCCTGGTGGTGATCCTGTTCCTGCAAACCTGGCGCGCCTCGATCATTCCATTGGTGGCGGTGCCGGTATCGTTGATCGGTACGTTTGCGGTGATGCACCTGTTCGGCTTCTCGCTCAACGCGCTGTCCTTGTTCGGATTGGTATTGGCCATCGGTATCGTGGTGGACGACGCCATCGTGGTGGTGGAGAACGTCGAACGGAACATCGAACTGGGCCTGGAACCGTTCCCGGCCACTGAAAAAGCCATGAGCGAAGTGACCGGCCCGATCATCGCCACGGCGTTGGTGCTGTGTGCGGTGTTCGTGCCAGCGGCGTTCATCAGCGGCTTGACCGGGCAGTTCTACAAGCAGTTCGCCTTGACCATTGCGATCTCGACGGTGATTTCGGCCTTCAACTCGCTGACATTGTCCCCTGCCCTGGCTGCAGTCTTGCTCAAAGGCCACAACGCGCCGAAGGATGGGTTCTCCAAATTCCTCGATAAGTTGCTGGGTGGCTGGTTGTTCAGACCGTTCAACCGCTTTTTCGACAAGGCCAGCCATGGCTACGTCGGCACCGTACGCCGCGTGATCCGTGGCAGTGGCATCGCGCTGTTCCTGTATGCCGGCCTGATGGTCCTGACCTGGCTGGGCTTTGCCCACACGCCGACCGGTTTCGTACCGGCCCAGGACAAGCAATACCTGGTGGCGTTCGCCCAGTTGCCGGACGCCGCGAGCCTGGACCGCACTGAAGATGTGATCAAGCGCATGTCCGACATCGCGTTGAAACAACCAGGCGTGGAAAGCGCCGTAGCGTTCCCTGGCCTGTCGATCAACGGTTTCACCAACAGCCCGAACAGCGGCATCGTGTTCGTGACCCTGAAGCCGTTCGACGAGCGTAAAGACCCGAGCATGTCCGCCGGTGCGATTGCCGGTGCCTTGAACGGCAAATACAGCAACATCCAGGAAGCCTACATGGCGATCTTCCCTCCGCCGCCGGTGCAGGGGCTGGGTACGATCGGTGGTTTCCGCCTGCAAATCGAAGACCGTGGCAACCTGGGTTACGACGAGCTGTACAAAGAAGTGCAGAACATCATCACCAAGAGCCGTACCACGCCGGAGTTGTTCGGCCTGTTCACCAGCTACACGGTCAACGTGCCCCAGGTCGATGCCGCCATCGATCGTGAAAAGGCCAAGACCCATGGCGTGGCGATCAGCGACATCTTCGACACCCTGCAGATCTACCTGGGCTCGCTGTATGCCAACGACTTCAACCGCTTCGGCCGGACCTACCAGGTCAACGTGCAGGCGGAGCAGCAGTTCCGCCTGGATGAAGACCAGATCGGCCAGCTCAAAGTGCGCAACAACAAAGGCGAGATGATCCCCCTGGCGACCTTCATCAAGGTCAGCGACACCTCGGGCCCGGACCGCGTGATGCACTACAACGGCTTCATCACCGCCGAAATCAACGGCAACGCGGCACCGGGCTACAGCTCGGGCCAGGCTGAAGCGGCGATCGAGAAACTGCTGAAAGAAGAACTGCCCAACGGCATGACCTACGAGTGGACCGACCTGACGTATCAGCAAATCCTCTCGGGCAACACCGCGCTGTTCGTATTCCCGCTCTGCGTACTGCTGGCGTTCCTGGTACTGGCCGCCCAATACGAAAGCTGGAGCCTGCCATTGGCGGTGATCCTGATCGTGCCGATGACCCTGCTGTCGGCCATTACCGGGGTGATTATCTCGGGCGGCGACAACAACATCTTCACCCAGATCGGCTTGATCGTATTGGTGGGCCTGGCGTGCAAGAACGCGATTCTGATCGTCGAGTTCGCCAAGGATAAACAGGCAGAAGGCCTCGACCCGCTCGCTGCGGTACTGGAAGCCTGCCGTCTGCGTCTGCGGCCGATCCTGATGACCTCGTTCGCCTTCATCATGGGTGTGGTGCCTCTGGTGTTGTCCAGCGGCGCCGGTGCCGAGATGCGTCATGCCATGGGCGTGGCGGTGTTCTCCGGGATGATCGGTGTGACCTTCTTCGGTCTGTTGCTGACGCCAGTGTTCTACGTACTGATCCGTCGCTATGTGGAGCGCCAGGACGCGCGCAAAGCGGCCAAGGCCTTGAAGCTGGAGACACAGCAATGAGTGTGAAAGTCTTTCTGCCGAGCTTGCTGGTACTGGCGCTAAGCGCCTGTGCCGTAGGCCCGGACTATAAAACCCAGACGCCGGAGGCGGCCAATATCACGGCCGCTGCCAATGCCAAGCAGTATGACCATGCCAAGTTCGAAGGCATCTGGTGGCAGCAGTTCGAGGACCCGACCCTCAACCAACTGGTGACCCAGTCGCTGCAAGGTAACCGGGATCTGCGCGTCGCCTTTGCCCGCCTGCGGGCGGCACGGGCGATCCGCGATGACGCCAGCAATGACGCCATGCCGACCATCACCAGCCGCGCCAGCAGTGACCTGGCCAAGGGACAAATCCCAGGCCAGACCACCAAGCGCGTCAACAGTGAGCGTTACGACCTCGGCCTGGACATGGCCTGGGAACTGGACCTGTTCGGTCGCATCCAGCGCAACCTGGAAGCCACCGACGCCGACCAGCAGGCCGCCGAGGCGGACTTGTACCAGCTGCAAGTCACCATGATCGCCGAACTGGTGGACGCCTACGGTCAACTGCGTGGCGCGCAACTGCGTGAACGCATTGCCTTGGACAACCTGAAGAACCAGCAGGAATCTCGCTCCATCACCATCAGCCTGCGGGATGCCGGTGTGGGTGACCAACTCGACGTGGAGCGTGCCGATGCGCGCCTGGCGGCGGTAGAAGCCAGCGTGCCGCAATTGCAGGCCGAGCAAGTGCGCGAGCGCAATCGCATCGCCACCCTCCTCGGCCAGCGGCCCGACAAGCTCACCGTAGACCTGAGCCCGAAAGACCTGCCGGCGATTGCCAAGGCGTTGCCGATTGGCGACCCGGGGCAACTGCTGCAACGCCGCCCGGACATCCTCAGCGCCGAACGCAAACTGGCCGCCGCCACTGCACGCATCGGCGTAGCCAAGGCCGACCTGTTCCCACGGGTCAGCCTCAGCGGCTTCCTCGGCTTTACCGCCGGGCGCGGTTCGCAGATCGGCTCGTCCGCCGCCAATGCCTGGGCCCTTGGCCCGAGCATCACTTGGGCAGCATTTGACCTGGGCAGTGTGCGCGCCCGTTTGCGCGGCGCCGATGCCGAGGCCGATGGCGCGTTGGCAACCTACGAGCAACAAGTGCTGTTGGCCCTGGAAGAGTCCGAGAACGCCTTCAGCGACTACGGCAAGCGCCAGCAACGCTTGGTCTCGCTGATCCGCCAAAGCGAATCCAGCCGCGCCGCTGCCGATTTGGCCGCGATCCGCTACCGCGAAGGCACTGTGGACTTCCTGGTACTGCTCGACGCCCAACGTGAGCGCCTGGCCGCCGAAGACTCCCAGGCCCAGGCCGAAGTCGACCTGTATCGCGGCATCGTCGCGATCTACAAGGCACTGGGGGGTGGCTGGCAGCCGGACACGGTGGTCGCTACCGCCAAGTGATGTAAAGAGCTCCTTTGGTTGGTCGCATCCAGCCAATTTTTTGCCCCGTGGTCCATTCGGTCACGGGGCTTTTTTTGGCTCGTCGAAACCTGAAACAAATTGACAAGAATTAAATCAAGTCTTACGCATGGCTACATGCGGACAGACAGGAGCCGGTAATAAACATTCAAATACAACCCCATAAAAGAGTGTAGGAAAAAACACCGGACAACTTCCTACAAACCCAATCCAATTTTCACAAAATATAAAATCGAAAAGCACAACACCTCAAGCTTTTCCATTGACAGCAATACTCGACAATTTTACCGTTTCTTGCGCCTGGGCATTTTGCTAAGGCGACAACATTGAGGAACTCATCATATAATCTCATTAAAAGTCGGGTTAAGACATTGAGAGCCTCACGTGAACTTGTCGTCGTCCAAGCGTTATCTAGCCTGGCGCTATGGCTGGATATTTTTCTGATATTTACGGTGCCTGCATACCTGTGGAGCATTTCCCCACCCTCAGTAGCATTACTCGCTTTCTGTCTGGGTGCACCTATGTTACTTCTGGGGCCGATAGTTGGAACGTTGATTGATCGGCTGGACGTTAGGAAAACGTTAATATTTGGCGTTTCGCTTCGCATAGCTTCCACCGCTGCGCTCGCCTACTCCCCAAGTTTTGAAATGTTTTTAGTCTTAGTGATTCTGAAAGGGATGTCGAATTTGATTTATTTCCCCTCAATTACTATAGCGATACGAACATTAGTCAACCGGGAAGAACACAAGTCATTTTTTAGCTACACCAGCCTACTTGACCAAACTTCAAAAATCACTGTGCCTTTACTGGCTGGCCTGCTGACTATGGTATTGCCCACTAAAGACGGCTTCTTTTTTTCCGCCACAGCTGTACTTCTAACCCTGCCGTTCCTGCTTTCCCTTTGTGCGAAAATAGACGCCAAACCTGCACCTGCGTCATCAAAAATCCTGCCGTTATATCGTGACCTACTGAAGGGGTTCTCAATATTTAAATCGTTGCCTTTCCAATTACGCGTTGGTTTTCTATATTCCTTGCTCACTTCGTTGGCGTTAGGCATCTATGATCCCCACCTGGCTGCTTTTCTGGCACATGAAGGTTACCCTCCCATCGTGTTTTCACAGATCGTTTCAGCGACGGCCGCAGGGGCGGTGTGCGCTGCCTTGCTGGTGAAGTTAAAACTCAAAAACCTTGAGGACGTTTTGCTTCGGTCATACGGCCTCGTTGTTTTCTGCTTGGCATTGATAATGACTGCACTGCTAGTGCCTCTTGATATACCTAACAAAAAGTTACTTTATCCAACCGTATGGTTTATCAATGGCTTTGGCTACGAGCTGTTGATTATCTCGTCAAACATACTCCTCCAGCAACTCTGCCCTTCTGAAACCATTGGGCGAATGTCAACGTCTTTTAGAAGCGCTCAAATGCTCTGCGTTGTAATAGGCCCTGCTATAGGGACGCTACTCATAACAACCTATGGCCGGCATGCCCCCTTCACAACGGCCGCCCTAGCAACGTTTTTTACAGCATTAACCTCACTTGCAATCTATCATTACCGCTATAAAAAAGTTAGCCGCTTTGACTAAACACTCTCTCTTCCGCTAATTAGCATCACTCAAAATCAAACCACGGTACTGCCCAGGATTCGACCCGACCCATTTACGAAACGCCTTATAAAACGAACTGGTATCGGCAAAGCCCAATCGCTCGGCTATCTCGGCAAAGCTGATCTGCGGCTCGGCGAGCCAGACAATCGCCAGTTCTTTACGCACGCTGTCCTTGAGGCCCTGGTAGGTCTGCCCTTCTTCCGCCAGGCGGCGGCGCAGGGTGGAGGCGGAGATGCACAGGCTGGCGGCGAGGCCGTCGGTTTCCGGCCAGGCCTCAGCGGGCATCTGGCGCAGGTAGTGCTCGATGGGGGTGTGCTGCCTTTGACGTGGCCAGTATGTGCGCCCGCTTTTGCGCCGTGGTCATTCGGTCACGAGGCTTTTTTAAAGTGGATATGACAGGGGCCGATATAAAAGTGTACGTTTCGACTAACGGAGTATCCGATCATGGCCGTTTTATTGACTGCAGAACAAATGAGGCATACCAAGGCGTCTAACCCGTTCCAGATAAAAAACCCGGAACAGGTGGTCAATAAATTCACGATAACAGAGGAGGCAAACGCTGCGGACACGTTGAAGCTTCGCAAACAAGAGTCAATCGATGATCTGAAAGCCTTCTTGAAAGACTACGACATGACATCCATTACCACCAACGAACTAAAGAAAGTCGGCAGGCGGCTGTATGAGGATAACGTCATTGATGGCGAGGCGTTTCATGTGTTCATCTCTGGCCTTGGCGCTTTTGATGCCAACGGCCAGCAAGCCGAAACCGACGTCAAATACAATGCAATCGCTTTATTTAACGAAACACTGGAAGACTACCTTTCGTTTCTTGAAAGTCGTCCCGACGTGAAGCGTTCACAAGGTATCCCAGAATATGTCCAGGGCATGATCGCTGCCAATCACGCAATAAATGCACTCGCGTATTTTGTCAACTCTTCCCGAAGTGATCTCTCGATAGAGGAGCGTGCCTGAACCTGGCCATGTCATACAGGGTGCCAACCCGCCTTTTGACACCCTGGTCTATCAGCGCATCACCGACCAAACCTGACCGTCCCCCAATAGGACTTGGAGACCGGTTCGCGGTTGTCCAGCATCACTCGGTAGGTACCCAAGGGGCCAAGCCATGAGGCATAGGCTGACAAAGGATTGTGAGCGACTGTTTTCCAAGCGCCACCGACCTGCTGTTGAATGTAGATATGGGGTGCTCTACCGCTTCCTGCAGCAGACACCATCGCATCAATGTTTGCATTAGAGCAGCCGTTAGTCCCTGCGATAGTAAATGGACCGAGCGCTATGGCCTCGGAGTCAGGTTGGATTATCCCACTGTAGCTATCCGTGATATTCAAGCACACCGCGGACACGGACGCAGACAGCAACGTCAACACTAAAAAAGGCAGTGCAAAAAGACTTTTCATGATCTTCACCTTAAATGTCGAACCTTCAAGATTTTTTTGCGACTATTTACCTATCGTTTTGTTATTTCTCCATAAGCCGCCCTCGACTTAGCCGTGCCGCGCTGCCGACGCAGATACACTGCACATGAATCGAACTGTTCAATAGAAGTATTAGGAACCGTGCCACTGACTATGCACGAATTATCACTGTGGGTAAGCCGCAAACTTCCCAAAAACATGAAGGACTGTTCTGTAGTACGCGAGAAGCACTCGGTAAGTTATTTCCTAATCCAGCCCACTCACGCCATTACAACCGATTTGTCTCGTTCAAAATCAAACTACGGTACTGCCCGGGATTCGACCCGACCCATTTACGAAACGCCTTATAAAACGAACTGGTATCGGCAAAGCCCAATCGCTCGGCTATCTCGGCAAAGCTGATCTGCGGCTCGGCGAGCCAGACAATCGCCAGTTCTTTACGCACGCTGTCCTTGAGGCCCTGGTAGGTCTGCCCTTCTTCCGCCAGGCGGCGGCGCAGGGTGGAGGCGGAGATGCACAGGCTGGCGGCGAGGCCGTCGGTTTCCGGCCAGGTATCGGGAGGCATCTGGCGCAGGTCGTGCTTGATGCGGGTAGCGAGGCTGTCGGGGTCGCGGTATTTGACCAGGATATTGGCGGGCGCGTGGGCCAGGAAACGCTTGAGTTCTTCAGTGCTGCGCTTGATCGGCAGGTCCAAGCAGTCGGCGGAGAAGATCATGCGGGTACGCGGCCGATCAAAACGCAGGTTGTCAGAGAACATCACCTGGTAGTCGTCGCAGAAGGCCGGTTTTGGACAACGCAGTTCAATCGCCAGGATCGGGATGCGTCGCCCTGCCAGCCAACAGGCGACGCCGTGCACGATCATCCAGTAGGTAAAGTACGTGAACGCTCGGTTGGGCTCAGACTCGGGCTCAAGCAACACGATCTCCGCCAGGCTCTGTTGGCGCACCAGTTGCGCGGGCAGTCGCTCCAGCATCAGTGACAGGAACCCCAGGCCGCTTTCCAGGCTGGTGACGAGTGTCGGTTGCGCCATCGCGGTGCGGCACAGGAAGGCCAGGCTGCCAGATTTGAGCTTGCGCGGGTCCATGCCAAAGAACTCATCATCCATGCGCCGTGCCAACAGGCGCCACAAGCGTGCGTAGGCAGTGGCCGAGACACGCGCGGTGGGCTCGGCCAGCAGGTGCGGGTCAACCCCGGCGCGCTGCAGCACTTCGTCGCTTGCGGCCCCCGGCGCGCAGCTTTGCAATAAGGCTTCGCGTACGAGGTGAATGGAAATGGTGTCTTTTTCCGACATGGTGAATCGGTGCCCAAGGGTGCAGAGAATGGCACGCATCATAAGGGGCGACGCGATTTGCCACCACCGTTCAGCCAGGGTTCAGCAAACGTCAAGATTGCTTGTTTAGTAATGAGTATCATTATGTTACAACTTAGGTTCCTATCTAGTTTGGATGCGGTGCCGAATGCTCGTTCCTTTTCTCATCATGCTGCGCGAAGGCATTGAAGCCGCATTGATCGTTGGCATTATCGCCAGTTACCTGCAACAGACCGGCCGTGGGCAGTGGATGCCTGCCGTGTGGATCGGGGTGTTCCTCGCCGCTGCGCTGGCCCTGCTGGTCGGTGGTGGCCTGGAATTGGTCAGCGCCGAATTCCCGCAAAAACAGCAGGAGCTGTTCGAAGGCATTGTCGGCTTGGTCGCCGTGGGCATCCTCAGTTCCATGGTGTTCTGGATGCGCAAAGTGGCGCGGTCGATCAAGCATTCCCTGCACGAATCCCTTGATCACGCGTTGGCCGGCTCCAGACACCAAGTCACCGCGCTGATCCTCATGGTGTTTTTCGCCGTGGCCCGTGAAGGCCTTGAAACCGTGTTTTTCCTGCTGGCGGTGTTCCAGCAGAGTGAGGGCCCGGGCGCACCGATAGGTGCCCTGCTCGGCTTGATCCTGGCAATCATCGTCGGCTTCCTGATTTACACCGGCAGCATGCGCCTGAACCTCGGTGCGTTTTTCCGCTGGACCGGCCTGTTTATCCTCGTGGTGGCCGCCGGCATCCTCGCCAATTCCGTGCAGGCCCTGCACGAGGCGGGCGTGTGGAATCACCTGCAAACCGTGCTGTTCGATTTCAGCGCCGCCTTGCCCATGGACAGCCCGCTGGGCTCAGTACTCGCCGGCATGTTCGGCTATCAGGAGGCCCCGACCGTCAGCACCCTCGGCGCCTACCTGATTTACCTGGTGGTGGCCCTGGTGATGTTCTTCCTGCCGGCCGCGCCGTCCAAGCCGGTCGCCTCGTCTTCTTCCGTTTCCAGCCAGTAAGGACCGTCCCTTGTCCAACCCAACTCCTCAACCGGCTTCGCCACCCCGCGCCCTGCGCTGGGCAGTGGCGGGCTCGGTGGTCGTGATGATCGCCGCCGGTGGCCTGTTCTATTACGCCTCGCAACTGGCGGCCAGCAAGCGCCAGACCAACCACAACGAGATCGCCGTGACCATTCATGGCCACGCCTGCGAGCCGAATGAGCTGACGGTGCCGGCCGGCCGCGCCAGCTTCCGCATCATCAACCGCTCTGATCGTGCGGTGGAATGGGAAATCCTCGATGGCGTGCTCGTGGTCGAAGAGCGTGAAAACATCGCTCCCGGCCTGAGCCAGGTGATCAACGCCAACCTGCTGCCCGGCGACTACGCGATCACCTGCGGCCTGCTGAGCAACCCACGTGGCACCTTGCACGTAACGCCCACCGCCGAGTCCGACGCGCAGGCCAAGGCCAAACCGTCGATGGTGGCGTTTATTGGCCCGTTGTCGGAGTTTCGCGTGTACTTGAGCAGCCAGGGCAGCGCGTTGGTCAAAGCCGCCACCGCCTTGCAGCAGGCCATCGACAGCGGCGACCTGGCCCAGGCGCAAGCGCTTTACGTTCCCGCCCGCGAGGCTTACCAGCGACTGGCCCCGGCCTCGCAACGCTTGGCTGAGCTGGACAATGCCATCAACGCCCGCGCCGATTACTTTGAAAAGCGCGAACAGGACCCGGCCTTCAGCGGCTTCCATCGCCTGGAATACAGCCTGTTCCAACAGCGCAGCCTCGACGGCCTGGCTCCGGTTGCACAGCGCCTGGTGAGCGACGTCACGACGCTCAAGCAACAGCTGCTGGCCCAGTCCCTGCCACCGGAGCAACTGGTGAGCATCGTGGTGCGCAACCTCAACAGCCTGTCCGATGTGCGCGCCATCAGCGGTGAAGAAGAACGCTACAGCCACGTCGACCTGAATGGGTTCGCCGCCAACCTGGAGGCCGCCCACAAGGTCGTGGAGTTGATGCGCCCGTTGCTGACCAAATCCGCCGCCGACCTGCTACCCAAGGTCGACAGCGCCCTCGCCGCCTTTGATGCCGAACTCCAGGGCTTCAAGGTCGACAAGGGCTACGCCACCTATGACAGCGTGACCGCCGATCAGCGCAAGCAGATCGCCGACAAGGCCAAGGCTCTGGCCGCTGCACTCGATGGAATCGACCCCGCCCTTGGCCTTTCCGGCCTGCAGTGAAGACGACCGCACACATGAGCGATTCAGCACAATTTGACCTCCAACGCCGCCGTGTCCTGCTGGGCATGGCCGCCACCGGCGCGGCAATTGCCGGCAGCACACTGACCTGCCCGGCCATGGCGGCCGCCGCCGAGCAAGTCACCACCGCACCACGCAGCGACAAGACCCAGGACCACCATGACTTCTTCGGCAAGCACCAGAGCGGCATCGTCACCCCACGCCCGGCGTGCGGCATGCTCGTGGCGTTCGACGTACTGGCCAGTGACCGTGAGGACCTGGAGCGGCTGTTCCGCACGCTCAACGAGCGCATCAGCTTCCTGATGGCTGGCGGCACCGTGCCGCAAGTGGACCCGAAACTGCCGCCCACCGACTCCGGGATCCTCGGCCCGGTGGTGACGCCAGACAACCTGACCATCACGGTGTCCGTCGGCGAATCGCTGTTCGATGAGCGTTTCGGTCTCGCAGCAGCCAAACCCAAGCGCCTGAGCCGCATGGTCGGTTTCCCCAACGATGCGCTGGAACCGGCGCAGTGCCACGGCGACCTGAGCCTGCAATTCAGCTCCAACACCCCGGACACCAATATTCACGCCCTGCGCGACATCGTGAAGAACCTGCCCGACCTGTTGCTGGTGCGCTGGAAGCAGGAAGGCAGCGTGCCGCCCCAGGCGCCTGCCAAACCTGGCGAGCCAGCCCAGAGCGCGCGCAACTTCCTGGGTTTCCGTGACGGCTCGGCGAACCCGAACTCCAACGACGAGACCGCCATGAACCAGATTGTGTGGGTACAGCCTGGCAGCGACGAACCGGCCTGGGCGGCCAACGGCAGCTACCAGGCCGTGCGCATCATCCGCAACTTCGTCGAGCGCTGGGACCGTACGCCACTGCAAGAGCAAGAAAGCATCATCGGCCGCGTCAAGACCACGGGCGCGCCCATGGATGGCCAGAAAGAAACCCAGGTCCCCGACTACAGCAAGGACCCGGAAGGCAAGTTGACCAAGCTCGATGCCCACATCCGCCTGGCCAACCCTCGCACCCCGCAGACCCAGGCCAACCTGATCCTGCGCCGGCCGTTCAACTACTCCAACGGCGTCAACAAAAACGGTCAGCTGGACATGGGGCTGTTGTTCATCTGCTACCAGGCTGACCTGGAGAAAGGCTTTATCAGTGTGCAAACCCGGCTCAACGGCGAGCCTCTGGAGGAGTACCTCAAGCCGGTCGGCGGCGGGTATTTCTTCACCTTGCCGGGGGTCACCGGGCCCAAGGATTTCATTGGGCGCACGCTGCTGGCTGCAACGCATCCTCAAACCACTGCCCATACCTAAAAAACACTCAGAGCGGATACCGTCCCATGAAGAAGTCGACTATTGCGTTGTCGTTGTTAATGACCCTTTCGCCGCTTGCAGCATTCGCCGCTACCGCGCCGCTGGACCTGGTAGGCCCGGTCTCGGACTACAAGATCTACGTCACCGAAGAAATCGGCGAACTGGTTACCCAGACCCAGGCGTTCACCGACGCCATCAACAAGGGTGACCTGGCCACTGCCAAGAAGCTCTATGCGCCGACCCGTGTGCACTATGAGTCCATCGAGCCGATCGCCGAGCTGTTCAGCGACCTCGATGCGTCCATCGACTCGCGTGTCGACGACCATGAAAAAGGCGTGACCGCCGAGGACTTCACCGGTTTCCACCGCATCGAATACGCGCTGTTCTCGCAGAACAGCACCAAGGGCCTGGAAACCCTGACCGCCAAGCTCAACACCGACGTCAACGACCTCAAGACCCGCGTCGACGGGCTGACCTTCCCACCCGAGAAAGTCGTGGGCGGTGCCGCCGCGCTGCTGGAGGAAGTCGCCGCCACCAAGATCTCCGGCGAAGAAGACCGCTACAGCCACACGGACCTGTATGACTTCCAGGGCAACATCGACGGCGCGAAGAAAATCGTCGATCTGTTCCGTGGCCAGATCGAGAAGCAGGACAAGGCCTTCCTGGCCAAGGTCGACAAGAACTTCGCCACCGTGGACAAGGTTTTGGCCAAGTACAAGACCAAGGATGGCGGCTTCGAGACCTACGACAAGGTCAAGGAAAACGACCGCAAGGCCCTGGTGGGTCCGGTCAATACCCTGGCTGAAGACCTGTCGACCCTGCGTGGCAAGCTGGGCCTGAACTAAACCATAGGCAAAAAAAAAGACCCAGCCCGGTTGAAGGGGCTGGGTCTTTTTTTTGCCTGCGGTTTCTACAGGATCCGGTACAGCAACCGCTCGATCCGCACACGGCTGACCCGACGCAGGAACTTGCCGACCGCCTCGGGATAGTCCGGCAGCGTCTGCAGATCCAGGTAACGCTCGATGCGTGTGGTGTGCTGGAAAATCTGCGTCAGCTCGACACGTCGCGGCTCCAACCACTGGCCCTGGGGATCGTCGATCAACAAGGCGTTCTCCAGGTCGAGGCGGAACGCCCGCGGGTTGAGGTTATTGCCGGTCAGCAAGGTGTAGCGCAGGTCGACCCACATGCCCTTGAGGTGGTACGTGTTGTCGCCGTCGCGCCACAGGTGCAGGTTCAACTGGCCGCTGTCGATCATCGGCTGATGTCGCTTGGCGAAGCGTCGCAGGCTGATTTCGTACAGGTAGGGCAGCGCCGCGATGACCTTGAATGGCTCGCTCGGCGGGATGTAGAAGTCGTTGGCGGTCTTGTCACCGACGATGATGTCGATCTTCACTCCACGCGCCAGGGCACGGTTGATTTCACGGGTCACTGGCAATGGCAGGTTGAAATACGGCGTGCAGATAGTCAGTTGATGCTGGGCGCTGGCGATCAATTCGAGCACGACTCGGTTCAGCGGGTTGTTCTTGCCAACGCCGAGCAATGGGCTGACCGACAGATGGCCGTTGGGCAACTGCCCCGCCGTGGTGTCATAAGCCGCGTGTTTGAGGCGGCTGCGCAAGTCGCCGATGTCATTGCGCAAACTGCGCGTGGTGGGTGGGTTGGGCAGGTCCAGGCGATTGACCGCCTTGGAGGCAATAAGCCCGTGCTCCACCAAGTGTTGCATCGAATCCGCCAAGGGCTTGCTGTGGATCAAGTGGTAGCGGTCGAAGCGATACTTGTCGAACTTGTGCAGGTACACGTTGTTCAGGCTCGCACCGCTGTACAGCACGCTGTCGTCGATCACGAACCCCTTGAGGTGCAGCACGCCGAACAGTTCGCGGGTTTGCACCGGCACGCCATACACCGGTACTTCGCTGCCGTGGCTTTGGGTCATGGCCTGGTACCAGGCACTATTGCCGGGCTGCTTGCCCGCGCCGATCAAACCACGCTGGGCGCGCAGCCAGTCGACCACCACCACGATGTCCAACTCCGGCCGCGCAGCCTTGGCCGCGTGCAGGGCCTCGTAGATCTCCTGCCCCGCTTCGTCCTGCTGCAGATACAGCGCGACGATGTAGATGCGCCGGGTGGCCTGGGCGATTTGCTCCAGCAGACAACGGCGATAAGCATCTGCGCCGGACAGCACGTCGATGGCGTCGGGAGTAAGAGGGAAACCGCGCAATTTGGGCAACAGGGAGCGTTTGAAGAACGACGGCATAAGGCTCGCAATGGGTCGAATCCGAAGAGTCCCCGAGCTTACACCATGGGGGTGCTCAGGTCTCGCTATGCCGCATGGAAAAAATTTAATTGACCAAGAAGAACGATCGTTCTACTGTCAATCACATGCACCTAACGACCAGCAATGAAACCCGCGATATCATCCTCGATGTCACCGAAAAACTGATCTATCGCCATGGCATCGCCGCCACCGGCATGGACTTTTTGGTAAAAACCGCCGGCGTCTCGAGAAAAAGCATTTATCGCTACTTCGCCAATAAAGACGAATTGGTGATTGCCGCCCTGCAACGTCGCGATGCGCGCTGGATGCAGTGGCTGCGCGATGAAGTGGAACGCAACGAAGGCACTGGCGAGCGGCTGCTTGCGCTGTTCAGTGCGCTCAAGGCCTGGTTCGGCACTGCGGATTTCCGCGGCTGCGCCTTTATCAATACCAGTGGCGAAACCGGCGACCCGCAGGACCCGGTGCGCCTGCTGGCCAAGGCCCATAAACAGAAACTGTTCGAGTACGCCCTTGAACTGTGCCAAGCGCATGGCACTTCCGACCCCGAACGGCAGGCCGCGCAACTGCTGATCCTGATCGACGGCGCCATCACCGTTGCCCTGGTGATGGGCGATTCCACCGCTGCCGATACTGCGCAATGCATGGCGCGAACGTTATTGGGACTTTGAACGCGCAGGTACGCGCACTTTCCAACTAAACCTTAATGTGTTGAGGAAATGCCAATGTCATCTACCGCAGAAACACGCCCTCCGCTGCCGCCGTTCACCCGCGCGTCGGCTATCGAAAAAGTGCGTTTGGCCGAAGACGGCTGGAATTCCCGTGACCCGCAGCGCGTCTCCCTGGCCTACACCCTCGACACCCAATGGCGTAACCGCACCGAATTCGCTCACAGCCGCGAAGACGCCAAGGGTTTCCTGACGCGTAAATGGGCCAAGGAGTTGGACTATCGATTGATCAAGGAACTGTGGGCGTTTACCGATAACCGCATCGCGGTACGTTATGCCTACGAGTGGCACGACGATTCGGGCAACTGGTTCCGTTCCTATGGCAACGAGAACTGGGAATTCGACGAGAACGGCCTCATGGCCAACCGTTATGCCTGCATCAACGATCTGCCGATCAAGGAAAGCGAGCGCAAGTTCCACTGGCCGCTCGGTCGGCGTCCGGATGATCATCCGGGGCTCTCCGAACTGGGCTTGTAAACCGCTTCAGTCCGGCCCAGCTTGCCAGCGACAGCGCTCTTAAAGGCGCTGTCACCGGCAAGCGGGGCTTCTACAGACCTGTTGGACCTTCAGTCCTGGTTCAGACCGACGCGATACAACACACCATCGTCCGCATCCGTCAGCACATACAAGAAGCCATCCGGCCCCTGCCGTACGTCGCGGATCCGTGCTTTCAAGCCACCCAGCAAGCGCTCCTCGTGGATCACCTTGTCGCCATCGAACTGCAGCCGAATCAACTCCTGGCTAACCAGCGCGCCAATGAACACGTTGTGCTGCCAAGGTTTGAAACGGTCAGCATCGTAAAACGCCATGCCGCTGATGCCCGGTGACTTTTCCCAGACGTGATGTGGCGGTACCGTGCCTTCCACCGTCTTGCCCTGGGCTTCAGGGATGGGGGTGAGGGAATAATTGATACCGTGGGTCGCCAGCGGCCAACCGTAGTTCTTGCCCCGCTCGATGATATTGATCTCATCACCGCCGCGCGGGCCGTGTTCGTTTTCCCAGACCGTGCCGCTCCAGGGGTTCAACGCCAGTCCCTGAGGATTACGCTGGCCGTAGGACCAGATCTCCGGCCGCACGCCTTGCTGGCCGACGAAGGGGTTGTCATCGGGTACCCGGCCATCCGGGTAGATGCGCACGACCTTGCCTTGCAACTTGTCCAGGTCCTGCGCCGTCGGGCGGTCATTGTTTTCCCCCAGGGTCACGAACAGGTAGCCATCACGGTCGAAGGCCAGGCGCGAGCCGAAGTGATTGCCGGTGGACAGCTTCGGCTCCTGGCGCAGGATCACTTTGAAGTCGGTCAAGCCACTGAGGTCAGCGGCTAGACGGCCACGCCCCACGGCAGTCCCAGCCGTCCCATTCTTGCCGCCACCTTCGGCGTAGGAAAGGTAGACCATTCGGTCTTGCTTGAAGTCCGGCGACAGCACCACATCCAGCAAACCGCCCTGCCCTTTGGCCCACACCTCGGGTACACCCGTCAGCGGCGCGGAGAGCTTGCCGTCCGGGCTGACAAAACGCAGGTGACCGGGACGCTCGGTGACCAGGAAACCTTGTTTGTCCGGCAGGAAAGCCACTGCCCATGGGTGGTCAAGGCCTTTGGCGATCGGGGTCGCGGTGACACTGCCTTGTTCACTCGGGAATTGCTGGGCATCGGCGGCGAAAGCGGCCGTCAACGGTAGCAGCGAGGTTGCACACAGGGCGGCTAGGAGGGTTTTGCGTAGAAGCATAGGGCTGCATCCTTACCGGCGATTGCCGTTGGCATCATAGGTGGGGGCTTTGGTTTCAGTGGTCGGGCGGCTGGGGGCGGCGTCGCGCTTGGGGTAACTATTGCCAATGCCGCCGTTCTCCAGGGTGGGCGTGCGCGTGGTCGGCCCGGTCTGGATACCGCGAATGGCCGGCGCATTGGGCTGGGTGCCCTGCATGCTGTTGGGGTTGGCCCGGTGGATCGGGCCATTGTTGGACGTGTTGTTGCCGGGCAGGTTTTGCGCATGGGCCATAGACGCAAAGGCCAAGCCTGCTACCAGCGCTGCAACGTGACGCACACAGCTATTCATGACAAAGCCTCTCTGGGTCGAGGAGTACGTGCTTTCGATAACACGCTACGCCTTGGGTTCGGCTTTCGACACTAAATAGTTTCTCATCAGGTGTAACACGATCTGTCCGCGCATCTGCTCGGGGAAACTTTTCGCGCAGCGTCCGAGTCACCAGAACACAGCCTCTACTTAAGGAATCGCACATATGCCACGGGCAATATGGAAAGGCGCCATCAGCTTTGGCCTGGTGCATATCCCGGTTTCACTGGTCTCGGCTACTTCATCGCAGGGCGTTGACTTCGACTGGCTGGACAAGCGCAGCATGGACCCGGTGGGCTACAAGCGTATCAACAAGACCACCGGCAAAGAGGTGACGAAAGAAAACATCGTCAAAGGCGTGGCGTTCGAAAAAGGCCGCTATGTGGTGCTCAGCGAAGAGGAAATCCGTTCGGCCCACCCCAAGTCGACCCAAACCATCGAAATCATCGCGTTTGTCGCCAGCGACCAGATCCCGCTGCAGAACATCGACACGCCCTATTTTCTGGCACCGGACAAGCGCGGAGGCAAGGTCTATGCACTGCTGAGGGAGACCTTGAAAAAGACCGGTAAAGTGGCCCTGGCCAATGTGGTGCTGCACACCAAGCAGCACCTGGCAGCCTTGATGCCGCTGGACTCGGCGTTGGTACTGGTAATGCTGCGCTGGCCCGCCGAGGTCCGCAGCCTGGACGAACTGGAGCTGGGTGCCGACGTGACCAAGCCCAGCCTGGCCAAAGGCGAGCTGGACATGGCCAAGCGCCTGGTCGAAGACATGAGTGCCGACTGGCAGCCGGATGAATACCGCGACAGTTTCCAGGAAAAAATCATGGCGCTGGTGGCCAAGAAAGCCAAGGCCGGCAAAATCGAAGATGTGGAAACGCGTGAAGACAGTGACGAGCGCAAGTCTGCCGATGTGATCGACCTGACGGAATTGCTCAAGCGCAGCCTGGCGGGTAAACCCACCAAGAAGCCCGCAGCGAAAAAATCCACCAAGGCCTCATAAGTCATGGCAAAGCCCCTGAGCGAGTACAACCGCAAGCGCGACTTCAGCATCACTGGCGAGCCGGCAGGCAGCGCGCCTGCTGCCAAACGCCAGGCGTCAGCGCTGTCCTTCGTGATCCAGAAACATGACGCGCGCAACCTGCATTATGACTTTCGCCTGGAGCTCGACGGCGTGTTGCTCAGTTGGGCAGTGCCCAAGGGCCCAAGCCTTGACCCTGCGCAAAAGCGCTTGGCCGTCCACGTGGAAGACCACCCTCTCAGTTATGGCAGCTTCGAAGGCAGTATTCCCACCGGCCAATACGGCGCAGGCGATGTCATCGTGTGGGACCGTGGCGTGTGGCAACCCCACGACGATCCGCACAAGGCCTACGCCGCTGGCAAGCTCAAGTTCACCCTGGTCGGCGAGAAACTTTCCGGCGACTGGGCGCTGGTGCGCACGCGCCTGAAGGGCAGCGGCGATAAAGAACAATGGCTGTTGATCAAGGAGAAGGACTCCCAGGCACGCCCGGCCGATGACTACGATATCGTCCAGGCCGAACCGAATAGCGTGGTCAGTGACGCTTCGGTCGGCAAGCCCCGTGCCCAGCCAAAGGCCAAAGCCAAAGCCAAAGCCAAGCCGCAAAAAGCGACGCCCCCCCTCCCAGAAGACTTCAGCCCGCAACTGGCCACGCTGGTGGACCGCGCACCGGAGGGCGACTGGCAATACGAAATCAAGTTCGACGGCTATCGCATGCTCGCACGCATTCGAGACGGCGAAGTGCGTCTGTTCACCCGCAACGGCCACGACTGGACCGATCGACTACCGCGTCAGGCCAAGGCCCTGCAGGCCCTCAAGCTCAAGGACAGTTGGCTCGACGGCGAGGTGGTCAGCCTCAACGGCGACGGCCTGCCGGATTTCCAGGCGTTGCAAAATGCCTTTGATATCGGCCGCAGCCTGGACATTGTCTATTACCTGTTCGATGCGCCGTTTCTCAATGGCCAGGATCGACGCCAGGCGCCCGTCGAGGATCGCCGTGCTGCACTCAAGGCCGCGTTGGCCGGCAGCAGGAGCAAACTATTGCGTTTCTCGGAAGCCTTCACCGCCCACCCTCGCGACATCATTGAAAGTGCCTGTGACCTGGCGCTGGAGGGTGTGATCGGCAAGCGCTTGGGCAGCCCGTATGCGTCCAGTCGCAGCGCGGACTGGATCAAGCTCAAATGCCGTTTGCGCCAGGAATTCGTGATTGTCGGCTACACCCGGCCACAGGGTTCGCGCAGCGGTTTCGGGGCGCTGTTACTGGCCGTGAATGACGACTCCGGGCTGGTGTACGCCGGGCGTGTGGGCACCGGCTTCGATCAGGCGTCACTGAAATCGATCTACACGCAACTCACGCCACTGGAACGCAAGGTATCGCCTCTGGAAAAACCCCTGACCAGTGCGCAAGCCCGCGGCGTGCACTGGGTGGAGCCGACGTTGGTTGGCGAGGTGCAGTTTGCCGAATGGACCCGTGAAGGCGTGGTCCGCCAGGCGTCGTTTGTCGGAATGCGTACGGACAAACCCGCCGCGCAGATCATTCATGAGCAACCGCGAACGGCCAAATCCATGAAGCCCACGAAAAAAACCGGCGCAGGGGTGAATATCACCCACCCAGACCGCGTGATCGACAAACAAAGCGGCACGCAGAAACAACAACTGGCGCAGTTCTACGACAGCATCAGCCAGTGGATCCTGCCCTTCCTAAGCCATCGCCCGGTTGCTCTACTGAGGGCGCCGGAAGGCATCGAGGGCGAGCAGTTCTTCCAGAAACACTCGGAACGTCTCGCTATTCCCAACATCAAGCAACTGGATCAGGCCCTCGACCCGGGCCATGCGCGCCTGATGGAAATCGACAGCATTGGCGCGTTGATCGGCGCAGTGCAGATGGGCACCGTAGAGTTTCACACCTGGGGCTCGACTACGGACAAGATCGAGACCCCCGACCTGTTTGTGCTCGATCTCGACCCGGACCCGGCGCTGCCTTGGAAAGCCATGCTCGAAGCGGCGCAGTTGACCCTCTCGGTGCTGGACGAGTTGGGGCTGCAAGCGTTCGTCAAGACCAGCGGTGGCAAAGGCTTGCACCTGGTCGTGCCGCTGGCGCGCCGGGACAGTTGGGACACCGTCAAGGCATTCGCCAAGGCCATCGCGCAGTTCATGACGGCGCAACTGCCCGAGCGGTTTACCGCGACGTCGGGGCCCAGGAATCGGGTCGGCAAGATCTTTATCGACTACCTGCGCAATGCACGCGGGGCCAGTACCGTCGCAGCGTACTCCGTGCGGGCACGCCCGGGTCTACCGGTGTCGGTGCCGATCAGCCGCGAGGAATTGAAAGGGTTACGCAGTGCCCAGCAATGGACGGTCGCCAACCTGGCGCAACGCGTCAGGGGCTTGAAGGCCGATCCCTGGGCGGGTTATGCCAACCGACAGAAGATCAGCAAGAAGATGTGGGACAAACTGGGCGCCCATCCACCCGAGTGAACGGCGCCCGCAGCGTCTTCAGATCAGCAGGAAGATCGCTGCCAGACCCGCAAAGATCGCCCACTTTTCAAGGTAATAGCGCGTACGGTTGCGCTTTTTCAGCTCTTTGCCGCGAAGCCGGATCTTGTACAGGCGCGTGAAAGCACGGTTGAGCCCACCCGTCTTGTCACCGGCATCGTTGGGCGAGCCCGCGGCGGCCATCACGGTCCGGCTGAACCAGCGATTGAACGCAGCCGCCCAGCGGTACTTCATCGGACGCTCGATGTCGCAGAAGAGAATGATGCGGTTCTGCTGGGTGGTGTTTTCGGCGTAATGGATATAAGTCTCGTCGAACATCACCGGCTCGCCGTCGCGCCAGTAATAGCTTTCGCCATCCACGTTGATGTAGCAGCCTGGGTCATTCGGCGTATCCAGGCCCAAGTGATAACGGTAGGAGCCTGCGTACGGATCGCGGTGACGCACCAGCTTGGAGCCTGGCGGCAGCTCGGCGAACATCGCAGCCTTGATCGAGCCAATGCTCTGCACCAGCGCCGTGGTACGCGGGCACAGCTTCATCGCCGACGGGTGGCTGTCGCCATACCATTTCAGATAAAAGCGCTTCCAACCCGATTTGAAGAACGAGTTGAAACCCACGTCGTTGTATTGATCCGAACGCTTGATCTCACCCGCGCGCAGCAGGTTCTGGCCTTCCTGGCGGATTTCTTCCCAATGTTCCTGCAGCGGCGTCAGGTCCGGGAAATCGCTGGGTGACAAATAGGGGCGGCTGGGCAGCTTGGAGAAGAGATAAAGAAAGCAGTTGATCGGTGCCAGGAACGTCGAATGATCGCTGAGCTGGCGGCCCAGCTTGTGCCGCACACGGCCACGTAGGTGAACATACGCAATCGAGGCAACGTAAAGAATTACAATGATGAGTTTCAAGGGATTTCGTCACACGTCAGAAGAGAACAGGCTGCACCTGCGTGCCCACAACGGCCGAGGATGGATAGCAGCACCTGAAATCACAATTCACACAATCGGCACAACCGGCTGTTTAACCACCGGCCTATGGCCATTGGCAGTTATTTAGCCACAGGTTGTAACCAAAAGTTAACTAAGAATTGTGAAAAGCTGTCGTATGAATGTGTTGAGCGGGCCTGCCCTGGGGCACGCCCGTGACGCGTTCAACCCTTACTATGGGCGTGGCAACTGACGCTCATTGAGTACCGAAAGCGGCCCGTTTTGCCGACGCACTTGCGCAAAATGCTGAATCAGCGCCACCAACACCCCCAGCATTAGCCCTGCCACCAGGCTTAACGCGATGATCAGGGGCTTTCTAGGCTTGATCGGCGCCAACGGTTCTTGAGCCTGGCGATCGACTGTCACCAGTTTCAGTGCGCTCATGTCGATATTAAGGCCACGCAGTCGCGCTTCCTCGGCCCAGAGTGGTTCGACGTCTCGCAGGAACATGTCCTCGTCCTTGCGGCTCTTGAGCACCTCCACTTCACGATTGACCTCAAGCATGCGCAATTCTTTGCCAATCTCGGCGACCCGACTGTTGGTGAAGTCATCATTGCTGCGTCGCGCTAGCGCCACCCGTTCGGCCTCCAGCGCGTCGGTGCCCATGAAGTACAGCGGGATTTTTTGATTGGTGACTTCGGTACGCATCACCTGGCTGGAACCATTGGACGCATCAGCCCCCATTGCAGAAGGCGTGGTGGGATGCTTGATGCCGATGGACTTGGCTATGGAGATAGCCTCGTCCAATTCTGCAAGGCGACTGATACGCTGCATTTTCATCTGCAAGCGCAAGGCAGTGAGCTCATCCTGCAACTGGGCCCGCTTGACCTTATCCGCCTCCAGCAGCCTGGCAATCTTCGACGCCTTGTCCGTTTCGTAATTGGCCCGTGCTGCGTCGATCTTGCCCTTGAGCTCGTTCAGGCGGTTGTTGACGATCACCTTGAGGTCCGCTCCCACCTGATCGCGTTCCTGCGCGATGGCGTAGGCCACGAACCCATTGAGAATCGCTACGCCGTCAACCCCACTGGGGTACTGCATTTCCAGGCGGATGTAATTGTTGAGTGAGCCGGGCTTCTTGGGATCCGGGAGGACCAGGTTGACCGCGTTGCGATTGAACGCCTCGAAGCTCTGCTCCAGGCTTCGCCCAGGTGTCTGGAAGGCCTCGAACAGCGCGGGGTTGGCCCTGAAGAATCCCAACCGGGCGTCATACGACTCAAGCTGCGCGCCGACTTTGGCCAGGGCATCGGTCGCAGGCAACTTGTAGACCTCCGAACGGTTGAGGGCATCGAGCTCATTGATTGCCGCAGGCCGCAACACACTGCTGACCTGGTAGACCTTCGGCGCCAGATACGCATAGCCTACTCCCAGAAGGCCTGCGAGAATGGTGCAACCGATGACCTGTTTTCTTTGCTTCCAGATCGCGTGAAACAGTTCAAAGAGATCAATTTCATCCGACGGTAAGTGTTGGTGTAGCTGGGGAGTGTTGTTCAAAATTCATACGCCCTGATGAGTTGACATCCAGCGCCCATAAACAACAGACCTGAATAACAACGTAATAAACAGAGGGCAACGTCCGGACCGGCGGTACAAGAGGACCTTTAACAGCAAAGGACCCCCTTGTTGATTGAAGTCTCACCATCCTAAGCAGCAAGGGTTTTCATTTCAGTTACAAGGGTGTCACTGCTGACAGACACCCAGAGCAAAGACGGTCCGTTACAAGACGTTACCCGGCGGCCAGGCAAGGTAACGTCAATCGCCTGTCGTGGTAACGAGAAATAGCATTAACAATTGAAAAATAAGATTTTTCCTACACCTGATTACATCTCAGGCAGATCACGCTTCAGCAAAAAGGAATTTGTATGTCATCTATCTCAGACCCCGATATTCAGGCCCTTCAAGGTGCCTGGGAGCAAGTCGCCCTCGAAGACAGCGGCGTGCTCAATCCTCCCGATGCCCACAGCGCTCCCGGTGCACTCACTACTATTACCGGAGACCGCTTCGAAGTGAAGACCGTCAGCGGCGAGGTGTTACTGGCTGGCCGGTTTTTTCTGGACAGCAGCACCGTTCCCAAGCGCATCACCTGGATCGACGCCATAGGGGATGACGCAGGCAAGCACCTACCCGCCAGCTATCGCCTCGAAGGGGATGAGTTCGTGTTCATTGCCGCGGATGAAAGTATGCCAAGGCCAATCGCGTTCAGTACTGGCCCAGGTCAAACCATGCGCACTTTCGTGCGGCGTACCTGAACGATGCGCCATCCGAACTTGCGACAGTATTTTCACAACCCCTTCACTTTCGGGTCTATAGGGTAAAGCCTACCTACTCCAGTGAATCCCTTAGCCCGCCTATCCCCGCGGGCTTTTTTTTGCCCTTGGAAAAACGCCTCAAGCGGGACGTTTGGTGGCGGTCAAGGTAAAGCACATTGGCAGTTGTGCGGGCTGGTGCTCGTACTGGTCGTACAGCTCTTCGCGATTGGAATGGGGGTATTCCTGCAGGTGGCTGATCTGCAAGTGCGCAGAGATCGCGGCACTGACCACATCGCCCAGGGTGTGCACGTACCAGTAGGACGTGGGCCCAGCCACTTCGCCCTGACCCTCGTAGACAATCGATTCCTGCAGCACGAAGGGTTCGCGCTGAAAGTAGGAACTGGCCGGCAGGAATGGGTTCTGCGCCCGTGGGTCGAACACCTCCAGGAACGGGTGGGTTTCATACATCACCAGCGTGCCACCGGGTTTCAACGTGCTGGCAACGTGGCGCATGAACGAGCCCACATCCGGCATCCAGCCCAGCACCCCGATGGTCACCAACGCAATATCGAAGCGCCCGAGCAAAGAGTGCGGCAAGTGATGGATATCACTTTCAATGAATTCAGGCTCGTGCGGCGAGACAGCCGCCAGCTCGCGGGCCTGCTGCAGGAACGCCTGCGATTGGTCCACCCCCACGACCGAACCTGCGCCGAGGCCAAACAATGAAAGGCTTTCGCGACCGTTGTTGCAGCACAATTGCACCACGTCCTTGCCGGCCACGCCGACGTCTTGCAGCAGGCCGGTGAGCGTGGGATCCAGGCAAGAGAAATCCGCATCGCCAACACTGTTGAGCAGCGCGGTCCAGGTGTCAGTGGTCTTGTGCAGGTTGGCAGATTGGTCCCAGGCGTCTTTGTTGCTGGCAATCGCCTGTTGAGCTGAGGGCATGTCCATTGCTTCTCCAGAAAATCCATACAGGGGCACAGAAAATAAGCCAAGTGCCCGCCGATTAAAACCCTAAGTAACGGGCGAAACTAAACGCAACGCCTGCGTGTCATTAACGCTGTGAGTGTTCAGTCCCTGGACGCCAACTCAGAAGACTTCGTCATGGCCAGACACTCCGACCTGCGCAACACCTTGTCCCTGGACAGCCTGAATTTTTTCCTGGCGGACGTACGCGACGGTCTTGGCCCCTACCTCGCTATCTACCTGCTGGCCGTACATAAATGGGACCCCGCCAGTATCGGCGTGGTCATGACCCTGGCCGGTATCGCCGCCCTCCTCACCCAGGGTCCGGCAGGCGCGCTGATCGACCGTACCCGCAGCAAGCGCGCAGTCATTGCCCTGGCCGCTATCGTGGTGACCGGCAGTTGCCTGCTGCTGCCGTTTGTCAGCTCTTTCAGCCTGGTGGCATTGACCCAGGCGGCAAGCGCCGTCGCCGCCTCGGTGTTCGCGCCGGCGATCAGCGCGATCTCCCTGGGCATCACCGGGCCGCGCGCGTTCACCCGGCGCACAGGGCGCAACGAAACGTTCAATCACGCCGGCAATGCCGTGGCTGCGCTGTTGGCCGGGGGCCTGGCTTACCTGTTTGGGCCAGTCGTGGTGTTCTACCTGATGGCCTTCATGGCGTTGGCCAGTATCGTCGCGATCAGTTGCGTGTCAGCCGAGGCGATCGACCACGATGTGGCTCGAGGTTTCGACCCGGCGCATCACACCGATCATGAACAACCCTCTGGCATGAAGGTGTTGCTGGCGAACCGCCCGCTATTGTTGTTCGCCATCTGCTGCGCCCTGTTCCACCTGGCCAATGCGGCGATGCTGCCGCTGGTCAGCCAGAAGCTGTCGCAGATTAACCTGCAGATGGCGACGCCGCTGACCTCGGCATGCATCGTCGCCGCGCAGTTGGTGATGGTGCCGATGGCCTGGCTGGTCGGGCTTAAAGCCGACATCTGGGGGCGCAAACCCCTTCTGCTGGCTGGCTTCATGATCCTGCCACTGCGCGGGGTGCTCTATACCTTGTCCAGCGACCCTTACTGGCTGGTAGCCGTGCAAATGCTCGACGGCATTGGCGCAGGGATTTTCGGCGCGCTGTTCCCGGTGATCGTCAAGGACCTGACCCAGGGCACCGGACGCTTCAACGTCAGCCTGGGCGCGCTGTCTACGGTATTCGGGCTGGGCGCCGCGCTGAGCAGCAGCCTGGCCGGCTTCGTGGTGCAGCAGGCCGGCTACAACGCCGCGTTCCTGACCCTGGCCGGTGTGGCCGCAGCGGCCTTGGCGCTGTTATGGCTGGCGATGCCGGAGACGTTGGAGAAACCTTCCTTCGCTCGACATACAACTGTCGCCTGACATATGCGACAATGCGCGCCAAATTCCAACACACATCCCCAATTTTCTGCTCAGCGACCGGGTTTCGCGCCTTGATGTCGCTGTTGACGCATGCCTGAAGGCCCTGCCGTCACGCTCGCAACCCATTGATAGGTAAAGTAATTGATCTCCACAGCTAACATCACCATGCAGTTCGGCGCCAAGCCGCTCTTCGAGAACGTCTCGGTCAAGTTCGGCGCTGGCAACCGTTATGGTCTGATCGGTGCCAACGGTTGCGGCAAGTCGACCTTCATGAAAATCCTCGGTGGTGACCTCGATCCGTCCGGCGGCCAGGTCATGCTGGAGCCGAACGTACGCCTGGGTAAACTGCGCCAGGACCAGTTCGCCTACGAAGAATTCACCGTGCTCGACACCGTGATCATGGGCCACGAAGAACTGTGGAAGGTCAAGGCCGAGCGCGACCGCATCTACTCGCTGCCGGAAATGAGCGAAGAAGACGGCATGGCAGTGGCCGAGCTGGAAACCGAGTTCGCCGAGATGGACGGCTACACCGCTGAATCCCGTGCCGGTGAACTGCTGCTGGGCCTGGGCATTCCCCTGGAACAGCATTTCGGCCCGATGAGCGAAGTGTCGCCAGGCTGGAAGCTGCGTGTATTGCTGGCCCAGGCGCTGTTCTCCGACCCTGAAGTGCTGTTGCTCGACGAACCGACCAACCACTTGGACATCAACACCATCCGCTGGCTGGAAAACATCCTGACCCAGCGCTCCAGCCTGATGATCATCATCTCTCACGACCGTCACTTCCTGAACAGCGTGTGCACCCACATGGCTGACCTGGACTACGGCGAGCTGCGCCTGTTCCCGGGCAACTACGACGAGTACATGACCGTGGCGACCCAGTCCCGCGAGCAATTGCTGTCGGACAACGCCAAGAAAAAAGCGCAGATCTCCGAACTGCAATCGTTCGTCAGCCGCTTCTCGGCCAACGCCTCGAAAGCCAAGCAGGCCACCTCCCGCGCCAAGGCGATCGACAAGATCCAGCTGGCCGAGGTCAAGCCTTCGAGCCGTGTGAGCCCGTTCATCCGTTTCGAACAGAACAAGAAACTGCACCGCCAGGCGGTCATCGTCGAGCGCATGGCCAAAGGTTTCGACGGCAAGCCGCTGTTCAAGGACTTCAGCTTCCAGGTTGAGGCCGGCGAGCGCGTGGCGATCATCGGCCCGAACGGTATCGGCAAGACCACCCTGCTGCGCACGCTGGTCAACGAACTGACCCCGGACGCCGGTAGCATCAAGTGGACCGACGCTGCGGAACTGGGCTACTACGCCCAGGACCATGCGCATGACTTCGAAGACGACGTCACGTTGTTCGACTGGATGGGCCAGTGGACGCAAGGCGAGCAAATGATCCGTGGCACCCTGGGTCGCATGCTGTTCTCCAACGACGAGATCCAGAAGTCGGTCAAAGTGATCTCCGGTGGTGAGCAAGGCCGCATGTTGTTCGGCAAGCTGATCCTGCAAAAGCCGAACGTGCTGATCATGGACGAACCAACCAACCACTTGGACATGGAGTCCATCGAAGCACTCAACCTGGCGCTGGAGAACTACCCGGGCACGTTGATCTTCGTCAGCCACGACCGCGAGTTCGTATCGTCCCTGGCCACCCGCATCATCGAGTTGAGCGCCACCGGCGTGATCGACTTCAGCGGCACCTATGACGACTACCTGCGCAGCCAAGGCGTCGTGTTTTAACAGCAGCTTTTAGCGCCAACCTGCAAGCTGCAAGAAGAAGCCCCGTCCATTGCGACGGGGCTTTTTGCTTTCAACTACGGAGCGAGGCGACCCCGCGATATCGTTGACGATTTCGCGCGCAAGCTCGCTCCTACAGAAAGACGGGTTATGCCATCATGCATTCACCGCCCGCCCGCGAACGAGTGCCCATGCCTGCCGCCACCCCCAGCTCCCTGTCGATCACCCTGCAGATCGTCTCCATCGTCTTCTACACCTTCATCGCGTTTATCTGCATCGGCCTGCCCATCGCGGTCATCCCTGGCTATGTGCATGAACAACTGGGGTTCAGCGCGGTGGTGGCCGGGATCACGATCGGCTCCCAATACCTGGCCACCCTGCTCAGCCGTCCCATGGCGGGGCGCATGTCCGACACCGTCGGCACCAAGCGGGCGATTGTGCTGGGGCTGGCCGGGATCCTCGTGAGTGGCGTGCTGACGTTTTTTGCCACGCTGGTGGACAGCCTGCCGTCGTTGAGCCTGGGCATCCTGGTCGTCGCCCGGTTATTGCTGGGCGTGGCGCAGGGGCTGATCGGCGTGGGCACCATCAGTTGGTGCATGGGCGCCGTCGGCGCAGAGCACACGGCGCGGTCAATTTCGTGGAACGGCATCGCGTCCTACGGTGCGATCGCCATTGGTGCGCCCCTTGGCGTGGTGATGGTGGCCGAGTATGGCTACAACAGCCTCGGTATCGCGCTGGCGGTGTTGTCCGCACTGGGCCTGGTGCTGATCCGCAACAAGCCGTCGGTGCCGGTGGTGCGCGGCGAGCGGTTACCGTTCTGGGCGGTGTTCGGGCGCATAGCGCCGTTTGGCGCCAGCCTGTGCCTGGCCTCGATTGGCTACGGCACCCTCACCACCTTTATCACCCTGTACTACCTCAATCGCGGCTGGGTCGGCGCGGCGTATTGCCTGACGGTATTCGGCGTGTGCTTTATCCTGTCGCGGCTGGTGTTCATCTCGGCCATCAGTCGCTTTGGCGGCTTCAGGGCGGCGATTGCCTGCATGACCATCGAGACCCTGGGCCTGGCCCTGCTGTGGCTGGCCCCTTCCACGGGCGTGGCCTTGATTGGCGCCGGGCTGACCGGCTTTGGCTTGTCGCTGGTGTACCCGGCGCTGGGTGTGGAGGCGATCAAGCAGGTACCCAACAGCAGCCGTGGCGCGGGGCTCAGCGCGTATGCAGTGTTCTTTGACCTGGCCCTGGCGATCGCCGGACCGTTGATGGGCGCCGTGGCCCTTAACCTGGGCTACGGCTGGATCTTCTTCTGCGCCGCCCTGCTATCGGTCACAGCCCTGGGCTTGACCCTGCTGCTCAAGCGTCGCGCTTACTGATCGGCCGTCTGCATACCCGCACGGGTGGATTGCCCGAGGGTGTGAGTGAAGAAACGCCCCGCCTCGGAAATCAGGTCACGGTGAATACCTTCGCGGTCGACGCCGTCAGCGTCGGTGCAAATCGCCGGCATCGCGGCCAACTGGTCGCTGTCGCACGGCGCCATGAACACGAAGTGCCCTGCCCCGGCCAGTAGCTTGAAGTCTGGCGGCTCTGGCAGTTTGCGCGCCAGGGCGGCAGCATTCTTGTCTACCGCCACCAGCTTGTCGCCATCGCCGCTGTAGAGCAGCACCGGCACGTGCACGTCCGCCAGGGTATGACGGCCGAACATCAGGCTCAGCGGCGCCATCAGCATCAACGCATGAATGCGCGGGTCGGATTGCGGTTGCAGGTCGTCGCGGTCCACCACCAGTTCGCCCTTGGTGTTACAGGCGTCGCGGTCTTCCGGGCGTTCCTGGCAATAACGGCGCAGCCGGTCGAAATCCGGCTTGGCACCGGCCAGGATCAATGCAGTCTCGCCGCCGGCTGAATAACCGATCACCCCTACCTGGTCGACGTTGACGAACGGCGACAGCATCGGGTCACCCAGGGTGGCGGTGATCGCCTCGGAAATCTGGATCGGCCGGCCATACAGGTTGCTCACCGTTCCCAGTCGACTGTGATCCTTGTAGTTGTCGCCTGGGTGCAGCACCGCTACCACCACAAAGCCTTTGCGTGCCAAGGAGGTGGCGAGGTCATGCAGCGCCAGGGGCGTGCCGGTGTTGCCATGGGACAACATCAACATCGGGAAACGGCCGATGGCGATCTTGGAGTCTTCGGTGGCAGCGACGTGGTAAGCACCCAGCTGCGTGGTGTGCTCAAGGCCGGTGGAGGGGTAGAAGGCCACCGCTTTCATCGGCTGCAGATCCAGCGGATCAAGAAACGTCATGCGATGGAAGCCCACACTCCAATGGGGGTGAGGCGCAGGAGCGGCGTGCACTGAAATCAGGCCGCCGAGCAGGGAAAGAACCATAACAGCACAAAGACGCATCATGGGGATGTCCACCTTTGCTGCGTGATAACCGACATATCGAAGAAACGTCCAGGTTGTTAAACCCATGCTTGCACAACCTGGGCCAAAGTAATGACAGCGGTCAAACGAAAAAACTCCGTACTCCGGTCGTTTTGAGGCGAGCAGAATACAGAGTTTAGGCGCCCGGCTTCAGATTGAAACCGAGGAGAGGCGAAATTTACACAAGCCTTACGCGGCGGCGAACAATTGTTCGTTGATCAGTGCGTTGGCGTCGCTCAGGGCTTTGCTGCGCACTTCGTCACCATAGGCCAGGCCTTCGGCACGCACGATTTCGATATCGGTGATACCGAGGAAGCCGAACAGCAACTTCAGATAGCCTTCATGGGCGGCACCGGAGGCTTGCCCGGCGTGCAGGCCACCCGCGGTGGAGACGATAATGACCTTCTTGTTGCCACACAGGCCTTCCGGACCCGCTTCGGTGTAGCGGAACGTCTGGCCGGCGACGGCGATGCGGTCGATCCAGGCTTTCAATTGGGTCGCAATGGTGAAGTTGTACATCGGCGCACCCACGACAACCGCATCGGCGGCGAGGAACTCAGCCAGCGACGAGGCACTCAGCTCGGCTTCGTGCTGTTGCGCGGCATCACGCAGTTCAGCGGCGGTACCCAAGGCGCCCAGGGTCGCGCCAGAGAAGTGGTTGATGCCTTCGCTGGCCAGGTCACGGTAAGTCACTTCCACACCCGGCTCCGCCGCTTGCCAGGCCTTGACCACGCTAGCGCTGAGCTGACGGGAAGCCGAGTTGTCGCCGAGGATGCTGGAATCGATATGCAACAGTTTCATGCGGGATCTCCAAGTGAGGATCGCGACGTGGCGATCAAGTGGAGTTAATCCTACAGATGATCCGAATAAACGATTAGAGGGTTTAAATGCGATTGTTTGTCCCACTGGTGAGACGATGTGCTGGCTTTTTTGATGGATTTGCAAGCGCCAGGCGCGGATAGTTCGTTCCATTGACAGGACAATAGGTTGACCATGCAGGACCTCAACGACCTCTATTATTTCGTTAAAGTTGTGGAAGCTGGTGGCTTCGCTGCAGCCGGACGGCTGCTGGGAATACCCAAGTCGCGGCTGTCACGGCGCATTGCCGAGCTGGAAGAACGCCTCGGCGCACGTCTGCTGCAACGCACTACGCGCCAATTGACCCTCACCGCTGTCGGCGAACGCTACCTGCGGCACTGCCAGGCCATGCTGCTGGAGGCGGAAATGGCCGATGAGGCCGTGGCCAGCATGTCGAGTGAACCCCGTGGGCGACTGCGGGTGAGCTGCCCGGTGGGTATGGCCCAGCACATCCTGCCGGAGCTGGTCGCCGGCTTCCTCGCAGCCCATCCTCAGGTGCAGTTGGAGATGACCCTGGTCAACCGCCGCGTCGACCTGGTAGCCGAAGGCATCGATGTGGCCCTGCGGGTGCGTGAATTCGGCGACGAGGACCCGCTGCTGGTCACCAAGCGCCTGCGTCAGGCCCAGACTGTGCTGGTGGCCAGCCCTGCCCTCATGCTCGGGCGCCAGGTGGCGACCTTGGATGACCTCAAGCAGTTGCCGATCCTGGGTGCGCTCGAGGCGGATCGCCTGGTGCATCAGCGCATTCTCGACCCCCAGGGCAACGCCCACGACCTGGCGATGGAAGCCCGGCTCGGCATTGATGATTTCATCGTACGCAAAGCCAGCGCCATCATGGGCCTGGGCTTTACCGTGCTGCCGATGATGTACTGTGAAGAAGAATTGGCCAGCGGCCGGTTGGTGCAACTGCTGCCGGAATGGTCTTTGCCGGGCGGCTGGCTGCAAGCGGTGTACCCGCATCGCCGTGGTGTATTGCCGGCCATTCGCGCCTGGATCGATTACCTCGAAGAAGGCTTCAAAGGCTGTGGAGACCGCCTGCTATGACGATGACCGAAGCCCAAGTCGCGACCTTCTGCCTCAGCCTGCCCGGCGCACGGGAAGACTACAAATGGGGTGGCGTGCGCGTGTTTTCCATTGCGGGCAACAAGATGTTTGCCCTGCAGAACCTGCGCGGTGATTCTCTGGCGTTCAAGGTCGACAAAGAGCTGTTTCTGGGGCATGTCGATCGCCCGGGCATCCACCCTGCGCCTTACCTGGCGCGGGCGCAGTGGGTCATCATGAACACGCCCTACCCGCTGGGTGCCGAGGAACTGCGTGGGCTGTTGCAGCGCTCCCACCAATTGGTGGTGAGCAAGCTGCCCAAGCGCACTCAGGTTGGCCTGCTTCTAGAGACATAGGTATCGGTGCCGAGGGCGCTTTGTCACGCCGGTGGCCCGACAGCCAACCACTGTCTAACCGTCACCCCGCGACCCAACTGTGGAAGCGGGCTTGCTCGCGAAGGCGGCCTGACAGCCGACCAGGAGATTGGATCAGACCGCGTACATATCCGTTATTTAGGCAACGGCTGCTATGGTTTCCGCTCTTACAGCGGGTCACTTTGGAAAAGAGCCCCAAAGTCACCAAAAGGGCTCTTGCCCCAACACTCGGCACCTCGCTCACGCTCGGTGTGCTCGTAATCCGACAGTGATTTGGGGGGCCGCCGCCACGCGCCCTCCATGGCGCGGGGCAGCTAAACCGGCATCCCTGCCGGTTTACCCCCCAAATCCCTGTCGAATTCCGGCCAGCGTGTTTGATGGGGCGCCTAGGATCAAAAGCTGGAGCGAGAGCCAGAGCAAGAGCAGCTCGCTTCGCATCGTGGTTAGGGGGGGTACAAAGTTGTGTAGGTAATTATGCCTAGAGGACTGACCATAACGTGCCGCCCAGGAACAACTGGTCCAGCCAGAACACTTGGTGCAGCAGCACGATCACCCAGAACAGCACCTGGTAAGACACTTTGCGCGTCTTGTGCCGGAACACTTGCTGGGCGATCAGCGCTCCCGGCCAGCCGCCCGCCAGCTCGACGGCGTGCAAAATGTTTTCCGGGGTGCGCCAGCTGTCGGTGCGCGCCTTGCGCTTGTCGCTCCAGTAAAGGAAGAACGCGATCACGCTGACCACGCCATAGGCTGCCAGCGGGATCACCGTCTCGCCACGCTGCCACACCAATACCGAACCCAACAACGGCGCTGCGCATAGCAACACAAAGAGCGCCGCCTTCAGGCGCGGGTACTGGATCATCATGCCTTGGCCGCCGCCCAGTCGATCCAGCCGAACTGCCAGGTTGCCAGGATCAGCAGGCCGAATGCGATGCGGTACCAGGCAAACGCGGCATAGCTGTGGCTGGCGATGAACTTGAGCAAACCCTTGACCGCAATCATCGCGAAGATGAACGACGTCACGAAGCCGATGGCGAACACCGGCAGGTCCGAAGGCTGGAACAGGTCACGGTACTTGTAGCCCGAATACACCGCTGCACCGACCATGGTCGGCATCGCCAGGAAGAACGAGAACTCGGTGGCGGTCTTGCGTGACAGCCCGAAGAGCAGCCCGCCGATAATGGTCGAACCCGAACGCGAGGTGCCCGGAATCATCGCCAGGCACTGGGCCAGGCCAACCTTGAGCGCGTCTTTCCAAGTGATGTCGTCGACGGTTTCGGCGTGCACTTCGTGCTCGCGGCGCTCGGCCCACAACATGATGATGCCGCCCACCACCAACGCCGTGGCGACAGTGATCGGGTTGAACAGGTAGTGGTGAATCAGGTCGGCGAAAATCACCCCCAGCACCACCGCCGGCAGAAAGGCGATCAGCAGGTTGACGGTGAACCGCTGGGCCTTGCGCTGGGTCGGCAGGCCACTGACCACTTCGAAAATCTTGCCGCGAAATTCCCACACCACCGCCAGGATCGCGCCCAGCTGGATGATGATGTTGAACGCGTTGAAACGGTCGCCGGTAAAGTCGAGCAAGTCGGCGACGATGATCTGGTGGCCGGTGCTTGAAATCGGCAGGAACTCCGTAAGCCCCTCCACGACGCCAAGAATCAATGCCTGAATGGCGGTCCAAAAATCCATGTTTCCCCCAAAGGTCATGCTCAACGGCATGCCTCGTTAATCTTTTTTAGTGGTTCACTGACGACAAGGCACCGGTGTTGAGTTTCAACCCCGGCCTGCAAAAATTGCGTGAAAAATCAGGCAGTACTCAGGTTTTGCGATTGCAGGCCGAAAGCCTATCAGACAAGGCGGAAAAGTCGATGCAGCCCCCACAATTATAAAAAGCACGGAGTGACAGGACGATGAACAGTTTGCGCAATATGTCGATCAGCCGGCGCCTCTGGCTGATCCTGATAGTCGCCGTGCTGATGCTGCTGGCCCTGGGTTTGCTGATGCTCAAGCAGATTCACGACGACCTGTACCAGGCCAAGCGCCAACAGACCCAGCATGTGGTCCAGACTGCCAGCGGGATCCTGACGTTTTATCACGGCCTCGAAACCACGGGCGTGATGACCCGCGAGGCCGCCCAGAAACAAGCCTTGAGCGCGGTGCGCGGCTTGCGCTACGACCATGACGACTATTTCTGGATCAACGACCTTACACCCGTGATGATCATGCACCCGGCCAACCCCAAGCTCGACGGCCAGAACCTGTCGGCTATCCGTGATCCTGACGGGTTTGCCGTGTTCAACGAGTTCGTGGCCCTGGCCAAGGCCAAGGGCGCCGGCATCGTCAACTATCGCTGGCCCAAGCCCGGAGCCGAAGCGCCGGTGGCCAAGACCTCGTATATCCAGCTGTTCGAACCCTGGGGCTGGATTATCGGCTCCGGCGTGTATGTGGATGACGTGCAGGCCGAGTTCAACGGCCAGGTGTGGAAAGCCTCGTTCATCGGCCTGGGTATCGCGGCGATCATGGCATTGCTGGTCTCGTTGATCGCACGCAGCATCGTGCGGCCGTTGCAGGAGGCGGTGAACGCCATGGGCAACATCGCCAGCGGCGAAAGCGACCTGACCCGCAGCCTCGACACTCATGGCCATGACGAGGTCACCCAACTGTCCCGACACTTCAACAGCTTTACCGCCCAGCTGCGCCAGGTGGTGAGCCAATTGCAGGTATGCGCCAATGCCCTGGGCCAGTCTTCACAGGAGCTGGGCAACAACGCAACCCAGGCCCATGACCGCAGCCAGCAACAGTCGCAGCAGATGGAAC
Organism: Pseudomonas lurida; assembly: GCF_002563895.1. Lineage (NCBI taxonomy): Bacteria > Pseudomonadati > Pseudomonadota > Gammaproteobacteria > Pseudomonadales > Pseudomonadaceae > Pseudomonas > Pseudomonas lurida. The sequence continues at coordinate 2,899,640 of NZ_PDJB01000001.1, read as the reverse complement.
TGGTGGCGACCGCCATCAATGAAGTGACCTACGGTGTGCAGGATGTGGCCAAGAACGCCGAACACGCCGCCAGCGAAATGCGCGACGCACAGGCCCAGGCACAACAGGGCCAAGTGAATATCGACGGCAGCCTGCAGCAGATTGACCAGCTCTCCGGCACCATCAGCCAGGCGGTGGAGGTGATCCGCACCCTGTCGGCTGAAAGCACCCAGATCGGCAGCGTGCTCGAAGTGATCCGCTCCATCGCCGACCAGACCAACCTGCTGGCCCTCAACGCCGCGATTGAAGCGGCGCGTGCGGGTGAGCAAGGCCGTGGCTTTGCCGTGGTGGCCGACGAAGTACGGTTGCTGGCCCAGCGTACACAAAAATCCACCGCCGAGATCCAGGGCATGATCGAGCGCCTGCAAGGCCACTCGGAAGCAGCGGTCAAGGTGATCAGCGACAGCCACAGTGCGTCGCAACTGACCATTGAACAGGCGGGCCAGGCCGGCGCCAGCCTGACTGCCATCGGCCAGGCCCTGCGCAACCTCAACGGCCTGAACGCCTCGATTGCCAGCGCCACCCTGCAACAGGCCCATGTGGTCGAAGACATCAACCAGAACGTCACCCAGGCCGCGGGCCTGTCACACAGCACCGCGCTAGCGGCGGAGCAGTCGAGCGTAGCCAGTGCGCATTTGCGCGGCCTGAGCGAACAACTTGATGAGCTCCTCCGCCCATTCAAAGTCTGATACCCCCCTTAGCAGCCGGCTTGCCGGCGATGAAGCCCTTGAGAGCGGCGCAACACTCAAGGCCGCCATCGCCGGCAAGCCAGCTCCTACAAAGGATCATCTTTGGTTACAATCCCCGCCCTCTTCCACTCTCCCAAGGAACCACCATGTCCGGGCTTGAACTGTTCGCTGCCGCCCTGGGGGTGATCGCCGTGTGGCTGACGGTCAAGCAGAACCCCTGGTGCTGGCCCATCGGGTTGGTGATGGTGTTGCTCTACACCTGGGTGTTCTTCGACGTGAAGCTCTATTCCGACATGCTCTTGCAGGTGGTCTACGCCGCCCTGCAAGTCTACGGGTGGTGGCAGTGGACCCGTGCCGGCGAGGTCAAGCAGGGTCGGCAGGTGACCAGCCTGGGCGTGCCAGCCATCATTGCCAGCCTGGCGGTGGGCGCAATCGGCAGCCTGCTGCTCGGCGCCGCCATGGCGCACTGGACCGACGCCGCCCAGCCCTGGCTGGATGCCGCCCTGACCGGGTTCAGCCTGGTGGCACAAATGTGGATGGCGCAAAAGCGCGTGCAATGCTGGCCCCTGTGGATTGCCGTGGATGTGATCTTCGTCGGGCTGTTCCTCTACAAAGGCCTCTACCTCACCGCTGCGCTTTACGCGCTGTTCACCGTGATCGCCGTGCAGGGCTGGCGTGAATGGCGTGCCGACCCGGCGTTGCACGCATGAAGGTGGTGGTACTGGCCGGCCCCGAATCCAGCGGCAAAAGCTGGCTGGCGGCAGAACTGCAAACGCATTTCGGCGGGTTGATGGTGGGTGAATATGTGCGCTATTTCATCGATCACCATCAACGCGACACCCGCCTGGCGGACATCCCGGACATCGCCCATGGCCAACTGGCCTGGGAAGACGCCGCCCGCGCCAGACAGCCACGGCTGTTGATCCTCGACACACACCTGCTGACCAACAAACTCTGGAGTCAGACCCTGTTCGGCGACTACCCGGCCTGGCTCGACAGTGAACTGCTGGCACGCCACTACGACCTGCACCTGCTGCTGTCGCCGGATGATGTGGAGTGGACCGCCGACGGCCAGCGCTGCCAACCGGAACTGGCGGATCGCCAGGCGTTTTTCCAGGCCAGCCTGGACTGGATGCAGCAGCACCGGCAACCGCTGGTGGTGATAGGCGGGGATTGGGCACAGCGCCGCGCCACGGCCTTCGCCGCCGTTGCGAGGTTGCTCGCCTAGCGACCGACCATCGGGCCAACGCAGTCCATCGCCCTGCTCGCCAGTCAACCTTCTAAAGGAGACTGGCCCATGAATGTGCGCATCGTTGCTCGCCTGATCAATTTGCCTGAAAACCGGGGTGTTCGCGTCCAGACCGCAGCGCATCCCCTGCTGCTGGTACGCGTCGGCGACCAGGTACGGGCTTTCCAGGCGGACTGCCCGCACGCGGGTGCGCCGCTGGAAGAAGGCGTCATCTGTAAAGGTCACATCGTGTGCCCCTGGCATAAGGCAGCGTTTGCCGTGGACAGCGGGGCCGTGCGCGAACCACTGGCACTGGTCGGGCTCAAGCAATACCCGGTGCACGTTCACGATGGCGTGGTGAGCGTCGGCGACGAACCCCTCACTGCCGAGTCAGTAACCCCCCCTGCAGACGGTCGCTGTTTTGCCGTGATCGGCGCCGGTGCCGCGGGTGCCGCCGCCGTGGCTGCCTTGAAGCGCCACGGGTTTGCCGGGCGCTTGCTGTGGATCGACCGCGAACAGCGGCCGGCCTACGACCGCACCGCCCTGAGCAAATTCGTGATTGCCGGCGAAATGGCGGCCGATGACACCCCGTCACTGCTGGACGAAGCGGTGAATGTTCACGGCCAAGTGCAACGCCTGGACGGCGTCGCCAAACGCATCGAGTTGGCTGACGGTCGCCATTACCACTACGACGCCGCGCTGGTCGCCACCGGTGGCCAAGCCCAGCCCCTGGATATTCCCGGCGCCGCACTGAACAACGTGTTCGTATTGCGCAGCCGCGAAGACGCCGCGCGCATCAGCGCCAGCGCAGAATCGGCCACCTGCGCGGTGATCATCGGTGACAGTTTCATCGGCCTGGAAGCGGCGTCGGCCTTGCGTCAACGTGGCCTGGTGGTGCAAGTGGTCAGCCGCCACGCCATCCCGCTGGCGGCGCAACTGGGCAAGCGCATCGGTGCCGCCTTGCGCCAATTGCACGAGGCCAACGGGGTCATATTCCACAGCAACACCGAGCCGGAGCGCCTGGACGGGCATGGCGCCGTCAGTACCGTACTGTTAAAAAATGGCAATCGCCTGGCAGCCGACCTGGTGCTGGTGGGCGTCGGCGTCACACCCGCCACCGCCTTTGTCGAAGGCGTCACGAAAGCCGAGGATCACTCGCTGGTCGTCGATGATTGCCTGCTGGCAGCACCGGGACTGTGGGCCGCCGGCGACAACGTGACGTTCCCATGGCAACACCAGCCCACGCGCATCGAACACTGGCGCGTGGCCCAGCAGCTCGGCGTGCTGGCGGCGCGCAACATGCTGGGTGAAGCCCTGGCGTACGCCGACGTGCCGTTCTTCTGGACCTACCACTTCGACAAGACTTTCGAAGTCCTCGGCCACCCGCAGCACTGGAACCGGTTGCACCTGGAAGGCGACCTGCAACAGCATGATTTCATCGCCCTGCTCTGCCATGGCGATCAGGTCGAAGCAGTGATCGCCTGCGAGCATCAACAAGCGGTGGCGCGCCTGTCACAACGTATGCAACACCCGTTGGATAAGGCCAAAGCCCTTGAACTGATCCGCAGCCGTTAACGCGTTTTGCGCGTCCCCAGTTGAATCCACGTCGGCGCATGGTCGCTGGGGTGAGGCTCGTTGCGCACCCAGGCATCCACGCCCGCCTCTTTCAAGTAAGGCGCGAGCGCCGGGTTGAGCAACAGGTGATCGATGCGCAGGCCGGCATTTTTCTGCCAATGCTGGCGCCAGTAATCCCAGAAGGTATAGACGCGCTCATCGGGGTACAAATGGCGCACGGCGTCGGTCCAGCCCTGGTCAAGCAGGCGCTGGTAGGCCTCGCGGCCTTGCGGTTGCAGCAATGCATCCTTGAGCCAGGAGCGTGGGTTGTAGATATCCTGGTCAGTGGGCACCACGTTGAAGTCCCCGGCCAGCAACACCGGATGTTCACTGGCTTGCAGCGCCTTCGCATAGGCGATCAGCCGCTCGAACCAGGCCAGTTTGTACGCGAACTTCGGCCCGGGCTGCGGGTTGCCATTGGGCAAATACAGGCAGCCGACCAATACGCCATGCACGGCGGCTTCGATATAGCGGCTTTGCGTGTCGCCGTCATCGCCGGGCAAACCGCGCCGGCTCTCCAGTGGCTGGGCATCCCGGGCCAGGATCGCCACCCCGTTCCACGACGCTTGCCCCAGGCAGATCGCGCCATAACCGGCCGTGTCGAGATCGGCGTAGGGGAACAGGCTTTCCGGGGCCTTGAGCTCCTGCAGACACACCACGTCGGGTTGTTCCCGCGCCAGCCATTCCAGCAGGTTCGGCAACCGGGCACGAATGCCGTTGATGTTGAAGGTGGCGATTTTCAGCGCTTTCATGGGCGGTGTCCTGCCGGGGCTCTTGGGGTAGAGCCTTGGAGAGGCGCGGATGTTCAATCCCACACACCTCCAGATGCGGGCGCGGACTTGCCCGCGCCGGCATTTTGTAGCGCATCAGGCCTCAGTAGCCCAATGACAGCCCCGTGTTGCGACGCGGGTCATTCGCGCCATAGAAGCGGTTGTTACCCACCGGCTTGCCGCCCAGGGACGGCGCGCCAACCAGGATCGCCGCCAAGTGGTTGGCATCTTGCGGGCCTGCAAACTTGTGGCCCCAGCTTTCGAGGATCTTCTGGGTGTCCGGGCTGACCGCGAAGGTCTCAAGGTTAGTGGTTTCCGGCATCCACTGCTGGTGGAAGCGCGGCGCGTCCACAGCCTCCTGGATGTTCATCTTGTAGTCGATGACATTCAGGATCGTCAGCAAGGTGGCGGTGATGATACGGCTGCCACCCGGTGTCCCCACCACCATCACGGCCTTGCCGTCCTTGGTCACGATGGTCGGGCTCATCGACGACAGCGGCGCCTTGCCCGGCGCAATGGCGTTGGCTTCACCCTGGACCAGGCCGTACATGTTCGGCACGCCGACCTTGACGGTGAAGTCGTCCATTTCATCGTTGAGGATCACCCCGGTCTTGCTCGCCATCACGCCCGCACCAAACCAGTCGTTGAGGGTGTAGGTGACCGATACCGCGTTGCCCCACTTGTCGACGATGGAGTAGTGGGTGGTGTTGTTGCCTTCATGGGGCGACACGCCCGGCTTGATCGCCTGGGAATCGCCGGCCTTCTGCGGCTCGATCGCGTCACGCAATTTCGCCGCGTAGTTTTTATCCAGCAGGTGCTCGATCGGGTTCTTCACGAAATCCGGGTCGCCGAGGTAGCTGTTGCGGTCCACGTAGGCGTGGCGCATGGCCTCGATCTGGTAGTGCAGGCCCTGGGCCGAATGGTAGCCGAGGTCGGCCATCGGGTAGCCTTCGAGGATGTTCATGATCTGGCAGATCACCACGCCGCCGGAGCTCGGAGGCGGTGCCGAGACCACGTGGTAGCCACGGTAGTCGCACTCGATGGGCGCCAGCTCGCGGGTCTTGTACTTGTCGAGGTCAGCCTGGGTGATGATGCCTTTGCCAGCCTGGCTGGAGTCCACCAGGGCCTTGGCGACCCAACCTTTATAGAAGCCGTCGCTGCCCTTGGCCGAGATTTCCTTGAGGGTCTTGGCCAGGTCTTTCTGCACCAGCTTCTGGCCCACCTGCATGGGCTGGCCGTTGTGCAGGAAGATCCCGCGCATGTCCTTGTCTTTTTCAAACTCGCCGGTGGCGGTGTGCAGCAGGTCGATATCGCCCTGCTCCAGGGCAAAGCCGTTTTCCGCCAGCTTGATCGCCGGGGCAATCACCTGGGCGCGCTTGAGGGTGCCGTATTTGCTCAGGGCCAGTTCCATCCCCGACACTGTGCCAGGTACGCCGACGGCCAGGTGCCCCTTGGCGCTCAAGCCTTCGATGACGTTGCCCTCTTTATCCAGGTACATATTGGCGGTGGCCGCCAGCGGGGCTTTTTCGCGGAAGTCGAGGAAGGTCTTGCGACCGTCCGCCAGTTGCACGGTCATGAATCCGCCGCCGCCCAGGTTGCCCGCAGCCGGATACACCACCGCCAGCGCATAGCCCACGGCTACGGCCGCATCGACCGCATTGCCACCGGCCTTGAGCACATCCACACCCACATGAGTTGCCAAATGCTGGGCCGTCACCACCATGCCATTTTCACCGGCCACCGGGGCCTGGGAAGCGGCTTGCACACCACTGACCATCAACACCAGGGCTGTGGCAATCAAGGTACGGCTGAAGGGTTGGTATTTCATCCATGGCTACTCTAGTTATTGAGACGCACCAAAATAGCCCGTCACGGAATCAATCCCCAGCGCGATGGCGTTTTTGTTACAGAACTTGTCGGTCACAGAACGGCCCGAAAAAAGCCCATGCTATATTTCGCGCCCTGACTGTCCTGCAAGGCACTTTGATATGGCGATCAAGAAGACCGGCATCCGCGCCCAACAGGCCGACCAGACCCGAGCGCGCATCCTCCAGGCCGCCGTCAAGGTGTTCACCCGCGACGGCTATTCCGGCGGGCGCGTCGACGCCATCTCCAAGGAAGCCGACTCCAACGACCGCATGCTCTATTACTATTTCGGCAGCAAGGAACACCTGTTCGTCTGCGTGCTGGAACACACCTACGAGCAATTCAATAAAGCCGAAAGCACGCTAAAGCTGAACCTGGAAGCTCCGGAGCAGGCCTTGCGCGACCTTGTCGCGTTCATCTGGAATTACTACGTCAAGCACCCGGAGTTCGTGGCGATCTTGAGCATCGAGAACCTGCACCAGGGCAAGCACGCGCAACAATCCGGCGAGATGCGCAGGTTGTCGGGAGAAGCGGTGGGCGTGCTGAAGCCGATCATCGAAGCCGGCCAGGCCCAGGGGATTTTCCGCCTGGATGTGGACCTCAAGCATGTGTACTTGATGATTGCCTCGCTGTGCTACTTCTATAACTCCAACCGCCACACCCTCAGCTCGTTCCTCGGTGAAGACCTGGCGGGCAAGGGTCAGCAGCAGGATTGGCTGGGGTTTATCAGTGATTTGGTGGTGCGGGGTGTAACACCGATCCCACTATAGAAACCGGATCACATTGTGGGAGCTGGCTTGCCAGCTCCCACATCTGGTCCTCATAGGCCTTGAACGATCAGTGCGTGCCGGGGTTGGCGCGCAGGTGGGCGACCTTCTGTTCCAAGCCGTTCCACTGCGGCGCATTCGGCGCAAATTGCCCGCGTAGATACGCAACCAGATCCGCCACCTGGCTATTCGACAAACTGTCCCTGAACCCTGGCATATACCCAAGATCCTTGGTCGCCGGCGTATTGATGCCCTGCAGAATCACCTTGATCAAATTATCCGGCTGATCGCTGTGCACGTTGGTATTGGTCGCCAACGACGGGCTCACACCCAACAACTTCGGCCCCAGGCCGTCGGCATGGCAGGCCTTGCACGCCCCTTCGAACACCCGCCGGCCATTGGGGTTCGGCACGCTAACGGCGGCGGCCACCTGGGCCTCGGCCGCCGCATCGCCCTTCAACGAGGCCAGGTACACCGCCATGGCGCGGATGTCTGCCTTGGCCAGCTTCGACAACTCGCTGACCACCGGCCCCATCGGACCTGCGGCCACGCCGTGGGCGTCGGAATAGCCGGTGCTTAGGTAGGTGAACAACTGGTCTTCGGTCCACGGCGTCGGCGCCTTGGACAATCCAGTCAGCGCCGGCGCCTCCCAGCCATCGACTGTCCCGCCCGCCAGGAAAGACGTTCCACCCTTCTCCGCCCCCATCAAGTTGCGCGGTGAATGGCACGCAGCGCAGTGGCCCAGGCCGTTGACCAGATAATTGCCACGGTTCCACTGCTCGCCGCGCTCAGGCTGCAGCGTAATTTCACCGCGGCGCAAATTCAGCGCATTCCACCCCGCCATCAACGGCCGGATAGAGAACGGAAAACGCATGGCATTCGGCGTCGGCGCTTGGCTCACTGGCGCCTGGGACATCAGGTAGGCATACAGCGCCTGCATATCCGCCTCATTGATATTGCGAAACGCCGTGTAGGGAAACGCCGGGTACAGGTTGCGCCCGTCACGGCCAATACCGTCGCGCATCGCCCGCTCGAAGGCTGGGTACGACCAGGCGCCGATCCCGGTCTTCACGTCCGGGGTAATATTGCTGCTGTACAGCGTGCCGAACGGCGTTTCCATGGCCAACCCACCGGCATTGGTCGCGCCACCGGGCGCGGTGTGGCATACCGCGCAATCCCCCACCGCTGCGAGCAAACGCCCGCGTTCCAGGGTGGCCTTGGACCAGGTGCCGGCGCTGGGCGGTGCAATGGGTGCGATCTCATTGTGAAACGGCCAGGCCGTCGCCAGCACCGCGCCCAAGGTGGCGAACAGCGCGCCGAACCACCACTTGCGGCGCTTTTGCGGCGACTTGGCAGGCTCACCCAGCGTCGCGGCATTCAGCGCCGCCAGCACCCGCTCCGGGGTAATCGGCAACTCGCGAAAACGAATGCCGGTGGCGTCATAGATCGCATTGGCGATCGCCGCCGCGCTGGGTACTGAGGCCGACTCGCCGGCGCCCATGGGCGGTTGGTCCTGGCGCGGCATCATCATCACGTCGATCTTCGGTACTTCGGGGAAGGTCAGGATCGGATAGCCGCCCCACTCCTTGCTCGCCACCGTCGACTCTTCAAACGTTACCCGCTCCTTCAGCACACGGCTGGTGGACTGGATCACATTGCCGTGGATCTGGTGCTGCACCCCGGTCGGGTTGATCATCATTCCCGAATCATGGCCGATCACCACGCGCGTTACCGACACATCGCCGGTCTGCCTGTCGATGGCCACGTCCGCCACCCAGGCCGCCCAAGCCGCGCCGAAACCGGGGAACTTGCTGTGGATATAACGCGCGTAGGCAAAGCCGCGGCCACGCAGCAGCGGGCCTTCGTTGGCGGTTTGCATCGGCGCGGTGCGCGGTGCCCAGTTGGCGCGTTCGGCGGTGGACTTCACCAGGTCGATGGCCCGCGGGTCCTTGAGGTAGCGCAGGCGGTATTCCACCGGGTCGACGCCGGCAGCGAAGGCCAGTTCGTCGATATAGGACTCGTGGGCAAAGGTGTTGGGCAAGGCCGATACGCCGCGCATCCACGAGGCGCGCACAATGGGCGCCATGTCGTTGATGGTCACGCGCATATTGTCGATGTCGTAGGGCGGGATCGAGGTGCGGTCGCCCATCTCGAACATCGCCGCCACCGGCTCGACGCGCCCGGTGAGCAACAGCGCCAGGGTCGGCGCGCCGTTGGAGGGGTAGCTGGTTTCAAAGTCGTAGGCGGCAATGCTGCCATCGGCGTTGAGGCCGCCGTCCACCTCCATCAATTGCGCGGTGCCCTTGGGTTCCCACAGGTGTTCCTGCTCGCGGGTCAGTTGCACGCGCACCGGCTTGCCGACCGCACGGGACAACAGCAAGGCATCGGCGCACACATCGTCGGCGCAATTGCGCCCGTAACAGCCAGCAGCCTCCATGCGGATCACATCGATCTGGCCTTCTTCGCACTCCAGCAGCCACGCCAGGTCGGCGCGCAGCAGGTGCGGGTTCTGGCTGCCCGACCACACCCGGCTGCCGGCCGGCGAGTACTCCGCCACGCCACAGGAAGGGCCGATCGAGCCATGCATCTGGTACGGCCACAGGTAACTGCGTGGCATGCGCTGGCTGGCATTGGCCAGGGCCTCATCGACAGTGCCCTGATCGAGAACGGTGCGGCGCACACGGGGGTTGTCGCGGATGGCTTGCTCGACATCGCTCATGTCCGGCAAGGCGTTATTCCAGGGCTTCCAGTGCACCTGCAAGGCTTGTGCGGCCTTGATTGCCTGCTCCTCACGCAACGCCACCACGCCCACGAAGTCACGGATCACCACCACCGCGACCACGCCGGGGATGTGCGCGATAGAGGATTCGTCCACGCTCAGCAGGCTATTACCGACAAAATCCCCGCAATCGAGCCCGGCATAGGGTGGGCGAATCACCCGACCATGGAGCATGCCCGGCACGCGCATGTCATGCACATAGGTCAGCTCACCGGTGGCTTTGCCGGGGATGTCCACCCGTGCTGCGCCCTTGCCCACCAGGCGATAGTCCTCGACGGCCTTCAACGGCGCGTCACCGCTGATGCGCAATTGGTCGTGCTGGCCGCTGACCAGCTCACAGTAGGTGGTGGTGCGCCCGTCCGCCGCCTGAATCACACCGGCATCCACCGTCAGACTGGCGGTGCTCACACCCCAGCGCCCCGCTGCCCGCGCCAGTAGAAACCGCCGCGCCTCGGCTGCCGCATTGCGCAGGGGCACCGCGGAAATCTGCAACGTGGCGCTGGCGATAGTCGCGCCCTGGTTCGGCACGCGCTCGGTGTCGCCGAGCACCATCTTCACCTGATCCATCGCCAGGTCCAGCTCTTCGGCCACGATTTGCGCCAACGCGGTACGAATGCCGGTGCCCAGGTCCACATGGCCGTTGAACGCATACACCAGCCCGTCATCATTCACCGCAATGAACAGCCCCAGTTCCTTGGGTTTTACAGTGGGCGTACCGCCCTTGGCCACCGGCCCCGAAGGCGGCAGCACGTCATCGACGATCAACAGGACGCCGGCCTTGGCCAGCCACTGATCACGAGAAAGCGGTGTGTCTGTCATGGTCATCAATCCACGGTCATCAGGCGGGCGGCACGCAGCACGGCGCGCAGGATTTCGATATGGGTGCCGCAACGGCAGAGGTTGCCCGACAGCTCGTTGCGCACCTCGGCTTCGCTGGGGTTGGGGTTACGGTCGAGCAAGGCCTTGGTGGTCATGATCATGCCGTTGAGGCAATAGCCGCATTGCGCAGCCTGCTCATCGATAAAGGCTTGTTGCACGGGATGCGGCGCTTGTCGCGTACCCAGGCCTTCGAGCGTGACGATTTCGCGTCCCACCGCACCCGACAGTGGAAAGACACAGGAGCGTGCAGCCACCCCATCGATGATCACGGTGCACGCACCGCACTCCCCCAGGCCGCAGCCGTACTTGGGGCCATTGAGTTGCAGGTCATTGCGCAGCACCAGCAGCAGCGGCGTGTCCGCCATGGCGCTGACGTCGCTGACATGCCCGTTGACTTCAAGCGCTACCGTGATGTGCTGGCTGATCATTCGCTTCGCCCGTAACAGTTGGTGAAGTGGACACTACATGAAACAGTCAAAAAAAAGCGTCGCGGACCTGGGGTCTCACGACACACTTGACGAGTGAAGTGCCTACTACATCAAATCAGAGCAAAATCGGTGCCAGTCGCGCTTATTCCTGCGGATCGTCGATCATCTTGCGCAACAGGAACAGCACCGCGACCCGTTCGGCGGGGTTGAGGTTGCTCATGGTCAATTCGCTGATCTGCGCGGCGCGCGGCGCGGTCTGGGCAACCAGCTCGGCACCTTCGGGGGACAGGTCCACCACCACTTTGCGCTTGTCCTGCGGGTCCGGTTCGAGGCTGATCAGCTCCTTGGCCTTGAGCCGCTCGACAATCCCGCGAATGGTCGCCTGGTCCACCGCCGTCGCCTTGACCAGCTCAGTCAGCGAACTTGCACCGTGATCGCGCAGCGCACACAGGGTCACGAACTGCACGGCGGTGAGCTGGGAGTCGCCGACATTCTGCTGAAAGATCGCCAGGTGGCGCTGGTACGCCTTGCGCAGCAGGTGGCCAACTTGTTCAGAAAAGACGTAGGAATCAGGCACGGCGAAGCTCGGTGGGTGGCTAGCGATGGGGAAGCATGATGGCGGGCTTAGGGAACGGACTCAAGTTTCTCACTGAAAAAGCACGGTCAATCGGTGGGTGCTGGTTTGCCTGCGATAGCGGTATATCAGCAACCACTGCTCTGGCTGATACGCCCTCATCGCAGGCAAGCCAGCGCCCACCGGGGTTATTCAGCGTGCCCGGGACGCCGCTGGGGCGACCACATCGCCAGCAATGACCACCGCTTCATCATCCAGGTACACATCGCAATTACGCAGCGGAATGTCCATGTGGCACGGCGTCTTGCGCGTCCCGCCCACTTCGGTATTCGGCCCGGTGGAGAACAGGAAGTTGCCATAGAACGCCCGCGCGTCCATGCACATGCCATCGTTCTTGTCGTGCAGGCCCATGGCGGTCCATTGCGCCCGTGGCTGCAGGCCCCAGCCGATATGAGAGATGCCGTACACCTCGGAGTCGTTGAAGTACTTCATGTAGTCACGCAGGTACTCGGCCTCGAAACCGCCATGGATGCTGGTGATAAAGCCCTTCTCAATCTCCAGGGTGATCTTCTCCCGGGTGTAGGTCTTGAACGGCAGCAGGATGTCGCCGATGTCCAACACCAGCACGCCTTCGGCGGTTTCTTCGTTAGGCCAGGAGAACAGGAAACCACTCGGCCAATGGTCCCAGCGCCCCGGTTCATCGGCAAACCCGTACTCGGTCACCGACGGGTATTGCCCTAGCGCGGCACGGAAGTCGCTGCCGGCACGGGACTTCACATGGATCGAGCGCGCTTTTTTCAATAACTGTTCTGCCGCCAGCACGCGCACCTTGTCTTCTTCGGTGGGCAGCATGCGCGCCAGCACTTCCGGTGGCTCGACGGCCAGCAGGATGCGCGTGCCGGTCTTGAGGATCTGCTCCTGCTCCGGGGAGTGCAGCAGCATCATGGTGTCGACGATCAGGTCGGCGGCCTCCAGGGCGCGCTGGGCCGCGATGTTGCCGGTCAGCGCAGTGTCGCCGCAGTAGGCGGTCATGTCATTGCCCATCGCCCGCGGATGGTTAAACGACGGCAACTCCACCGCATACACCTTGGCCCCCAGGCGCTGTGCGGCATCCATCGCGGCCCGCACGGTGCGTGGGTCGGAGTAATGGCTCTTGAGCACGGCAACGCTCTGGGTCGGGTCGACCTTGGACAGCGTCAACACGTGTTCAAACATCTGGGTCAGTTCGCAATCGCTTACCGGCATTTTCCTGTCTCCTGTGGGCCTGCACCAAGTTCAAGCACTGCGCTTCACTCTAGTGCATTTTTATAGCGTATACGCCATTTAATAATGATAAGACCCGAATTGCAGGCAGACTGCAAGCGGCGCGCCAAAACGTTACCTATCGAAACAAACCTCGTATTTATTGGCTACATCACGTTACACGGGATAAATATGGCCAAAAAATAAATTTATGCTCACGGGCTTCCCATTTGAAAAAATGAGCGTATACACTTTAAAAACCTTGCGGACAGACGCCGCCGAAAATCAAAAAGAGAGAGGAACACGCCCCATGGGAAGCACTCAGAAAATCGCCATCGTCGGTGCCGGCCTCGGCGGCGCCGCCGCTGCCACGCTGTTGCAACAAGCTGGTTTCGACGTGGATGTCTATGAGCAGGCGCCGGCGTTCTCACGGCTGGGTGCGGGGATCCACATGGGCCCCAACATCATGAAAATCTTCCGCCGCATGGGCATCGAAAAGCAGCTTGACCTGATGGGCTCGCACCCCGAGCACTGGTTCAGCCGGTGCGGTGAAACCGGCGACTACCTCTCGCGCATCCCGCTTACTGGCTACGGCGCGTCCTATATCACCGTGCACCGTGGCGACCTGCACGCGCTGCAGATGTCGACCCTCAAGCCGGGCACCCTGCACTTCAACAAGCGCCTGGAAACCCTCGAAGAAACCGACACCCAGGTGCGCCTGACCTTCGCAGACGGCATGGTCACCTATGCCGACATCGTGATCGGCGCCGACGGCATCAACTCCAAGATCCGCGAAGAACTGCTGGGCGTGGAAAAACCGCTGTACAGCGGCTGGGTCGCGCACCGCGCATTGATCCGCGGCGACCAGTTGGCCAAGTACGACCTGAAGTTCGAGGACTGCATCAAGTGGTGGACCGAAGACCGCCACATGATGGTCTACTACACCACCGGCAAGCGCGACGAGTACTACTACGTCACCGGCGTGCCCCATGCCGAATGGGACTTCCAGGGCGCGTTCGTCGACAGCAGCCGCGAAGAGATGTTCGACGCCTTCAAGGGCTACCACCCCACCGTCCAGGCCCTGATCGAGTCCACCGAAAGCGTGACCAAATGGCCGCTGCGCAACCGCAACCCGTTGCCGCTGTGGAGCCGAGGCCGCCTGGTGTTGCTCGGTGACGCCTGCCACCCAATGAAACCCCACATGGCCCAGGGCGCCGGCATGGCCATCGAAGACGCGGCAATGCTCACCCGCTGCCTGCAGGAAACCGGCATCAGCGACTATCGCACCGCATTCCAGTTGTATGAGGCCAACCGCAAGGAACGTGCGTCCCGCGTACAGGCAGTGTCCAACGCCAACACCTGGTTGCGCACCCAGGAAGACCCGGCCTGGGTCTACGGTTATGACCTGTATGCCCAGGAACTGAAATCGGGGGTGGCCGCGTGAGCACCTTCCTCTACGGCGGCAACGTGCAGGCCAATGGCATTCGCCAACATTACCTGCGTTACGGCGGCAAGGGCCCCGCACTGATCCTGATCCCCGGCATCACCAGCCCGGCGATCACCTGGGGCTTCGTGGCCGAGCGCCTTGGCGCGCAGTTCGATACCTATGTGCTGGATGTGCGCGGTCGCGGCCTGTCATCGACCGGCCCCGAGCTCGATTACAGTGCGGACACCTGCGCCGAAGACATTGGCGCGTTTGCCGATGCGCTGAATTTGCAACGCTACCACCTGGTCGGCCACTCCATGGGCGCACGCTTTGCCGTGCGCAGCGCCGTGCTGCATCCCCAGGGCGTCAACCGCGTAGTGCTGATCGACCCGCCGGTGTCCGGCCCAGGCCGCCGCGAATACCCGAGCAAACTGCCCTGGTACGTCGACTCGATCCGTCAATCCCAGGTCGGCATGGACGCCGAGGCGATGCGCGCCTTCTGCGCCACCTGGACCACAGAGCAACTGCAACTGCGCGCCGAATGGCTGCACACCTGCTATGAGCCCGCCATCGTGCGCGCCTTCAATGACTTCCACACGGTGGACTTCCACCAGGACCTGCCCCACCTCAAGGCCCCTGCCCTGTTGGTGGTGGCCGGGCGCGGCGGCGTGATCCTCGATGAAGACATTGCCGAGATCCAGGACCTGCAACCGGGCATCCAGGTCGCGCGCGTGCCGAATGCCGGGCACATGATTCCGTGGGATGACCTCGACGGTTTCTTCCACGCCCTCGGCGACTTCCTCGAACAATAATCATGGAGACCACCATGCAGAAGCCCTACCGTATCGGCCAGATCGTGCCGAGTTCCAACACCACCATGGAAACCGAGATCCCGGCGATGCTCACCGCACGCCAGTCGATCCGCCCCGAGCGCTTTACCTTTCACTCCAGCCGCATGCGCATGAAGCAGGTGCGCAAGGAAGAACTGGCGGCCATGGACGGCGAGTCCGACCGTTGCGCCGTCGAACTGTCCGACGCCAAGGTCGATGTACTGGGCTATGCGTGCCTGGTGGCGATCATGGCCATGGGGCTGGGTTATCACCGCAACTCCGAACAACGCTTGCGCAAAGCCACCGCCGACAACGATGCCAACGCCCCGGTGATCACCAGTGCGGGCGCCTTGATCGAAGGCCTGAACGTCATGGGCGCCAAGCGCATCGCGATTGTCGCGCCGTACATGAAACCGCTGACCGAACTGGTGGTGAACTACATCCGCGAAGAGGGCTTCGAGGTGGTGGACTGGCGCGCCCTCGAGATCCCCGACAACCTCGAGGTGGCCCGTCACGACCCGGCCAACCTGCCGGCCATCGTCGCCGGGATGAACCTGGAGGGCGTCGATGTGATCGTGCTGTCCGCCTGCGTGCAGATGCAGTCGCTGCCCGTGGTAGCCAAGGTCGAGGCGCAAACCGGCAAACCGGTGCTCACCGCCGCCATCGCCACCACCTACGCCATGCTCAAGGCCCTGGACCTGGAACCCATCGTTCCGGGCGCTGGCGCCCTGCTTTCCGGCGCCTACTGAGGGGAGTGAGACGATGAGCGAACAATCCGCCGACGCCAACTACCAGGGCGTATGGGGCAACCGCATCGGCTTTGGCAAGAAGGCCGCGCTGCTGATGATCGACTTCATGCAGGGCTACACCACCAAAGGCGCGCCGCTGTTCGCGCCGGGCGTGGTCACGGCCGTGGCTGAAAGCGTGGAGCTGCTGGCCACTGCCCGCAAGCACGGGATTGCGGTCGTCCACACCAATATCCGCTACCATCCCGGCCACTTCGCGGATGGTGGGATCTGGGTGAAAAAGGCCCCGGTGATGAAAGACATGGTCGAAGGCAATCCACTGGCCGCGTTCTGTGCCGAAATGTTGCCCCAGGTCGATGAAGTGGTGATCACCAAACAATACGCCAGCGCATTCTTTGGTAGCAGCCTGGCGCCGATGCTGCATGCACAGGGCATCGACACCGTGGTACTGGCCGGTTGTTCCACCAGCGGCTGCATCCGCGCCACGGCGGTGGATGCGGTGCAACACGGGTTTCGCACCATCGTCGTGCGCGAATGCGTCGGCGACCGGCACCCGGCCCCCCATGAAGCCAACTTGTTCGATATCGACAGCAAGTATGGCGACGTGGTGAGCAAGCAGGAGGCGATGCGCAAATTCAGGGAGCAATAAGACGCGACTGAGAACCGCGCCATAGAGCGCGGTCTTGAACAAACTGAGGCCCGGCCTTGGAACACATTCCACTGTGGGAACCGATCCCTGTGGGAGCCGGGCTTGCCCGCGATGCAGACGCTGCGATGTAACAGTGACACCGCGCTGATGTTATCGCAGGCAAGCCAGCTCCCACATAAACCCGGTGTCCACATGGACCGTGTCCAACCGCCGCCCTCAGTCTTCTGACACTGCCTT
Organism: Pseudomonas lurida; assembly: GCF_002563895.1. Lineage (NCBI taxonomy): Bacteria > Pseudomonadati > Pseudomonadota > Gammaproteobacteria > Pseudomonadales > Pseudomonadaceae > Pseudomonas > Pseudomonas lurida. The sequence continues at coordinate 2,882,877 of NZ_PDJB01000001.1, read as the reverse complement.
TGGAAGTCGCTTCTACAGCACTCCGAAGTGCTGGAACACAGCGGCTGTATAAAAACCATAAGTCACCGCCAGGAGACACCCAATGCCCATTGCGAATGCAGCGCCCGCGACCACCGTCGCCGACCCGGTCAACACGCTCTACCACAAGATTACCTGGAAGCTGATTCCGTTCCTGTGCTTCTGCTACCTGGCCGCCTACCTCGACCGCATCAACATCGGCTTCGCCAAACTGCAGATGCTCGACCAATTGCAGTTCAGCGAAACCGCGTTCGGCCTGGGTGCCGGCCTGTTCTTTGTCGGCTACATCCTCTTCGAAGTCCCCAGCAACCTGGTGTTGGAACGGGTCGGCGCAAAGATCTGGATCGCGCGCATCATGATCACCTGGGGCCTGCTTTCGGCCTGCACCATGCTGGTCACCTCCACCACCCAGTTCTACATCCTGCGTTTTCTGCTCGGCGCGGCTGAGGCAGGCTTTCTGCCGGGTGTCCTGTATTACCTGACCACCTGGTTCCCCACTCACCGACGCGGGCGCATCATCGCGCTGTTCATGATCGGCCTGCCGCTGTCCAGTGTGATCGGTGGCCCGCTGTCCGGCTGGATCATGGGGCACTTCGACCACATGGGTGGGCTGCGCGGCTGGCAATGGCTGTTCCTGATCGAAGCGGTGCCCAGCGTGTTACTGGGCGTGCTGACCTTCTGGGCACTGCCCAACACCTACCAGCAAGCCAAGTGGCTCTCGGACGAGGAAAAGGCCCTGCTGGAAAACGAATTGCGCAAGGATGACGCCGACGGCACCGGCAGCAAGCACAGCTTTCGCGACGGTTTCTTCAACCTCAAGGTCTGGATGCTCGGCGGTATCGACTTTTCGATCCTGCTCAGCGCCTACGCCATGGGCTTCTGGATGCCGACTTTCATCCGCAATGCCGGAGTGACCGACACCTTCCACATCGGCGTGCTCACCGCGCTGCCCAGTGTCGCCGCACTGCTTGGCATGCTGCTGATCGGCGCCAGCTCCGACAAACACCGCGAGCGCCGCTGGCACATCATCGTGCCGTTCTTCATCGGCGCGGCAGCCATGGCCACCAGCACTTTCTTTACCCACAACGTGGCGGCCACCGTGGCGCTGTTCGCGATTGCCTCGGCGGCAATCATCGGCGCGGTGCCCGTGTTCTTCAGCCTGCCGGCGACCTTCCTAAAAGGCACCGCGGCGGCCACCGGCTTTGCCCTGGCCTGCTCGCTGGCGAATATCGCCGGGCTGGTGAGCAACTCGTTGATGGGCGTTGCGATCGACGTCACAGGTAGCAGCGCTGGCGCCTTGTGGTTTTTTGCTGGCTGCCTGATTCTCAGCAGCTTCCTGGTCATCGCCTTGCCGGCGAAACTGGTGAACCGTTGATAACAACAATTTATTCGGATGAATCACCATGCAAGGCTTCTTGAAACGCTGTGCGTTGCTTGTCGCGGTCGGCCTGTGTGCCGGCACCGCGCAGGCGGCGGAAAAGGTCATCTTCGATACCGACTTCAATGTGCTCAACGATGACGGCCAGGCCTTCATCATGCTCGCCCAGTTGCATGCGCAAAAACGCATCGAACTGCTGGGCATGACCCTGGTCAGCGGCAACGCCTGGGTCGACCAGGAACAGGTCGACGCCCTCAAGGCCGTGGAACGCATGGGCGTGGAGAAAGAGGTGGGCGTCTACTCCGGCGCCGCCTACCCACTGCTGCATGACTACGCCACCTACGAGGCAGAAAAAGCCCTGTTCGGCTCCGGCTGGCCGGGGGCGTTCAAAAACCCCCGCCCCACATCAGCCTCACAATTGGTCGCGCCACCGGACGGCCTTGCCACACACACGAAACTGCGCAAGGAGACCGCCGCGCAGTTCATTGTCGACAGCGTGCGCGCCAACCCGCACCAGGTGACGATCCTCGCCGTCGGCCCGCTGACCAACGTCGCCCTGGCGATACGCTCGGCGCCGGACATCGTGCCGTTGATCAAGCGCATCGTGTACATGGGGGGCGCCTTGGAGATTCCGGGCAACACCACCCCAGCGGCGGAGTTCAACTGGTGGTTCGACCCGGAGGCAGCGAAGATCGTGTTGCGCTCACCCATCGAACACGTGATCTTCCCCAATGATGTGTGCGAGAAAGTCACCTTCGACAAGTCGGTGTACCAGCGCGTGATCGCCCAGAAAGGCGCGATTGCCGACCTGTACACGCATGAATTCGGGCCCTTGTTCGACAAGGACCCGAGCTACCACAGCTTCACCTGGGACAGCTTGCCGGCGCTGTACCTGGTCGACCCGCAGATCGTCACGCAATCCCGCGATTTGTGGGTGGATGTAGACGCCACGTTTGGCGCCGACTACGGCCGCGCACTGGGCTACCAGAAAGGCGCGCCGGTAGGCACGCAGAAGGCCAAGGTGGTGTTCGGCGTGGACCAGAAGAAATTCTGGGATGGCTACGTCAACCTCGTGACCCTGCCGACGCCGGTCAAGCGCTGACCGGCGGAGCGCTACCAGCGCCTGAATAGATGGCCTATTGCTTGTGGGGTTGGATGAGTGTGGAGAATGGGGTTGGTTCCGCCCTTACGACGGGTCACTTTTGAACAGCGCAAAAAGTAACCAACACGCTCTTGCCACAACACTCGGCACCTCGCTTCAGGCTCGGTGTGCCCATAATCCGACAGTGATTTGTGGAGCCGCCGCCGCCCGCCATCCATGGCGCACGGCGGCTGAGATCAAAATCAAAAGCACGGCGGCCTCAGTGCCGACCGATTTCTTAGCATCGATCTCGGTTCAAAGGTGGGAGCTGGCTTGCCTGCGATAGCATCAACCCGGTGTACCTGATGGACCGAGTCGCCTGCATCGCAGGCAAGCCAGCTCCCACAGAAAAGCAGGCAGGTGATTGATCTCTCCACCAAGCACGGTGGCCTTGGAGCTGACCGGTTTCTTACTGTCAATCTCCCACAGTGGGTTCTCTATCCATCAGACGAAGCTGCTTTTGATCCGCTTGTGCTGTTGATCTCAGGCGCCTCGGCAACTGTCGGCCTCAATCAGCTCTGGCCTATAAAAATAATAGCGCTAGAATCAGCGCCATTCCTGCGTCTGACACCCTGATACGAGCCCCCCATGAGCTTTGATTTCGACACGATCCACCCACGCCTCGGCACCGGCAGCACCAAGTGGAACCGTTACCCTCGCGACGTGTTGCCGATGTGGATCGCCGACATGGACATCGCCGCCCCACCCGCCGTGCTGCAGGCCTTGCATGCACGCCTGGACCAGCAGGTGCTGGGCTACAGCGTCGCCGGCCCGGATGTACGCGAGGCGATCATTGCCGATCTGTGGAACAAGTACGCCTGGCGCGTGCAGCCGGATGAATTGCTGTTCCTGCCTGGCGTCGAGCCGGGTTTCAACATGGCGCTGCATGCGTTTGTGCAGCCGGGTCAGGCGGTGGTGCTGCAAACCCCCAACTACCGGCCGATTCGCCTGGCGCCCGGGCACTGGAACCTGCCGCGCATCGAGGTCCCCTTCGATCGGGTCGACGGTGAATACCTCACGCCCATGCCGGCCATGCGCCAGGCACTCAGCGGCGCCGGCGCGCTGCTGCTGAGCAACCCGCACAACCCCGTGGGCAAAGTCTTCCCCCGGGAAGAACTGCTGGCCGTGGCCAATGCCTGCCTGGAAAACGGCACGCTGATCATCTCCGACGAAATCCACGCCGAACTGTGCTTCGACGGCCGCCGCCATATCCCCACCGCCAGCCTCAGCCCCGAGATCGCCCAACGCACCATCACCCTGATGTCGGCGAGCAAGGCCTATAACGTGGCCGGCCTGAAGACCTGCTTCGCCGTGGTACAGAACGCCGAGATCCGCGAACGCTTCAACCATGCGCGTTGCGGCATGGTGGACAGCGTCAGCCCCCTGGGCCTGGAAGCCACCCGCGCCGCCTACAGCCAGTGCGGCGAATGGCTCGATGCGCTGGTGCAGTACCTGCAAGACAACCGTGACTACCTGCTCGATGCCGTGCAGACCCGCCTGCCCGGTGTCGTCATGCATGCGCCACAAGGCACTTACCTGGCCTGGCTGGATTGCAGCGCCCTGGGCCTGGACGATCCGCAGCAGTTTTTCCTGGAACAGGCCAAGGTCGGGTTGAGCGCCGGTATCGAGTTCGGTGATGACAGCCAGCAGTTCGTGCGCCTGAACTTCGGCTGCCCACGGTCGATGCTGGAAGAAGGCCTGCAACGCATGGAACGCGCCCTGCGCAACCGCCAGGCCTGACTCACTACGTCTCGCAACGAGTGCCGAAACCCTGCTGTTACTGTTCTTGCTGATCGCCATAACCAGCAACAGCAGGCGCGCCAATGTGCGACCCGGGGGCGCCGAGCACGGCCGCACAGAAATCCGACACCTGGCCGGCGGCGGCCTGGCTGCAGGACACACCCGAGCCTTCACCCACCCGGGGGCTCAGGTCGGAAAAAGTCCAAGGCTTGCGCCTATCAAGGTGTGCTCACAACTTGGCGATGGACACTTCCGTCGATTTCACGAAGGCAATCACTTCACTGCCCACTTTCAATTCCAGATCGCGCACCGAACGGGTGGTGATCACCGAAGTGACGATGCCAGACGCGGTCTGCACATCGATTTCCGACACCACTTCCCCTAGCAGAATCTCCTTGATCACGCCCTTGAACTGGTTGCGCACGTTGATCGCTTTAATGGTCATGTCGGCTTTCCTTTTGGCTGTTGGGTCAATCCGCACGAATGCGCAGGCCCCCAAAATGCGCCATCCACAAAGACATTAAAAGGAATATATAACTCTTTATTTATTCTTTATAGATATATGCAAGCTGTTGCACCACCGACAGCTGATCAACAGTTTGCCCTCTCCTGCTACAGCTTTATTTGCCTAAACCCCCGAAAACACACGCCCGAGCCAGATGGCACAGAGACTGCATATTCCTGAAAAGCATGACGGAACATGCCATTTAATTTTCTGAATATAAGAAAAGCCTTCTCTCAATGCCTTGCCGGAGCTGTTCCATGAAACCCTTCACCCAACGCTTACTCGGCGCATGCGCCCTCGCCCTGTGCCTGCAACCACTGGTCCATGCCGCTGAAACCGACCCCGCCGAAGTCAATCTCGACTACGCCTATTACTCGCCCGTCAGCCTGGTGCTCAAGCATTTCGGTTGGCTGGAACAGGCCTTGCCGCACGCCAAGGTGGGCTGGGTATTGAGCCAGGGCAGCAACCGTTCGCTGGAATACCTCAACAGTGGCGGCGTGGATTTCGCCTCCTCCGCCAGCCTGTCTGCCGTGCTCAGTCGCGCCAATGGCAGCCCGATCAAGTCGGTGTACGTCTATAGCCGCGCCGAATGGACCGCCCTGGTGGTCCGCAAGGATTCGCCGTTCAAGAGCGTCACCGACCTGAAAGGCAAGAAAATCGCCGCCACCAAGGGCACCGACCCGTACCTGTTCACCCTGCGCAGCCTGCAAAAGGCCGGGCTGAAAAAGGACGATGTGGAACTGGTGCACCTGCAACACCCGGACGGTCGTACCGCCCTGGAAAAAGGTGACGTGGACGCCTGGGCCGGCCTCGACCCGCACATGGCCGCCAGTGAAATCCAGGCCGGTTCGCGCCTGCTGTACCGCAACAAGGACTTCAACAGCTATGGCGTGGTCAGCGTCACCGAGCAGTTCGCCAAGGCGCATCCGCAGACCATCACCAAAGTACTCGGCGCGTATGAAAAGGCCCGCGATTGGGCGGTGAAGCACCCGGATGAATTCGCCAAGCTGCTCGCCGACGAGTCCGGCCTGCCGTTGGAAGTGGCCAAGCTGCAACTGTCGCGTACCGACCTGAGCACACCGTTCCTGAGCAGCAAGGACGTGGTGTCGTCAAAGGCGGCGGCACCGATCCTGGTGTCTGAAGAGTTGGTGCGCAAAGGCGTGAACGTGGACCAGGTGATCGACCAGTTGATCGACACCTCGTTCGGCCACTAAGGAGCGCGTGATGACCAGCAAAACCCAAGCATTGCCCCTGGTCGAGCCGGTGGCGATCAATCGCAGTGCCTGGCCGAGGCGACTCAAGGGCCTGGTGTTGCCGGTGCTGATCCTGCTGGTGCTGGAGGTGGTGGTTCGAGTGGGTTGGTTGCCGTCGTACCAGATGCCGGCGCCCAGCGAGATCGCCGTGACCCTCACGGACCTCGCCGAAGGCTCACTGTGGAAACACATCAGTGCCAGCCTCGGCCGGGTGCTGCTGGGCTTTGCCATCGGCGCCAGCCTGGCACTGGTGTTTGCCGCCTGGGTGGGCTTGAGCCGTGAGGCCGAAGCCTACCTGGAACCGACTTTCGCCGGGCTGCGCTCGATCCCGAGCCTGGCCTGGGTGCCGCTGTTGCTGCTTTGGCTGGGCATCGACGAGACCTCGAAGATCGTGCTGATCGCCATCGGCGCGTTCTTCCCGGTGTACCTCAATGGTGTCGCCGCCATCCGCGACATCGATCGCAAGCTGGTAGAAGTCGGGCAAATGTACGGCTTCGGTCGGTGGCGCCTGGTGCGTCGCATCCTGTTGCCGGCCGCCCTGCCCGGCCTGTTCACCGGGTTGCGCAGTGGTTTGAGCCTGGCATGGATGTTTCTGGTGGCGGCCGAACTGATCGCGGCCACCAAGGGCCTGGGTTACTTGCTCAGCGACGGGCGCGAGACCTCGCGGCCGGATATCGTGTTGGCGGCAATCATCGTGTTGGCGTTGCTGGGCAAGGTCAGCGATGGCCTGCTCGCCGCGCTGGAAAAGCGCTGCCTGGCCTGGCGCGATACGTTCCAGGGAGCAGAACAATGAGCGTGCAGCCACTGTTGGACATTCACGTAGCGCGTAAAAGCTTCGCCAGCACCACCGTGCTCAAAGACGTGCGCCTGGCCCTGCAACCTCGGGAGGCCGTGAGCCTGCTGGGCCCCAGCGGTTGTGGCAAAAGCACCCTGCTGCGAATCGTTGCCGGCCTGGAAAAGAACTTCCAGGGCGAACTGCGCAGCCCCGATGGCGAAGTCGCCTTTGTGTTCCAGGAACCCCGGCTGATGCCCTGGCTCACGGTGGAACAGAACATCGGTTTCAGTGATGACAAGCACTACGACAAGGCCTGGGTCACGCAACTGATCGAAGAAGTCGGCCTCAAGGGATTTGCCCAGGCGTTGCCCAAGGCATTGTCCGGTGGCATGGCGCAACGGGTGGCGATTGCACGAGGCCTGTACTCACGCCCGCAGGTGTTGCTGCTGGACGAACCCTTCAGTGCGGTGGATGCATTCACCCGCATGAAGCTGCAGGACCTGCTGTTGCAACTGGCCAAACACCACGAAATCGCCTTGCTGCTGGTGACCCATGATGTGGACGAGGCGCTGTACCTGAGTGACCGTGTGCTGGTGATGGACAATCGTCCGAGCAGCATTCGCCAGGAACTCGCCGTGGACTTGCCGCACCCCAGGGACCGGCGTGATCCGGTACTGGCGCAACTCAAGGCACTGTCCTTGACCGAACTGCAACGCGCCCACGTTATCTGATATCGCCTTTTTTGCCCCCCTTGAAGGGAGGTGTCAGGTCAGGGATTTGCGCGGTGTGAGGGTGACCCAATACCGCGTGCGTGCGTGCAGCTCCAGCCCCAACGTCGAGGCCAGCAGGTTGAGGATGCGGTCGGTGTCGTCCAGGCGAAAACTGCCGGTAACCCGCAACGTTTCCAGGCTCGGCTCCCAACGCAACACGCCTGGCCGATAACGCTCGAGGTCCCGCAGGAAGTCGCCCAGCGCCTGGTTCTGCGCCGTCAGCACACCGTCGCGCCAGCCCAGCTGCAATACATCGAACGGGCCCCAGGCCCCCAGCCCGCTGGCTTTGAGCGACGCTTGCTGCCCCCCCTGCAGGGTCGTCATTTGGCCGCTCAGGTCCCGCACCGGGACTGAGCCCTTGAGCACCGACACCAGACAACCGCTGGCCTGCTGCCGTACGCACACGTCGGCCTGGCTGACGCTCAACTCGCCGTAACGCGTACGGACGGTCATCGCCGCTGCGCCGGGTACATTCAACGCCAACTCGCCGTCCACCAACGTGATGCGTCGCTGCGCCAGGTCCACGTCGACCGCCGTCGCGGTATTGAGCTGCAAGCTACCGCCGTCGGCCAACGGCATGCGCTTGCGCTCGCCGGTGGCGGTGTGCAGGTCGGCACGCCAAGCCTCGATGGGCAGTTGACGGCTGACCAGCCAGGCGGTCGGTACCAATGCTGCAATTCCAAGGGCGCGCTTGAGCACGGCGCGGCGCCCAGGTTGCGGGCGGTCGAGGCTGGCCATTGCCAGGGCGTGGGGCAAGTCGCTGAAACGCTGGCGCAGGGCCTGGGCCTTTTGCCAGGTCTGTTCATGCTGGGGATGGCTGTCACGCCAGTGCTGCAACGCGGCGTGATCACGCTCGGTGGCCGCGCCGGACTCCAGCAGCGCCAGCCACTGCGCGGCCGCACGGGCAACGTCGCGACTCACAGGTCCACCAGCAAGCAGTGTTCGTAGGCCTGGGCCATGTATCGTTTGACGGTGCGCTCGCAGACGTCGAGGCGCTCGGCGATTTCCCGATAACCCAGGCCCTCCAACTGGCTCCATAGAAACGCGCGACGCACCAGCACCGGCAAGCCATCGAGCAACTCATCCAGGGCTTGCAGGGTTTCCAGCACCAGCCAGCGTTGTTCGGGTGACGGCACGCAGGCTTCCGGCAGGCTGGCCAAGGCATTCAGATAAGCCTGTTCAAGACTGCGACGCTGATGGAAATTCACCAGTAGCCGCTTGCCGACCGTCACCAGATAGGCCCGAGGCTCCTGCATCTGCGCGATCGGCTGAGCGCTGGCGAGTACGCGCAAGAACGTATCCTGGCTCAGGTCCGCTGCATCCCAGGCATTGCCCAGGCGCCGACGCAGCCAGCTTTCCAGCCAACTGCGGTGGTCGCGGTACAGGTTCGACAAGGTCAGTTCGGGGGCGTGGGTCGGAACAACAGCATCATTCATGGCTAGCGACCTGCGCGGCGCGAGTGAGTCTCAAATGAGATTCATTCTATTTAATATCGCGTCGACACACCATGCCCTTTACACATCTCGTTCACAGCATCGCCGCCTTCTGTCGCAGCAAGTCGATAAACAACCCCAACTCGCGGCTGACCCCTTCGCCTTTGCGCAACAAGATGCCAAACGGTGCCAGCCGCACCTCCAGGGCCACCGGCAGCGCCACCACCAGACCCATTTTCAGGTAGTCGCGCAGGGCACTTTCCGACAGCACCATCACGGCATCGGTGAGCTGGATCAACTGCTGCATGGAATACACCGAGCTGCATTCGATGATGTCGGCCGGGCTCGGCAGCGCGAGATCCTGCAGGGCCTGGTCGAAACCGATGCGTGCCGGGCTGGTTTGCGGTTGCAGGATCCACGGCCAGTCACGCACCAGTTCATCCAGCGGCAAGTGCTCACGCTGGGCCAGCGGATGGCCTGCATGCACGACCACCAGCAAGCGTTCGTTGCCCAGGGGTTCGAAGCTGTAGTGCTCGCTATCGGTGGCCGCGTTGCGCCGCGAGATCGCCAGGTCGATGCGTCCCTGCTCAAGCAACTGAATCACCTGGTCGCTGGTATCGCCCATGATGCGGATACGCAATTGCGGGTTCAGCGACTTGATCTGCGCGATGCAGTCCATCACCAAGTCCGGCGCGGCGCCCATGATGGTGCCGATCGACAGGTAGCCGTAACCGCCCTGCTGGCGCGCCACCAAGTCTTCGGCGCAACGGTCCAGGCCACTCAAGGCCGATTCGGCGAAGCGGATCAATTCCTGGCCAAGGGCCGTAGGGCGCATGCCCCTCGGCAAACGTTCGAAGAGGTCGCAGGCGAACATGTCCTCGATCTCGCGCAGCATGCGCGTAGCCGCTGGTTGCGACATGTTCAGCGCCTGGGACGCGCGGTGCAGGTTCTGGCTGGAACTCAGCGCTACGAGCATGTGCAGATGCTTGTAGCGCAGGCGGTTGAACAGGCTGGGAGAGATCGCGGGACTACGCATTTTTTTCCTCGAAACCGATACCCTGAGGTTATCACTTGTAAGCGAGATTCGATTTGTAGCGCATTGCTCGGCCGCCGTACAGTCCGTCCCATAAGAACAAAACAACGGACGCCACTATGAACACCCTGCCCGCGCCCCTGCTCGCCAAGATTTCCTGGCGGCTCCTGCCCTTCCTGCTGTTGATGTACATCATGGCCTTTCTCGACCGCGCCAACGTCGGGTTCGCCAAGCAAGCCTTCCAGGCCGATACCGGTTTGAGCGACGCCGCCTTCGCGTTCGGCGCAGGCGTGTTCTTTGTGGGTTACGCGCTGCTGGAAGTGCCCAGCAACCTGATCCTGCACCGCGTCGGTGCCCGCCTGTGGATGTGTCGCATCATGGTCAGTTGGGGCCTGATTTCTGCCGCCATGGTATTTGCCCATAACGAAACCAGCTTCTATGTCCTGCGCTTTTTACTCGGCGTTGCCGAAGCCGGGTTCTTCCCCGGCGTCATCCTCTACCTCACCTATTGGTTCCCCCAGGCCGTACGCGGCAAGGCCATGGGCTTCTTCTACTTTGGCGCGCCCCTGGCGTTCATCTTCGGCAGCCCGTTGTCCGGGTTGCTGTTGGAGCTGGATGGCTTCGGCGGCATACACGGCTGGCAATGGCTGTTCGCGGTGGAAGGCCTGATGGCAACGGCGGTGGGCATCTGGGCCTATTGGTACCTGGACAACCGCCCCGCCGACGCCAGGTGGCTGACCGCGGCAGAGCGCGAGCAGGTGCAGCGCCTGCTGGATCAAGAAGACCAGCACAAAACCTCCCACGGCCGCAGCCTGCTCACTGTGCTGTGCCAACCCTCGGTGTTGTACCTGTGCCTGGTGTACCTGCTGATCCAGGCCAGCGTATACGGTGTGGTGTTTTACCTGCCGACCCAGGTGGGTGACCTGCTCGGCACCAAGGTCGGGTTGCTGGTCGGGCTGGTCTCGGCCATCCCCTGGCTCTGCGCGTTGTTCGCCGCTTGGTGGATCCCCGCCTATTCCGACCGCACCGGCCTGCGTCGCCAGACCGCCTGCCTGACCCTGTTGATGGCCGCCGCCGGCATTGCCTGCTCGGTGACCTTCGCCAACCCGCTGCTGGGCATGCTCGCCCTGTGTTTCGCCGCCTCAGGCTTTATCGCCGTGCAACCGGTGTTCTGGACCTTCCCGTCCAGCTACCTGGCGGGCAGCGCCGCCGCAGCGGGTATTGCGCTGATCAACTCCTTCGGTGCACTCGGTGGCTTTATCGCCCCGGTCATCAAGCACTGGGCCGAAGGCGCCTTCGATTCCCCGGCAGCCGGCCTGTACCTGCTGTCCGCCACCACGGTACTGGCTGCGTTGCTGGTGCTGGGCATCCATTCACCCGGTCGCAGCGTGTCAAAAACGCCGGCCGCTGTTTAACGCCAGGAGTCATACCATGGGTCATCTCACCATCAAACATGTCCGCGCCTTTGTACTGCGAGGCGGCGGCGCCGATTACCACGACCAGGCCGATGGCCATTGGATCGACGACCATATCGCCACGCCCATGAGCAAGTACCCCGAGTACCGTCAGAGCCGTCGTAGCTTCGGTATCAACGTGCTTGGCACCCTGGTGGTGGAGATCGAGGCCAGCGACGGCACCGTTGGTTTCGCCGTGACCACCGGCGGCGAACCGGCCGCCTACATCGTCGAGAAGCACCTGGCACGTTTTATCGAAGGTGCCCGCGTCACCGACCTCGAAAAAATCTGGGACCAGATGTACCAGTCCACCCTCTATTACGGGCGCAAGGGCCTGGTGATCAACACGATTTCCGGTGTCGACCTGGCGCTGTGGGACCTGCTCGGCAAAGTCCGCCAGGAGCCTGTGCACCAACTGCTGGGCGGCGCGGTGCGTGACGAGTTGCAGTTCTATGCCACCGGCGCCCGTCCGGACCTCGCGCAGAAAATGGGTTTCATCGGCGGCAAAATGCCCCTGCATCACGGTCCCAGTGAGGGTGAGGAAGGCCTGCGCAAGAACCTCGAACAGTTGGCAACCATGCGCGAACGCGTCGGGCCGGACTTCTGGCTGATGCTCGATTGCTGGATGAGCCTGGACCTGAACTACGCCACCAAACTGGCGATCGGCGCCCATGAGCACGGGTTGAAGTGGATCGAGGAAGCGCTGTCACCGGACGACTACTGGGGCTATGCCGCACTGCGCGACAACGTGCCCAAGGGCATGCTGGTCACCACCGGCGAACACGAAGCCACCCGCTGGGGCTTTCGCATGCTGCTGGAAATGGGCTGCTGCGACATCATCCAGCCCGATGTCGGCTGGTGCGGCGGCCTTACCGAACTGGTGAAAATCTCGGCACTGGCCGACGCCCATAACGCGCTGGTGGTCCCCCACGGTTCGTCGGTGTACAGCTACCATTTTGTCGCCACCCGCCACAACAGCCCGTTCGCCGAGTTCCTGATGATGGCGCCCAAGGCGGATGAAGTGGTGCCAATGTTCCACCCGCAGCTGCTGGGCGAGCCGGTGCCAGTCAATGGCCGCATGCGTTTGTCGGCGTTGGATAAACCCGGCTTCGGCGTAGACCTGAACCCCGACTGCCAGCTGCACCGCCCGTACAACCGCTGAGGAAACCGCCATGAACATGCCCCGCAATGGCTTCAAGGCGGCCCTCGCCAAGGACGCCACCCACTATGGTATCTGGGCCGGTTTCGCCACCGGCTACGCCGCCGAGATCGTTGCCAGCTTCGGCTATGACTGGATGCTGATAGACGGCGAACACGCGCCCAATACCGTGCCCAGCGTGCTCAACCAATTGCAGGCGGTAGCGCCCTACACCACCGCGCCGGTGGTGCGCGCGGTCAACGGTGACGCCAGCCTGATCAAGCAGCTGCTCGATGTCGGTGCCCAGACCTTGATGATCCCCATGGTGGAAACCGCCGAGCAAGCCCAGGCCCTGGTGCGCGCCATGCGTTATCCACCCCATGGCATCCGAGGGGTCGGCGGCGGTTTGACCCGCGCCACACGCTGGGACGGTGTGCACGACTACCTGAACACCGCCCATGAGCAGCTGTGCCTGATCGTGCAGGTGGAATCGCGCCTTGGCGTCGAAAACGTCGCTGCGATTGCCGCCGTGGAAGGTGTCGACGCCGTGTTCATCGGCCCCGCCGACCTCTCCATCGGCCTCGGGCATGCTGGCAATCCCGGCCATCCCGACGTGCAGGAACGCATCAAGCACGCGGTCGACGCCACACTGGCCGCCGGCAAGGTCAGCGGCATCCTGGCGCCCAACGAAGACGACGCACGCCGCTACCAGGCCTGGGGGTGCCGCTTCATCGCGGTGGCCATCGACATCAGCCTGCTGCGCCAGAGCGCCCTGGCCACCCTCGCCCGCTATCGACCGGCTGCCGACACCCAAGCGCCTTCGCGCACTTACTGAGGAACCTGCCCATGTCATCCGTTCCCGTTTACCAAAATTTCATCAATGGCCGCTTCACCCCAAGCGAAGCGCACATCGACGTGCTCAACCCGGCGACTGGCGCGCTGCTGTCCAAGGTGCCGGCGTCCAGCGCCGCCGAGGTCGACCAGGCCCTTGCCGCCGCGCGCCAGGCGCACAAGGCCTGGGCGCGCAAACCCGCCATCGAGCGTGCCGGGCACCTGCGCCGCATCGCCGCCAAGCTGCGCGAGAACGTCGCGCACCTGGCGCGTACCATTACCCTCGAACAAGGCAAAGTCAGCGGCTTGGCGGAGGTGGAAGTGAACTTCACCGCCGACTACCTCGACTATATGGCCGAGTGGGCCCGGCGCATCGAAGGCGAGATCATTACCAGCGACCGCGCCAACGAAAATATCTTCCTGTTCCGCAAGCCCTTGGGCGTGGTGGCGGGCATCCTGCCGTGGAATTTCCCGTTCTTCCTGATCGCGCGCAAAATGGCCCCGGCGTTGCTCACCGGCAACACCATCGTGATCAAGCCCAGCGAAGAAACCCCGAACAACTGTTTTGAGTTTGCCAAGCTCGTCGCCGAGACCGACCTGCCGGCCGGCGTGTTCAACGTTGTGTGCGGTGACGGCCAGGTCGGCGGCGCGCTGACGGCGCACAAGGGCGTAGACATGATCAGCTTCACCGGCAGCGTCGCCACCGGTTCGCGGATCATGGCGGCCGCCGCACCGAACATCACCAAGCTCAACCTCGAATTGGGCGGCAAGGCACCGGCCATCGTGCTGGCGGATGCCGACCTGGAGCTGGCGGTCAAGGCCATCCGCGACTCGCGCATCATCAACACCGGCCAGGTGTGCAACTGCGCCGAGAGGGTGTACGTGGAGCGCAAGGTCGCCGACTCATTCATTGAGCGCATCAGCGCAGCCATGTCCGCCACCCGCTACGGCGACCCCATCGCCCAGGCCGACGTGGAAATGGGCCCGCTGATCAATCGCCAGGGCCTGGACAGCGTCAACCGCAAGGTCCGCAAGGCCCTGAGCCAGGGCGCGAGTCTGATCAGCGGCGGGCAAATTGCCGACCTGGGCACCGGCTTCCACTTCCAGCCGACGGTATTGGCCGGCTGCCGCGCCGACATGGAGATCATGCGCGAAGAGATCTTCGGCCCGGTGCTGCCGATCCAGATTGTCGACGACCTCGAAGAAGCCATCGCCCTGGCCAATGACTGCGAATACGGCCTGACATCGTCGATCTACACCCGTGACCTGGGCAAGGCCATGCACGCGGTGCGCGAGATCGACTTCGGCGAAACCTACGTGAACCGAGAAAACTTCGAGGCCATGCAAGGCTTCCATGCGGGTGTGCGCAAATCCGGCATCGGCGGCGCCGACGGCAAGCACGGCCTGTACGAGTACACCCACACACATGTGGTGTACATGCAAAGCTGAGCGGGTTAAACGGGGCTGGGCACGCTAGCGTGCCGGCCCTTCCGAATTTGCTTTTGATAAGGACGGCGTCATGCCCCTGACTCCCTATAGCGGCCCGATCATCGACAGTCATTTGCACCTGTTCGACCCGCACCGCCCCCAGGGCATTCCATGGCCCGAGCCGGGTAATCGACTGTACGCCGCGCACCTGCCGGCAGATTACTGGGCCGTGGCGGGCCAACACAACGTGGTCGGGGCTATCGCCGTTGAAGCCAGCCCGTGGCGCGACGACAACCGCTGGCTGCTCGACGCCCTGCGCAGCGACCCGCGCATGCTGGGCTTCGTCGGCAACCTCGACCCCCTGCACGCAAGCTTTGCCAACGACCTTGATGCCCTGGCAGGCGAGCCACTGTTCCTTGGCCTGCGCTACGGCAACCTGTGGGACCGTGACCTGCTGTTGGACCAGACCCGCCCTGGGTTTCTCGACGGCCTGCGCCAGCTCGCCGCCACAGGGCGAAGCCTGGACAGCGCCAACCCGGACCCGCGACTGATCAAGGGCCTGCTGCACCTGAGCGATGCGCTGCCAGAGCTGCGCATTATCGTCGACCACCTGCCCAACGCCCAAGTCCCTGCGGCTCAAGAAGCTGCGTTTAACGCCGACCTGCTGCGCCTCGCCGAGCGCCCGAATGTATTCGCCAAGCTCGCGGAAATCCCGCAGCTCGGCCCCCAGGGCTTGATCACCGACACGGCGTTCTACAACGACCGCCTGGCCGTGCTGTGGGAAGCCTTTGGTGAAGACCGCTGCTTCTTCGGCAGCGACTGGCCCAATAGCGATCACCTGGCGGATTTCGCCACCACATTGGGGCTGGTCAAGCGCTGCATGGCCGGCAAGCCCGAGGCGAAGCAAGCCAAGTTCTTCCTGCACAACGCAGTGCGCATCTACACGCCGACGCCACCCCATGGAGACCACTGATGCAAACCCGTGCCTTTCGCATGAACCTCAACCCGGGGCAGGCCATCGAGTACCAGCGACGTCACGACGACCTCTGGCCGGAACTGGCCCAGGCACTGCTGGAAGCGGGCGTGGTGGATTACCGGATTTTCCTCGACGAACCCACCAACGCGCTGTTCGCCGTGCTGACCCACGAGGACGTCCACGGCCTGGATGAACTGCCCGGCACGGCGCTGATGCAGCGCTGGTGGACGTACATGCAGGACATCATGCCCAGCCATGCGGACGCCTCGCCGGTCAGTGTCGACTTGCTGCCGATGTTCCAACTGACACGCCCCTGATCCAACCGACGCACAACAACAATAAAAAGGATTCGACTACGTGGAAATCATTCTCCTTGGTGTGATTCTGCACTTTATCGGCGGCTTCGCTTCCGGCAGTTTCTACATCCCCTACAAAAAAGTCCGCGGCTGGGCCTGGGAAAGCTACTGGATCACTGGCGGCCTGGTGTCCTGGTTGATCGTGCCGCTCATCGCCGCGCAGCTGACGGTGCCCGGCTGGGCGCAGATCCTGCGCAATGCCGACACCAGCACCCTGCTCTGGACTTACCTGTTCGGCGTGTTGTGGGGTATCGGCGGGCTGACGTTCGGGCTGACCATGCGCTACCTTGGCTTGTCCCTGGGCATGTCGCTGATCATGGGCCTTACCTCAGCCCTTGGCGCCTTGATGCCGGCGCTGTACCGCGACCTGTTTACCACGCAAACCGAAGGCACGCTGACCTCGATGCTGGCCTCTCAAGGTGGGCATTGGGTGCTGTGGGGCGTGGCCGTGTCGCTGATCGGCATCGCGGTGTGCGGCAAGGCCGGGCTGATCAAGGAACGCGAAGTCTCCCAGGCGGTGAAGTTCGCCAGTGTCAGCGAGTTCTCCCTGGCCAAGGGCATGCTGGTGGCGGTGATCTCCGGGGTGCTGAGCGCTTGTTTCAGCTACGGCATTTCCGCAGGTCGGCCACTGGCTGCAGCGGCTGTGGAGCATGGCGCGAACAGCCTGTTCCAGAACAACGTGACCTTCATGGTGATCATGTGGGGCGGCCTGACCACCAATGGCATCTGGTGCCTGTGGCTGAACTGGCGCAACCGCACCTTCCATAACTACACCGACCGCAGCACCCCGCTGCTGGGTAACTACTTGCTGGTGGCCATCGCTGGCACCCTGTGGTTCCTGCAATTTTTCTTCTACGGCATGGGCGAAAGCCGCCTGCAGAACGACGCCAGTTCCTGGGTGCTGCACATGTCTTTCATCATCATCGTGTCCAACTGCTGGGGCCTGTACTTCCGCGAATGGCACGGCACCAGCGCCGCCAATAAAGGCGTGCTGGTAGCCGGTATCGCTGTGATCCTCGGCGCGATCGCCATGGTCGGCTACGGCAATTACCTCGGCTGATGCCGCTTATTTTCTGAAGGAGAGTCTTTATGTTGCTTGCAGACAAAACCGTGATCATCACCGGTGCCTCCCGTGGCATCGGCCGCGCCGCCGCTCGTGAATGCGCGCGCCAGGGCGCCCGCGTGGTGATCGGCCACAGTGGCAGCGGCCAGGGTACCGAGGCCGCGTACTCGTTGATCGAAGAGATCAAGGCCTTCGGCGGCCAGGCCATTGAAGTCGGTGGCGACGCGGCCGACCCGGACACGGGCGACAAACTGGTGGCGGGAGCCGTGAAGGCCTTCGGCAGCGTGGATGTGTTCGTCAATAATGCCGGCATCTGCCCGTTCCACTCGTTCCTCGACATGCCTCGCGAGGTCTACCTGAAAACCGTCAACACCAACCTGAACGGCGCCTACTTCGCCGTACAGGCGGCCGCCAACCAGATGAAGAACCAGGGGCGTGGCGGCGCGATCATCGCCGTCAGCTCCATCAGTGCGCTGGTGGGCGGCGGCATGCAAACCCACTACACGCCGACCAAGGCCGGGCTGCATTCGTTGATGCAATCCTGCGCCATTGCCCTGGGGCCTTACGGCATTCGTTGCAACTCGGTACTGCCGGGCACCATCGCCACCGACATCAACAAGGACGACCTGGCCGACGAGGAAAAGCTCGCCTACATGACCTCGCGCACGCCGCTGGGGCGCCTGGGCGAACCGGACGATGTGGCCGGGCCAATCGTATTCCTCGCCTCGGACATGGCGCGTTATGTCACCGGCGCGTCGTTGCTGGTGGATGGCGGGTTGTTCGTTAACCTGCAGTAACAACCCCCGCCCACACAAACACCACAGTGCCAACGTGGGAGCGGGCCTGCTCGCGAATGCAGGGCGTCAGTCAACCGACTCATGCCTGAACCACCGCGTTCGCGAGCAAGCCCGCTCCCACAGGGGGCTCCTGTGTGCCTGAGTTTTGCGCTGCACCCCATAAAAACAACAATCCAAGGAACCTCCCATGCGCACTACCCTCCCCCTGGCCCTGTTCTGCAGCGCCATGTCCACCTGCGCCCTCAGCGCCGGCCTGCTCGACCCTGCCTCACCTGCCATGCTCGGCGATTGGAACGGCCTGCGCCCGCAACTTGCCGAGCAAGGGTATGACTTCACGCTCAAATATGTCGGCGAAGTCGGCTCCAACCTCGGCGGTGGCTACGACTCGCACACTACCGCGCGCTGGAGCGATCAGTTGATCCTCGGCGTGAACATGGACCTGCAAAAGCTTATGGGTTGGCAGGACGCGACCTTTCGCATCGGTATCGGCGAGCGTCATGGCAAGGACATCACCAACGACCGCGTACACCAGCCTGACGCCACCGGCCTGACCTCCACCATGGAAGTGTTCGGCGGCGGCAATGCCTGGCGACTTTCGCAGTTCTGGTACGAGCAAAAATTCTTCGAACGCAAATTCGCACTCAAACTCGGCCGCTTCGGCCACGGCGAAGACTTCGACCAGTTCCCCTGCGAATTCCAGAACGTGACCCTGTGTGGCTCCCAGGAAGGCAACTGGAACGGCGTGTGGAACAGCTTCCCCATCAGCCAGTGGGCGGTGCGCGCCAAGTACCAGTTCACCGAAGAGCTCGCGGTGCAGGTCGGTGCCTACGACAAGAACCCCGGCAACGCCGAGGCCAGCAATGGTTTCAAACCGTTTATCAGTGGCTCCCAAGGCACCAGCTTCCCCATCGAGGCCATTTGGAAGAGCCAGGTTGCCGGGCTGAATGCCGAGTACCACGCCGGGTACTACTACACCAACGCCGATACCAAGGACATGCTCAAGGACGCCGACGGCAACTATGCCGCCAGCTCGCAAAAGCCGTATCGGATGTACTCCAGCAACGACGGCTGGTGGCTGTCGGGCCAACAGCAATTGACTACCGTCGATGGCAACAGCAAGCGTGGCCTCACTGTATTCGCCAACCTGACGATGAATGACCCGGACAAGAGCGTGATCAAAAACCTGATCCAGGTTGGCCTGATCTACCGTGGCCCGTTCGATTCACGCCCGGATGACACCTTTGGCATCGGCGCGTCGAAACTGCAGGTCAGTGACCGCTACACCCGCAATACGCAACTGCTCAACACGGCCAATGGCGTGAGTGCAATCGACGACCCGCTGTACGTGCCCGAGCAGCGTCGCGAATACAGTTACGAGATCAACTACGGCGTGCAAGCCACGAAGTGGCTGATGGTGCGGCCCAACCTGCAATATGTGAAATACCCCGGTGGGCTCACGCAAACCAACGGCGCGGTGGTCGGCGGCGTGCAGTTCATTGCCGACTTCTAGTCTTGCTCGTCATCCAATACCTGCCCGCGTCCCACCACGCTGGCAGGCTTGAGCACTGCACCCGGCGCCAATACCGCATTGGCGCCGATGCGGCACTGGTCACCGAGCAACGCGCCAAACTTGTCGCAACCCGTGCGCTGCAAGGTCCCGTCAACCCGCACCAGCACGTCCTTGTCATCGCGCTCGTTGCGGTAGTTGGCAACGATGCTCCCCGCCTCCAGGTTAACCCCATGCCCCAATACCGAATCGCCGACAAAATTGAAGTGCGCCAGCTTGCTGCCACTGAACATGAACGAGGTCTTCAACTCGGCACCGGGGCCGATGATGCAATGCTCATCCAGCCAGCACCCGCCACGTAGCAGTGAACCACTGGCGATAAAGCAGTGGGCGCCGATGATCACGGGCGGCTTGAGCAAAGCGCCAGCCTCGACGATGGCGGTACGGTGGATGGCGATTTCATCCTGGATGATGTACTCGTCGGCCGGGAGTCTGGCCAACAACTGGCGAACGACCGCAGGCGCCTGGGTTGCCAGTGCCCAGGGTGTAAGGTCTGCCCAAGGCGCAAGGGTGGATCGGGAGAACTGGGCGATGTAGTCGGTGAGTCGAATCAACGTCGAATCCTCTAACGGTCGGAGAAGTTCGAAACGCTAGCATGGACACACGAAACTTTACTATTTGTCTTTTTATGGATATTTTATCCAGAACAAGACAACGAGGTCCACCCATGCCATCGCCCACTTACCAAGACGTCATCGACGCCGCGCAACGCCTGGAAGGCGTTGCGCACGCGACGCCGGTGTTCACCTCGCGCACCCTCGACGCGCTGACCGGTGCGCAGGTATTCATCAAGTGTGAACACCTGCAACGCACCGGCTCGTTCAAGTTTCGCGGCGCGTTCAATGCCCTGTCGCAGTTTGACCCACGGCAGCGCAAAGCCGGCGTGGTGGCGTTTTCATCCGGCAACCACGCCCAGGGCATTGCCCTGGCGGCGCAACTGCTGGGCATCCCGGCGACCATCGTGATGCCCACCGATGCACCGGCCGCCAAGGTCGCCGCCACCCGTGAATATGGCGCCAGCGTAGTGCTGTACGACCGCTTCACTGAAGACCGCGAGCAGATCGGCCGCAACCTGGCCACTGAACACGGCCTGACCCTGATCCCGCCCTACGACCATCCGCACATCCTCGCCGGGCAAGGCACGGCTGCCAAGGAACTGCTGGAGTCCACGGGGCCGCTGGACGCCTTGTTCGTTGGCCTTGGCGGCGGTGGCATGCTCTCGGGTACAGCACTGTCGACTCGTGCCTTGTCGCCAGATTGCCTGCTGTATGGCGTGGAACCGGAAGCCGGCAATGACGGCCAGCGCTCGTTTCGCAGCGGCAGCATCGTGCATATCGACACGCCGAAGACCATTGCCGACGGCGCCCAGACCCAGCACCTGGGCAATTACACCTTTCCCATCATCCGTGACAACGTCAACGACATCCTCACCGTGTCGGATGCCGAGTTGGTACGGGCGATGAAGTTCTTCATGCAGCGCATGAAAATGGTGGTCGAGCCCACTGGCTGCCTGGGCCTGGCGGCCTTGCTCAACGACGCAGGCCGTTTCAAGGGCCAGCGGGTAGGCCTTATCGTCACCGGCGGCAATGTCGATATCGAGACGTACGCGGCCCTGCTCAGTGAGGCCTCATGAACAGCATCCACACTTCCACGGCTTCCCCGCCTGCCGGGCATTACGCCCAGGCTATCGCCCACGGCGACACGCTGTATATCTCCGGGCAATTGCCGGTCAGCCCGGAGGGTCGGCATAACCTGTCGGCGACATTTGCCGAGCAGGCTCGGATCGCCTTGAACAATCTATTGGAAATCCTGAACGCCGCCGGTGGAACGCCGGCGGATCTGGTGAAGGTCACCGTGTATGTGGCCGGCGTTGAGCACTGGCCCGCATTCGACAGGGTCTATGCCGCCGCACTGGGTGAGCACCGCCCCGCCCGCGCAGTGGTGCCGGTGCCCGAATTGCATCACGGCTATCTCGTCGAGATTGAAGCGATAGCGCGTTACTTGGCGTAGGTGTAGACCGCCGCGCGCGAGACACCCAGGTGCGAGGCCACGGTTTCCATGGCCCGGCGAATATCCAGGCAGCCGGAGTCTTTCAACTCCTGCATGAGCACACGCCGGTCCGCGGCTTTCAGTGCGCGCGGGGTCGTCGCCAGGCGTGCAGCGAACTGGTCGATACGCGCGCGGATGACGTCGGCGCCCGACGGGTCCAGGGACTCGATGAGCTTGTCGCCACTGACCGAGCCGAATTGCTCGAGCATGCCCTGCAAGCCACGGAACAACGAGAGATCGACATTCATGCACAACGCCGCAACGTACTCGCCGCCGGCGCCCTTGATGCCGATCGACGTACTCTTGACCTGGCGGCCGTCGCTGAACTGGTTCTGGTAATTGGCGATGACTTGCGGGTACTCGGGGTCGGCAATGCGCGCAAGGCCCAGCTCGGTGGTCGGGTCGCCCGGCGCGCGTCCGGACAGGTTGTTATGGATCGCCAGGATCGAGTGCTGCGGGTCGCGCAAGTCGTGCAGCACCACTTCGCAGAACGGGCTGAAGGTCTTGCTCAAGCCTTCGGCGATCTGTTCGAGCTGGCTGATCAGGTGAGTGTCATTGGGAGAGATGTTTTTCATGCAAGACAACATATCCAGTCCTGGACAGGGCGTCAATTTACACCCTGCCCCTCATTGTGGAGCCCGCACCATGGAGACCCCTGCCGCCTTGATCGACAGCGTGAAAATGCAGCGCAATATCCAGCGCATGCAGCAACGCGCCAACGCCCTGGGCGTGCAGTTGCGCCCCCATGTCAAAACCCACAAGTGCGCCGAAGTGGTGGCCGCACAAATCGCAGCGGGCGCCAGCGGCATCACGGTGTCGACGTTGAAAGAGGCCGAGTATTTTTTCGCACTGGGCATCCACGACATCCTCTACGCGGTGGCCATGGCCCCGCACAAACTGCCCCAGGCCCTGACGCTGCGTCGCCGGGGCTGCGGCTTGACGTTGATCACCGACAGCTTGGCCGGTGCCCAGGCGATTATCGATTTTGGCCACCAGCACGACGAAACCTTTGCAGTGATGATCGAGATCGATTGCGACGGCCACCGCTCAGGGGTCAAGCCGCACGACCCTTTGCTGCTGGACATCGCCCGACTGCTCGGCGACACCCTCACCGGCGTGCTAACCCACGCGGGTGAAAGCTACGGCCTGGATACGCCTGAAGCCCTGCAAGCCATCGCCGAACAGGAACGCGCCCGTTGCGTCGAGGCGGCCGCGCGGATTCGTGCCGCCGGCCTGCCCTGTGCCCAGGTCAGCGTCGGGTCTACCCCGACCGCACTCTCGGCCGTCAACCTGGAGGGTGTGACCGAACTGCGCGCCGGGGTCTACGCGTTCTTCGACCTGGTGATGCACAACATCGGCGTATGCCGCACCGATGAACTGGCCTTGAGCGTACTGACCACGGTGATCGGCCATCAGGCGGAAAAAGGCTGGATCATCACGGATGCCGGCTGGATGGCCATGAGCCGGGATCGCGGCACGCAATCGCAGAAAAAGGACTTTGGCTACGGCCAGGTCTGTGATGAGCGCGGTACGCCGATCGACGGGTTGCTGTTGAGCGCCGCTAATCAGGAGCATGGCGTGGTGCACGTCCAGGGCGTGGATGTGGATGTGGTCGCGCAATTCCCCTTGGGTACTCGGCTGCGCATCCTGCCGAACCACGCCTGCGCCACCGGAACCCAATTCGGCAGTTATAACGCTGTACTGGAGAATGGCGAGCTACAGGTATGGGGGCGCCTGCGCGGCTGGTAACGCACCGGTAGGACCCCGGCTTGCCGGCGATGGTCGCCAACAATGACGCGGGAACCAGGACAAACGAGGACAAACGCGGCGGCCTTGAGTTTTTCGCCGGCCAGCCGCGCACCTACAGGTTCAGCAGGCGTCTTCGAGGATCAAGTCGGCGCCCTTCTCCGCCACCATCAACACCGCCGCGTGGGTATTGCCGGAGGTCACGTTCGGGAAGATCGACGCATCGACGATGCGCAACCCCTCCAGCCCATGCACCTTCAGGCGCTTATCCACCACCGAGACCTGCGGGTCCGAGCCCATAGCGCAGGAGCCGCACAGGTGGTAGATCGAGCCGCTGTTTTCGCGGAAATATTGCAGCATCTGCTCATCGGTTTGCACCGCCTTGCCGGGCAACACCTCATCGACCGTGATGCTCTTGAGCGCCGGTGCCTGCATGATCTTGCGCATCAACCGGCTGCCCTGGATCACCTCGTCGATGTCCTTCTGGGTGCTCAAGTAGTTGGGGTCGATTAAGGCCGCGTCCCGTGGGTTTTTCGAGGCGATACGGATGGTGCCGCGGCTGGTCGGCCGGCACGGGTTGAAGCACAGCAAGAAACCGGAATACGGCTCGGGCTTTAGGCTGGCCTTGTTGTTTTTCGGGATCTGGTACGACAGCGGGTTGAAGTACAACTGCAGGTTCGGGTCCTTCTGTTCATCGCTGCCGCGAAAGAAACCACCGGCCTGGTTGACGCTCATCGCCAGTGCGCCCTTGCGGGTCAACAGGTACTTGAGGCCGAGTTTCAATTGGCCGAACAGCGAACTGAGCTCATCGTTCAGCGTCGGGATATTGGCCTTGTAGTAGTAACTGGCGCACAGGTGGTCCTGGAGGTTTTCACCCACGGCCGGCAGGTGCTTGACCAGCGGGATATTGTGCTCTGCCAAGAGTCCCTGGTCGGCCACCCCGGACAGTTGCAGGATCTTCGGCGTGTCCACCGCGCCGGCGCACAGGATCACTTCCTTGCGCGCGCTGAAGGTGCGCGCCACGCCGTGCTGGGTAACGGCGATACCGGTAGCGCGCTGCTGGTCGTCAAACAGCACGCGGTCCACCAGGGCATGCAGCTCCACGGTCAGGTTCGGGCGCCCCAGTGCCGGGTGCAGGTGCGCAAAGCTGCTGGAACAGCGTTCGCCATTGCGAGTGTTGACGTCATACAGCCCCGCTCCCTCGAAGTTCGGTCCGTTGAAGTCGTCGCTGTGGGCATAGCCCAACTGTTCGCAGCCCTTGAGGAACACGTCGCAGATCGGGTGGGTCTGGCCCTTCATCGGCGTGATGCTGATGGGGCCGCTGCCGCCGTGGTACTCGGTGTCGCCCAGCGGGTGGTTTTCCAGCTTGCGGAAGTACGGCAGCACGTCCTTGAATCCCCAGCCGTCGTTGCCGTTGGCGGCCCAGTCATTGAAGTCATGGGCCTGGCCACGCACGTAGATCATCGCGTTGATCGAGCCCGAGCCGCCCTGCACTTTGCCGCGTGGCGCGTAGATTTCACGGCCAGCCAGTTGCTTTTGCGGCTGGCTGTAGTACATCCAGTTGAAGGTCGGGTTGTAATACATCTTGGCGAAACCGACCGGGATCTTGAACCACCAGGAACTGTCCTTGCCACCGGCTTCCAACAGCAACACGGAGTGTTCGCCCGAGGCGGACAACCGGTTGGCGAGGATGCAACCTGCGGCGCCAGCGCCGGCGATGATGTAGTCATATGTCATTCACGGTTACCGCATCAGTCGTTTTTTTTAGCCCTTGGCGGGCGAAGTGTCTTTCACGTCGGCCGGGGTCGGCGCCATCTGCAGGTGCAGGCGCTCACCGGTGTATGGCGTGTGCTTGCGCACCACGTCCATGTTCAGCTCCACGCCCAGGCCCGGCTCGGTGGACGGGATGATGTAGCCGTCCTCCCATTGCAGCGGCTTGGTCAGCACTTCGGCATGGAAACCGCCCCAGGTCATGATGCTTTCCTGGATCAGGAAGTTCGGTGTGCAAGTGGCCAACTGGAAACTGGCCGCTGCGCCAATCGGCCCGTTGTAGAGGTGCGGTGCAATTTGCGCGTAGTAGGCCTCGGCCATGCTCGCGATTTTCTTCGCCTCCAGCAGCCCGCCGCAGCGCGCCACGTTCATCTGCAGGATCGACGCTGCACCCGCCTGCAGCAGTTTGAAGAATTCGTACTTGGTGGTCAGGCGCTCGCCGGTGGCAATCGGAATACTGGTCTTGGCTGCGACCTGGGCCATGGCGTCTTCCTGCCCGGGCGGCACCGGCTCTTCGAACCACAGCGGATCGTATTTCTCCAGGCGCTTGGCCAGGCGGATCGCCGATGACGGCACCATCTGCCCATGGGTGCCGAACAGCAGGTCGCACTTGTCGCCCACCGCTTCGCGGATCTTGCGGCAGAACGTCTCGCAGCGTTCCAACACTTCCAGCGAAATCTGGTGGCCGGAGTACGCGGTGTAAGGGCCTGCCGGGTCGAACTTCAAGGCGGTGAAGCCTTTGTTCATGTTCTCGATGGCGCATTCGGCGGCCAGGTCCGGGTCGTCGTAGTCGTACTCGCCTTTGCTATTGACCGGGTACAGGTAGGTGTAGGAGCGCAGGCGCTCGTTGACCTTGCCGCCCAGCAACTCGTAGACCGGCTTGTTGGCGGCCTTGCCAATGATGTCCCAGCAGGCCATTTCCAGGCCACTGACCACGCCCATCATGGTCAGGTCCGGGCGCTGGGTGAAACCGCTCGAATACGCCTGGCGGAAGAAACGCTCGATATGGTGCGGGTCATGGTTGAGCAGGTAGCGCTCGAACACGTCCTCGATGATCGGCAGCATGGCCTTGGGACCAAAGGTGGCCGCGTAGATCTCGCCGACGCCTTCGATGCCGCAGTCGGTCTTGAGTTTGACGAACAGCCAGTACATGCCACCGATGTGCGGCGGCGGGACGGCAACGATATGGGTTTCAAGGGCGACGATTTTCATCTCAGGCACCTGTCTGGTTGAATTTTTTACGATTGATTCGGGCGCGCAGGGTCAAGGCCGCAAGGGTGCCGAGCACGCCGATGAAGGCGATGTAGCCGAAATACAGGTTGTAGCCGGCCTTGCCTGGGTAGGTCTCGGTCAGATAGCCATTGATCAGCGGGATAAAGGTGTCGGGCAGGTACCCCACCACCGAGACAATGCCGATGGCCAGGCCGGTGATACGCAGCGGAATGTCACAGCTGTCGAGGATCGCCCAGTACAGGCCACGGATCGCGTAGGTCATCAGGCCGATGAAGATCACGGTGCCGATCAGCAGGCCCAGGCTGTTGAGTGCCGGGAACACGATCAGCCCGGCCATGGCCAGGGTCACCAGGGCCAGGGCAACGATCAGTACCGAGATGTTCGAGAACTTGTCCCCCAGCCAGCCGCCACCGATGCCGCCGATGGGGCGCATCCACAGCTTGATGGTGGTGATGGTGCCGGCCATCACGGCGGTCATGCCGCTGCCTTGCAAGTAGTCGGAGAAACTGTAGGTGGCCCAGAACATGTGATAACCGCAGAACACGATAGCGGTCACCAGCCACAGCTCGGGGATTTTCACCAGAGTGGTCAGGTCGGCAATCAGGTTGAACTTGCCCTTCTCCACCGCCGCAGTCTCGGCCATGGATTTGGGATCCTTGAGTAGCACCAGGATGCAGCCAATGGCGATACACACGAAAGAATACAGGTACACCACGTGCTTGAAGCCTTCGGCCGCCGATTGGCTGCGTGTCTCGGTGGCATAGGCGAACAGGCCCAGGGCGACGGTCGCCAGCAAGGCTTCGACCAGTCCGCGGCCGCCATCGAGGATGCCAAAGAACCGGCCTTGCTCGCTGTGGTGAGCGATCATTTTCACGCGCTTGAGCACCGAAGCCCAGAACGTCAGGCCGGTAGTCAGGCCCCAGCAACCGAAGATGATCATCAGGCCGGTCATCGACGGTACGGTGGAATACCACAGGCCCAGCGCTCCGGTGGCGACCAGCGAAAAGAAGATCAGGAAACGCGGAGGCAAACGGTCCGCCAGCCAACCGCTGGGCAGGTAACTGAGCAGGAAGACCGTACCCAGCATGGAGTACAGGTAGCCCAACTCGCTGTGGTTGATGTGGAACACCTCGAGCATGGTGGTCTGGTAGACCTGGCGCAGGTAGAGGATCGGATAGATCGCCCCTGCTGCGAGCACCAGCAACATCAATTGGAAGTAGCGACTGGCGGTGTCGCTGTTGGCAGCGGGCACGGCAACGGAAACCTGGGCAACGGGGGCAGGCTTGGACATCATTCGAACCTCAGGCACCCGATGCGTGGGTGCCCCAATAATTGTTTTTATTAAAGGTGCTGCGGGTATTCGTGGATCAGTACTTCATGACCACCAGGCGGGTCTGGGTGAACTCAAGCATCCCGTGCTTACCGTCGTCGCCGCCCAGCCCCGAGCGCTTCCAGCCCGCGTGGAAACCCTGGTAAGGGTCCGCCGGAGTGCGATTGACGTACAACTCGCCGGCCTCGATGGCATTCGCCACCTTCATCGCCGTGCGGTAATTCTCGGTGTAGAGCACCGACGACAGGCCGAACTGGTGGTCGTTGGCCATGGCCAGCGCATCATCGATGTCGCGGTACTTGAGCACCGGCAGCACCGGGCCGAAGATTTCTTCCTGGATGATTTCCATGTCCTGGCGGCAGCCGCTGAGCAGGGTCGGCGGGTAGAAATGGCCCGGGCCTTCGGGCAGCACACCGCCTGTCTCCAGTACAGCACCGGCGGCCACGGCGCGCTCGACCATGGCGTGGACATTCTTTTGCGAACTGGCGTTGACCAGCGGGCCCATCAGGCTTTCGTCTTTGGCCCGGTCACCGAATTTCACCGCGCTGATCTTCGCTTTCAGCAGCGCGAGGAATTGTTCGTAGACGCTTTCATGCACATACACACGCTCCACCGCCGTGCACAGCTGACCGCAGTGGGTGGTCTTGGAGGCAATAATGGCGCTGGCGGCTTTTTCCAGGTCGGCATCGGCCTCGATGATCGCCGGGGTCTTGCCACCCAGTTCCAGGGATGGCTTGGCGATATTGGCCTTGCAGTAATCGAGCACGATGCGCCCGGCGTTCACGCTACCGGTGAGGGTGATCAGGCCGACGGCCTTGTGGGTACAGACGCTGGCGGCGGTGGCGTGGTCCATGGTGAGGATATTGATCACACCGGCCGGAATACCGGCCTTGACCACGGCCTTGGCGATTTCAAACGCCGACAGCGGCGTGTTGTTGCTCGGCCGCACCACCACGGTGTTACCGGCAATCAACGCCGGGGCGATCTTGCGCAGGAGGGTGTAGACCGGGTAGTTGAACGGGATCAGGCAGGCCACGACACCGATCGGCTCGCGTTGCAGGAACAGGTTTTCGTCCGGGGTATCGCTGGGAATAATTTCGCCTTCGATACGCCTCGCCCATTCGGCGTGGTAGCGGGTGATTTGTGCGGCGTAGCGCGCTTCGTTGCTCGCGTCGCTGTGGCTCTTGCCAGATTCGCTGGCCAGGGCGGCGCCGATGGCTTCGGCCTGAGTGTCCAGGGCATCGGCGAAAGCCCGCAGGTGTTCGGCGCGTTCGATACTGGTGAGTTTGCCCCAGGTCTTCTGGGCGATGGCAGCAGCGTCGACGGCGGCGATGGCTTCGTCGGCCGTGGCAGCGCTGACGTGGCCGACGAGGGTTTCGGTGGCAGGGTTGTAGACGGCGATCAGTGCGTCGCTGGCGGGTTCGACGAATTGGCCGTTGTAGAAATTTCGCTCGAGTTGCATGTGGTTTGCCCAACGTTGTTGTTTTGCGAGTGACATGCAGTTTTGTATTTGCTTGGGGGGTGTGCAAACGACTTATTGGGTGGGCTAACGTGAGAAAAATGCAGGTTAGTGGTGTTAGGGGGGGTGGGGACACATCCGTTATTTGGGGGATAGCGGAACCCCAGGCGGCCATTACTCAAATAACGGACATGCACACCATCACAACCCCACTCAACCCGCAGCAGTCGAGGGCTCCAACTGCCGCTGGGCCAACCAGATCTCCTCCTGCAACCAGCGCCCAAATACCTGCAGCTGAGGCATATCCGTCTGCTCCGGTCGAGTCACCAGCCAATAAGACTGATGCCCCTCCACGTGCACATTGAGCACCTGGGTCAACTGCCCGGAGGCCAACTCCGCGGCTACCATATGCCAGTCGGCAATGGTAATCCCCAGTCCGTCGGTGGCTGCCCGGATCGCCAGGTCCAGCAAGTCGAACTCATACCCGCCCTGGGTATCCACACCGTGGATCCGCGCCGCATCCAGCCAATGCTTCCACGTGAGGTAACGCTGATCCTCACTGGCCAACACATGCAGCAAGGTCATGCGATTCAGGTCCACGCCATCACTGCATTCGCGGGCATACAGCGACGGTGCACATACCGCAATGTGCCGCTCCTGAATCAACAGCGAACTGTCCAACCCATCCCACTCTCCATTGCCAAACCGAATGGCGCAATCCAGCGTACTGGTCTGCGCCAGGCTGTCCTGCAAGCATGTGGTAATGCTCAGCTCCAGTTCGGGATGAGCCTCGCGCAGGCGCCCCAGGCGCGGCATCAACCAGCGGCTGGTAAAGGTCGGCGGTGCATTGATGTGCAGGCGGTTGGAGTGGGTTTTCTGCTGGATGCTGCGCACCGTCAGCTCGATCTTGTCGAACGATTGGTGCAGCGCACGCAGTAATACGCGGCCGGCGCTGGTCAGTTCCAGATGGTGGTGGCGCCGTTCCAGCAAGTTCTCGCCCAGTTGCTCTTCCAACTGCCGGACCTGGCGGCTGACCGCACTCTGGGTCACGTTCAGAAGCTCCGCAGCCCGGGTGAAGCTGCCGGTGCTGCCGGCGACTTCGAAGGCTTTGAGGGCATTGAGACCGGGCATTTTGCGTTTCATGGTGGGCACTCGACAGCGGCGGAGAAGGAAGATTAGGCAACCAATTTCCCCATCAACATACCTTTTTGTATTAGGCCAGGGGTAGCGCCCTCTGCAACGGAACACAAGACACCGCCGTGGCTGGGCACGTCGTTTTTTGCCGGGTTGCGTCGCTCACGAATAAATAGCACGCGTATTACGCATGCACACTAAGACAATTAAGCATTGGTCGCTGGCGCCCCACAAAAGTTAGTCTTCGCGACAACTAACTCCTGCGTTTCGCCGCAATTAAATTAGGCCAGAACCATGTCGAACACACCTGTCTTATCGCGGCGAAATATTGGCCTTTTGGCACTTGTCTTTACGGCCTGCAATGCCACGACTCACGGTTTCAGTATGTTCCTGTATTCCGCGCTATTACCGCAGATTCGCCAGGCGTTTGAACTCAGTTACAGCCAGGCAGCGCTGATTGCGGCGCTGCTGCAGCTGTTTTATATGGGCGCCTCGATGGCGAGCGGTATTGCTGCGGCATGGGTCAGCCCACGCAACATGGTGCGCTTGACCATCGTCTTGAGCCCGGCCCTGCTGGCGCTGGCCGTTGCCACCCCTTGGGTAATGCCGTTTGCCCTGTGCCTGGCACTGGTGTCGGCATGCGCGGTGTCGAACTGGAATGCGATTGCCGCACTGGCGCGCGAGGTCATCCCACCCAGCCACCGCAGTCGCGTGTTGGGGTTGTCCTCATCGGGCGCCGCCTTTGCAATCTGCTTGAATGGGCTGTTGATTGCGTTGCTGCAGGGCTTGTCGTTGCGCCAGTTCTGGTTGATCTGCGCAGGCCTGACGTTGCTGGTCGCGCTGCTGACCCTGTGGGCCTTGGCCCCGCACGCCGAGCAGACGCCCCGCGCTACCCAGCCGCCCACATTCAACCAGGTATTGAGGCAATGGCTGCGCCTGTGCCTGGAACAACCGGTGGCGTTGCAGATGGTCTTGCTCAGCGGCTTTATCGGCGCGATCAGTGGGCCTTTTCTCAACTTTTTGTCGGCATTTGTCAGCGATCGACTGCACGCCGGGGTGGCGATGACGGGCTCGATATGGACACTGATCGGCATTGGCGGCGCCATCGGCGGGCTGCTATTGGGCACGCTGGCAGATCGCTGGGGCGCGCTGCGGGTGCTGGCGCTGAGCATCGGCGCATTCGGACTGGCCATGCTCGGCCTGCTGGCCCACCCCAGCCTGCTCCTGAGCTGGCTGGCCGCCGGGTTATTCGCGGTGTTCTATTTTCCGTCGTGGGGCTTGATGGCGGCCTACCTCAGCGCACGCCTCAGCGCGGTGGCAAGCCTGCAAGTGGTGAGCCTGAGCATGGTCAGCTATGGCCTGGCCAGCGCCACGGCCAATGGGGTGTGTGGCTGGTTGCTGCAGGTCAGCGGCGAATTTGCCGGGGTGCATGCCTGGATCGCCGGCTGGGTGTTCGCCAGTCTGTTACTGCTCAAGCGCATGGCTCGTCGACACGCCTTGGAGGCGTTGCCGGTCCAAATACCCTGAGCGCCCCAGCTGGCGCTGCAAAATCTCCACCAGTGCCTCGACCTCCGGCACCTGGCAACCAGCGGATCGCCAAAACATCAGGCGCGCTGGCGCAATCGGTGGAAAACCCTGGCGCTCATCCAGGATCTGCCAGCCGGCCGGCACCAAGCGTCGCGCCATCACCCCGACCGATAAGCCCTGCTCAATTGCCACTGCGATTCCCCGCGGGCTCTGGCTGGTGTACACCACCTGCCATGAGCGCCCGGCCTGGGCCAGCGCCTGCACGGCATTGGCGCGGAATGCACAGCCCTCGGCGTACACCGCCAGCGGCACCGACTGGCGCCCCACGCAACTCCAACTCGGCGCCGCCACCCACACCAGCGGCTCGTCACACAGGTATTCCCCAGATTGCAGGCCGACATGCTCTACGCCCAGCACAAGGTCCAACTCGCCGCGGTGCAAACGGCTGACCAGCGCAGTTGACATCTCACAGCAGATGTCCGGGCGGACCTGAGCAAACTGCGCCTGGAAATCCTTGAGTATCCCGCCCAGGCAGTAGTCGGCGTAGTCCTCGGGCATACCCACGTGGATGCACACCTGCTCATTGGGCAGTTGCGCGGCACTGACGGCCTCGTGGTGCAGTTTGAGAATCTGCCGGGCATAAATCAGGAAGGTCTCGCCACTTGGGGTCAAGCCAATGGAGCGGCTGGTGCGGTGAATCAGTGGCGTACCAACAACCTCCTCAAGCCGCTGCAAACTCTGGCTGACGGTGGACTGGGTTTTGTGCAAGCGCTCGGCAGCGGCCGAAAACCCCTGGCACTCGATAATTGCCACAAACACTTTAAGTAAGCCGCCATCCAGTTCGCCTGACATCACTATCGCCCTTGCCGATGGATTCGATCACAACTTGTAATTTCCACTTCACGTTGCTTTACGCAACTATCGATTCAACACCACAACCGACTTCAGGAGCCGTGTATGAGTCTTAAACTTGCCGATGCCGAAACCGGTGATATCAGCGACATCATTAATACCGAGCTGTACCCCATACATGATTCGGGCCATGTTCAATTACAGGCACTGATAGAACATGCCCGTGCCGAACTGGCCGAGGACGGTTGCTGCCTGTTGAAGAACTTTCTGCGCCCGGCAGCACTGGAACAAGCGCGACAGGAAGGCCAGGCGTTGTCGGGCAAGACGTTTTATTCGGTGCGCAAGGTCAACGCCTATTTCACCGAAGACGACGCCAGCCTGCCCCAGGATGACCCGCGCCGCACATTCATGGAGCGCACCAGCGGCTTTGTGACCCGCGACATGATCGCTCCCGACGCAATCATCCACCGTCTATACGTCTCACCGATGATGAAACGCTTTATCGGCGCCTGCCTCGATGAACCCGAGATTTTCGAATACGCCGACCCGTTTGCCGGGCTGGTGATCAACGTAATGCCCGCGGGCACCGAGCAGCCTTGGCACTTCGACACCAACGAATTCATCGTCAGCATGATGACCCAGAAGCCCGAAGCGGGCGGCCTGTTCGAGTACGCACCGATGATCCGCTCGCGCAACCAGGAAAACCTCGGCGCAGTGGGCAAAGTGGTGCGCGGCGAAGACCGCTCACGGGTGCAGGAACTGGATCTCAACCCCGGTGACCTGCAAATCTTCAAGGGCCGCTTCTCGGTGCATCGGGTCACCCGCGTGGAAGGTGCTACCGAGCGCAACACGGCCATCTTTGCCTACTCGGAAAAGCCCGGAATCATCGGCCGTGCGCAACGCACCAAGCAGCTTTACGGGCGCCTGTCCGAAGCCCATCTGCAAGCCGAGCGCAACCTGGTTCGCAGCGACCAGTTGCTCGACTGATTCACACCGCCCAACTCTCAAACACCGTATTTGCCCTGCGAGGAACACCCCATGAGTCTGTCCGGCCCGAACCGAAATCCTGCCGACTGCGAACCCACCGATGACGAGATTCAGCAAATCCAGCTGGACCGTCTGCAACGGGTGCGCAACGAGCTGAAGAAACGCGACTACGCCGCCTGTGTGCTGTTCGACCCCACCCACATGCGCTACGCCACCGGCTCGCGCAATATGCAGGTGTATTCAGCGCGCAACCCGGCGCGGTACGCCTTTATCCCCGCAGAAGGCCCGGTGGTGATCTTCGAGTTCGGCGGCTGCCTGCACCTGGCCGAGCCCCTTAACACTGTGGATGAAGTGCGCCCGGCCAAAGCAATCTCCTATTACTTCTGCGAAAGCTTCCTGGGTAATGTCACCGCCGACTGGGCTGCCGAGATCGATGAACTGGTACGCAAATGCGGTGGGGGCAAACGTATCGCCATTGAGAGCGCCACTTCGGCGGCAGCGTTTGAATTGCAAAAGCTCGGCTACCAGGTATTCGATGCCCAGGAACCGCTGGAGCGCGCGCGCTGCATCAAGGTGCCCAACGAGCTCAAGATGATCCGCGCCAGCCTGCGGGCCACCGAGGCCGGGGTGCGCCTGATGGAAAGCAAACTCATCCCCGGCATTACCGAAAACCAATTGTGGTCGCACCTGCACCAGCATGTGATCGCCACCGACGGCGACTACGTCGAGACCCGCCTGCTCTCCTCCGGCCCGCGCACCAACCCGTGGTTCCAGGAATGCAGCACGCGGCCGATCGAGGCCGGCGACCTGGTGGCCCTGGACACGGATGTGGTCGGGCGCTTCGGTTATTACGCCGACTTTTCGCGCACCTTCCTGTGCGGCGACCAGGCCGCCACCGCCAAGCAGCAAGAGCTGTACAAACTTGCCTATGAGCAGGTGCAGACCAATGTGCAAATGCTCAAGGCCGGGCGCAGCTTCAAGGAATACGCCGAGATGGCCTGGAAGATTCCCGAACATTACAAAAACAACCGCTACTTCGCTTTGGTGCATGGCGTTGGCATGACCGGCGAATACCCTTATGTGGTGCACCGCGAAGACATTGACGCGCTGGGCTATGACGGCGTGTTCGAGGCCGGCATGACCATCTGCGTGGAAAGCTACATCGGCCACGACGACGGCGGCGAAGGCGTGAAGCTCGAAGAACAGATCTACATCCACGAACACGGCATCGAGTTGCTCTCCGATTACCCCTTCGACCCACGCCTGTTGCCACGCTGAAGGCGTCTAACACCGAAGGCGGCCTTGGGAACGACCTGTAACATGCATTTATAGAAGGTTACTGCGCAAAATTTGTCGTTTGTCGATCTTTGCGCAAATGACAAAACTGCGGGCATCTCTAATAAAAACAACATGAGAGCTGCCCTATGTCCTATCCCATTGCCCGCCTCCTGACTTCGTTGTGCCTTGTTCGTCTGCCGGTTTCACAGCGGTCCGTGCTGCGCCTTGCCGGCGCTTGCCACTGACCCTTTGCGGTTCAACAAAAACGCATATTCGCAAGTACCGGAGAGGCTTATGAAAGAGTTGACTACCCTGGACGGCGCCCAGCCGCATCCCGCCGTAAACGACCTGTGTGCCCACGTTATCAGCGGCGAGATCAACCGCCGCCAATTCCTGCGCACCGCCGCCCTGCTGGGCATTACCGCAGCCAGCGCCAGCAGTTTTATTGGCTCAGCCTTGCTGGGCAGCGACGCCCAGGCTGCCGACGGCACACCTGCCCGCCAAGGTGGCAGCCTGCGCTTCGCCTGCGCCATCCAGGAAATCCAGGACCCGATGCTGATCACCTGGATCGAAGCCTCGAACCTGCTGCGCAACTCGCTGGAATACCTGACTTGGGTCGACGCGGATAACATCACCCACCCGTACCTCGCCGAAAGCTGGAGCCCGTCCGACGACCTCACCACCTGGACCTTCAACCTGCGCCAGGACGTAAAGTGGAGCAACGGCGACAGCTTCAACGTCGACGACGTGCAGCACAATATCCAGCGTTGGATCGCCGCCGATTCGAAATCAGTCAACCGCACCGCCTTCCAGGACATCAAGGCCTTCGAGAAAGTCAGCGACCACCAGTTCCGCCTCCACCTCAAGCGGCCGATCCTGGCGATCCCGGAGATGCTCAACGCCTTCACCTGCGCCATCGTGCACCGCAGCTTCAAGGCTGGGGATGACTGGGCCAAGAACCCGCTGGCCACCGGTCCGTTCAAGCTGGTGTCGTTTGCAGTGAACAAGCAGGCCACGTTCGCCAAGCGCGCCGATTACTGGGGCAAACCGGCCAACCTCGACGAACTGCGCTACATCGACATGGGCACCGACGTGTCGACCCACCTCGCCGCCCTGCAAGCCGGACAGGTTGACGTGCTGTACCGCGTGACCGTGGCCGAACTGGACCTGGCCAAACGCCTGCCCGGTGCACAGTTGCTCACCTGCAAATCCGCGCAGACCGTGGTGATGCGCATGGCCTGCGACCAGAAGCCGTTTACCGATGTGCGGGTGCGCAAAGCCGTGGTGCTCTGCGCCGACAACGAACAGATGCTCAAGGTCGCCTATCGTGGCATGGGCACGCTGGGTGAAGACCACCACGTGGCCCCCTCCCACCCCGAATACTTTCCGCTGCCCAAGCGCGGGCGCGATGTGGCAACAGCGAAAAAACTCTTGGCCGAAGCCGGCTTTGCCAACGGCCTGGACATCGACTTGATCGTCGGCAACACACAGGGGCGCTATGAGCAGGACTGCGCGCAGATCCTGCAGCAAAACTGCCTGGAAGCGGGCATCCGTATCAACCTCAAAGTCATCCCCGCCGCGCAATACTGGCCGATCTGGGACAAGGCCGCGTTCAGCCTGACCTACTGGGCCCATCGCCCGCTCGGGGTGATGTCCTTGGAACTGGCCTATCGCGGCGGCGGCGCCTGGAACGAAAGCCACTACAGCGACCCGGCCTTCGATGCCGCACTGGACAAGGCCATGGGCATCATCGATCCGAAGCAGCGCGCCGTGGCCATGCAAAACGTCGAGCAGATCCTGCAGGACGCGTGCGTGATCGTGCAGCCGTTCTGGGGCGACAAGTTCACCGCCGTGAGCAAAAAGGTGCAGGGCTTCCAGGTGCACCCTTCCGACTTCTACCCCATGGGCAATGTCTGGCTGAGCGCCTGAGCGTCTGAATCAAGACGCTGAAGCGCGACACCCTTTCCCTGTCGGAGCATGCCCCTGATGGCTCATTTTCTATTGCGAAAACTGCTGATGCTGGTGGCGACCTTGCTGTCGGTGTCGCTGATTGTGTTCCTGGCCCTGGAACTGAACATCGAGGACGTGGCAATCAACGTCCTCGGCCCCTACTCCGCCGCTGATCAGCGAGCGGCGTGGCTGCTGGAACACGGCTACAACCAACCGTTCGTGTGGCGCTACCTGGTATGGCTCAAGGATTTTGTGACCGGCGACTGGGGCACCTCGGTGTACTTCCGTGAACCGGTGCTCAACCTGTTGCTGCCCAACCTGTGGCAAACCCTGACCCTGGCCGGCCTGGCCTTGCTGGTGATGGTCCCGGTAGCACTGACCCTGGGCGTCCTCGCGGGGATTCGCCAGGGCTCGCCGATCGACCGGCTGGTGTCGTTCCTGTCGATTGTCACCACCTCGATTCCGGACTTCGCCAGTGCAGTGTTCGTCTCGGCGATCTTTGTGTTCTGGCTTAACTGGCTGCCTGGTGTCAGCAGCATGAGCGACGGTTTCAGCGTTGTGGAGCTGGTGCTGCCGCTGATGGTGCTGTGCCTGTTCGGCATCGGCTACCTGGCGCGCATTACCCGCGCCTCGATGGTCGAAGTGATGCAGGCCCCGTACATCCGCACCGCACGGCTCAAGGGGGCCTCGACCACGCGCATCGTATTGCGCCATGCGCTGCGTAATGTACTGATCGCACCGGTCACGGTGATCATGCTGTACATCCCGTGGCTGCTATCGAACGTGATCGTGGTGGAGGTGTTTTTCGCCTACAAGGGCTTCGGCTCGCTGCTCTACACCGCGTCACTGAACCACGACGTCTACCTGATCGAAGCGTGCGCGATGATCAGCGGCGTGGTGGTGGGCATCAGCAAGATCTTCTCGGACCTGGCCTACACCTGGCTCAACCCGCGCATTACCTTGCGCAGTCTCGGCGGAGGTCGCCAATGAACCTGCTCACATCCTTCAAGCATCCCCTGGCCCTGCTTGGCTTGCTGCTGGTCGGCGGTTGGGTGCTGGTCGCCCTCTGTGCGCCCTGGCTGGCGCCCCATGATCCGCTGGAAAGCTTCACCCCGCTGCTGTCGCCCATGACCGCAGGCGATGACGGCGCCAGCTTTCTGCTCGGTACCGACATGATCGGCCGCGACATCCTTTCGCGCCTGATCTGGGGCACGCGCACCGTGCTGTTCTGGTCGATCCTCGCCACCCTCACCGCGTTCGCAGTAGGCATCGCCATGGGCCTGTGCGCCGGATACTTCAACGGCTGGGTCGATGCGGTGCTGTCCTATGTAGCCGACACCGTGCTGTCGTTCCCGGTGCTGGTGCTGTACATCGTGATCATCATCGCCCTGGGTGCGTCGGCGCTGAACATCCTGATCGCGGTGACCTTCACCAGCGCCCCGGCGATCTTTCGCATCATGCGCGCGTTGACCATCGATATTCGCTCCCGCGACTACGTGCTCAGCGCCATTACCCAGGGCGAAGGCTCGCTACGCATCATGCTGGTGGAGATCCTGCCCAACTGCGGCGGGCCGCTGATCGTCGATTTCTGCCTGCGTATCGGCTACACCGCGATCATGATCGGTGCACTGGGCTTCCTCGGCCTGGGCCTGCCACCGCCCACCCCGGACTGGGGCGGCATGATCAACGATGGCCGCGCCATGGCCATCGCCTTCCCGCACCTGGTGATTTTCCCATGCATTGCCATCTCCACCCTGATGCTGGGCTTGAGCCTGCTGGCGGACGGTCTGGATGAACACGCGCAGCAAGGCGCAAGGAGTTGAGCATGAGCAGCCATCAAACGGTATTACGGGTCGATAACCTCTCGGTCGAACTGCCTAAGGGCGCCGACCGCAGCCACGCCGTTCAGGGCATCAGCCTGGACGTGCGCAAGGGTGAAATCCTGTGTGTGATCGGCGAGTCGGGCTCGGGCAAATCCGTGCTGTCGGCGGCGATCATGGGCGACTACGCCAAAGGCCTGCGGCATGCCGGGGGGGTGATCGACTTCCTTGGCGATGATATCTGCACCCTGAACGACGCCCGCTTGCGCGCCCTGCGTGGCAACCGCATCGCGATGATCTTCCAGGAGCCCATGGCGGCGCTGAACCCGGCAATTCGGATTGGCAAACAAGTCGAGGAAATCTTCGACATCCACGCCCCGCAGATGTCCGCTACCGAACGCCGTGAACGCATGCTCGCGTTGCTGGAGTCCACCCAACTGCCAGACCCGCCACGCATCGCCAACAGCTTTCCCCATCAACTGTCCGGCGGCCAGTGCCAACGAGTGGTGATCGCCATGGCCTTGGCGATGAACCCGGACTTGCTGATTGCCGACGAGCCCACCACCGCCCTCGACGTGACCACCCAGGCCCAGGTGCTGAAGCTGGTGCGTGACCTGCGCGGACGCGGCCAGCACGGCATCCTCTTCATCACTCACGACTTTGGCGTGGTGGCCCAGATTGCCGACCGTATTGCAGTGATGGAAGGCGGACGCCTGGTGGAGATCGGCGAGCGTGACCAGGTGTTGAATGCGCCGGCCCATGCCTACACCCGCAAACTCATCGCCGCGGTACCAGCACTGCACCCGGAACTGCATGCGCCAAGCGTGGATGGCGAAATGGCCTTGCGCATCGAGCACTTGACCAAGACCTACACCGTCGGCGGCAGCTCGGTAGCGGCGTTGCGCAATGTGTCGCTGAACCTGCCACGGGGCAAGACCCTGGCAATCGTTGGTGAGTCCGGCTCGGGCAAGAGCACCTTGGTGAAGGCGGCGATCCGCCTGGTGGACAGCGACAGCGGACATGTGTGGGTTGGCGACACCGACTTCCTCGCCCTCAGCGGTTCCGCGTTGGCGGCCAATCGGCGGCGTATCCAGATGATCTTCCAGGACCCGTACGGTTCATTGAACCCACGCCACCGCATCGGCGACATCATTGCCCGCGCCGCACAACTGCGTGGGTTGTCGGCCAAGGACGCCTGGGCCGAGGCCGGCGACTTGCTTGAGCAAGTCGGCCTCAAGCGCGACGCCTTGCAGCGCAAGCCCCGGCAGTTTTCCGGTGGCCAGCGCCAGCGCATCGGTATTGCCCGTGCGCTGGCGATGCGCCCGGAAGTGCTGATTGCCGATGAGAGCGTATCGGCGCTGGATGTGTCGGTGCAGAAGCAAGTGCTGGAGTTGCTCGCCAGCCTGCAGAAGCAACTGAACCTGAGCATCCTGTTCATCACCCATGACCTGCGCGTGGCCGCGCAGATCAGCGATCACATTGCGGTGATGCGCCAGGGCGAAGTGGTGGAGTACGGCACTGCCGAGCAGGTGCTGCTGCGTCCGCAAAATGCCTACACCCAGGCACTGCTGGCCGCTGCGCCGGGCGCGTCCGAACTGCCCGCTGCCGGGCCGCCATTGCGGTTGATCCGCCCCGCCGCTCACTGAGTTCAACCCTTTCGCCCGCGTCGCAGCGTTCGCTGCGGCAACGGGCTGCTGTTGCCCAAAAAAACTAAAAACGAGAGTAAAACCATGCGACCAACAATGCGCTACTTCACCCTGATCCCCGTGCTCGGCGCCTTGGCGAGCCCGGCCATGGCCGTGCAGGTCACCGACAACCTCGACCTCGGCGGCGCCATCCGTGCGCGCTGGGACTACGACCCGGACCGCGACATCCAGAAGTTCGGCCTGGACACCGTGTTCCTCAGCGCCAAGTACAACTCCGACAGTTGGATCGGCGAGGCGCAGTACCGCTTCTACGGGCGTTCGTACCCCTACCAGTACACCAAGAACTACGGTGATATCCAGTTCGCCAAGTTCGCCTGGGTCGGCTACAAATTCAACCCCGAGCAGCAAGTGCAGGTGGGCCTGAATACCGTGCCATTTGGCTTGCAGCCGTACTTTGGCAGTACCTTCTACGAAACCCTGGGCAACGTGATCGGGCTGGAAGATGTGCAGCAGGTCGGCGCCAAGTACGTGCAACAAAGCGGCGACTGGAACATCCAGGCCGGCTATTACCTGCGACCGGCGTGGCAAGGCAAGGGCACCAGCAAGGGCGTGACCTATTCCAGCGTGGTCTCCGGCGCCGACAGCTACGTGGCCGACGGCA
Source organism: Pseudomonas lurida (assembly GCF_002563895.1). Classification (NCBI taxonomy): domain Bacteria; kingdom Pseudomonadati; phylum Pseudomonadota; class Gammaproteobacteria; order Pseudomonadales; family Pseudomonadaceae; genus Pseudomonas; species Pseudomonas lurida. The sequence continues at coordinate 2,841,779 of NZ_PDJB01000001.1, read as the reverse complement.
GCGACAACCAGGAACGCAACACCGTTGTGCTGCGCGTGGCCAAGGCCCTGGAGCTGGGCGACTGGAAGTCCGAAGTGGGCCTGTCGGGCCTCACCTCGACCCTGGAAAACAAAGACACCGGCAACGATGGCCGCCGCAACGCGGTCGCCGTTCACTACCTGGGCAAGAATGGCCCGTGGGGCCTGCAATTGCAGGCGGCACGCCAACAGATGTCACCGCGCAACGCCGGCACTGACGAAGTGGTAACCCTGGGCGGCTATGACGGCACCTTCAACGTTGCCAGTCGCGGCAACCTTTATGTGGCCGACTTGAGCTACGACGTAGGCGGCAAATACCTGTGGGATCAGGTCAGCGGTGTGAAGCTGTATGCCAACTACAGCGCCTTTGATAAATCCGCCGATGAGTTCAAGACGTCGCAGCGGGTGATCCTGGGCACGTCGTTTTCGTTCAGCAAGTTGTGGATCGCCACCGAGTGGTTGATTGGCAAGAACGATCCTTACATTGGGGGCAGCAGCTATACCCAGAGCTTGGGCGCTGGGGGTAGCAATCAATGGGAAAACCAGCTGTACATGAACATCGGGTATTACTTCTAATAGAAAGTGCCCGTACTGGCGCGATCGCAGGCAAGCCAGCTCCCACACTTGATCGGCGGTGCGGTCAAACTGTGGGAGGGGGCTTGCCCCCGATAAGGCCAGCACAAACACTCTAAAAACAATGTGTGGAATACCCCATGCGCCAACTGCCTTCCCTCAACATGCTCCGCATCTTCGAAGAAGTCGCCCGCCACCGCAGCTTCAGCCAAGCTGCCGTGGGCCTCAACGTGACCCAAGGCGCGGTGAGCCGCCAGATCAAGCAACTGGAAGACTACCTCGGCGTCGCCCTCTTCATCCGCACTCCCCAGGGGCTGTCACTCACCGAAGTCGGCTTCGCCCTGTCCCCGCACCTGAGCGACGCCTTCGACCATATCGAGCGCGCCCTGCAAGCCGTGCGCGTGCCCAACCTGCGCCAGCGCCTGCGCATTGTCGCGCCGCCGACCTGGGCGACGCGTTGGTTGTCCGCGCATTTGCGGCGTTTCTGCGAGCGCTACCCGGATATCAACCTCAGTGTCACGCACCAGGCGACCCACGACAGCCTGGCGGAAATCGACTGCCAGATCCGCTTCGGCCTGGATCCGGCGGCCCATTGCAGCAGCGAACTGTTGGTGATGGAACGTCACATCGCCGTGGCCAGCCCCGAGTTGTTCAGCAACGGCCAGCCGCCAGACCTGCGGCGCTACCCACTGCTGCATATCCTGCACGACGGCAAACGCTTGAGAGTCTGGGAGAACTGGCTGGCGGCCATGGGCCGAGACGATATTGATGCGGACCAGGGCCTGGAATTCAGCACCCTCGACCAAGTGATCCATACCGCCCTGGCAGGCGGTGGCTTAGCGGTGATCGATCGGCAGATGATCGAACGTGAACTGGCCAACGGCAGCCTGTTGCCGATCACCCCCGTGGAAGTGATCGGTCCTTATGGCTATTGGCTGGATGTGGCGACGGAAAAACAGGGTTTATCCAAGGTTCGGTTGTTTACGCAGTGGCTGGGGCAAGTCAGCAACCCCTGACACCGGCGGCGCCTCGGCCTTGCACGCTTGGCTCAAGGTCAACGCCTTGGTTTCCGGGGCCCAGGCCCAGGAGATGATTGCACCAAACACCAGGATCGCCGCGAGAATGCCCATGGTCGGGCTCAAGCCGATTCCGGCCACGCTCACCGGCAACAGGAAGGTACTGATCGCCGACCCCAGACGGCTGACCGCTGTGGCCAGGCCGATACCGCTGGCGCGCACTTCGGTGGGGAAGCTTTCTGCGGGGAACACACCCACCAGGTTGCTCACCGCTGACAGTACCAAGGTGAATACGCCGAAGGTCAGCACCATCAACCACGCCATGCTTCCCGGCAACACCGCCAAGAGAAACAGCGCCGCCGCGAGGATGATGAACGAATTGATCAAAAATCCCCGGCGCGAAAACTTCACTGTGCACCCTATTCCGATCAGGGCGCCGACAATCAGCAGCAGGTTAAGCAGCAGCTCGGTGCCAAAGCCTTGGGACAGGCCCATCTTCTGCAGGATCGACGGCAGGAAGGTATAGATCGCGAAATACGGCATCACGATGCACACAAAGAACAGGCAATTGAACGCTGTGCGCTTGCGGTATTCACGGCTGAACAGCACCCCGTAGCCAGAGCGGGTCTGCGCGGACGGTTCTTCGTCCAGCACCACGTGCTCGCCCAGGTGTTTCTTGACGATGGCGCGGGCTTCGGCAATGCGTCCACGGTTGACCAGCCAGCGTGGCGATTCCGGGGTGCCAATGCGCGCGATCAGGATCAAGCCGGCGGGAATCGCCGACGATGCCAGCATCCAGCGCCAGGCATCGTCGCCCAGGCTGAGCATCGCGGTGCCGACAAAGGTCGCGGCCACGTAGCCGAAGGTCCAGATCACGCTGAACGACCCGAGCAATACGCCGCGATGTTTCTTCGGTGAAAACTCGGCGAGCATGGCGTGCCCGACACTGAAGTCGCCGCCCAGGCCTATGCCAATCAGGATCCGGCACAGCAACAGCCCCATGGCCGTCTCGGCATAGAACTGCATCACCGAGGCCACGGTGATCAGCACAAAGCTGACCAGGAAAATTTTCTGCCGGCCGAGGGTGTCGGATATCCAGCCGAAAAACAGGCTGCCCAGAAACAGACCGATCAGGGCCGAAGCACCGATCAGGCCTTGCCAGAAGGCATCCAGTTGCATTTGTGGGCTAAGCAGGGTGAAGGCAATGCCGATCAGGCCGAGGATATAGCCGTCGGTAAAATGCGCGCCGAAGGTCAGGCCGGCAATTTTCAGGTGAAAGCGGCCGATTGGCAGATCGTCGATTTTGACGGATTGAGCAGTCATGGTGTTCTCCCTATTGTTGTTCTTGACGGAGTAACGACGGGAAGCCCTTGTACGCGCTGGCTTACCGGCGATTGCGGTGTATCAGTAGCCCATAGGCAAGCTGACCCACCCTCATCGCCGGCAAGCCAGCGCCTACAGGGAATCGGCGGTGGTTCAGAGACCGCCCATCAACAGGTATTTGATCTCCAGGTAGTCATCCAGGCCGTACTTGGAGCCTTCACGGCCCAGACCTGATTCCTTGATGCCGCCGAATGGCGCGACTTCCGTAGAAATAATCCCTTCATTGATGCCGACCATGCCGGCTTCCAGGCCTTCGGCCATGCGCCACACGCGGCCGATGTCACGGCTGTAGAAGTACGCGGACAAACCGAACGGCGTGTCGTTGGCGCGTTGCAGCACTTCGGCCTCATCGTTGAAACGCAAGCACGCAGCTACGGGACCGAAGGTTTCTTCCTGGGCGATAAGCATATCGCCGTGGGCTTCGGTGAGGATGGTCGGCTCGAAGAAAGTGCCGCCCAAGGCATGGCGACGGCCCCCGCACAGCAGCCTGGCGCCCTTCTCCAATGCGTCACCCACATGGGCTTCGACCTTGGCCAGGGCGGCAGCGTTGATCAGTGGGCCTTGTTCGGTTTCGCCGTCCAGCGCGCTGCCGACACGCATGGCGCTGACGGCCTCGGCCAGCTTGCGGGTGAAGGCGTCGTACACGCCGTCCTGGATAAAGAAGCGGTTGACGCACACGCAGGTCTGCCCGGTGTTGCGGAACTTGGAAGCCATGGCACCTTTGACGGCGGCGTCGAGGTCGGCGTCGTCAAACACGATAAACGGCGCGTTGCCGCCCAGTTCCAGCGAGACCTTTTTAAGCGTATCCGCCGCCTGGCGCATCAGCAGTTTGCCGGTGCGCGTGGAGCCGGTGAACGACAGCTTGCGCACCACGCTGGAAGCTTGCAGCGCACCGCCAATCGCCACGGCATCGCCGGAGACGATGTTGAACACGCCGGCCGGAATCCCCGCCTGCTCGGCCAATACCGCCAGGGCAAATGCCGACAAGGGCGTCTCCTCCGATGGCTTGAGGATCATGGTGCACCCCGCCGCCAGCGCCGGGCCGACCTTGCGAGTGACCATGGCCAGGGGGAAGTTCCACGGCGTGATCGCCGCGACTACACCGATAGCCTCCTTGACCACGATGATGCGCGCATCCGCCTTGTGGCTCGGGATCACATCACCATAGGCGCGCTTGGCTTCTTCGCCGAACCACTCCAGGAAGCTCGCGGCGTAGACCACTTCGCCCATGGCTTCGGCCAGGGGCTTGCCCTGTTCCAGGCTCAGCAAACGGGCCAGGTCCTGCTGGTTGCTGAGCATCAGTTCGCTCCAGCGCTTGAGGCGCTGGCTGCGTTCCTTGGCAGTCAGCTTGCGCCAGGCAGGCAGCGCACGTTCGGCGGCGTCGATAGCCAGGTTCGTTTCTTCGGCAGCGGCGCGCTGTACATCAGTAATCAGCGCGCCATTGGCCGGGTTGACTACCGGGTAGGTCGGGCCGCCACTGGACCATTGGCCGTCGATGTAGTTGCCGGTACGGATCAGCGGGTTCATGCCACGGCCTCGATCAGGTTGAAACGGTCCAGGCCCGGACGGGCCGCACGCAGGATGCGCTTGCCGGCGGTGTAGTCGTTGATCACATCGCACGGGGTGTAGTTGCGTTCGAGCTCGTGGAGTTCCTCGGCATCCAGCTGGGTATCGAGGGCTGCCAGTGCGCTGTCGAATTGCTCGGTGGTGTCGGCGCCGACCAGCATCACATCGACGCCTGGATGGTGGGCGACCCAGGCCTGGGCGATCTGTGCGTTGGACACACCACGGGCGCGGGCCACACGTTGTACCGAATGGGCGATGTCGAACGACGCTTGGTCGCTGTACATCTGCTGGGTGAAGAAATCGGTCTGGTTGCGCGTCGATTGCACCTCACCGGTGAGCAGGCCACGGGCCAGCGGGCTGAACACCGAGACGCCCAGTCCCTGGTCGCGGCAGAACGGAATCATCTCGCGCTCTTCCTCGCGGTAGGCGCAGTTCAGTTGCAGTTGCATGTTAATCGGCTTGACCCAGCCATTACGCTCGCAGGCCATGAGGATCTTCGCCAGTTGGCCGGTGAGCATGGTGGATACGCCGATGTAGCGCGCCTTGCCGGCACGCACGATGTCGTTCAGCGCGTTCATGGTTTCTTCCACCGGGGTGTTCACGTCGAAGTAATGCAGCATGAACACGTCGACGTAATCCATGCCCAGGCGACTTAGGGAGGCGTCGATGCTGTCCATGATGTGCTTGCGCGAGTGACCGCTGGCGTTGATGCCACTGCGGGTGCCGTAGCCGACTTTGGTGGTGACCACGATGTCCTCGCGCCGCGCCACGCGCTTGAGGATGCGCCCCACTACTTCCTCGCCGACGCCAGCGGAGTAGAAGTCAGCCAGGTCGATGAAGTTGACGCCATTGTCCAAGGCGTGGGCGACGATGGGCTCGCTTTGCTTTTCGTCGAAGATCCATGGTTTCCAGTCCGGGGTGCCCATGTTCATGGTGCCCAGGCATAGGCGCGAGACTTGCAGGCCGGAGTTGCCCAAACGGATGTATTGCATGGGAGTCTCCTCAAGCCTTTGGCGTGTAGAAAGGGTTGCTGATGTGGTTGACCACGTCAGCCAACTGCGCGGTGTACGGCGTCCCGGTCAAGGCGGCACGGATCGCCGTGCGGCAGGCGTTATAGTTGTTCAGGTAGACCGCATCCAGGTCATCGCAGGCCGGGTTGACCCAGTTGGCGGTGACGATGGCCCATTCGTCTTCGGCTTCGGGTGGCAAGGTGCCGTCGAGCAAGGCTTCGAGCACCGCCTTGGCGATGCCGGCCTGGGAGGCACCCCAGGTGGCGTTGCCGTGTAGGTCGCTGCTGATTTCGGCCTTGTTGACGTACAGGGTCATGGGCTTGACCGGGATATTCGGCTGGGCAATCACCATGAAGGGGCAGTGTCCCTGGCTTGGGGAGGCCAGGCTGTTGGCAAATGCCTGGCCGGCCGGGCCGTTGCGGGGGCCGATCAGGATGTTGATGTGGGCCGCGTTGACACCCGGGCCTTCGAAACCTTCGCCGATGTAGAGATCCAGTGTTTTCATTGCGCAAACGCTCATTGTTGTTATGGGAGCTGGTTGGCGATTTTTTAGCACTGGCGGTGAAAGTGGCCGTAACCATTAAAAGTCATGGGGCTGTGAGTTTTGCTCATACCCCTGCGACGATCGATGCCGGCTTGTGTCGTTGACCATCGTTACTACACACCATATAGTGTGCCCACAAACAGAACAGACCACTACATAGTGTGCAGCATGCGTATTTATCGACCACACTATGCGCAGTATTTCAATGCCTAGTAGCCTGCAAATTGCATATTTTTGGACGGGTTCACACACCGTCAGAACGGATCAGGAAGGAGTATTTCAATGCTGAGTTGGGATGAAGTCGACAACGAAGACACCGGTGCAGCGGTGATCAAGGGCGCCAACGCCGGCCATGCCAGCGAAGCCAACATGGATCGCCTTGACGGCGCCGGTGCCGCTGCCGCGCTGGAAGCCCGCAACGTGACTGCCAACGACTCCGCCGCCATCGTGCGCGCCAAGGCTGCGCTGGACAAACTCGACGTCGCCGAAGGCCTCGCTGAACTCGAAGGCTCCGCCGCCCGCGTCGCCGTTGACGAAAAGCGCATGATCAACTGCCGCGCCGACCTCAACCAACTCGTGCCCTTCAAATACGACTGGGCCTGGCAGAAGTACCTCGACGGCTGCGCCAACCACTGGATGCCGCAAGAGGTCAACATGACCGCCGACATCGCCCTGTGGAAAAACCCCGAAGGCCTGACCGACGACGAACGTCGCATCGTCATGCGCAACCTCGGCTTCTTCTCCACCGCCGACTCCCTGGTCGCGAACAACCTGGTGCTGGCCGTGTACCGCCTGATCACCAACCCCGAGTGCCGCCAGTACATCCTGCGCCAGGCCTTCGAAGAAGCGATCCACACCCACGCCTACCAGTACTGCATCGAATCGTTGGCCATGGATGAAGGCGAGATCTTCAACATGTACCACGAGATTCCATCGGTCGCCAAAAAGGCAGCCTGGGGCCTGAAGTACACCCGCTCGATCTCCGATCCGAAGTTCGAAACCGGCACCGTCGAGACCGACAAGGAACTGCTGCGCAACCTGGTCGCCTACTACTGCGTCCTGGAAGGCATCTTCTTCTACTGCGGCTTCACCCAGATCCTGTCCATGGGCCGCCGCAACAAGATGACCGGCGTCGCCGAGCAGTTCCAGTACATCCTGCGCGATGAGTCGATGCACTTGAACTTCGGTATCGACGTGATCAACCAGATCAAAATCGAAAACCCACACCTGTGGGATGCCGAGATGAAGGAAGAAGCCACCCAGATGATCCTGCAGGGGACGCAACTGGAGATCGAATACGCACGTGACACCATGCCGCGCGGCGTGTTGGGCATGAACGCGGCGATGATGGAGGATTACCTCAAGTTCATCGCCAACCGTCGCCTGTCGCAGATTGGCTTGAAGGAAGAGTATCCAGGCACCACCAACCCGTTCCCGTGGATGAGCGAGATCATGGACTTGAAGAAAGAGAAAAACTTCTTCGAGACCCGTGTGATCGAGTACCAGACCGGCGGCGCGCTGAGCTGGGACTAACCCACGACGTGGATCTGGAAATGTGGGGGCGGGCTTGCTCGCTTCCACATTGGGTCCGTGGTGTTCTACAGATTTTGCACATTGCCTTCTTATGCCCAATCAACCCATCAAGACGCCTTGTGTCGGCCTGTGCTCCACCGTTTACGGGGACCTGGTCTGCCGGGGCTGCAAGCGTTACCACCACGAAGTGATCCAGTGGAACGGCTACAACGCCGAGGAAAAGCAGGCGGTGTGGCTGCGCCTTGAGCAGTTGCTGGTGCAAGTGATGACCAGCAAGCTTGAGGTGTTTGATGCGCACCTGCTGCGCCAGCAACTGGAAAATCGCAAGATTCGTTTCATGCCGCACCAATCGCCGTACTGCTGGGCGTACCAGCTGATTGCCCGGGGTGCGCGGGTGATTTCCAAGCTGGATGCGTATGGGCTGGCATTGCTGCCGGAGTTTCGCGAACGCAGCCTGGCGGACTTGCGCGACGCGATTGACCGGGAGTTTTTCCTGCTGTCCGAGGCCCATTACGAGCGGTACATCGCCCCAGGTTTTCTGAAGGAAGCATTCGGCCCCGCCCTGATCGCCACCCTTTAGCCGGCCCGGCTTGCCGGCGATGACGTCTGTAAGATCGCCATCACCGGCAAGCCGCGCGCCGACCGGTTCAAGTGTTCCAGGACGCTTCGCGTTCCGCCTGCAGGCCATACCGCTCAATGGCCTGTTGGCACACCAGCGGCTCCAGGCTGCCCTGCTCCACCAACGCCGTCAGCGCTGCCAGCACGAGATGATGGCGATCCACCTCGAAAAAATCCCGCAACGCCGCCCGTGTATCACTGCGGCCAAAGCCGTCAGTGCCGAGCACGGTGTAGGGAGAGTCCAGGTACGACGCGATCATCTGTGGCACTGCCCGCACATAGTCGGACACTGCGATCACCGGCGCGCCGTTGGGCAAGCAATCATTCACATGGCTGACCCGTGCAGCAGCCTGCGGATGCAAGCGATTCCACCGCTCCACCTCCCGCGCGTCCCGCGCCAGTTCGCTGAAACTGGTCACGCTGAACACCTCGCTCGCCACCTGCCAATCCTGCGCCAGCAAATGTGCCGCCGCCTGGGCTTCGCGCACCAGCGTGCCGGAACCCAACAGGCGCACGCGCGCGCCGGTCGCGCCCTGCAGGCGGTACATGCCCTTGATGATCGCCGCTTCAACGCCATCGGGCAGGCTGGGCTGCGGGTAGTTTTCGTTCATCAGGGTCACGTAGTAGAACTCGTCCACATCGTGCTCCAACATCTGGCGCATGCCGTGGTCGAGGATCACCGCGAATTCCCCGGCGAACGCCGGGTCGTAGGCGCGGCAGTTGGGCACGGTGGCGGCCGTGAGATGGCTGCTGCCGTCCTGATGTTGCAAGCCTTCGCCACCCAGGGTGGTGCGCCCGGCCGTAGCACCCAGCAGGAAACCACGGGCACGCTGGTCGGCGGCGGCCCAGATCAGGTCGCCCACGCGCTGGAACCCGAACATCGAGTAATAAATGTAGAACGGCAACATGCGCAGGCCATGCACCGAGTAGCTGGTGGCCGCCGCGACCCAGGAGCTGATAGCGCTGGCTTCGCTGATGCCCTCCTCGAGGATTTGCCCGTCGGTGGCTTCGCGGTAGCTGAGGATCGAACCAATGTCCTCTGGCTCGTAGCGCTGGCCGACACTGGAATAAATACCGATCTGCTTGAACAGGTTGGCCATGCCGAACGTGCGCGCTTCATCGGCAACGATGGGCACGATGCGCGGGCCCAGGGCGTTGTCCTTGAGCAAGTGGGTGAGCATGCGCACGAAGGCCATGGTGGTGGACATTTCCTTGCCGTCGGCGGCCGTGGCGAATCCGGCGTAGCCCGACACGGCCGGCACGGCGACGGGGGCCGCGGTTTGGCCGCGACTGGGCACGTAGCCGCCCAACGCCTGGCGGCGCTGATGCAAGTAACGTGATTCCAGGCTGTCCGGCGCGGGTTTGAAGAAGCTCAGGGACTCGGCCTGCTCATCGGTCAGCGGCAACTGGAAGCGGTTGCGGAATGCGATCAATGCCTCGCGGTCGAGTTTCTTCTGCTGGTGGGTAGTCATCTTGCCCTGCCCGGCTTCGCCCATCCCGAAGCCCTTTTTGGTTTGCGCCAGGATCACCGTGGGCTTGCCCTTGCTCCGACGTGCCGCGTGGTAGGCCGCGTGGATCTTGACCATGTCGTGGCCGCCACGCTTGAGGCGGTCGATCTGCTCATCACTCATGCCCTCGACCAGTCGGGCCAGTGATTCACTCTGACCGAAAAAGTGCGCTCGGTTGTAGGCACCGTCCTTGGCGGCGAAGGTCTGGAACTGCCCGTCGACGGTGTTGGACAAGGTATGGACCAGCGCACCGTCCGTGTCGTTGGCCAGCAAGGCATCCCAGTCCGAGCCCCACACCAGCTTGATGACATTCCAGCCGGCGCCGGCAAACAACGCTTCCAGTTCATCGATGATACGGCCATTGCCGCGCACCGGGCCGTCGAGGCGTTGCAGGTTGCAGTTGACCACCCACGTGAGGTTGTCCAGGCCTTCGCGGGCGGCCAGGGTCAGGGCCGACATGCTTTCCGGTTCATCCATCTCGCCGTCGCCGAATACGCCCCAGACATGGCGGTCGGTGGTGTCCTGCAAGCCGCGGTGCTGCAGATAGCGCATGAAGCGCGCCTGGAAAATCGAGCTGATCGGGCCGATACCCATGGAACCGGTGGGGAATTGCCAGAAATCGGGCATCAACCACGGGTGCGGGTAGCTGGACAGCCCGCGTGCGCCAACGGCCGGCCCGCCGATCTCCTGCCGATAGTGGCCCAGATCGTTTTCACTCAAGCGCCCCTCAAGGAACGCACGGGCATAAATACCGGGGGCTGAATGCGGCTGGTAGAACACCAGGTCGCCGCCAAACCCTGGGTTGCGGGCGCGAAAAAAGTGGTTGAAACCCACTTCGAACAAGTCCGCCGCACTGGCGTAACTGGCGATATGGCCGCCGAGTTCGCCGTAGGCCTGATTGGCACGCACCACCATCGCCAGCGCGTTCCAGCGGACCAATGAGGCCAGGCGCTCTTCGGTGGCGAGGTCGCCGGGGAACGCCGGTTGCTGCGCCACGCTGATGCTATTGATATAAGGCGTGCCGTGGCGCGGTTTCCAGTCGATGTGCGCAGCGCTGGCGTCCTCGGCCAGCAGGTCGAGGATCTGTCGCGCCCGCTCGGGGCCGGCGTTGGCGACCAGCGAAGCGAGGGCATCGCGCCATTCATCCAGTTCTTGCTGGTCAGTCACTGCATGTGTGAAACCGTTCATGGGCACCTCCGGGCTTTTTTTCCAGTTTATGTCGGCACTGAAGGATTTTTTGCCTGTTATCAGGCGCCGAATACTGAATTTTGAGCATGAATCACTGCCAATCGGTCTTTTCCCAGCACGTTGTGCTCAAGCACCCGCTGCTCTCGCAATTGTGTTTAAAATGCCGCCCGCTCAATGACTGACGTTTAACGATGACCCCAGACGCACTCGCCACCCTGCATACCCACTTGCTGACCGCCCTGGCTACCCCACCAGCTGAAACCCGGCGCTTGTTCCATGGCCGTGGCCGTTGCTGGCCAGGCCTGGAGCAACTCACAGTGGACTGGTTGCAAGGCGTGCTGCTGGTGTCGTTGTTCAAGGAGCCCGACGCTGCGCAGCTGCAAGCCTTGAAACAGCTGTTGCACACCCAGTTCGGCAGTTACACCGTCGCCCTGCAACATCGCTACCTGCCGCAAAGCACCACCGAGTGGCTGGTGGGCGAGCCCGTCGACGAGCTGACGATCACCGAAGGCGGCCTGCGCTACCTGATCGACTTGGGTAAAAAACAGAACAGCGGGCTGTTCCTCGACATGCGCTACGGGCGCAACTGGGTGCGCGACCAGGCAAAGGGCCAGCGGGTGCTCAACCTGTTTGCCTACACCTGCGGCTTTTCCGTGGCGGCCATCGAAGGCGGCGCCGACCATGTGGTGAACCTGGACATGGCCCGCGGCGCCCTGAGTCGTGGCCGCGACAACCATCGCCTCAATGGTCATGACCTGGGCAAGGTCAGTTTCCTGGGCCACGACCTGTTCAAGTCCTGGGCCAAGGTAACCAACAGCGGCCCCTACGACCTGGTGATCATCGACCCGCCGTCCTTTCAGAAAGGCAGCTTCCTGCTGACAAAGGACTACCAGCGGGTGCTGCGCCGCCTGCCGGATCTGCTCACGCCACGGGGCACCGTGCTGGCCTGCATGAACGACCCGGCCTTCGGCGAAGATTTCCTGATCGACGGCGTCACCCGCGAAGCACCCGGCCTGCGCTTCGTGGAGCGCTTGGAAAACCCACCGGAATTTCCGGATATCGACGCACAAAGTGGCTTAAAGGCATTGGTGTTCCGCCAGGGTTGATGCCGAAACGTCCTACGCTTGCTACGCTAAGTGATACACCGGGGTGGTGAACCTTCTTACCCTCTTCCCGGTCGATACCTGCATTCCTCGGCCAGACTCGACGGCGTCACGTTGTCGGCTGCCCTGTTTCACCTTTTGGAGAACCGCCCGTGATATCGACCCTGCATGTAGCCAGACTCAAAGCCTGGGGCGCCCACGGCTTTACCGCCACCGGCGTGGTCTTGGCCTTCCTGGCCACCCTGGCGCTGCTGGAAAACTCACCCAAGGCCTGCCTGCTGTGGCTGGGCCTGGCGCTGGTGGTGGACGGTGTCGATGGCTCGCTGGCGCGACGGGTGAATGTCAGCACGGTATTGCCGAGCTTCGATGGCTCGGTGCTGGACCTGGTGATCGATTACCTCACCTACGTGTTTATTCCGGCACTGTTCATCTATCGCTATATCGATCTGCCGGACTTCACCCACCTGTTTACCGTCTCGGTGATCCTGGTGTCGTCACTGTTTTGCTTCTGCAACGTGAACATGAAGAGCAAGGACAACTACTTCGTCGGTTTCCCCGCCGCGTGGAACGTGGTTGCGCTGTGCGTCTATATCATCCAGCCGGAAGCCTGGGTCACCTTGCTCACCGTGATTGGCCTGGCGCTGCTGACCGTGACGCCGATGAAGTTCCTGCATCCGTTCCGGGTGAAGCGCTTTATGCCAATCAACATCGCCGTGACCACCATCTGGTTGCTGTGCAGTTTCTTGATGGTGGTGGACCACCCGAATACCAACCCCTGGACGTTTGGGTTGTGGTCGCTGATGTCGGCGTACTTCCTGGGGATCTGTATCTGGCGCACGGCGCTGGAGTGGCTGGAAAAACGTCACGGCTGATCGCGGTTAACCCTGTGGGAGCGGGCTTGCCCGCTCCCACATTTGGATTTGCGTATAGCGGACGAGTAAGATGGCGGCCTTTCGCTTAGCGCCCTGCCAATAATAAGCCCAGCCAATGCCCTTCGAACTCAGCGTAGACCTCACCACCCTTGCCATCCTGGCGGTTGTCGCCTTTATCGCCGGTTTCATCGACGCCATCGCCGGTGGCGGCGGCCTGCTCACCACCCCCGCCTTGCTCACCGCCGGCATGCCGCCGCACCTGGTACTGGGTACCAACAAGCTCAGTTCCACCTTCGGTTCGGCCACGGCCAGTTTTACCTTCTATCGCCGCAAGCTGTTCCACCCGCGCCAGTGGGTGCACGCCATCGTCGGTACGCTGGTGGGCGCACTGGCTGGCGCGGTGGTCGCGCACTACCTGCCGGCTGAAACCCTGAACAAGATGCTGCCGGTGATCGTGTTCGCCTGCGGCGTGTACCTGCTGTTCGGTGGCACGCCCAAGGCGCCGCTGGATGCCGATGCACCGATCAAGAAGAAGTGGCAATCCACCCAGGGCTTCGGCCTGGGCTTCTACGATGGCGTGGCGGGGCCTGGCACTGGGGCGTTCTGGACCGTCAGCACGATGCTGCTGCACCCTATCGACCTGGTCAAGGCCAGCGGCGTGGCGCGCAGCATGAACTTCGTCAGCAACGCGGCGGCGCTGTCGGTGTTTATCTTCAACGGTTCGGTGGACTGGATCGTCGGCCTGGCCATGGGCGTGTCAGTGATGTGTGGCGCGTTCTTCGGCGCACGCAGCGCGATCAGCGGCGGCGCCAAATTCATTCGCCCGGTATTCATCACCGTGGTCCTCGGCCTGACGGTGCGCCTAGCCTGGCAACACTGGTTCAGCGTGGCCTAATCGACGGGCCAGGTAGAGATCGATCAGGTAACGCGCAATCGAGCGTGGCGCCGGCAATGGCGGCAGGTCGTGGATGTTGAACCACTGCGCGTCCTCGATCTCGTCGGCCTGGGGCACGATGTCGCCACCGGCGTACTCGGCATGGAAGCCGAGCATCATCGAATGAGGGAACGGCCAGCACTGGCTGCCCATGTACTGGATGTTCTTGACCTCCACTTGCACCTCCTCGCGTACCTCGCGGATCAGGCAGTCTTCGGCCGACTCACCCGGCTCTGCAAACCCTGCCAGCGTGCTGTACACCCCCGTGACAAAGCGTGGCGAACGCGCGAGCAGGATCTCGTCGCCACGGGTCACCAGCACGATCATGCTCGGCGAGATTCGTGGGTAGCTGCGCAGGTCACAGGCCTGGCAATACATCGCGCGTTCACGTGGCACCTGGACCATGGCCTGGCCGCAACTGCCGCAAAACCGATGCTCCCGTGCCCAGGTGCCAATCTGCGCGGCGTAACCCAGCACTTTGTACAGGGTGTGATCGCCTTGCAGCATGAAGCCCCGCAGGCCTTGCCAACTGCAGCCTGGCACCTCACCGGCGGAGTCGAGTTCCAGCAGGTACACCGGCTCACCGTCGAGGTGGCCGATACCGTGTTCGGCAAACACCGACAGGTCTTGGCGCTTGAGCCATTCCCGGGGGAACAGCGGGCCATTGGTGTCATGCAAAAAGCCGTCGCGGCTACGGGCAACGGCCCAGCCGCCGGGGGTTTCGTTGTCCAGCAGCGTTGTAGTAATCCAGCCTGGGGTCATGTCGGTCAATCCACGAATTCGGGTTTCTGCTTGCTCATGTGGGCCGCGATGGCCACGCGCAGGTCGTTGGATTGCAACATAGCCGAGTTCCAGGTGGCAACGTATTCCAAGCCATCATTGACTGTATGGTCACGCATGTAGCTGATCATGGCCTTGGTGCCGGTCACCGCAATCGGCGATTTGGCGGCGATGTCGTGGGCGATTTCCATCACGCCGGCCAACAGGCTGTCCTGATCGGGATAGACACGATTGACCAGGCCAATGCTGCGCGCTTCGTCGGCGCCGAACTGGCGACCGGTGTAGGCCAGTTCACGCAGCATGCCGTCACCGATGATGCGCGGCAGGCGCTGCAGGGTGCCAACATCGGCGGCCATGCCGATGTCGATTTCCTTGATCGAGAACTGTGCGCCTTCAGCGGCGTAGCGCATGTCACAGGCGCTGATCAGGTCGATGGCACCGCCGATGCAGTAACCCTGGATCGCCGCCAGCACCGGCTTGCGGCAGTTGTCGACGGCATTGAACGAGGCTTGCAGCTCAAGAATCTTGCGACGCAGCAGGCGCGCATTGCGGCCGACGTCCTTGCCAAACTCATTGGCCACCGAGGCCAGCATCATCAGGTCGATGCCAGAGGAGAAATGCTTGCCGGCCCCGCTGAGGACCACGGCGCGGACAGCGTCGGTGTCTTCGACCCATTGGAAGATGTCGATGATTTCGGTCCAGAACGCCGCGTTCATCGCGTTGATCTTTTCCGGGCGGTTGATCTGCACATGGGCAACGTTGCCGGCGAGTTCGACGACGAAAGCTTGGTATTCGGACATGGCAGTGATCCCTGACTGGCGAGTGATAAGGCCCGAACTATAACAAGGGAGCGCAACGGCACATCGGCCAAAAACGGGACGGGCAACAGTAACGCGATGGTATGAGCGCGTGGTTCGGGGCAGGCCGATACATTTCATCCAGGAGCCCCGGATTATCGGTTATACACTCTGGGCCACAGCCTGGAGCCGTTTATGCCGTCCACGTTCCGTTCATCATTGATTCTGGCCCTGGTGGTCGTGCTCACCGGCATTGGCGCCGGCCTCGGCGGCATGCTGCTGGCGCTGCTGCTGCATGGCGTCCAGCACCTGGCGTATGGCTACAGCCTCGACAGCCTGGTCAGCCATGAAACCTTTCTATGGGGGGTGACGGCCGCCGCGCCCGAACGGCGCTTGGCGGTGCTGGTGGTGTGCGGATTGTTAGCCGGCCTTGGCTGGTGGGCGCTTTACCGCTACGGCCGGCCGCTGGTGAGCATCAAGCAGGCAGTGTCCGAAGAGACGCCGATCATGCCGCCCAAGACCACCCTCGCCCACGCCTTGCTGCAGATCATCACCGTGGCCCTTGGCTCGCCCCTGGGCCGCGAAGTGGCGCCACGGGAAGTTGGCGCGCTGGCCGGCAGCTGGCTGTCCCAGCGCGCACGGTTGACCCCGGACCACCACCGGTTGATCGTCGCTTGTGGTGCCGGCGCGGGCCTCGCGGCGGTCTACAACGTGCCGTTGGGCGGCGCGGTGTTCGTGCTGGAGGTGCTGGTGGGCGCGTTCAGTTGGCCGGCGGCGCTGATAGCGTTGGCCACCTCGGCGATTGGCGCGGCGGTGGCGTGGATCGGTCTGGGGGCGGAGTCGCAATACGCAGTGCCGCATTTTGTGCTGAGCCCGGCGCTGATCACCTGGGCGGTGGTGTGCGGCCCTGTGTTTGGGCTGGCCGCCTATGGTTTTACTCGCCTGGCCGGCGCTGCGAGGGCACGCGCCGCACGCGGCTGGCGCCTGCCGGTGCTGGCGTTGATCAACTTCACGTTCATCGGCGGCCTGGCGATGCTGTTGCCGCAAATCCTCGGCAATGGCAAAGGCCCGGCGCAACTGGGTTTCGACAGTGAACTGACGATTGGCCTGGCCGCGCTGCTGTTGGTGGTCAAGGTGCTGATCACCACCAGCAGCCTGCGTGCCGGCGCCGAAGGCGGACTGCTCACCCCCGGCCTGGCCATCGGTGCGCTGCTGGCAATCATCCTGGGTGGCGCCTGGAGCCTGGCATGGCCAGGTGTACCCCTCGGCGCGTTTGCGATCATCGGCGCCGCGGCCTTCCTTGCCGCCAGCATGAGCATGCCGCTGACCGCAATTGTGCTGGTGGCGGAATTCACGCGCATCGACCATGACTTCCTGGTGCCGATCATCCTTGCGGTAGTGGGTTCAGCCTGCGTCAGCAAGCTGTGCCAGCGGAGCACGTAAAAACGCCGCAAAAAGCTGGATTAAACCCTGCACACACGCCATCCTTCGCGCTTTAAGCCGCCCCTTTCGCGGCGCTCGACGTTTAAAGGATATGCCCATGCACGCCCAGCCCCTCACCCCGGCCGAATTCGAATTCATCGAAAACACCCTGCTCAAGTACGGCGACGACCACTCGGTGCTGAACCTGGCCGAACTCGACGGCTACTTCACCGCACTGGTGTCCAG
This sequence comes from Pseudomonas lurida, assembly GCF_002563895.1. Lineage (NCBI taxonomy): Bacteria > Pseudomonadati > Pseudomonadota > Gammaproteobacteria > Pseudomonadales > Pseudomonadaceae > Pseudomonas > Pseudomonas lurida. The sequence continues at coordinate 2,824,669 of NZ_PDJB01000001.1, read as the reverse complement.
CCCGGCCCAGGTGGACGTGGCTGAGTGGTTCCCGGCGATCTGGGGCGGCCAGAACCCGGAGTGGGACAACATGGACGAAGCACAAAGTTTCCTCGAACTGTGCGTGCGCCACCTCAACACCGTGGCAAGCCAACTGGCCACCAACGCCCAAGGCTTCAAGGCTCGTTTCGACGAAACCGAACATCAGGGCCAGACCGTCACCCTGGCCGAAGAATGGTGCTTTGGCTACATCCGCGGCGCAGCCATCGGCAGCTGGCCGGAACTGCCGGCAGAACAGGCGGCGCTTCTGGAAAAAATCTCCTGGTGCGCCGAGCAGGACAACTTCGAACTGCCCGCCAACCTGGACGTGCAAGCACACCAGCAGCGCGTCAGCGAACTCGAACCGGCAGCGCGGGCGCTGCATGATTATTGGTTGGCAAAGCGATAAAGGCTGCAGGACGTCCCGGCTTTTGCCCGAACCACTCAGGCCGGCTGTCAGACCTGAGTGCTGTAGATCTTGATCTGAGGCGCCCCATCAAACAAACACGCTGGCCGGAATTCGACAGCGACCCGAAGACCGCCATCGCAGGCAAGCCAGCGCCCACCGTCAGATCGACGTACACCCAATAAATATCAGCGACAACGCCCCCAAGCTCGACAAGCACAGCGTCTATACCCGATTATTCAAGTCCGCCCGTCGGCCACTCCGTCCCACCTTGCCTTGAATCAGGAGCCTTGTACCTTGAGTTCGCAGAAAACCGTGACCGTTACACCGCCCAACTTCCCCCTCAATGGCAAGGTCGCGCCCCCCGGCTCCAAATCCATTACCAACCGCGCCCTGTTGCTGGCAGCCCTGGCCAAGGGCACCAGCCGTCTCAGCGGCGCCCTGAAGAGCGATGATACACGCCATATGTCGGTGGCCCTGCGCCAAATGGGCGTGACCATCGACGAACCCGACGACACCACCTTCGTGGTCACCGGCCACGGCAAACTGCACCTGCCGGCGCAGCCACTGTTCCTCGGCAATGCCGGCACCGCCATGCGCTTCCTCACCGCCGCCGTGGCCACCGTTGAAGGCACCGTGGTGCTGGACGGCGATGACTACATGCAAAAACGCCCGATCGGGCCGCTGCTCGAAACACTCGGCCAGAACGGTATCCAGGTCGCCAGCCCCACCGGTTGCCCACCGGTCACCGTGAACGGCGTGGGCAAGATCAAAGCCAAGCGCTTCGAGATCGACGGCGGCTTGTCCAGCCAATACGTGTCGGCCCTGCTGATGCTCGCGGCCTGCGGCGAAGCGCCGATCGAAGTGGCGCTGACCGGCAAGGACATCGGTGCCCGTGGCTATGTCGACCTGACACTCGATTGCATGCGTGCCTTCGGCGCCCAGGTTGAAGCCGTCAACGACACCACCTGGCGCGTCGCCCCGACCGGCTACACCGCCCATGATTACTTGATCGAGCCAGATGCCTCTGCCGCCACCTACCTGTGGGCCGCCGAAGTGCTGACCGGTGGTCGAATCGATATCGGCGTGGCCGCGCAAGACTTCACCCAGCCGGACGCCAAGGCCCAGGCGGTGATCGCGCAGTTCCCGAACATGCAAGCCACAGTCGTAGGCTCGCAGATGCAGGACGCCATCCCGACCTTGGCGGTGCTCGCCGCGTTCAACAACACCCCGGTGCGCTTCACCGAGCTGGCCAACCTGCGGGTCAAGGAGTGTGACCGCGTCCAGGCCCTGCATGATGGCCTGAACGAGATACGTCCCGGCCTGGCGACCATCGAAGGCGACGACCTGCTGGTGGCCAGCGATCCGGCCCTGGCGGGTACCGTGTGCAACGCGCTGATCGACACCCACGCCGACCATCGCATCGCCATGTGCTTTGCGCTGGCGGGGCTGAAAGTCGCGGGGATCCGCATTCAGGACCCTGACTGCGTGGCCAAGACCTATCCTGAATACTGGAAGGCCTTGGGCAGTCTCGGGGTTCAGTTGACCTATTAAAGGATCGGCGTCGGAATGGGGAGGCACTGCACATGACAATTCGCCAACCCTGCCCACCCGGCGCGTGCGTCTGCGACCGTGAGCAACTGTTGCAAGCACCCGGTGCCGACCTGCGCATCCTCAACCTGACGCGCCAGGAAGAGAAGAAACTGCTCGACCGGCTTGAAGACCTCAAGAGCCTGCAAGACCTGGAGCACATGCAGCAGCGGATGTACGAGCTATTGGGCATCCGCGTGCATGTCGCCCCCGGCCACACCGAGGTCAAGAGCATGCGCGGCATCCAGATCGTGATCGACGAGCTGCCGGGCATGTGCCGCAAGACCCGCCAGTCCATACCGGCAGCCATCCGCCGGGGCATGGAGAAACGTCCGGAAATCGCCTACCGCCTGTTGGACGCCCACGACCTGTTCCGCGACGGTTGAATCAACCCGCGACTGCCTGCGTCTCGAACAAGCCTTCGCCCAGCGCCCTGGCCTTGTCCAGATGCGCCTGTGCCCCGCCGCTTTCGGTTTCCAGCAACAACGCCGACGTCAGCACCTGCGCGCCGCAGTAATCGAAGATCCCGTAGTCGATCTGCGTGCGCATCGCCTTGGCATAGCCGTGTCGATCAAACGCATCGTCATCCGCCGCACCCAGGGCCAGCAGATGCACCTGCAAGTGCTGCAATTTTTTCACCACCGGCGTATCCGGGCCGTAATCGATGGCCCAACCGTTGATGAAAACGCGATCGATCCAGCCCTTGAGCAGGCCCGGCAGCGACCACCAGTAAATCGGGAACGCCAGCACCAGCGCATCGGCGCGGTCGATGCGGGCCTGCTCGGCCAGCACGTCGGCCGGTGGCGTGGCGCGGGTGCGATGCACCGCGTGGTCGGCGGCGGTGTAGCGCGGGTCGAAGCCTTCGGCGGCAATGTCGGCGACTTCGAAGGTATGGCCAGCGGCAGCGAGGCCGGCGGCCACCTGCGTCGCCACGCTGTGGGTGAGGGATTGCGGGTCGTGATGAGCCACGACGATGAGTGCGTGCATGACATTGACTCCCTTTGGGGTTAGCCTAGGCGTAAGTTACGATTAGTAAGTTACTTTTGGTATATAAGCATGTCAAGCAGTGAATCCCCTGCCCCACGTCGTCGCCTGTCCCGTGAAGATCGCCTGCGCCAATTGTTGGAGGTGGCCTGGCAACTGGTGCGCGAGGAAGGCACCGAAGCCCTGACCCTCGGCCGCCTGGCGGAACTGGCGGGCGTGACCAAGCCGGTGGTCTATGATCACTTCGTTTCGCGCGGCGGCTTGCTGGCCGCGTTGTACGAGGACTTTGATGCCCGGCAGGATCAAGTCTTCGCCAACGCCATCGCAGCCAGCAACGCCACCCTTGAAGACCGTGCCTGGGTGATCGCCGAGGCCTATGTGGACTGCGTGTTATTGCAGGGCCGGGAAATTCCGGGGGTGATAGCCGCGCTCAGCAGCTCACCGGAACTGGAAGCCCTCAAGCGTCAGTACGAGGCGATCTTCCTCGACAAGTGCCGCGACGCGCTGTCGCCCTTTGGCCGCATCAACCAAGCGGGTTTGAGGGCAATGCTGGGGGCCGCAGAGGCGTTGTCCCAGGCAGCGGCCAGCGGCGAGATCAGCCGTGAAGAAGCGCAGCAGGAATTGCTCGCGATCATCCTGGCGATGGTCAATCGCGGCCGCGACTAAATAATGGCTGGCAGGTGGGGAATAAACCGCAGCGACGGGTGTTTAATCGCCGGCAAGGCCGCGCCTACAGAGGGTTGCCTTGTATGAAGCGTTGCACCTTGCGCGCCAGTTGATCAAGGTGACGGTCGCGTTGTTTCTCTGCATCGATCATGGCGCGCTTGCCGTGCTTTTGCAGCAGGTAGGTATGGATCTGCTGCACTTCCAGTGAGCGGTAGATCGACGCCACGTCCAGCACGCCCATCAGGCCATCAGTGCCGTATTCCCGCGTATTCATCAGCACCTGCGTGCCCCGTGCACCGCGTACCTGGAAGCCCATGCCTTCAAACGCAGGCACTTTCTCCACCGAGCACGCCAGTTCCGCGTGGGGATAGCGACTCAACACGTCGCGCATCATTGCGCGTGCCACGCCCTGGCGCCGATAGCCGACTTGCACGGCCATGAACGCAATGCCGCAGGCGTCTGGGTCGTCCTTCACGGGCAGGTACAGGCAAAAGCCGATGAGTTTTTCCGCTTCCATCGCCACGACCAACTCGACGGCAATGCCCTTGGTGCCGTCCAGCGCTTCCAGGTACAGGTGCACCTCAAAGCCAATGGCGTACTGGTAGATGTTGTACAACAGGTTGCTCGGCGGCAGCGCCACGCTGCTGATGTCGGTGAGGTTGTCCACCACCATCTGCAGGATCTGGCCGTTGATAGGCTCCGGGCATGGCGTGGTGTAGCGGGTAAGGCTGTACATGCAAATTCCTGGGGTTCAGCGTCAAGGCAGCCCCGATTGTACCTGCTCGGCGCACACCTCGCGCAAACACCCGCGCAACCAGCGGTGGGCCAGGTCGGCATCCAGCCTCGGGTGCCAGAGCATCGCTACAGTGAAGACCGGTAGCGTCAGCGGCAGTGCAAAGCTGTGCAGCCCATCACGCGGGTGGGTGGTATAGCGCTCGGGTACGCTGGCGATCAGGTCGGTGTCGCGGGCCAAGGCGATTGCCGTGGCGAAACCGGCGACGACCGTCGTGATCTGTCGCGTGAGGCCCTGGGCTTCAAGGACATCGTCAATCTGGCCACGGTCCTGGCCACGGCGAGACACATAGACGTGCTGGCCCTCGGCATAACGCCGGACGCTGACGTCGCCCTGGCAGAGAGGATGCCCCTTGCGTACCACGCCAACCAGGCGGTCACGGAACAGCGCCTGGGTGAGCACTTCCGGGCTGGCGGTGGGGTCGACCACGCCGGTTTCCAGGTCGACGCGGCCGTCGCGCAGCAGCGCGCTGTCCTTGTCGGTCTTGTTGACGAACCGCAGGCGCACACCGGGTGCCTCCCGAGCACTACGCGCCAGCAGCGCCGGCCCGAATTGCTCGACGAACTCTTCGCTGGTACGCAGGGTAAAGGTGCGCTCGACCCTAGACATATCCAGCGCCTGCACCGGGCGCAACACGGCGCTGGCGTCCTGCACCAGTCGGCTGACCTGTTCGCGCAGTTCCACTGCCCTCGGTGTGGGCACCAGGCCGCGACCGGCACGTACCAACAACGGATCGCCGGTGGTTTCACGCAAACGCGCCAAGGCACGACTCATGGCCGAGGGACTCAGGCGCAGGCGCTTGGCAGCGCGGGCAACGCTGCCTTCGGCGAGCAGTACATCCAGCGTGACCAGCAAGTTGAGATCGGGCATTGGCGCTCCTCATAAGGCGTTAGACGCATGTATTCATTGCAACCCATGCGCCTTCCGCCATGTTAGGGCACGTCGTAGATTTGTGACAGTTGCCTTCACTCAAGGATTCTTCCCATGCACAACGCCTCACGCGGCAGCCTCGTCAGCCTCTCCCTGTCCATGTTGCTGGCGTCCCTCGGCACCAGCATTGCCAATGTCAGCCTGCCCAGCCTCGCACGGGCGTTTGACGCGTCATTTCATGCCGTGCAGTGGGTGGTGCTGGCTTACCTGCTGGCGATCACGGCGGTCATTGTCAACGCCGGGCGCCTGGGGGACCGCCTGGGCCGTCGACGGTTATTGCTCGCGGGGTTGCTGCTGTTCTCCATGGCGTGCGGACTTTGCGGCTTGGCGACCACGCTGCAAGGGCTGGTAGCCGCGCGCATCCTGCAAGGCCTCGGCGCGGCAGCCATGATGGCCATGGCACTGGGCATGGTCGGTGACACGGTCCCCCAGGAGCGCACTGGCCGCGCGATGGGCTTGCTGGGCACAATGTCGGCCGTCGGCACCGCCATGGGGCCGAGCGTTGGCGGTGTGTTGCTGAGCGTGTGGGGCTGGCGTGCGACCTTCCTGGTCGGTGTGCCGCTGGGGCTGACAGCCGCCGCCCTCGCCTGTCGCTATTTGCCGGTTGATCGCCCTTACGCACCCTCGCCGGCAGGCTCAAGCTTGCGACTCGCGTTGGCGGCCTCCTCGCTGCGCGTCGCCCTGGCCATGAGTGCGTTGGTGGCGGCCGTCATCATGGCCACCTTTGTGGTCGGGCCGTTCTACTTGTCCCAGGGCCTGGGCCTGCCGCCCCAGTGGATGGGCCTGGCCATGGCCGTCGGCCCTGGCGTCGCGGCCCTTACGGGGGTACCGGCAGGCCGCCTCACCGACCGATTCGGCAGCCAGCGCATGACACTCGCCGGCCTCGGTGCGCTGGCGTGTGGCGCGCTGCTGTTGTCGCTGGCGTCTGGGTTGCCGGCCTATCTGGCCTCGCTGGTGATTCTGACGGCGGGCTACAGCCTGTTCCAGGCCGCCAATAACACCGCCGTGATGAGCGACGTGCAAGGAGCACGTCGAGGCACTGTCTCCGGGTTGCTGAACCTGTCACGCAACCTCGGGCTGATCTTCGGCGCTTCAGTACTGGGTGCAGTGTTTGCCTGGGCCTGCCCGGATGTCACCCGCGCCGTCCCGCAGTCCGTGGCCTATGGCCTGCACGCAACGTTCGGCGTGGGACTGGGCTTGATCCTGCTGGCCAGTGTGATGGCATGGCGCCGCTTCGGCACCCTCGACGGCCTCCAGAACACCCATTGAGGCAAAAAAACAAAAAAGGCGTTGCGCCAGACCGGGTTACATCGCGCATCATGGGCACTTTCAAGCTCAAGGGTAACGTCCATGCGCGTTCTGTCATTGATGATGGGTCTTACGACGCTGGCCGCCAGTACGGTGTTCTGCGCCAGCGCGATGGCGAATGAAGAAAGTCAGTTAGTGCAACAGATCAACCAATACCGCAGCCAGGTGCAACGCTGCGGCGACCAGGGTTCCCAGGAACTGCCGCCACTGGCCAGCGATACGCGGCTGGTGCTGCCGGCCACCAATGTGGGCGACCTGCAGCAAGCGCTGGCGCGGGCCGCGTACCCAATGGTCAACGTGCAAGCCATCAGCTTGTCCGGGCCAAAGGATGCCCAGGCTGCCATGAAGGCCGTGCGCGAGAGCTTCTGCCGCGTGGTGCTCGACCCGCAATTCGTTGATATCGGCGTGAGCAACAGCGGCCAGGACTGGCGCATCGTGCTCGCCCGCCCGTTACTCACCAGTGGCCTGGGCGATTGGCAGACCGAGGGCAAGCAACTGCTCACCCTGATCAACACCGCGCGTTCCCAGGCGCGCCAGTGCGGCACGCAGGCCTTTACCGCGACGACCCCATTGTCCTGGAACGAAGACCTGGCCGGCGCCGCTAACAGCCATACGCGCAACATGGCCAACGGCAATTTCTTCGACCACCTTGACCACGATGGCCGCACGCCCGGTGACCGCGCCGAATTGGCCGGGTATATCGCGAAGAACATCGGCGAGAACATTGCCGCCGGCCTGGACACGCCACGCAAAGTCGTGGACGGCTGGCTGGCCAGCCCGGGGCATTGCGCCAACTTGATGAACCCGCAGTTCCGCGAGCTGGGTGCGGCGTATGCCATGGACCCCAAGAGCGACGCAGGCATCTATTGGACAGGGGTTTTCGGGGCGCAATAAGCGTGTTGGCAGATCTATCCAAACGGATGAAGCATCAAATTGCCATCTCATGGATAATGCCGCTGAACTTGGCAGTGGTCATGCCGGTCTGTAGCTTGTTGAACTGACCCTTTCAGGGGTTGGACGGACCCCGGCAAACAAGGTGTTCTCCCGATGATAAATTGGCTGCAAAGCAGCAGCGACATGGCTGAGCGCGTTCGCCAGCATGATTGGGCAAATACGCCCCTGGGGCCGCTGGAGCAGTGGCCAGATGTGCTCAAGACCACCGTGGCGCTGTGCTTTGCGTCGAGCTTCCCCCAATCCATCATTTGGGGACCGCAGCTGACCATGTTGTACAACGACGCCTTCATTCCGATCCTGGGGGATAAGCCCTACGCACTCGGCCGCCCGTTCAGCGAGGTGTGGCATGAGGTCTGGGCAGACATCGGTCCTATCGCCAAGGCGGCATTCGAAGGGCATGCAACCTTTATCGAGAACTTTCCCCTGCTGATCGAACGCGGCAGCGGCCCGGAGCAGGCTTACTTCACTTTTTGCTACAGCCCGATCCGCGACCCCCAGGGCAAGGTCGTCGGTATGCTCGACACGGTCACCGAAACCACGACAACCGTATTCCTCGCCCGTCGCCTGGCCGTGCTGGACGCCGTCGGCAGCGCAGTGGCCACCGCCACTGACGCCGAGAGCATCATGTCCACCACCACGCGCCTGCTGGCCGAGCACCTGCAGGTATCCAATTGCGCCTATGCAGACATGGATGCCGACGAAGACGGTTTCACTATTCGCGGTAATTGGGCGGCGCCGGGCTCGCCAAGCATCGTCGGGCGCTACAGCCTCGCCTCATTCGGCGCGCGGGCGGTTCGCCAGTTGCGTGCGGGTGAGCCACTGGTGGTGGTGGATAACCGTGTTGAATTTGCGCCGGAGGAAGCCGCCAGCTATCAGGCCCTCGGCGTCCTGGCGACAGTGTGCTTCCCACTGATCAAGGAAGGCCGCCTGACCGCCTTGATGGCCGTGCATGACAAGTCGGCGCGAGTCTGGTCACCCTACGACCTGGCCCTGGTACGCGAAGTCACCGAACGCTCCTGGGCGCATATCGAGCGGGTACGCGCCGACGCCGCGGTGCGCGACGGCCTGGCAGCCTTTACTGAGCTCAATGCCACCCTGGAACAGCGGGTGCGGGAGCGCACCACCGCCCTGACCGAGGCCGAAGCCGCGCTGCGCCAATCGCAGAAACTGGAAGCCATCGGGCAATTGACCGGCGGCGTGGCCCACGACTTCAACAACCTGTTGACCATCATTCGTTCGTCGGTGGATTTCCTGCGTCAACCCGGGCTCTCCGAAGAGCGGCGCCAACGCTATATGGGCGCGGTCTCCGACACCGTGGAGCGGGCCAGCAAGCTCACCAGCCAACTGCTCGCCTTCGCCCGCCGCCAACCACTGAACCCTGAAGTTTTCGATGCAGGCCAACGGGTCAAGAACATCGGTGAGATGCTCGAAAGCGTCACCGGTGCGCGCATCCAGGTGCAAGTGCAACTGCCCGAGCGGCTATGCCATGTGCGCGTCGACGCCAGCCAGTTCGAAACCGCCTTGATCAACATCGCCCTGAACGCCCGGGATGCGATGGACGGCAAAGGCACGCTCACCTTGCGGGTGGCCCCGGTGGACGCGATGCCACGCGTGCGTGGTGACCAGGAAGTGCACCAACCGTTCGTGACCATTTCCCTGGCCGACACCGGTAGCGGTATCAGTGCCGACACCTTCGAGCGCATTTTCGAGCCGTTCTTTACCACCAAGCCTGTCGGCAAAGGCACCGGGCTGGGGTTGTCCCAGGTATTCGGGTTTGCCAAGCAATCCGGCGGTAACGTTGACGTAGCAACCCACGCAGGACAAGGCACGGTATTTACCCTGTACCTGCCCGAAGTGGCGCCACCGCCGGCAGAGTGCTCGCACACAGCCGAAAGCCATCCGCCGATCGCGGACACAGCACAACGCCATATTCTCGTCGTGGAAGACAACCTGGAAGTGGGCCGCTTCGCCAACCAGATCCTCCAGGACCTGGGTTACCAGACCACGTGGGCCACCAACGCCGAACAGGCACTCACGCTGGCCGGTGCGGATGCCCTGGCGTTCGATGGGATTTTCTCGGATGTGGTGATGCCCGGCATGACCGGCGTGGCCATGGCCAAGGTGCTGCGCCAACGGCGCCCGGACTTGCCAGTGGTACTGACCTCCGGTTACAGCGAAGAGCTGGCCGACAGTGGCTACGACGGGTTCGAGTTCCTGGCCAAGCCCTACTCAGCCGACCAGGTCGCACGGGCGCTGACCAAGGCGATGCACTGAACCCTACTCCGCCACCGCGACCTGGTTACGGCCCTGGGCCTTGGCGCGGTACAACGCCTTGTCAGCGGTATTCATCAGGCCGTGCAGGTCTTGATCCAGGGTGTGGGTGGAAGCCACCCCAAGGCTTGCGGACAACCCCTGCACGGGCTCGGAGGCCAGGCCCGAGATCGCCTTGATCAGTTGCTCGGCGATCGCCCGCGCGGTATCCAGTGACGTATTGGGCAGCAACACCGCAAACTCCTCGCCGCCCAGTCGACCATACACATCGGCTTGGCGAAACGAAGCGCTGATGACTCCACCTATCTGACGCAACACTTGGTCGCCGGCCTGATGGCCGTAGGTGTCGTTGATTTCCTTGAAGTGATCCATATCCATCATCAACGCACACAGCGGTTGGCGGTTGTGACGGCAGTGTTCGTACAGCACCTGGGCATGTTCGAAGAACGCGCGGCGGTTCATCAGGCCAGTGAGCTCATCGGTCTGGGCGGCGCGGGTGGAAATATTGTGAGCCCGTTCCATTTGCCGCGTCAGGCGAAAGGCTTTTTCCAGGGCATCCGACAGCTTGCGCGTGGCACTGACCACAAAGGTGGAAAACACCAGCACCGCGATGGCGACGCCGACTTGCATGGTGGACGGCTGGAACAGCAACCATAGCGTGCACGGCAGCAGTACCAGGGCCATGGAGGCCAGGGTCATGTAGCGGTAAGCCGAATAACACGAGACCGCGCTGACCGACATGCCCACAGTGAACAGCATCACCAGAGCCTGGGAGAGCCGGTCATCGGTGGGCATCACCGCCAAGGCACCAGCCCCCCAGACCCCCGCCGACAGCGCCAGCGTGAGCCAGTAGCGTCGCTCCCAACGGTCCGGCGTACGCTCGGCGTTGGGGCAGCGGAACCACGCCATGAACATCTTGACGCGCAGCAGCGACGACACGGCCAGTGCCACCAGCCAGACCAGGATGACCTGGTGGTCAAACCGATCCCAACAGAGCCAACAGAGCATCACGGCGGCCAGGTAACTGCCAAAAATCGCAGCGAATGATTGCCTGAACAGTTGATGCAAACGGTCAGTCCGCACCTGCTCCTCTATAAAGCAATCCTGGTCCTGCCCACGCCCAAGGCCATTCATGACATCCGCCTGATTCGACTACCACGACAAAGGTGCCATTGTGGCACCCTGCCACCAATGCGGACAACAGAATCCAGCACGCTAGAGCCTTTAAAGCGGTTCCGGCCGCAAAATCAGCACACCCAGTGGCGGCAGATTCAACGACAGTGACACCGCTTGTCCATGATTGGGCTCATCCTGGGTGAATACCTCACCTCCGTTACCGTAATTGGAGCCTGCGTACATATCGGCGTCACTGTTGATCACTTCACTCCAGCGCCCGCCAAAGGGTACGCCGACTTTGTAAGCCTCACGCGGCACTGGCGTGAAGTTGGCCACCACCAGCACCGGCTTGCCGTCCTTGCTCCAGCGCAGCCACGCGTAGACGCTGTTGATCGCGTCATCCCCGATCAGCCACTGGAAGCCCTGGGGCGCGTCGTCCTGCTCGTGCAAGGCCGGTTCTTCGCGGTACAGCCGGTTCAAGTCGCCCACCAGCTTTTGCACCCCTTTGTGTTCGGCGTACTGCAACAGGTACCAGTCCAGTTGCTGGTCGTGGTTCCACTCGCGCCATTGGCCGAATTCGCAGCCCATGAACAACAGTTTCTTGCCCGGGTGCATCCACATGAACGCCAGGTACGCGCGCAGGTTGGCAAACTTCTGCCAGCGGTCGCCGGGCATCTTGTCGATCAACGAATGCTTGCCGTGCACCACTTCGTCATGGGAGATCGGCAGGATAAAGCGCTCGGACCAGGCATAGACCAGGCCGAAACTCAGCTCGTTATGGTGATGGGCGCGGTACACCGGGTCCTGCTGGATGTAGTGCAGGGAATCGTGCATCCAGCCCATGTTCCATTTGTAGTTGAAACCCAGGCCGCCCTGTTGGGTGGGCTGGCTCACGCCGGGCCAGGCGGTCGATTCCTCGGCGATCACTAGCGCGCCAGGGGCTTCCAGGGCCACCACGTCGTTCAAATGGCGGAGGAAGTCGATAGCCTCCAGATTCTCGCGGCCACCATGGCGGTTGGGCACCCATTCGCCGGCCTTGCGCGAATAATCGCGGTAGAGCATCGATGCCACCGCATCCACGCGCAGCCCGTCGATGTGGAAGTGCTTGAGCCAATGCAGCGCCGAGGCGAGCATGAAGCCATGCACCTCGGTGCGGCCCAGGTTGTAGATCAGCGTGTCCCAATCCTGGTGGAAGCCTTCGAGTGGGTTGGCGTATTCGTACAGCGCGGTGCCGTCGAACTGTGCCAAGCCGTGGGTATCGGTAGGAAAATGCGCCGGCACCCAATCGAGGATCACGCCGATGTCGGCCTGGTGCAGGGCGTTGACGAAATACGCAAAATCTTCTGGCGAGCCGAATCGTGCTGTCGGCGCGAATTGTGACAACGCCTGGTAGCCCCAGGAGCCACCAAACGGGTGCTCCATGATCGGCATCAGCTCGACATGGGTGAAGCCCAGTTGCTGCACATAGGGAATCAGCCGCTCGGCCAGTTCACGCCAGTTGTACTGCCGGGCCACCTCGCCCGCCTCGTCCAACTCGCACTGCCAGGAGCCCACATGCAGCTCATAGATCGACAGCGGCGCCGTGGCCTTCTGTTTTTCGACGCGCGACTGCATCCAGTCGTGGTCTTGCCAGTCTACTTGCAAAGGCTGGGCAACCTTGGACGCAGTGTCCGGCGGCAACTGGGTCGCCAGTGCCATAGGATCGGCCTTGAGCGGCAGGATCCCGTTGGCGCCGAGAATTTCGTATTTGTAGGCCGCCCCTGGCTGCAGGCGCGGGATAAAGATCTCCCACACGCCGGATGGATGGCGCAGGCGCATCGGGTGACGGCGACCGTCCCAGATGTTGAAATCGCCCACCACCGACACCCGCCGCGCATTCGGCGCCCAGACGGCAAAGCGCACGCCCTGCACACCATCGACGCTGGTCACCTGGGCCCCCAGGCAACTGCCGAGGTCGCGGTGATTGCCTTCGGCGAACAGGTACAGGTCCATTTCACCCAGCAACAGTTGCTGGAAGCTGTAAGGGTCTTCGGTCACTTGCTCGCCGCCGGCCCACTGGATTTTCAACAGGTACGGCTGGCGCGTAGCGAAGTGCCCGACAAACAAGCCCGGCACGTGGCTCGCGTCGAGGCTGCCGAGCGGCTCGCCGCTGTCGCGTGCCAGCACCTGGACGCTCAACGCCTCCGGCAGGAATGCGCGGATGAACTGGCCGTCGTGGTCATCTTCGTGTGGCCCGAGAATCGAGAACGGGTCATGGTGCTCGGCGCGTACCAGCGCTTCGACGTCCTTGGACGCCGGCAATGCAGTCAACTTCGGTTGCAGCGGTTCTTTATTTGTAAAGCTCATGACGACTCCCCACCGCGTGCAGTTTTCGATATAGGTGCAAGCCCGCTCAACAGTCCGTGCAACCCTTGCAGGGGCACCGGCAACCAGGTTGGGCGGTTTTCCGCTTCGTAGGCCACTTCGTACGCGGCCTTCTCCAGGCTGAATAACGTCAGCGCTGCGTCCTGGCCTTTGGCGTCCTGCCAGTCATGCGCCAGTGTAGACGTAGCGGACTGGTAAGCCTGGATAAAGGCCTGGCGTGCTTCTTTCAGGTAACGGTCAGTCACGCGTTTGCGTGCCACGTCCGCCTCGGGCGAATGGTCCACCCCTTGTACATTCAGCGCCATGGCCGCCGCGTAATCGAAGGAGCGCAAGACGCCGCTCACGTCTTTGTACGGGCTGTGCTTGCCGCGTCGCTCGTGCAGCGGTCGCGCCGGCTCTCCTTCAAAGTCGATCAGATAGGCATCGCCCTTGACCACCAGCACCTGGCCCAGGTGCAAATCACCGTGGACCCGAATACGCAACCCGCCTGCCGTGGCTTTCGCCAGGGCGTGCACATGGCTGGCAATGGCCTTTTTCTGCGCCAGCAAATCACTGACCAGCGCTTGATCCGCAGGGTTCAACTGGGTTTGATGCAGTTTGAGCAAGTGCAACGCACGGTCCAGCTGTGCGCCGACATCCTTGGCCCAGGCCTGGGTGTCCTTGGCGGTGGTGACCTCTGGCTTGAAGTCCTTATTGGTGGTTTTCGCGCCGAGCACCACGTGCATTTCACCCAGGCGTTGGCCGAGCAGTCCGGCAAAGTCGGCCAGCTCGCCGAGGGCGTTGTAGTGCTGTTCCTGTTCGGACATGGCTTCGGCCAGTTCGTCACGGATCGCACGTTCCAGGTTGTTCTGGGTCCAGCCCCAGGCGTCGCCCTGGTTGCTCAGGTAACCCTGGGCAATCATCAGCAGGTTGTCCTGGCCCTCGGCGTCGTGGCGAATCATCGAGCCCAGCAGCGGCGAGATATTCGGGTAGCCGGCCTCGGTCAGGTAGGCGCTCATCTCCAGTTCCGGGTGCACGCCGGAGGCGACCTTGCGGATCAGCTTGAGCACCAGGCTCTCGCCCACCACTACCGAGCTGTTGGACTGCTCGGCCGACAAGTAGCGCACTTCGGACTCATCCGTCAGTTGCAGCTTGGCCAGGTGCGGCGTCGCTGCAAAGCGCAGCTCGCCGTCGCTGGCGTTGAGCACCGTGCCCGCCTGCAAACCCTGGATCACGGCGCGGATAAAGTGCTCGAGACTGAAGGCGTCGGTCACCAGCCCCACCTGACGCACGCGCCGTACGCGGGCCAGGGCCAGTTGCTGGGGCAAGGCACTGGTGAATTGGTCTTCACCGAGGAAACCGAACGGCAGCTGATAACGGCTGACCTGTCCACCGGCCGTCACTTCCAGTTCGCTGAGCAATACCGGGTGCTGCGGGTCGCCAAAGCGCACACCGTAGGCAATGCGCACGCTGTCGATCGCCGTGTCCTTGCCCGCGAACCAGCGTCGCTTGGGCAACCAGGCCGGCAGTGCCGTCTGTTCCAGGGACGCTCGACACGGTTCTTCCAGCAATTCTTCCATACGCTTTTTCAGTACCAACGTGGTGAAGTCCGGCATGCTCTGGGCCGGTTCCACATGCCAGCTGGGCATCTGGTTTTCCGGCGCGAGCACGAACCAGTAGAAGCCATAGGGCGCCAGGGTCAGCAGGAAATTCAGCTGGCCGATGGGCGGGAAGGCGTTACCGCCAAGCATCTCCACCGGCACCATGCCGGCAAACGCCGACAGGTCCAGCTCGGCCGCCTGGGCGCTGCGGGACACGTTGGCCACGCAGAGGATGATCTCGTTGCGCCCGTCTTCACCGGTGTACTCACGGGTATAGGCCAGGATGCGACGGTTGCTCGGCGAGAGCATTTTCAGGCTACCGCGACCAAACGCCTTGGATTGCTTGCGCACCGCCAGCATGCGCCGGGTCCAGTTCAGCAAGGAATGCGGGTCTTGGGCCTGGGTCTCCACATTCACCGACTGGTAGCCATATTGCGGGTCCATGATCGGCGGCAGCACCAGGCTGGCCGGGTCGGCGCGGGAGAAACCACCATTGCGGTCGATGGACCATTGCATCGGCGTACGCACGCCATCACGGTCGCCGAGGTAGATGTTATCGCCCATGCCGATTTCATCGCCGTAATACAGGGTCGGTGTACCGGGCATCGACAGCAATAGGCTATTGAGCAGCTCGACACGCCGGCGGTCACGCTCCATCAACGGCGCCAGGCGCCGGCGAATGCCGAGGTTGATGCGCGCGCGACGGTCAGCGGCGTAGTAGTTCCACAGGTAGTCGCGCTCTTTGTCGGTGACCATTTCCAGGGTCAGTTCATCGTGGTTGCGCAGGAAGATTGCCCACTGGCAATTGGCGGGAATCTCCGGGGTCTGGCGCAGGATGTCGGTGATCGGGAAGCGATCTTCCTGGGCCAGCGCCATGTACATGCGCGGCATCAGGGGGAAATGGAAGGCCATGTGGCATTCATCGCCGTCGTCGCCCTTTTTGTCACCGAAATACAACTGCGTGTCTTCCGGCCACTGGTTGGCCTCGGCGAGCAGCATGCGGTCGGGGTAATGGGCGTCGATTTCGGCGCGGATCTGCTTGAGCACGTCGTGGGTTTCGGGGAGGTTTTCGTTATTGGTGCCATCGCGTTCGATCAGGTACGGAATGGCGTCCAGGCGCAGGCCATCAATGCCCATGTCCAGCCAATAGCGCATCACCGACAGCACGGCCTTCATCACCTGCGGGTTGTCGAAGTTGAGGTCCGGCTGGTGGGAATAGAAACGGTGCCAGAAATACTGGCCGGCGACCGGGTCCCAGGTCCAGTTGGACTTCTCGGTGTCGAGAAAGATGATGCGCGTGCCGTCGTATTTCTGGTCGTCGTCCGACCACACGTAGAAGTCCCGAGCCGCCGAGCCGGGCTTGGCCTTGCGCGCCCGCTGGAACCATGGGTGCTGATCGGAGGTGTGGTTGATCACCAGTTCGGTAATCACACGCAGCCCGCGCTTATGCGCTTCGGCAATGAAGCGCTTGGCGTCGGCCATGGTGCCGTAGTCGCTGTGCACGCCACGGTATTCGGCGATGTCGTAGCCATCGTCGCGGCGTGGCGAGGGGTAGAACGGCAGCAGCCAGATGGTGTTGACACCCAGGTCGGCGATGTAGTCGAGCTTGGCGATCAGCCCGGGGAAGTCACCAATGCCATCGTTGTTGGAGTCGAAGTAGGATTTGACGTGAACCTGGTAGATCACCGCGTCCTTGTACCAGAGCGGGTCTTTGATAAAGGTGGCAGCGTTGGGTTTCTTCGCCATTGGAAACTCCTGAAATTTTGAAAAAACCGTCTGGAGAAACACGGTTGATGTGCGGGCTGGCTTGCCTGCAATGGCGGTACATCAGCTAACAATTGGCTGCTGACATACCGCTTCACAGGCAAGCCTGCTCCCACAGTTGATTTCCACTAGGCTTGAGAAGTCGTGATGCGCCAGATTCCAAAGGGCATCTGTGGGTCCAGTCGCGTCCACTGGCTTTTGCCATACCAGGTCCAGCGATGGCCGTTCATCAAGTCTTCGCCCTGGGTCTGGGCATCGTCCGGCAGGCCCAACTCCCAGAGCGGCAACTCGAAATGGGCTTCCTGGGCGTTGAACGGGTCAAGGTTCACGGCCACCAGGATGAAGTTGCTGCCATCCTCACTGCGCTTGCCGAAATACAGGATGTTGTCGTTCCAGGCGTTGTAGAGCTTCAGCCCCAAGTGCGTCTGCAATGCCGGGTTTTGCCGGCGGATGCGGTTGAGCTGGGCGATCTCGGCGATGATATTGCCGGGAGCCGTGAAGTCCCGCGGGCGGATCTCGTACTTCTCCGAGTCCAGGTATTCCTCTTTGCCGGGCACTGGGGCCGCTTCGCACAGCTCGAAACCTGAGTACATGCCCCACAGGCCCGACCCCATGGTCGCCAGGGCGGCACGGATCAAGAAGCCCGGGCGACCGGACTCGTGCAAGAAGCCCGGGTTGATGTCCGGTGTGTTGACGAAGAAATTCGGCCGGTAGCACTCGCGCCACGGCGATTCGTTCAACTGCGTCAGGTATTCGCTCAACTCGGCCTTGGTATTGCGCCAGGTGAAATAGGTGTAGCTCTGTGAATAGCCGACCTTGCCCAGGCGCGCCATCATCGCCGGCGTGGTAAAGGCTTCGGCCAGGAAGATCACGTCAGGGTGCTTGGAGCGCACGTCGCTGATCAGCCATTGCCAGAACGGCAGCGGCTTGGTGTGGGGGTTGTCGACGCGAAAGGTCTTCACGCCCTCTTCCACCCAGCCCACCACGATATCGCGCAGTTCGGTCCACAGGCCCGGAATGGCATCCGCAGCGTAGAAGTCGACGTTGACGATGTCCTGATACTTTTTTGGCGGGTTTTCAGCGTATTTGATCGTGCCGTCCGGGCGCCAGTTGAACCAGCCCGGATGCTCCTTGAGCCATGGGTGGTCCTGGGAACACTGGATGGCGAAATCCAGGGCGATTTCCAGGCCGTGCTCGGCGGCGGCCTGGACCAGGCGACGGAAGTCATCGCGGCTGCCGAGTTGCGGGTGAATGGCCTCGTGGCCGCCCTCCTCGCTGCCAATCGCGTACGGGCTGCCCGGATCGTCCGGGCCGGCGGTCAGCGAGTTGTTCTTGCCTTTACGGTGGCTGCGCCCGATCGGGTGGATCGGCGGGAAGTACAGCACATCGAAGCCCATGTCATGGATCATCGACAGCCGTGAGTGCACATCGTTGAAGGTGCCGTGCCGTGCAGGATCGTCGGTGATCGAACGGGGAAACAGCTCGTACCAGCTGGCAAACAACGCCGCTTCACGCTCCACATCGATGGGGTACACGCTGCTGACGCTCAGATAGGCGCGGTGGTCAGCCTGGGTCATCAGGTGTGCACTGTCTTCGTGCAGGAACTGCGCAACCTGCTCGGTTTCCAGCAGGCCGGACAGTTCATGGTGCAACAGCATCAAGCGATCACGCAGCTCGTTGTCACTGCGTTCGGCAGCTTGCAGCACCAGGCTGCGGCCTTCCTGCAGTTCCAGGCTGACCGGTACGCCAGCCTCGTGCTTCTTGCGCAACTCATAACAGAAGCTGGCGAAGGTATCGATCCAGGCTTCGATGCAGTATTCGTGTGGGCCCTGCTGGTTGACGGTAAACGCGCCCTCCCAGCCATTGTTGCCCACATCGGTCATCACCACGCTGTGCCAGCTTTCGTCCTGCAGCGGGCGCCAGCGAATCAGCACGGCAAGTTTGTCATGGCCGTCGGCGAACACCTTACTGGTGACGTTGACCCGCTGGCCCACCACGGCCTTGACGGCGAATTCGCCGCCGTCGATCACGGGGGTAGTGCTTTCGATAGCGATCCTGGGCAGCAACAGCGCCTGGGACAACGGCAACAAGGATTGGTCTGGAACCAGTGTTTCAGCAGTCATCGAGCATCTTCCCCTTACGCCCTGTGGACGCTCTTTGCTTGATCCGAAATTCGATTACGGCCGCGCTCTCCCTGAACAGGGCCGTCATAGGTCCGAGCCTGCGCGCCAGTTAAAAGTTCAGGTGGATGTGCCGCCATTGGGCGGGGAATCAATTCGCCTTGGCGGATGTCCACCGATAGAGCAAAGCACAAAGGAGGCCACAAAGATGAATATCCCGATTCCCGCTGAAACACCGGACCCCAACATCGATAACCCGACATTGCCGCCCACCGAGCCTGAGCCGATTCCGGAAAAGGAACCGCCAGAACACCAGCCGCCGCCCGTGGAGGAGCCGCCGACGACCATGCCACCGGTGATCGTCAGTCCTTCTCGAAACGCTTGACGATCTTCGGCATCACGCTGAAGACCGCCAAGGCCAGCAGGGTACTCAGCACCGCTGTCGATTCCCGGCCCAATCCGGCCGAGACCCCAATCGCAGCGGTCATCCACAGGCCGGCTGCGGTGGTCAGGCCTTTGACGTGACCTTCTTCGTCGTCCTTGCCCTTGATAATCGTGCCTGCTCCGAGGAAGCCGATACCGGCAATAACGCCTTGCACCACCCGGCTCATCGCATCCGCTTGATTACCGGACATCTGTGGCACCATTACAAACAGGGCCGCGCCCAAGGCCACCAGCATATGGGTGCGTACCCCGGCAGCCTTGCCCTTGCTCTCGCGTTCAAAACCGAGGATGCCCCCCAGGATCGCGGCGATCAGCAAGCGCACCGTGATTTGGGTGAGTTGCTTGGCATCGCCGATATCGGCGAATTCGGCCCGCAGGGTTTGCCACACTTCAAGCCACCAGGCGTCCATCGGCGCTGTCCTTTGTCATTATCGGTAAGGGATGGACAGCGGCGACCGCCAGTCAGTTGCCTTGAACCCATAGAGATCGCTGCCCCCTAACCTTCATAGCCCATGGAAAAGGAGAACGGCATGCCCATACGTATCGAAAACCAGCTGTGCTACTTCATGCTCGATGACAATGGCCAAGAGCAGAGCGTGCCAGCGACCCGGGTCAATATCGTGACTGACACCGACAAATCCATGTCCTACGTGGAGTTGGCCGCCGAACGCATCTATATCACTGAAGCCGAGGCCGACGCCCTGACAGTCGCCGGGGCCCACGATGGGCGCCAGCATGTAAAGGCCGACGAACCTGGTTCGCTGATTTAATTGATCTGTATCAGCACATCCTGGATAACGCTGCACCCCACTGGCCACGGGGTGCAGCACAATGTCGCAGCCCCTCGCCAGCCCCTCATCTGATCCGCTTTTTATCGCCTTAGCTGAGTCTGTTATGCAAACAGTACGACGCGCATAGTTCATCCGCCTGATGGAGGCTGATGAGCGAACGACCATGAGCGAAAGAATCCAAACCGTGGACACCTTTGAGCCTATACACCCAAAGAAGGTGAAGGCCAATTCGAGCGACAACCTGATTCATACCCGCAGCTTCACCGGCCTGTTCCGTACCTTGCGCGTGGGCGGAGCCGGCTTCCTGTTCCTGGCTTTTTTCGGCACCGTGTGGCTGAACTGGGGTGGTCGCCAAGCCGTGCTCTGGGACTTGGCTGAAAGCAAATTCCACATTTTTGGCGCGACGTTCTGGCCGCAGGATTTCATCCTGCTGTCGGCGCTGTTGATCATCTGCGCCTTCGGCCTGTTTGCCATCACCGTGTTTGCTGGCCGGGTATGGTGCGGCTACACCTGCCCACAAAGCTCATTCACCTGGCTGTTCATGTGGTGCGAGAAAGTCACCGAAGGCGAACGCAACCAGCGCATCAAGTTGCACGCCGCACCCTGGAGCCTGAACAAACTGGCGCGACGCTCGGCCAAGCACACGTTGTGGCTGGGTATCAGCTTGCTGACCGGGCTGACCTTTGTTGGCTACTTCACGCCGATCCGCCCCCTTGCCGTCGAACTGCTGACTTGGCAAATGGGCGGTGTCAGCCTGTTCTGGGTGCTTTTCTTCACCGGAGCCACCTACATCAATGCCGGTTGGCTGCGCGAAGCGGTGTGCATGCACATGTGCCCGTATGCGCGGTTCCAGAGCGTGATGTTCGACAAAGACACCCTGACCATTTCCTACGACGTGGCGCGCGGCGAATACCGTGGCCCGCGCAAACGTGACGTCAACCCCGCCGATGTCGGCCTGGGCGACTGCATCGACTGCCAACTGTGCGTGCAAGTGTGCCCCACCGGCATCGACATTCGCGACGGCCTGCAAATGGAATGCATCGGCTGTGCGGCCTGCATCGACGCCTGCGATTCGATCATGGACAAGATGGGCTACGAGCGTGGTTTGGTGAGCTACACCAGCGAACACCAACTGCAAGGTGGCAAGACCCACCTGCTACGGCCACGCCTGATCGGCTACAGTGCCGTGCTACTGGTGATGATCGCAGCCCTGGTGGTGGCGCTGGTAGAACGGCCGATGGTGTCGCTGGACGTGACCAAGGACCGTGGCATGTTCCGCGAGAACGCCCAGGGCCTGATCGAAAACATCTACAGCCTCAAGGTGATCAACAAGACCCAGCAGCGCCAGGACTACCGCCTGGAACTGGTGGACGCCGAGGGTTTCCAGTTGCAAGGCAAGACCGAGATCAGCCTGGCCGCGGGGGAAATCAGCGACGTGCCGGTATCGGTGGCGCTGCTGGCGGATAAACCGGCGAGCAGTTCGCAGACGCTGCGTTTCAAGGTGACGGATGTGGATGAACCTTGGATCTACAGTGCAGCCGACAGCCGCTTCGTGGCGCCGCTGAATCGCTGAGATCTATCCAGACCTGTAGAGATTCACATGTGGGAGCGGACTTACTCGCAAATACGGTGGGTCAGTTTATAAATGAGGCGACTGATACACCGTATTCGCGGGCGAGCCCGCTCCCACCGTTTACTCCCTGCACATACTGAAACATTTGTTCAAGGCCGCCATGAAACGCTACGAAAAATTTGCCGACGACATCGCAGAACTGATTCGCACGGGTGTGCTTGGTCCCGGCCAGCGGGTGCCGTCGGTACGCTATGCCAGCCAAACGTACGGCGTCAGCCCCTCCACCGTGTTCCAGGCCTACTACCTGCTGGAACGCCGGGGATTGATCCGCGCGCGGCCGCGCTCCGGCTACTTCGTCAATGCCCATGCGCCCAGTCCATTTCCCGAGCCGGTGGTGAGTGAGCAGGTGCACGAGTCCACCGAGGTGGATGTGAGCGAGCTGGTGTTCTCGGTACTCGACTCGATCAAGGACCCCAACACCGTGCCCTTCGGCTCGGCGTTCCCCAGCCCCATGCTGTTCCCGCTGCCGCGCCTGGCCCGCTCCCTGGCCAGCGCCAGCCGCGAAATGGACCCGCGCCTGGTGGTCACCGACATGTCGCCGGGCAACCCGCAACTGCGCCGGCAAATTGCCCTGCGTTATATGGTCGGCGGGCTGATGTTGCCCATGGAGGAACTGCTGATCACCAACGGCGCCCTGGAGGCACTGAACCTGTGCCTGCAAGCGGTCACCGAACCGGGTGACCTGGTGGCCATCGAAGCCCCTGCGTTCTATGCGTGCCTGCAAGTACTGGAACGCTTGAAGCTCAAGGCGGTGGAAATTCCCGTGCACCCGCGCGATGGCATCGACCTCAACGCCCTGGCGCAAGCCCTGGAGCGCTACCCGATCAAGGCCTGCTGGACCATGACTAGCTTCCAGAACCCCATGGGTGCGACCCTGCCGGAACCGAAGAAACAGGCGTTGGTTGAACTGCTGCGTGGCCATCAGGTGCCGCTGATCGAAGACGATGTGTACGCCGAGCTGTACTACGGGCAACAGGCCCCCAAACCGGCCAAGGCCTTCGACACCGAAGGCCTGGTGATGCATTGCGGTTCCTTCGCCAAGAGCCTCGCCCCCGGCTATCGCGTGGGCTGGGTTGCGGCCGGGCGCTTTGCGCAGAAGGTCGAGCGCTTGAAACTGATGACCTCGCTATGCCCGTCGATGCCGGCCCAGGCAGCCATTGCCGATTACCTGCAGCACGGCGGCTACGACCGGCACCTGCGCAAGCTGCGCTATGCCCTGGAGGAACAGCAAAGCGCCATGCTGGCCGCCATCGCCCGCTATTTCCCGGCGCAGACGCGCGTCAGCCAACCGGCTGGCGGGTACTTTCTGTGGCTGGAACTGCCGGAACCAACGGATTCGTTGAAGCTGTTCCAGATGGCGCTGGCGCAGGGCATCAGCATTGCGCCGGGGCCGATCTTCTCGGCGACCCAGCGCTTTCGCAACTGCATTCGCCTGAACTACGGCAGCCCATGGACCGAAGCGTCGGAAAAAGCCATGGAGACGTTGGGGCGGATAGTGCGGTCGTTCTGAACAAGGGTCGCCTGCGCTGGCGTCAGTCGGTCAACGACCGCCTCCCAGGTCCAGGAACGTGCCGGTGGCATACGAGGCCTTATCCGACAGCAACCAGATAATCGCTTCCGCCACTTCATCCGGGCGCCCGCCCCTGGCCATGGGGATACCGGATTCGAGCTTGCTGACGCGGTCCGGGTCGCCGCTCAGGGCATGGAAATCGGTGTAGATATAGCCAGGGCGAACCGCGTTGACGCGAATGCCTTCGCCTGCCACTTCCTTCGATAAACCCAGGGTGAACGTGTCGAGCGCGCCTTTGGAGGCGGCATAGTCGACATACTCACCGGGCGACCCCAGCCGCGCCGCCACCGACGACACGTTGACGATGCTGCCGCCCTGCCCGCCATGCCGGGGCGACATGCGCAGCACAGCGTGCTTGGCGCACAGGATGGGCCCGAGCACGTTGGTCTTCATGACTTTCAGGATGCGAAACTCGGACATCTCATCGACGCGGGATTTATGCCCCACCGTGCCGGCATTATTGACCAGTGCGGTGACACGGCCGAGTTCGGCGTCCGCCCGGGCGAACAGGGCGATCACCTCATCTTCGATGCTCACATCCGCACGCACGGCAATGGCCTGGGCACCCAGCGCACGCACCTGTTCGAGCACACGGTGGGCCGCCTCTTCGTCGGACTGGTAGTTGATGCAGATGCGATAGCCCTCGCGAGCGGCCAGCAATGCCGTCTCGGCGCCAATTCCGCGACTGCCCCCGGTAATGATGAGGACTTTGTCCATGCGTGCGGTCTCCTGATTCAGCCTGATGTTAAGGGATGGATCCAAGAATACCCATCACGCACGGCTTTTGTCAGGCGCTACCGCGTCTTCGGCGCGCTGGATGTCTGCCATGAACCCCTCCGCTGGCAACGGATGACCGAGCAGGTAGCCCTGCAGGGAATTACACCCCAACCGCGTGAGGAAATTTTGCTGCACGTCGGTTTCCACGCCTTCGGCGACGATGCGCAGCCCCAGGGCCTGGCCGAGGGCGACGATGGCCGAGACAATCGCTGCATCGTCGCTGTCGTGCTCGAGATCACGCACGAAGCCGCGGTCAATCTTGAGTTCGTTGGCGGGCAGCCGCTTGAGGTACATCAGGCTGGAGTAGCCGGTACCAAAGTCGTCGATGGACAAGTCGACGCCCATGTCCGACAACTGCTGCAACACCGTCATGCTGGCATCGGCGTCACTCATGGCAGTGGTCTCGGTGATTTCCAGGGTCAGGCTGTTGGCCGGCAACTGATGCCGCTCCAAGGCCGCAGCCACGCTCTTGACCAGCCCGGCGTGGCAGAACTGCAACGCGGAGAGGTTCACGGCGATGCGCCAGTCTTCGTACCCCTGGGCGTACCACAGGCTCATTTGACGGCAGGCTTCATTGAGCACCCATTCGCCGATGGGAATGATCAGCCCGGTCTTTTCCGCCAACTCGATAAATGTCGCCGGCAGCAACAAGCCCTGTTGTGGATGCTCCCAGCGCAGCAGCGCTTCGGCCCCCACCGGAATACCGCTGACAGCGTCAAACTTGGGCTGGTAGTAGAGGCGGAATTGCTCGTGTTCCAGCGCATTGCGCAGGTCCTGCAACAACTGCAGTTGCTTGCGCGCGTTGGTGTTCATCGACGCGTCAAAGAAGCTGTAGCCGTTCTTGCCCATGCCCTTGGCGTGGTACATCGCGGCGTCGGCGTTCATCAGCAGTTCCTGGGGTGTGTTGCCGCTGCCCGGGAACATGGCGATACCGACGCTGGCGGAGATCTTCAATTCATGCTCGGCCACCTGGAAGGCCCGGTTGATCAGCAACACCTGGCGCTCGGCCAGGCCAAGGGCGTCATCCGGCTGGGTCAATTGCACCAGCAAAACAAATTCATCCCCGCCGATGCGCGCCAGGGTGTCATGGCTGCGCAAATCTTCGCGCAGCCGCAGGCCGACTTCGCGCAGCAATTGGTCCCCCATGTGGTGGCCAAACGCGTCGTTGACGGGCTTGAAGCCGTCCAGGTCGATAAACATCAGCGCAAAGCAGCCGCCCTGCTCTTTTACTGCCTGGATGGCTTGCTGGATGCGGTCGGCGAGCAACGTGCGGTTGGGCAGCCCGGTGAGCATGTCGTGCAGCGCCAGGTGGGTCAGTTCCTGGTTCGCTTGGGTCAGGGAGTTGGCCAGCACCGCCGTGCGGGCTTCCAGGCGCGCATCGAGCAGCGACGTCAGCAGAGCGATGGCCAACACCGCCAGGGTGGTCACCAGCACCAGGTTGTCCAGGCCCTTGCCGCTCAAGCCGGTCAGTGCCGCCCCACAGAAACTCTCATCGGCAAACTGCGCCGCCGCCATGCCGGTGTAATGCATGCCGACGATGGCAAACCCCATTACCACCGCCGCGCCACCGCGCGCCAGGCGCACGTAAGGTGTGTTACGCCGCAAATTGAACGCGATCCACAGCGCCGCGCCGGACGCCACAACCGCGATCACCAGTGAGGCGCCAAACAAGGTCGGGTCGTAGTCGATGCCCGGCGTCATGCGCATCGCGGCCATCCCGGTGTAATGCATGCTGGCGATGCCCGCGCCCATGATCAATGCGCCGAACGCCAACTGCCATGCAGGCAAGCGCGGCTGGTTCACCAGCCACAACGCAAAGCCGCTGGACAGCACCGCGATCAACAGCGACAGCGCCGTGATCCCCAGGTCGAAGCCCAGGGCAAACGGCAAACGCAACGCCAGCATGCCAATGAAGTGCATCGACCACACCCCCACCCCCATCGCCATGGCGCCACCGGCTATCCATACATAGACAGCGCGGCCCTTGGCCGTGGCAATGCGGCCGGACAGGTCCAGCGCGGTGTAGGAAGCCAGAATCGCGACAAACAGCGAGATCACGACCAGTGAGGGTGAATAACTACCGATGAGCATGGGACTTCTCGTGCGCAGCGGGCCCGAGAGGCCCGTGCCAAATGGCAAAGCGGGCGATTGTAGCGAGAATAATTCTTGAGCAGTTGATTAATTATCAGAGGGCCATTAGTGGCATTTTGACGCCAATCGTCTGGCTCAGGGACGATTCGAAACCGGGGGTCGGTTGCAGCCAAATGTGGGAGCGTGCTTGCTTGCGAAGGCGGTGAGTCCGTCACATCGTCAGTGGCTGACACTCCACATTCGCGGGCACGCCCGCGCCCACATTGGAACGCGTTCGGCTTTACCGTTTGTCGGCGATCGGTGTCTGCCCATCCCAGCCACCGCCCAGTGCGGCGATCAGTTGCACACTGGCGACCAGGCGCGTCTGCAGCAACGTCAGCACCGTGCGCTCGTTGTTCAAGGCCGTGGCTTGCACGGTGACTACGTCCAGGTAGGCAATCAGCCCGGCCTTGTACTGGTTCTGGGTCAGGCGCAGCGATTCACGCGCCGCCTCCAGCGCTTCATTGCTGACCACTGCCTCGTCTTCCAACACCTTGAGCTGCACCATGTAGTTTTCCACTTCGCGGAAACCATCCAGCACGGTCTGGCGGTACTTGGCGACGGTCTCGTGATAGGAGGCCACGGTGCGGTCGACTTCCGCCGAACGCTGGCCACCATCGAACAGGGTCATGGCCAGCTTCGGCCCCACCGACCAGAACCGGTTCGGCAAGCTGATCCAGTTGGCGTAGGTGCTGCTGGAGTAGCCACCGGCCAGGCTCAGGCTCAGGTCCGGGTAGTAGGCGGCCTTGGCCACGCCAATATTGGCGTTGGCGGCGATCACCGAGCGTTCAGCCGATGCGATGTCCGGGCGACGCTCCAGCAGTTGCGAGGGTAGGCTCACTGGAATCTGCGGCAGCGCCGGGATGTCCCGGCTCACCGCCAGGTTGAAGTTGGCTGGCGCCTCGCCGATCAACACGGCAATCGCGTTTTCCAGTTGGGCGCGCTGCCAGATCAGGTCGATCAGGCTGGCCTGGGTGGTTTTCAGTTGGGTTTGCGCCTGGGCCACCGCATCCTTGCCGGACACCCCGGCTCGGTACTGGTTTTCGGTCATTTGCAAGGAACGCTGATAGGTTTCCAGCGTGGCTTGCAGCAGGCGTGTCTGTTCATCCATGACCCGCAGTTGCAGGTAGCTTTGCACCAGTTCCGACTGTTGGCTCAGGCGCATCGCCGCCAGGTCCGCCGAGCTGGCTTCGGCGCTGGCCTCGTTGGCTTCGAGGCCCCGGCGCAACTTGCCCCAGATGTCCGCTTCCCAACTCACGCCCAACTGCGCATTGAGGGTGTCGCGGATGCCGCTGCTGGAACTGCTGAGGCTGGCGCTGCTGCTGCCGGTGCCCTGGCTGGCGCGGGTTTTCCCGGCGCT
Organism: Pseudomonas lurida; assembly: GCF_002563895.1. Classification (NCBI taxonomy): domain Bacteria; kingdom Pseudomonadati; phylum Pseudomonadota; class Gammaproteobacteria; order Pseudomonadales; family Pseudomonadaceae; genus Pseudomonas; species Pseudomonas lurida. The sequence continues at coordinate 2,797,100 of NZ_PDJB01000001.1, read as the reverse complement.
CAGGTCGACGGTGGGGTAAAACGCACCGCGGGAACTGCGCACGAGCGCCTGGGCCTGGCGAAAACGCGCTTCGGCCTGGGCCACGGTCTGGTTGGATGAGTTCAAGCGCAGTACCAGGTCGTTGAGCTGGCGGTCGCCGTACAACTCCCACCAGGCGCCACGGGCCAGTGAATCGCTGGGCGTTGCCTGGCGCCAACCCTGGGCTTCCTTGAACTGCGCCGGCTCCACGACTTCCGGGCGCTGGTAGTCGGGGCCGACGGCGCAGGCGCTGAGCAGCGCGCCGCAGAGCACCAGGCTCGCCACGCGGGAACCGCGGAACAGGGCCAATCGGGCAAAGGTTGAATCGGTCATAGCGCAGTGTCCAGGGCAGCATCGGTACGCACGCCGCGCCAGGCGTTGAAGCGATGGCGCGCGCGGTCGAGATAAAGGTAAACCACCGGGGTGGTGTAGAGGGTCAGGATCTGGCTGAACACCAGGCCGCCGATAATGGTCAGGCCCAGGGGACGACGCATTTCCGCGCCATCGCCCGTGCCCAGCAGCAAGGGCAACGCACCGAGGATCGCCGCCAGCGTGGTCATCAGGATCGGCCGCAAGCGCAGCAGGCAAGCACTGCGGATCGACTCCTGCGGGCCCAGGCCGTCGTTACGCTCCAGTTGCAAGGCCAGGTCGATCATCAGGATCGCGTTCTTCTTCACCACCCCGATCAGCAGGAACAGGCCCAGCAAGGAGATCAGGCTGAACTCGCCTCCCGTCAGGTAGATGGCGAGCATGGCGCCAACGCCCGCCGACGGCAGGGTCGAGAGGATCGTCAGCGGGTGGATGTAGCTTTCATAGAGAATGCCCAGCACCAGGTACACCGCCACCAGCGCGCCGAGGATCATGAACGGCTGGCCTTTCTGCGTGGCCGCAAAGGCGTCGGCCGTGCCGGCCATCTTGGCGATCACGTCCTCTGGCAAGCCGACCTTGGCAATTGCCCGCTCGATGGCGGCCGTGCCCTGCTCCACCGTCACGCCCGGCGACATGTCGAAGGCGATGTTTTCCGAGGCAAACTGACCTTCGTGGCTGACGCGATCGTCTGCCAGGCTGTTCTCGTAATGGGCAATGGTCGACAACGGCACCCGTGCACCCTCGGCGGTGATCACCTGCATCTGGTTGAGCGTGATCGGGTCCTGGGCGTATTTGGGGTTGACCTCCATCACCACCTGGTACTGGTTGAGGCTGTCGTAGATAGTGGAAATCTGCCGCTGGCTGTAGGCGTTGTTAAGCACCGCCGTGACCATGTCCATGTCGATGCCCAGGCGCTTGGCCTGGTCGCGGTCGACCACCAGCGTAACCTGCGCCGCGCCCCGTCCCTCGCGGGCGTCGATAGCAGTAAGTTCCGGCAGCTCACGCAAGGCCGCCACCACTTTCGGGTACCACAGGCGCAGTGCCGCCAGGTCGCCGCTTTGCAGGATGTAGGAATACTGTGCGCTGGTCTGGTCGCGGCTGCCGCCGAACTGCAGGTCCTGGTCGGCCATCAGGAACAACCGCCCGCCCGGCACCAGCGGTACGTCCTTGCGCAGGCGCTCGATGACCGCCTGGGCGGAAAACTTGCGCTCGCTGATGGGCTTGAGGCGCACCAGCATGACCGCATTGTTGGTGCCGTTGTTGCCGCCGATGAAGCCGGCCACGCTGAGCACCGCAGGGTCCTTGAGCACCGCCTTGCGGAAGGTTTCCATCTTCGGCTGCATCACGCTGAAGGACAGGCCGTCATCGCCTCGCACAAAGCCGATCAATTGGCCGGTATCCTGCTGGGGCATGAAGGTTTTCGGCACCACCACGTACAGCGCCACGTTCATGCCGATGGTCAGCAAGAGGCTGAGCAGGGTCAGGCGACGATGGCGCAACACCCAGTCCAGGCTGGTGGCATAGCCGGCGACCATACGGTCGTTGATCTTCTGGCTCCAGCGCTGCAAGCCGGTCATCTGGTCTTTGACATGGGGCTTGAGCCAGCGCGCGCAAAGCATCGGGGTCAGGGTCAGCGAGACAATCAGCGACACGATGATCGCGGCCGACAAGGTGATGGAGAACTCGCGGAACAGGTTGGTGACAATCCCGCCCATGAACAGGATGGACAGGAACACCGCCACCAGCGATACGTTCATCGACAGCAAGGTAAAGCCGACCTCCTGGGCGCCCAGGTAGGCCGCCTTCATCGGCGGTACACCTTCGTCGATGTGCCGGGAAATGTTCTCCAGCACCACGATGGCATCGTCCACCACCAGGCCGGTGGCCAGGATCAATGCCATCAGCGAAAAGTTGTTCAGCGAGAACCCGTACAGGTACATCACCGCGAAGGTGCCCACCAGCGACACCGGCACCGCCAGTGTCGGGATCAGCGAAGCACGGAAATTCCCCAGGAACAGGTACACCACCAGGATCACCAGCCCCACCGCGATCAGCAAGGTCATCTCGGCTTCGTGCAAGGTGGCGGTGATCACCGGCGAGCGGTCCATGGCCAGGCTCAGCTTGACGCTGGACGGCAGCACCGCCTGCAACGCCGGCAACTGGGCCTTGATCTGCCGGACGGTCTCGATGATGTTCGCGCCGGACTGGCGGTTGATCACCAGCAGCACGGCCGGTTCGTTGTTGAAGAAGCCGCTGTTGTAACGGTCTTCCACGCCGTCGCTGATCCGGGCGACGTCGCCCAACCGCAGGGCGGCGCCATTCTGGTAGCGAATCAGCAGTGGCTCGTAGTCCTTGGCTTTCTCCAACTGGTCATTGGCCTGGATCTGCCAGTTGCGCTGGCTGTCTTCCAGGGAGCCTTTGGGCCGGCGCTGGTTGGCGTTGGCGATGGTGTTGCGCACATCGTCGAGGGCCACACCGTACTGGTCGAGGGCCTTGGGCTCCAGCTCGATGCGCACCGCTGGCAGGGAACTGCCGCCGATTTGCACTTCGCCCACACCGGGCACTTGCGAGAGGCTTTGCGACAGAATGGTCGAGGCCAGGTCGTACAGCTGGCCCTTCTGCAACACGTCCGAGGTCAACGACAGCACCATGATCGGCGCCTGGGACGGGTTGATCTTCTTGTAGGTGGGCATGCTGCGCATACCGCTGGGCAGCAGGTTACGCGAGGCGTTGATCGCCGCCTGCACCTCCCGCGCCGCGCCGTTGATATCGCGGTCGGAGTCGAACGCGAGGATCACCCGGGTAGACCCCTGGCTCGACGAACTGCTCATGGTGGTAATGCCGGCAATCGCGCCGAACGAGCGCTCCAGGGGCGTGGCCACGGTAGATGCCATCACCTCCGGGCTGGCGCCGGGCAAGCTGGCCGACACCACGATCACCGGGAAGTCGATCTGCGGCAGCGGCGACACCGGCAGCAGATTGAAGCTGACACCGCCGAGCAACAGGATCGCCAGGCTCAGCAGCATGGTCGCGACCGGCCGGCGAATGAAAGGTCCGGACAGGTTCATGACTCAACCGGCTCCAGGCTTTGCGGCTCTTTGCGCCAGCGGCGACCAAGGCGATCGAAGTACAGGTAGATCACCGGCGTAGTGAACAGGGTCAATACCTGGCTCACCAGCAAACCGCCGACCATCACCAGGCCCAGCGGTTGGCGCAATTCCGCGCCAGAACCGGTGGCCAGCATCAACGGCACCGCGCCGAACAGTGCGGCCAGGGTGGTCATCAGAATGGGCCGGAAACGCAACAACGCCGCCTGGTAGATAGCGGTTTGCGGGTCGAGGCCCTGGTTGCGCTCGGCGTCGAGGGCGAAGTCGATCATCATGATCGCGTTTTTCTTGACGATACCGATCAGCAGAATGATACCGATGATCGCGATCATGCCCAGGTCGTTGCCACTGAGCAGCAAGGCGAGCAACGCCCCCACCGCTGCCGACGGCAAGGTCGAGAGGATGGTGATCGGGTGGATATAGCTCTCGTAGAGCACACCGAGCACGATGTACATGGTGACCACCGCCGCCAGGATCAGCAGCAGAGTGCTCGACAGCGACGCTTCGAACGCCTGGGCTGCGCCCTGGAACTGGGTCTGTACGCCCACCGGCATGCCGATGTCTTTCTGGGTCTGGTTGATCAGCTCCACGCCTTTGCCCAGCGCAACGCCGGGGGCCAGGTTGAACGACATCATCACCGCCGGGAACTGGCCGATGTGCGCAATCGCCAACTGGGCCTGGCGTTGTTCCACGTGAGCCAGGCTGGACAAGCGCACCTGGCCGCCGTCGGTGGTCTTCACATGGATCTGGTTCAGCGCCTCCGGCCCCAGGGTTTCGCCGGATTGGGCCTGCAGCACCACGCGGTACTGGCTGGCCTGGGTGTAGATCGTGGAAATCTGCCGCTGGCCGAAGGCGTCATACAACGCGTCGGTAATGGTCGACACGCTGACGCCCAGGCGCGAGGCGGCATCGCGGTCGATCACCAGGTACACCTGCAGGCCCTTGTCCTGCAAGTCACTGGCCACGTCGGTGAGTTCGGGCAACTGGCTCAACGCGTGGACCAGTTTTTCGCTCCACAGCGCCAACAGGTCGGCGTCCGGCGAAGACATGCTGAACTGGTACTGGGTACGGCTCACGCGGTCTTCGATGGTCAGGTCCTGCACCGGCTGCATGAACAGGCGAATGCCCACCAGCTTGTCGATTTCCGGCTGCAGGCGGGTGATCACCTGGGCGGCGCTCAGGTCACGCTGGCCGTGGGCCTTGAGGTTGATCAGCAAGCGCCCACTGTTGAGGGTCGCGTTATCGCCGTCCACACCAATATAGGAAGACAGGCTTTCCACGGCGGGATCGGCCAGGATGATCTTGGCCAACTGTTGCTGGCGCTGGCTCATGGCCGCAAAGGAGATCGACTGTGGCGCTTCGGAAATGCCCTGGATCACGCCGGTGTCCTGCACCGGGAAGAAACCCTTGGGCACCACGAGGTAGAGGAATACGGTCAAGCCCAGGGTCGCGATGGCCACCAGCAACGTCAGCGGTTGGTGCTTGAGCACCCACTGCAACAGGCTCCCGTAACGCGCAATCAGCCAATCGATCCAGGCGCCGCTGGCCTTGTAGAAGCGGCTCTGCTCTTGCTCCTTGGGCTCGCGCTTGAGCAAGCGCGCGCACATCATCGGCGTGAGGGTCAGGGACACCACCAGGGAAATCAGGATCGCCACCGCCAGGGTGATGGCGAACTCGCGGAACAAGCGCCCTACCACGTCGGCCATGAACAGCAGCGGGATCAACACCGCGATCAGCGACAGCGTCAGGGAAATCAGGGTGAAGCCGATCTGCTTGGCGCCCTTGAGCGCGGCGGCCAGCGGGGTCTCGCCTTCCTCGATATAGCGGGAGATGTTCTCCAGCATCACGATGGCGTCGTCCACCACGAAGCCGGTGGCAATGGTCAGGGCCATCAGCGTCAGGTTGTTGATGGAAAAACCCGCCAGGTACATCACACCAAAGGTGCCCACCAGCGACAGCGGCACGGCAATCGAGGGAATGAGGGTGGCACTGACGCGCCGCAGGAACAGGAACGTCACCATCACCACCAGGGCAATAGCAATGAGCAATTCGTGCTGCACGTCTTTGACCGACGCGCGGATGGTCTGTGTACGGTCGGTGAGTACCGTCACGTCGAGGCCGGCCGGCAGGTTGTCGGTGATGCTCGGCAGCAGCGCCTTGATGCGGTCGACCACTTCGATCACGTTCGCACCCGGCTGGCGCTGGATATTCAGCAGCACGGCCTGGTTTTCGTTGGCCCAGGCGGCGAGGCGTTCGTTCTCGGCGCCGTCGACGATTTGTGCCACGTCCTTGAGGCGCAGGGGGGCGCCATTGTTGTAGGCCAGGATCAGTTCGGCGTATTGCTGGGGTGAAACCAACTGGTCGTTGGCGTCGAGCATCGACACGCGGGTGGGGCCGTCGAAGTTACCCTTGGGCTGGTTGACGTTGGAGGCGGCGATCAGGGTGCGCACGTCCGACAGGTTCAGGCCGTTGGCCGCCAGGGCCTCGGGGTTGACCTTGATCCGCACGGCCTGGCGCTGGCCACCGGCGATGCTGACCATGCCGACGCCGCTGATCTGCGCGATCTTCTGCGCCATGCGCGTATCGACCAGGTCGTTGAGCTTGGGCAGCAGCATGGTCTTGGAGGTGATCGCCAGGGTCAGCACCGGGGTGTCCGCCGGGTTGACCTTGTTGTACACCGGCGGCGCCGGCAGGTCCTTGGGCAACAGGTTGGTGGCGGCGTTGATCGCGGCCTGCACCTGTTGCTCGGCGACATCCATATTGATGTCGAGGTTGAAACGCAGGGTCAGCACCGACGCTCCACCCGAACTGGTGGAGGCCATCTGCGTAAGGCCCGGCATTTGCCCGAACTGGCGCTCCAGCGGCGCGGTGACCGCACTGGTCATCACATCCGGGCTGGCGCCAGGGTACAGGGTCATCACCCGGATCGTCGGGTAGTCCACCTGGGGCAAGGCCGACACCGGCAGCAAGCGGTACGCGATGATGCCGGCCAGGACAATGGCCAGCATGCTCAGCGTGGTGGCGACCGGGCGAAGGATAAACAGCCGCGACAGGTTCATGAACCGACCTTTTGCGCCTTGCCAGCAGTGGTGCCGGTCTCCCCTTTGGCCGCAGGCTTGCCTTGCAGGTGTTCGGTCGGGGTGGTCGGCACTTCGCTGCTGTCGTTGACCACTTCGATCTCGCTGCCATCCTTGAGACGGTCGGTGCCTTCCAGCACCACGCGGTCGCCGGCCTTGAGGCCTTCCTTGATCACCGTGTTGTCGCCATCGGTATCACCGACCACCAGGGGCTGCACCTTGACCTTCTTGTCACCGTCGAGCACGTAGACGAAGGTGCCGGTGTTGCCGAACTGGATCGCCGCCGATGGCGCCAGCACCACGTTGTGCAGGGTGTCGGCCAGCAAGTGCACATTGACGAACTGGTTGGGGAACAGCGCCTGGTCCTTGTTATCGAAACGCGCCTTGAATTTCAGGGTGCCGGTGGTGACGTCGATCTGGTTGTCCAGGCTCTGCAGCACGCCGGTGGCCTGTTGCTTCACGTCGCCACGGTCCCAGGCTTCCACGGGCAGCTTGTTGCCGGCGTGGTAGCGGGCGAGCACGGTTTCCAGGGTATTTTCCGGCAGGGTGAAGGCCACGCTGATCGGCTGGGTCTGGGTGATCACCGCGAGGAAGGTGGTGTCGTTGGCCGCCACCAGGTTGCCCACGTCCACCTGGCGCAGGCCGACACGGCCACTGATCGGCGCGCGGATCTTGGTGAACTCGAGGTTGAGCTTGGCGTCGTCCACCGCCCCCTGGTTGGTCTTGACCGTGCCCTGGTATTGCAGGACCAGCGCTTCGGCGGTGTCCAGGGTCTGCTTGGCGATACTGTCCTGGGCGTACAGGTCGCGATAACGCTGGACGTCGACCTGCGCGTTTTTCAGCTGGGCCTGGTTCTGCATCAGCGTGCCCTGGGCCTGGAGCAAGGCGTTCTGGTAACTGCGCGGGTCGATCTCGGCGAGCAGGTCGCCGGCCTTGACCATCTGGCCTTCTTCAAAAGCGATCTTCACCAGCTCGCCGCCCACCCGGCTGCGCACATTGATGGTGTTGAGTGCGGTTACCGTGCCCAGCGCCTTGTAATACACCGGGAATTCCCCGAGCACCGCCGGGGCCACGCGCACCGGCACCGGGCCGGTGGAGCCACCAAAGCCTGGGCGCATCATCCCCGACTTGCCGGCATGCCCGGCGGGCTTCTGCTCGGTGCCATCCTTGTGGCTGCCGGGCCAGAACTTCCAGCACAGGCCGGCGATAACCAGTAGCACCAGCAGGCCGAACAGCCAGCGGCGGGACTTACGGGGGGAGGATTGCATGGATTGATCAACCATTGGGCGCGAGAGCTTCTTCTTTGGGAGGCTGAAAGATAAGCACTGGGGCGCATTAAGAAAAGCGCCTTTACCGGCTATTTACCTTGGGCTTACAACTTTTAACTTCTGACCTTAGTTCATGGGCTATTTCGCTAAGCCGCTGACCGACAAATAAAAACGGCCTGGACTAGGCCAGGCCGCAATCATGCATCAAGCGTGTTACTGCAAAACGACAGTAACGTACCGAAACAGTTACTTCAAAACAGCCAGGGCTGCTTCGTAGTTCGGCTCCTGGCCGATTTCGCTGACCAGTTCGCTGTGCAGCACGTTGTCGTTTTCGTCCAGGACGACAACGGCACGAGCGGTCAGGCCTTTGAGCGGGCCTTCGGCGATGGCCACGCCGTAGTCGACGGCAAACGCCGCGCTGCGGAAGTCCGACAGGTTCTTCACGTTTTCCAGGCCTTCAGCGCCGCAGAAGCGTGCCTGGGCAAATGGCAGGTCGGTGGAGATGCACAGGACAACGGCGTTGTTCAGGTCGTTGGCCTGGGCGTTGAACTTGCGGACCGAGGTGGCGCAGGTCGGGGTGTCGACGCTTGGGAAGATATTCAGCACTTTGCGCTTGCCGGCGAAGGTCGCCAGGGTTGCATCCGACAGATCGCCGGCGGTCAGGGTGAACTCAGGAGCCTGGGTGCCGACTTGCGGCAGATCGCCTTCAACCTGGATCGGGTTGCCACGGTGGGTGACTTGAGCCATGAACAGAATCCTTATGCTGGGTTTGATAAAACGAATTCGAGAAGCGGAAGTTAACCACAAAGTGCGATGGCTACCTACCGCCAGGCATAAATTGTCATGTCGCCGGTTATGGTTTAATTGCGCGCCCTGCGCTCTGCCCTTCAAGGAACCTGTTGTTGATGAATCAGCCTGCCACCAAAGTCCTGGTCATTGGTTATGTCTGGCCGGAGCCCCGCTCCTCGGCTGCAGGCGGACATATGATGCAAATCCTCGACAGTTTTCTTGCACAAGGTTGGGACATCACCTTCAGCAGCCCTGCGACCCTCGGCGAGCACAAGGCCGACTTGCTTGCGTTGGGCATCGCGGAATGCGCCATCGCACTCAATAACAGCAGTTTCGATGACTTTATCCGCGAGTTGGCACCGGATATCGTGCTGTTCGACCGTTTCATGATGGAAGAACAGTTCGGCTGGCGCGTAGAAAAATGCTGCCCTGACGCCCTGCGCGTACTGGAAACCTCCGACCTGCAAAGCCTGCGCGACGCACGTCACCAGCGCCTCAAGGACCACCTGAAGGCGCACCCCGACAGCGACGACTTCAGCGCGCTGTTTTCGCCGGCGTTGCAGGAGGAATTCCGCCTGATGGCCGAAACCGACCTGGCCAAGCGCGAAATCGCGGCCATTTACCGCTGTGATATCAGCCTGATGATCTCCGACCTGGAAATCCGCTTGCTCACCGAGCACTTCAAGGTGCCGGCCGCCCTGCTCCACTGGTGCCCGCTGATGCTCGAACCGCCGACCGCGCCGTTCACACCGTTTGAAGACCGTGCGCACTTTCTCAGCATCGGTAACTTCCGCCACGCGCCCAACTGGGATGCGGTGCTCTGGATGAAAAACAGCCTGTGGCCGCTGATCCGCCAGCAATTGCCGGGCGCGCAGCTGCACCTCTATGGCGCCTACACCCCGCCCAAAGCCACGGCATTGCATAACCCGGCGCAGGGTTTTCATGTGATGAATTGGGCCGAAGATGCCTTGAAGGTGATGAGCGCCGCGCGTATCTGCCTGGCGCCCCTGCGATTCGGCGCGGGCATCAAGGGCAAGCTGGCGGATGCGATGCTCTGCGGCACACCGAACATCACCACGCCCATCGGCGCCGAGGCCATGGGTGATGAACAGCCGTGGCCGGGCATGATCGAACGCAGCGCACCCGCCCTGGCGGCGGCGGCCGTGGCGCTCTACCAGGACCGCGAGCGCTGGACCCAGGCCCAGGAAGACGGACGCCAACTGCTTGCCCGCCGCTATGCCCAGCATGTCCATGGCCCGGCGCTAGTGGCGTGCCTGGAGCAGTGTCGCAGCCACCTGACGGCCCATCGCCGGGACAACTTCACCGGCAGCATGCTGCGCCACCACGCCCACAAGAGTACGCAGTACATGTCCCAGTGGATCGAGGCAAAAAACCGCAACGTCTAAACAGCGGCGCTGGCGAGGTGGCGCGTGAGGGGGCATTATCCTACACAGCAACCACAATAAAGCGACGGCAGCATGACCCGAGCAACGCGTGTCACCGACCCATCCTACGAACTGATGGACGACCACAACGGCCTGTCCATCATCTATCGCCAGCACGGTTTCCCCTGCCCGCTGGTGCGCTGGCACTTCCACAAGGAGTACGAGTTGCACCTGATCGTCGCCAGCTCCGGCAAGGTCTTCATTGGCGACTATATCGGCAACTTCTACCCGGAAAGCCTGTTCCTCACCGGCCCCAACCTGCCCCACAACTGGATCAGCCAGGTGGAGGAAGACGAGGTAGTGCCCAAGCGCGACATGCTGGTGAACTTCACCGATGAGTTGTTCGAGCACGGCAGCCACATCTTCGCCGAACTCAGGACCCTGGCCCCGTTGCTCGAGCGTGCGCAATACGGCATCGAGTTCCGCTGCAAAAAGACCATTGCCCAGGCCATGACCTTGATGCAACGCATCGAGGACGCCCAGGGGATGGCACGGTTGGGGCACTTCTTTATCCTGCTGGAAGTGCTGAGCGCCTGTGAGGACTACCAACTGCTGTCCGGCGTGACCACGCCGCAACTGGCCGATGAGCACAGCATCGACCGCACCAACCGCGCGGTGGACTACATCTTTGCGCATTACGCGCGGGAACTGTCCTTGGAAGAAGTGGCGGAATACCTGGGCATGAAGCCGACCTATTTTTCCCGCGTGTTCAAGCAGGCCACCGGGCGCACTTTTATCGAGTTCGTCAATCGCCTGCGCATCAGCAAATCCTGCGAGCTGCTGGCCGATGGCGACAAGGCCGTGACGGATGTGTGCTTCGAGTCTGGGTTCAACAATATCTCCAACTTCAACCGGCGTTTCCAGCAGTTGAAGGGCATGACCCCTTCCCACTACCGGCGCCTGGCGGTGCAGCGGCTGACCGAACAGAACCTGGCCTGATGTGAGCGCAATGTTGTTTTTCGTGGCCGCTGGCTCATCGGGTCGCCGCATTGCCGGCATGCACCTCGGGTCGCTTGATACACCGTGTCGATGGCGCCGCCGGCAAGCCAGCGCCCACACTTGATCCCAACCCACCCAAATAAATCGTTTCAGCCCCCCTCACTCCAGTGCAAAAAAGTATCAGTCCAAGTGCGCCCAAGGATTTGTCATAAGCCCATTTGAAGGCTGTAATCAACGCACACTCTTCCTGACGACTGTAGGAAGACACAACAACAATAACTGTCCTTCTGTAGCCCCCTGGGCGCGGAAATGGAGTGCGCGATGAAGTTCACAGCAAAAGCACTGCTTGTTTCTACCTGCATGACCACCTGCATGACCCTCAGCGCCGTCAGCTTTGGCGCGCAGACCCTGACCATTGCCACCGTCAACAACAGCGACATGATCCGCATGCAAAAGCTCTCGAAAACCTTCGAGACCGAGCATCCGGACATCAAGCTCAACTGGGTGGTACTCGAAGAAAACGTGCTGCGCCAGCGCCTGACCACCGACATCGCCACTCAGGGCGGGCAGTTCGATGTGTTGACCATTGGCATGTACGAAGCTGCACTCTGGGGCGCCAAGGGCTGGCTGGAGCCTATGAAGGACCTGCCGGCGTCCTACGACCTCGACGATGTATTCCCTTCAGTGCGTGACGGTCTGTCCGTCAAGGGTTCGCTGTACGCCCTGCCGTTCTACGCCGAAAGCTCGATCACCTATTACCGCACCGACCTGTTCAAGGACGCCGGGCTGACCATGCCCGAGCACCCGACCTGGAGCCAGATCGGCGAATTCGCGGCCAAACTCACTGACAAGACCAAAGAGCAGTACGGCCTGTGCCTGCGCGGCAAAGCCGGTTGGGGTGAGAACATGGCACTGATCACCACCCTGGCCAACGGCTACGGTGCACGCTGGTTCGATGAAAAGTGGCAACCTGAATTCAACGGGCCTGAATGGAAGGACGCGCTGACCTTCTACGTCGACAACATGAAGAAGTCTGGCCCACCGGGCGCTTCCAGCAACGGCTTCAACGAAAACCTGGCGCTGTTCAACAGCGGCAAGTGCGCCATCTGGGTGGACGCCAGCGTGGCCGGCTCGTTCGTGACCGACAAGACCCAGAGCAAAGTGGCTGACCATGTCGGCTTCACTTTTGCCCCCCACGAGAAGACCGACAAGGGCACTTCGTGGCTGTACTCCTGGAGCCTGGCCATTCCGACCAGTTCCAAGGCCAAGGATGCCGCCAAGGTATTCACCAGTTGGGCAACGTCCAAGGAATATGGCGAGCTGGTGGCCAAGACCGACGGTATTGCCAACGTACCGCCAGGCACACGCAAATCCACCTACAGCGACGAATACATGAAGGCGGCACCGTTCGCCAAAGTGACCCTCGAATCGCTGAAAGTCGCGGACCCGACCAAACCGACCCTCAAGCCGGTGCCTTATATCGGTATCCAGTTGGTCACCATTCCTGAATTTCAGGCGATTGGTACCCAGGTCGGCAAGTTCTTCTCGGGCGCATTGACCGGCCAGCAGACGGTGGATGCTGCACTGACCGCCGCCCAGACCACCACCGAGCGTGAAATGAAGCGGGCGGGTTATCCCAAATAAAAGGGGTACACCGCGGTAAATGCTTCGTGTGGGAGCTGGCTCGCCTGCGATGCAGGCGACTCGGTCTGTCAGCCAGACCGTTGTGATGCTATCGCAGGCACGCCAGCGCCCACATTGACCACGCTCCGATTCTAGTTCCGCCTGCACCCGACTGGTCTTGATCCTAATGAATACAACACCCAAAAACCGCCTGGCCAACCCCGGCTGGTTCCTCGTCAGCCCCTCGGTGGCCTTGCTGCTGCTGTGGATGATCGTGCCGCTGGGCATGACCCTGTACTTTTCGCTGATCCGCTACAACCTACTCTACCCCGGCGAAAACCAATTCGTGGGCCTGGAGAACTTCACCTATTTCATCACCGACTCAGGCTTCCTGCCCGGCGCCACCAATACCCTGTTGCTGGTCGGCAGCGTGCTGTTGATCAGCGTAGTGTTCGGCGTGTTGATCAGCGCCCTGCTCGAAGCCAGTGAGTTCTTCGGCCGTGGCCTGGTGCGGGTGTTGTTGATCTCGCCGTTCTTCATCATGCCCACGGTCGGTGCGCTGATCTGGAAGAACCTGATTTTCCACCCGGTGTCGGGGATTCTCGCCGCCGTGTGGAAGCTGTTCGGCGCCGAGCCGGTGGACTGGCTCGCACACTATCCGTTGCTGTCGATCATCATCATTGTGTCGTGGCAGTGGTTGCCGTTCGCGATCCTGCTGCTGATGACCGCCATGCAGTCCCTCGACCAGGAACAAAAGGAAGCCGCGCGCCTGGACGGTGCCGGTGCCATCGCGATCTTCTGGCACCTGACCCTGCCCCACCTGGCCCGCCCGATTGCGGTGGTGGTGATGATCGAAACCATCTTCCTGCTCTCGGTGTTCGCCGAAATCTTCACCACCACCAACGGTGGCCCCGGCTATGCGTCCACCAACCTCGCCTACCTGATCTACAACCAGGCGCTGGTGCAGTTCGACGTGGGCATGGCCTCGGCGGGCGGTTTGATTGCCGTGGTCATCGCCAATATCGCGGCGATCATCCTGGTGCGGATGATCGGCAAAAACCTGACTGACAAGCCTTGAGGGCCGCGCCATGACGCTCCAACAATCCCGCCGCCTGCAAAGCCTGTTGCTCGGCACCCTGGCCTGGGCCATCGCGATCCTGATTTTCTTCCCGATTTTCTGGATGGTGCTGACCAGCTTCAAGACCGAAATCGACGCGTTCGCCACGCCACCGCAGTTCATCTTCACCCCGACGCTGGAGAACTACCTGCACATCAACGAGCGCAGCAACTACTTCAGTTATGCGTGGAACTCGGTGTTGATCTCGTTCAGCGCCACCGCCCTTTGCCTGCTGATCTCGGTACCGGCCGCCTACTCCATGGCGTTCTACGAAACCCAGCGCACCAAAGGCACGCTGCTGTGGATGCTGTCCACCAAGATGCTGCCACCGGTGGGCGTGCTGATGCCGATCTACCTGCTGGCCAAGAGCTTTGGCCTGCTGGATACGCGCATTGCGTTGATCATCATCTACACCCTGATCAACCTGCCGATTGTGGTCTGGATGGTTTACACCTACTTCAAGGACATTCCCAAGGACATCCTCGAAGCCGCCCGCCTGGATGGCGCCACCCTGTGGCAGGAAATGGTCCGCGTGCTGCTGCCGATTGCCAAGGGCGGCCTGGCGTCCACCGTGCTGCTGTCGCTGATCCTGTGCTGGAACGAAGCGTTCTGGTCGCTGAACCTGACCTCGTCGACCGCTGCGCCGTTGACCGCATTGATCGCCTCCTACTCCAGCCCCGAAGGGTTGTTCTGGGCCAAATTGTCCGCCGTCTCGACGCTGGCCTGCGCGCCGATCCTGATCTTTGGCTGGATCAGCCAGAAGCAGCTGGTGCGCGGTTTGTCCTTCGGCGCCGTGAAATAACGGCCTTTCAATAAAAAATTCAACGCGGAGGCCCATCCCATGGCCAACCTGAAAATCAAGAATCTGCAAAAAGGCTTCGAAGGCTTTTCCATCATCAAGGGCATCGACCTGGAAGTGAACGACAAGGAGTTCGTGGTGTTCGTCGGCCCGTCAGGGTGCGGTAAATCCACCCTGCTGCGCCTGATCGCCGGTTTGGAAGAAGTGACGGAAGGCACCATCGAACTGGACGGCCGTGACATCACCGAAGTGACCCCGGCCAAGCGTGACCTGGCGATGGTGTTCCAGACCTACGCGCTGTACCCGCACATGAGTGTGCGCAAGAACATGTCGTTTGCCCTGGACCTGGCCGGCGTCGACAAGAAGCTGGTGGACAGCAAGGTCAGCGAAGCGGCGCGCATCCTTGAGCTGGGGCCGTTGCTGGAGCGCAAGCCCAAGCAACTGTCCGGCGGCCAGCGTCAGCGTGTAGCCATCGGCCGCGCGATTGTGCGTAACCCGAAGATCTTCCTGTTCGACGAACCGCTGTCCAACCTCGACGCCGCCCTGCGCGTGCAGATGCGCCTGGAGCTGGCACGCCTGCATAAAGAGTTGCAAGCGACCATGATCTACGTCACCCACGACCAGGTTGAAGCCATGACCCTGGCCGACAAAGTCGTGGTGCTGAACAGCGGCCGTATCGAGCAGGTCGGCTCGCCACTGGAGCTGTATCACCAACCCGCCAACCTGTTTGTGGCGGGCTTCCTGGGAACGCCGAAAATGGGCTTCCTCAAGGGCAAGGTCACCCGTGTCGAGAGCCAGGGTTGCGAGGTGCAGCTGGACGCCGGCACCACCATCAGCCTGCCCCTGAGCGGCGCCACGCTGAGCGTCGGCAGCGCCGTCACACTCGGCATTCGCCCGGAACACCTTGAAATCGCCGCCCCCGGCCAAACCACCCTGACCGTCACTGCCGATGTCGGCGAACGCCTGGGCAGCGACACGTTCTGCCACGTCATCACCGCCAACGGCGAGCCGCTGACCATGCGGATTCGCGGCGACATGGCCAGCCAGTACGGCGAGACGCTGCACCTGCACCTGGACCCGGCGCACTGCCATCTGTTCGACACCGACGGTGTAGCCGTGGCCCGCCCACTGCGCGCCGCCGCCTGATTTCGCGAGACTCGTGATGAAACTGAATAAACAGAACCTCACTCAATTGGCGCCGGACGTGAAAATCCCGGCCTATGCCATTGCCGATACCCGCCAGGGCATCGCCCATATCGGTGTCGGTGGTTTTCACCGTGCGCACCAGGCGTATTACACCGATGCGTTGATGAACACGGGGGAAGGCCTGGACTGGAGCATCTGCGGCGTCGGCCTGCGTGCCGAGGACCGCAAGGCCCGCGATGACCTGGCCGGCCAGGACTACCTGTTCACCCTGTATGAACTGGGCGACACCGACGACACCGAAGTGCGCGTGATCGGCTCGATCAGCGACATGCTGTTGGCAGAAGACGGCGCCCAGGCATTGATCGATAAACTCGCCAGCCCGCAGATTCGCATCGTCTCGTTGACCATCACCGAAGGCGGCTACTGCATCGACGACAGCAACGGCGAATTCATGGCGCACCTGCCGCAGATTCAGCACGACCTGGCCCACCCGACGGCGCCCAGAACCGTGTTCGGCTTCATCTGCGCCGCCCTGACCAAACGCCGCGCTGCCGGCACCCCGGCGTTCACCGTGATGTCCTGCGATAACCTGCCGCACAACGGCGCCGTGACGCGCAAGGCGCTGCTGGCGTTCGCGGCCCTGCACAATGCCGAACTGCACGACTGGATCAAGGCCAACGTGAGCTTCCCGAATGCCATGGTCGACCGCATTACACCGATGACCAGCACCGCGCACCGCCTGCAATTGCACGACGATCACGGCGTTGACGATGCCTGGCCGGTGGTGTGCGAACCTTTCGTGCAGTGGGTGCTGGAAGACAAATTCGTCAACGGTCGCCCGGCCTGGGAAAAGGTCGGCGTGCAGTTCACCGATGACGTCACGCCTTATGAAGAAATGAAGATCGGCCTGCTCAACGGCAGCCACCTGGCGCTGACCTACCTGGGGTTTCTCAAGGGTTATCGGTTTGTGCACGAGACCATGAATGACCCGGTGTTCGTGGCCTACATGCGCGCCTACATGGACCTGGACGTCACGCCGAACCTGGCGCCAGTGCCGGGCATCGATTTGACCGAGTACAAGCAGACGCTGGTGGACCGCTTCTCCAACCAGGCAATTGCCGATCAGCTGGAGCGGGTGTGCTCGGATGGTTCGTCGAAGTTTCCCAAGTTCACCGTGCCGACCATCAATCGCCTGATTGCCGATGGACGCGAGACTGAGCGCGCAGCGCTGGTGGTGGCGGCCTGGGCGTTGTACCTCAAGGGCGTGGATGAGCAGGGGGTGAGCTACCAGATTCCCGATCCGCGTGCAGCGTTTTGCCAGGGGCTGGTGAGTGATGATGGGTTGATCAGTAAACGCTTGCTGGGGGTGGAGGAGATTTTTGGCACGGCTATTCCCAACTCCCCTGCGTTTGTGGCAGCGTTCGAGCGGTGTTTCGTGAGTTTGCGCGACAAGGGCGTGACACAAACCCTGCAAAGTCTCTTGAAGAAACCGGCTTGACCAGGGGGGCGCTGGCTTGCCTGCGATGACGGTCTGTCAGTCACTTCATGGCTGACTGATCCACATCGCAAGCAAGCCAGCGCCCACCATGACCGCATTTCAATCCAACAATAATGCTGAGCAAATCCTCATGACCCAGCAAAACCTGTTTCTCGGCATCGACTGCGGTACCCAAGGCACCAAGGCCATTGTCCTCGACGCGTCCAGCGGCCAGGTACTCGGCCTCGGCGCCGCAGCCCACACACTGATCAGCGGCGCCAACGGACGGCGCGAGCAGCACACCCAGGAATGGCTGGACGCCTTTACCGAAGCCACCCACCGCGCCCTGCAACAGGCCGGCGTGGATGGCCAGGACATCCTCGGTATCGGCGTGTCCGGGCAACAGCACGGCCTGGTATTGCTCGATGACCAAGGCCACGTACTGCGCCCGGCCAAGTTGTGGTGCGACACCGAAACCGCGCCAGAGAACGACCGCCTGCTGGCGTACCTGGGCGGCGAGAACGGCTCGCTGGAGCGCCTGGGCGTCGCCATTGCGCCCGGCTACACCGTGTCCAAGCTGCTATGGACCCGCGAACAACACCCGGACATCTTCGCGCGTATCGCGCATATCCTGCTGCCCCACGACTACCTCAACTATTGGCTTACCGGTCGCGCCGTCGCCGAGTACGGCGATGCTTCGGGCACCGGCTATTTCAACGTGCGCAGCCGTGAGTGGGATGTGGCACTGCTCAGGCACATCGACCCGAGCGGTCGCCTGGAACACGCCTTGCCGCAGTTGATAGAGGCTGACCAAACCGTTGGCACCGTCCTGCCTGCCATCGCCGAACGCCTGGGCATCAACCCCAACGCCATCGTCTCCAGTGGCGGCGGCGACAACATGATGGGCGCCATTGGCACCGGGAACATAGCTCCGGGCGTGATCACCATGAGCCTGGGCTCGTCGGGCACCGTGTATGCGTTTGCCGACCAGCCCAACGTCAGCCCGCAAGCCTCGGTCGCCACCTTCTGTTCGTCCAGCGGCGGTTGGCTGCCATTGATTTGCACCATGAACCTGACCAACGCCACCGGGGTGATCCGCGAGCTGTTCGACCTCGACCTGGCCGCGTTCAATACGCTGGTCGAGCACGCCCCCATCGGGGCCGACGGTGTGAGCATGCTGCCGTTCCTCAACGGCGAGCGCGTGCCCGCCCTGCCCCACGCCACCGGCAGCCTGCACGGCCTGACCATGACCAACCTGACCCGCGCCAACCTGTGCCGCGCCGTGGTCGAAGGCACCACCTTCGGCCTGCGCTATGGCCTCGACCTGCTGCGCCAGACAGGCCTGCAAAGCCAGAGCATCCGCTTGATCGGCGGGGGTTCGAAAAGCCCGGTGTGGCGGCAGATGGTTGCCGATATCATGAACACCGAAGTGATCTGCACCGAACAAAGCGAAGCCGCAGCCTTGGGCGCGGCCATCCAGGCGGCCTGGAGCCAGTCCGGCGAATCCCTGGCCAGCCTGTGCGACAAATGCGTGAGCGTCGACCCCGCCAGCCGTACGCTACCGGTGGCAGCCAGCGTCAGCGCCTATCAACAGGCTTACGAGCGCTATCAACAGCACGTGGCAACCCTTTAAGAGCGAACGACTATGTATCTGGTGTGTGGCGAAGCGCTGTTTGATTTTTTCAGCGAGGAAGATGCCAGTGGGCAGGCTTCCAAGGTCAACTACAAGGCAATTGCCGGCGGCTCGCCGTTCAACGTCGCCGTGGGGCTGCGCCGGCTGGGCATCGAGGCCGGGTTGTTCGGTGGCTTGTCCACCGACTTCCTGGGCCGCCGCTTGCTGCAGGTGCTCAAGGATGAAGGGGTCAGCGAGCAGTTCCTGGTGGAATTCGCCGCACCGACCACCTTGTCGATGGTCGCCGTGGGCGCCAATGGTTCACCGCAATACAACTTTCGCGGCGAAGGCTGTGCCGATCGGCTGCTGGAAGTCGCCCACCTGCCGGCGCTGGGGGCTGAGATTCGCGGCCTGCATGTGGGCTCGTTCTCGCTGGTCGTGCAACCGGTTGGCGACACCCTGCTGAACCTGGTCAGGCGCGAAAGTGGCCAACGCCTGATCAGCCTCGACCCCAACGTGCGTCTCAACCCGCAACCGGATATCCAGTTGTGGCGCGACCGCGTGGCGGAATTGGTCAAGCATGCCGACCTGATCAAGGTCAGCGACGAGGACCTGCACCTGCTCTACCCCGACCAGTCGCCGGAAAGCGTGCTACAGGGCTGGTTGCAACACCGTTGCCAGCTGGTCTTCCTGACACGGGGCGGCGACGGCGCCAGTGTGTTCAGCCGCCAGCACGGCAACTGGTCGCAACCTGCAGTCAAGGTGGTAATGGCCGATACGGTGGGTGCCGGTGATACCTTCCAGGCCGCGTTGATTGCCTGGCTGACCGAGCAGCAGCGGGATTCAGTCGAGGGCCTGCAACAGCTCACGCGTGCCCAGATCGACGCGATGCTGGGCTTCGCCATTCGCGCCGCCGCGCTGACGTGTGGCAAGACCGGACCAGACCTGCCGTACCGCCACCAGCTTGGATGAAGGTTTTGTCAGCCAGGCAAACATTAATCGATGGTTAATCCCGCAAGCCGAGAGTGAAGTTGTACCCACTTGTTGCGGAGAACCACCATGAAACTGCGCACGTTGATGCTCGGTGCCGCCCTTGCACTGGCGGCTGTGTCAGGCCTGGCCCAGGCCGACGATCAAACAGCCGCCGTCAAACCGGTGCCTTATCACTACGGCCTGCCGATGAACATCGACAAGGTCCTGGCCATGAACGAAACCCCGACTGACGAATGCAAGGTCATCAAGGCGGATATCAAGTTCCTGGACAAGGCGGGCAAGGTGGAAGACGTGAGCTATCGAAAAATGTCCGAAGCCTGCGATTTCCAGAACTGAAGCGTTGAAACAACGGTGCCAGGCCCGCACAAATAGGCGTAGTCTTGCGGGCTTGTCATAAGGCCGAAAGGATTCGCCATGCTGTTGAGTTTTCGCACCCTCGCCACCTTTACCGCCCTGCTCTGCTTCGCCTTAGCACTCATCTGGGGACTGCGCCCCGACCTGATGCTGTGGTTGTGGAGCGTCGAATACTCCAGCGCCACCGGGCTGGTGTCGCGCCGCAACGCCGCGTTGTTCCTGGGCATTGGCGTCATGTTCTATTCTACCGCGCGCGCCACGCGCCCCCTTCAGACACACGCCGCGCGCTGACCACCGGGTTCATCACCGGGTGCTTTGTGTTGGCGGCATCAGGGTTCAGTGAGTGGATCAATGGCAATGCGGGACCCGGCATCTTGCTGGCGGTGGTTACAGAAACCGTATTGGGCCTGGCGTTCATCCAGGCCCACAGGGCTTCGGTGCATCACACTCAAGCGTCCAGCTAGTAGACGCCGCGCTCCGACGCTCGTTGAAGGACGGGTGCGTGGGTGTGCTTGAGGTCTTCGCGCAGCCCGGTGATCAGGTTGCAAATGGCTCGACTGCTGTCGAGTTTGTCCGCGTTAATGCCTTTGACTTCCAGATCCACCCGATCACGGTCACGGTCGTCATAGACCTTGATCGTCAACGAGGCATCTTCGGCTTTGATGCATTCGCACCGTTTGGGCAGGAAACTTCCTTCAATAATGCTGCGAAGTTCTAATTCCGAAAGCATGGTCAACCTCTCCTTTCCTGAGACTGCCAACAGATTGTCATGAAGCTGGCGGGCGCTCGCCCGCCACGTCTTACCGACCTTGGAAGACGCTTGTAACACCCAAGCCTACTCGGCAAAAACCGCCCTCGTTGTAACCTTTCTTCATAAGCACTGTACGGGGTTATATACGTTAAACAGCATGCGTTGAATCGTCGTCGAACCGCGTCGATTAAACGTTTAACCCTGCGCTTGGGATTGAACGGCGCCTTGCGCAGCGGCCCTTTCGGCAACATGTCGCAAACTATCGAAGTTGATATTCGCCCCGGAATTGATCGCCACCAGGGTCTGCCCATGCAGATTGTGGCTGGCCACGTATTGACGAATGCCGGCGACTGCCAACGCGCCGGACGGCTCGGTGATGGAACGTGTGTCGTCGTAGATCAGCTTGATGGCGCTGCACAGTTCGTCATTACTGACGGTGATGACCTCATCCACCCAGTCCCGGCAGATCTCGAACCCGTAGGCGCCGACCTGCGCCACCGCCGTGCCGTCGGCAAACCCGTCAACGCTGGGCAGCACCACCCGTTCACCGGCCCGCAGCGCCGCCAACAGGCAACTGGACCCTTCGGGTTCGACGCCGATGATGCGCACCTCGGGCCGCAGGTATTTGACGTACGCGGCAATGCCGGCGATCAGGCCACCGCCGCCCACCGGCACGAAGATCGCGTCCAACGGCCCTTGCTGTTGGCGCAGGATCTCCATGGCCACGGTGCCTTGGCCGGCAATTACGTCCGGGTCATCGAACGGCGAGACGAAGGTGCAGCCGGACGACTCGGCCAACTGCAGCGCATGGGCCAGGGCAAAGGGGAAGCTCGCGCCGTGCAGCACCGCTTGCGCGCCGCGTGAACGCACGCCCAGCACCTTGAGCTCAGGGGTGCTGGCGGGCATGACAATGCGCGCCTCGATCCCCAGCTCCCGCGCCGCCAGGGCCACGCCCTGGGCGTGATTGCCGGCCGACGCGGTGACGACGCCACGCGCTTTCTGCCCAGGCGTGAGCTGCACCAGCTTGTTGTAGGCGCCGCGAATCTTGAAGGAAAAGGTCGGTTGCAAGTCTTCGCGCTTGAGCAATACCTGGTTACCCAGCAGCGCCGACAAGGCCGGGGCCGCCTGCAAGGGCGTGCGCACCGCCAGGTCGTACACCGGGGCAGCAAGAATCTTTTTCACGTAATGTTCAAGCAGTCCCGGGTCGGCAGAGTAAGGCGCGGTGCAGGTGCTCATGGGTGTCTCCTGGCTTTTTGTCAAAGGCCCTGGAGACGGAAAAACAAAACCCGCCTCTAGGGCGGGTTTGGGTACAGCCGTGCGCTATCCCGCCAAATGAGGAATGGCGGTAATAATGCTTGGCTGGCTGCGAAAGGCTTGAAATGTCATGTGACGAAACTAACCGGCGGCCCGTGGCCAAGTCAATGGCCAACCGCCGTTTAGCGGCGAGGGGTTTACGATTGATATACGAAACATATACGCTTTGTATATTCCTACCGCACAGTGAACACCATGGGCATCGTCAAGATCACCGACCAATTGCACGAACAACTGCGCCTGGCCAGCGCTGCGATGGACCGCTCCATCAACGCCCAGGCTGAATTCTGGATCAAGATCGGGCTGCTCGCAGAACTCAACCCCCACCTGCCCTACAACGAGTTGATCAACAAACTGTTGCTGGACAAGCCAGACCTGATCCGGGGGCGCAGTTGATGATCAAGACTGCCGCACAACTGGCCGTGATGCGTGAAGCCGGGCGCCTGCTGGCACAGGTCTTCACTATGCTCGATGGTTTCGTCGCCGCCGGCCGCTCGACCCTGGAGCTGGACGCCGCCGTCGAAGCCTTCATCCGCAACGACCTCAACGCCCGCCCCGCCAGCCTGGGACAGTACGACTACCCCTTCTCCATCAACACCTCAATCAACGAAGTGGTGTGCCACGGCATGCCCAGCGCCAAGGAAATCCTCAAGGACGGCGACATCATCAACATCGACATCACCCTGGAAAAAGGCGGCTTTATCGCCGACTCCAGCAAGATGTACATGATCGGCACCGTTTCCCCCAAGGCCAGGCGCCTCGTGGAAATGACCTTCGAAGCGATGTGGGCCGGTATCCGCCAGGTCAAGCCTGGCGCCCGCCTGGGCGACATCGGCCACGCGATCCAGCGCCATGCGCAAGCCAACGGCTACAGCGTGGTACGCGAGTATTGCGGCCACGGCATCGGCCGGCAGATGCACGAAGAACCGCAGGTCCTGCACTTCGGCCGTCCCGGCACCGGGCTGGAACTGCGTGAAGGCATGGTGTTTACCGTGGAGCCAATGCTCAACCAGGGCAGCTCGAAAGTGCGCAGCCTCAAGGATGGGTGGACCGTGGTCACCAAGGACAACAGCCTGTCGGCGCAGTGGGAACACACGGTGGCAGTGACCGCGGATGGCTTTGAGGTGTTTACGTTGCAGGCCTAGACGGTGTGGGGTTGTTGTTGGGGGACCGGCCCAGCAAAAAACGCTCGTGCCCCAACACTCGGCACCTCGCCTAAGCTCGGTGTGCCCGTAATCCGACAGTGATTGGGGGCTGCCTAAGATCAAAATCAACAGCGTGGCGGCCTTGGAGCCGACCGGTTTCTTACTGTCGATCTCGGTTCAAATGTGGGAGCTGGCTTGCCTGCGATAGCATCAACCCGGTGTACCTGATGGACCGAGCTGTCTGCATCGCAGGCAAGCCAGCTCCCACAGAAAAGCCGTATGTCAGCAAGTAAATCTGTGACTGGCACACCGCATTCGCGAGCAAGCCCGCTCCCACAGTGGGTTCTCTATCCACCAGACGAAGCTGCTTTTGATCTTAGGCGCCCCGTCAACCACGCTGGCCGAGCGCAGGTTTGAATCCGTGGGTAACCCGGCAGGACGCCGGGTTGGCCGCGATGACCGCACAAATGGATGTGTACACAAAAAGACAAGCCACACAAAAGATCAACAGGCTCACACGACATTCACCCGCCGGCTATCCGCTTGAGGCCCAACACCATCAAGCCGGCCCCCAGCCCCATCGCCAGCAGGAACAACGGATACGATACCCACCACGGCGTTCCCGCCGTCATCATGCTGAACTCCGACATACCGCCAATGCTCGCAATCAGGTTCAGCGGCAGGAACACCACGTTGATCAACGTGAGCTTGCGCAACAGGTTGTTCATGCTGTTGTTCATCAGGTTGCCGCGCGCATCGATCAATCCGGAGAAGACGTTGGAATAGATCTCGGCCTGTTTGTAGCACTGGTGGTTCTCGATGATCAGGTCATCGATCAGCCCGAGGATTTCCGCGCTGAAATGCTCCTTCTCGGCATGGTTGCGCAACCGCGACAGCACCGCGCCGTTGCTGTGCAGCGCGTTGATGTAATAGATCAGGCTTTCGCTGAGGCTGAACATCTGCATCAGGTGGTGGTTGCTCATCGACGCATTGAACTGCTGCTGCAACTCCCGGGCGACCAGCTTGATCACCTTGAGGTGGCCCAGGTAGTGGTGGACGTTGTTGAGCAGCAGGTCGAGCAACACATCCAGCGGTGTATGCAACGGACGTCGCTGGCCCAGGCCGGTGAGCGGGGTTTCGTCGGTGGCGATCACCAGCAGGCGACTGGGTGAAAACAGCAGGCCGCAGGACGACACCTCGAACACCAGGTTGCCGCCGCCAGAGTAATTCTCCGGGCGTTTCCAGATCAGGAACAGATTGTCGGGGTGAAACTCGATACGTGACACTTCGTCAGGGTCGAGCGCCGAGGCCAGGGCGTGCTCGTCCAGCTTGTGGTGGTCACGCAGCCACTCACGCTCGGCCAAATCAGGGTTGTTGAACAACAGGATCGGGGCATCATCATGCTCCCCGCTGCGCAGCTTGCCATCGGTCAGTTCAAAACGCTGGATCATCGCCGGCTCACCAGACCTGGCCCTGACGCTTCAACTCCAGGCGCCGCACGAACTCTTCCAGCACCAGGCCATAGAGGTCGTCCTGCAAGTAGGCATCTTCGATACCCGCATCCAGGTTGGGGTTGTCGTTAACCTCGATCACCACCACTTTGTCGCCGGACTGCTTGAGGTCGACGCCGTAGAGGCCATCACCGATCAGGTTGGCGGTCTTGACGGCCAGTTCCACCACCGCCTTGGGCGCCTCGTGGACCGCCAGGGTGCGGCATTCGCCGTTGATGTCCTGCCCGATGGCCTTGTGGTTGTAGATCTGCCAATGGCCCTTGGACATGAAGTATTGGCAGGCAAAGATCGGTTTGCGGTTGAGTACACCGATGCGCCAGTCGTACTCGGTGTAAAAGAACTCCTGTGCCAACAACAGTACCGAATGCTCGAACAGCTCCGCAGTGGCCTTGAGCAAGGCTTCCTGGCTTTCGACCTTGATCACCCCGCGGGAGAAGCAGCCGTCGGGGATCTTCAGTACCAGCGGGAACCCCAGGCGCTCACCGACCCGTTCGAAGTCTTCCGGTCGCTCCTTGTACAGAATCTCGGTGGCGGGCATGCCCAGTTGATGGCTGTTGAGCAGGTCCGTGAGGTAGACCTTGTTGGTACAGCGCAGGATCGATGCCGGGTCGTCCATGACCACCAGGCCTTCGCTTTCGGCTTTCTTGGCAAAGCGGTAGGTGTGGTTGTCGACGCTGGTGGTCTCGCGGATCAGCAAGGCGTCGTACTCGGCCAGGCGCGAGTAGTCCTTGCGCTCGATCAGCTCCACATCGATGCCCAGGCCCTTGCCCACGCGAATGAAATTATCCAGCGCCTTGGCGTTCGACGGCGGTAATTGTTCCTGGGGGTCGTGCAGGATGGCCAGGTCGTAACGGGCCAGGCGACGTGAGCGTGGCTGGCGCCAGATCTTGCGGCTGAAGTTATCCAGGGCGTGGGCGAATTGATCTTCCTGATCGTCGCGCAACTTGTGCAACACGCCAGACTTGACCCCTTCGATGTGCCAGCCGTTGTGCTGCTTGAATTCAACTAACAGAATCGGGCATGGGAAGGCTTCAAACAATTGGCGGGCCAGATCCTGCAACGGCTCTATATTGGTCCGGCCAAAGTAAAGTGTCAGGGTAAAGCCTTCGGTATTGCTGTAAAGGTGATGACTCAAGGCTTTATCGAGGGTTTTATCCAGGTCGTCCAGGGCCAGGCCGTACAGCGACTTCTTCGTCAGTTCGCTGATGGTACGCACCGAGGGAATCACCTTGTGCCCGCGGGCCTCGGCGAGCAACGAACAGTAATAACCGTGCCCCAGGTACTTGTAGCTGCGGCACAGGTTGATCACCTGCACACGCTTGCCGGTCTCGTTTTCCCGGGTCTGTTCCAAGTACTCCTGAGCCGTGACGATGTCTTCGCTGGGGAAGTAGGAGGCCCAATCTTCCTTGCGCTCGACAATGATCACTACTTGACGGGTTCCTTTGAGAGGTGCGGAAAAATAACCTTTATTAGTTATTGTCGCCGCGAGCGTTTGCTCGGATACTTCACGCCAATGACCTTGTACCGCCGACATAATATTTGATCCGCTTTAGAGAACTCGACCTTTTCTATTAAGCACGATCTTTTAGAGAAGTCCCGTTTCGTTACGCAACTTTTACGGCGGTCATATGGCTCTTTGCTTTCGCGTTGCAACCCCCTGCGATGTGCCTGAATTGGTGGCACTGGAACAGCACTGTTTCACCACCGACCGGTTGTCATCGCGCAGTTTCCAGTGGATGGTCAGCCGCGCCAACGGCCAGTTGCTGGTGGCGGAAAAAGAGGGACAGTTGCTCGGCTACGCGCTGGTGCTGTTCCACCGTGGCACCTCGTTGGCGCGCCTGTATTCCATCGCCATCGCCGAGCCTGCACGCGGCCTTGGGCTGGGCAAGCAGTTGCTTACACGCATCGAAACCATCGCGGTGGAACACGACTGTGCCTACCTGCGCCTGGAGGTGCGCACCGACAATCCTGCTGCCCTGGCCCTGTATGAGCGCAATGGCTACCGGCGTTTCGCCCTCATCAACGACTACTACGAAGACCACACCGCCGCCCTGCGCCTGGAGAAACGCATCGTGCAGCATCAGGATGCGCGCCCGCAAAGCGTGCCGTATTACCAGCAGACCACCGACTTCACCTGCGGCGCGGCGTGCCTGCTGATGGCCATGGGCGCGTTGGTGCCGGAGCGCGTGGCGCAACGGCGTGAAGAGCTGCAGATCTGGCGCGAAGCGACCACCGTGTTCATGACCGCCGGCCATGGCGGTTGCAGCCCGCAAGGGCTGGCCTTGGCCGCCTGGCGTCGCGGTTTTGCGGTGCGCATGCAGGTGAATGTGCGCGGGCCGCTGTTTCTGGATGGCGTGCGAGATGCGCATAAAAAGGACGTCATGCGCCTGGTGCATGAGGCATTCGAAGAGGAATTGGCGAGCAGTGACGTCGAGCAAGTGTTCGGCGGCGCGCTGGACTTGCCCCAGGTATTACGTGACGGCGGCCAGCCACTGGTGTTGATCAGCAGCTACCGCCTCACGCGCTCCAAGTCACCGCACTGGGTAATGGTCACCGACTGCGACGATGACTTCGTCTACCTGCACGACCCGGACGTTGACCACAGCCAGCACCGTCAACCCCTGGACTGCCAGCATTTGCCGGTCAGCCATGGGGAGTTCGAACGCATGTGCCGGTTCGGCAATAACAAATTGCGGGCGGCGGTAGTCGTGTTCACGCCACGTTCTTGATCGCAGCCTTGGCCTCCAGCTCACGCACCAGCGGCAACACGCGCTTGCCGAAGTACTCGACTTCTTCCTGGAAGTGCAGGAAACCGGCGAGCACCAGGTCCACCCCCACTGCCTTGAGCGCGACGATGCGCTCGGCGATCTGCTGCGGCGTGCCGATCAGGTTGGTCTTGAAGCCATCGTTGTACTGCACCAGGTCCTCGAAACTGGACTTGGCCCAGTTGCCCTCGCCTTCCGGTGAAGCCTTGCCGGCCTGCTTGGCTGCGTCACCAAAGGCATTCACGGCCTCCGGATCGGCCTTGTCGATGATCTCCGCCAGCACGGCACGGGCTTCTTCTTCGGTGTCGCGGGCAATCACGAACGCATTGACGCCGACCTTGACCGAATGGTTATTCGCCGCCGCCTTGGCGCGGATGTCGTCGACCTGAGCCTTGATGCCTTCCGGGGTGTTGCCGTTGGTGAAGTACCAGTCCGACACCCGTGCGGCCATGTCCCGCGCCGCCCGCGAGCTACCGCCCTGGAACACTTCCGGCTGGCCCAGTGGCTTGGGCTTGAGGGTGTAATGGTTGAACCGGTAGAAGTCGCCTTTGAAGGTGAAGTCGTCCTGGGTCCAGATGCCTTTGAGGGCGCGGATGAATTCTTCGGAACGGCGATAGCGTTCGTCGTGCTCCAGCCAGTGTTCGCCAATGGCCTGGAACTCGCCCTTGAACCAGCCGCTGACAATGTTCACCGCGATACGGCCGTTGGTGAGCTGGTCGATGGTCGCCAGTTGCTTGGCCGCCAGCGCTGGTTGCCACGGGCCGGGCAGGATGGCGGCGATCACCTTGAGCGTGGTGGTCGCAGCCAGCAGCGCGTGGCTGAACGCTACGGATTCATGCTGGTTTTCGGCGCCGTAGCCGGCAGTGAAGCGGATTTGGGTGAGGCCGTACTCAAAACCGGCGGCTTCGGCGAGCTGCGCCAGCTTGCGGTTGTAATCAATGCCCCAGTGAGTGCGTTGCTCGATCTTGCTGACCACCAGCCCACCGCTGACGTTGGGCACCCAATAGGCAAATTTCACGGCTTGCTGACTCATCGAACGGTACCTCGCACAAAGGGATGTACCCAGGGCTTGAGCAGCAAGCATGCCAGGCCGGTGAAACGCCCATGCCAGGGGCTCTGGGCGCAATTGGAGGTGCCGACGACGATGTCGCAGAGTGGGCTGGTTTGTCGAACAGCTGTTGCCAGGGCAACAGTGGCTTGGGGCTTTACCCCGCAAATACGGGCAGCGGCGCCCGGCACGGACTGTGCAATCACCCCTGTACCGATCATTGCCCAGGAACCTTGCCCATGACCGAACAACACGTCATCAACCCGCTGTCGACCGGCGCGGACTACCCGACCCTGGCTGCGCGCTTCCGGCCGATTTTTCAACGCATCGCCGAGGGCGCCGTACAGCGCGAACAGAGCCGCACCCTGCCCCACGAGCCGATCCAGTGGCTAAAAGCCGCCGGCTTTGGCGCGGTGCGCGTTCCCGTGGAGTACGGTGGTGGCGGTGCTTCCTTGCCGCAGTTGTTTGAACTGCTGATCGAACTGGCCGAAGCCGACTCAAATCTGCCCCAGGCCCTACGCGGGCACTTTGCTTTTGCCGAAGACCGCCTGAATGCACCACCCAGTGCCGGTCGCGACCTGTGGTTCAAGCGTTTCGTGGAGGGCGACATCGTCGGTTGCGCCTGGACCGAAATCGGCAACGTGGCCATCGGCGATGTGGTCACCCACGTCAGCCCCGACGGTGACCATTGGAAGCTCAATGGAGAAAAGTTCTACAGCACCGGCAGCATTTTCGCCGACTGGATCGACGTCTACGCCCAGCGCAGCGACACCGGCGCCGACGTGATCGCCGCCACCCGCGCCCGCCAGCCTGGCGTGGTGCACAGCGATGACTGGGACGGCTTTGGCCAGCGCACTACGGGCAGCGGCACGTCACGCTTTACCGATGCCGTGGTGGAAGCAGGCAACGTCATCGACTTTGCCACCCGGTTCAAATACCAGACCGCGTTCTACCAGTTGGTGTTGCTCGCCAGCCTGGCGGGTATCGGCCGTGCGGCATTGCGTGATGTGGCGCATCAGGTGCGCAGCCGCCAGCGCATCTACAGCCATGGCAATGCGGCCCATGTGAGCCAGGATCCGCAGATTCAACAGGTAGTGGGCGACGTGGCTGCTCTGGTGTACGCCGCCGAGGCCAGCGCGTTGAAAGCGACGCTGCCGGCGCAACGGGCTTATGTCGCGAGGTTTGGGGGGGATGAAGCCGTGGAGCGTGAGGCCAACGTGGCGGCCGAAATTGAGTCGGCCACTGCACAGGTGGTGGTGTCCGAGTTGATCCAGCGTGCGACCAGTGAGTTGTTCAATGCATTGGGGGCGTCGGATGTGCGCCAGGGTAAGGCGCTGGATCGGCATTGGCGTAATGCGCGGACGGTGTCGTCGCATAATCCGGTGATCTACAAGGCGCGGATTGTGGGGGATTGGGTGGTTAATGGGGTTGAGCCGCCATTTGTCTGGCAGATTGGGAATGGGCCCGGTACAGCAGCTTAGGCTCGGTGTGCCCGTAACCCGACAGGTTTCTTATTGTCGACCCCGGTCAAAGGTGGGTGCTGGCTTGGCTGCGATGGAATCAGCCCGGTATGCCTGATGTACCGAGGTGCCTGCATCGCAGGCAAGCCAGCTCCCACAGAAAAGCTAGTATGTGATTGATCTATCGACCCAGCACGGCGACCTGGGATCTGACCGTTTTTTTACTGTCGGTCTCGGTCAAAGGTGGGTGCTCTATCCCCCAGACGAAGCTGATCTTGGCTTGCTTGTGATCTGAGGCGCCCCACCCAACACGCTGGCCGTACTCAGGCTTGAATCCGTGGGTAACCCGAGCCTAGGCGAGGTGCCGAATGGTGGGTCAAGTGCCATGGTTACTCTTGGGCTCTTTTTTCAAAAGTGAACCGCCGTAAGGACGGAACCCTAAGCCGCCGCTACCCAAACAACGGATATGCCCCCAAATCAAAACGCCAGTTTGTAGCCGATAGCCATGAGCATCACCGCCAAACACGGGCGCAACACCCCATCCGGAAGCTTGCCCGTCATATGACTACCGATATAAATCCCCGGCAACGACCCCATCAACAAAAAGCCCAGCAGATGCCAGTCCATGTTACCCATGCTGGCATGGCCCAATCCCGCCACCAGGGTCAGCGGCACGGCATGCGCGATCTCAGTCCCCACCAACCGCCGCGTAGCCAGGAACGGATACAGAATAAACAACGCCACGGTCCCCAGCGCACCCGCGCCAATGGACGTCAGGGCAACCATGGTGCCGAGGATCGCCCCCGTCACCACCGTCAGCGCGTTCAGGTTGCGCGGACTCATGTGGTAGTCATCGCCGGCATGCCGCTGGGCAAACGCCAACAGGCTTTTCTTGAACAGAATCGCCAAGGCCGTCAGCAGCAGCACCACGCCGAGGGCCTGCTTGATCACCGCATTCATGGCACTGGGGTCAGTGTGCAGACTGGCCAGGAACCACAGGGTCAGCAACACCGCAGGCACACTGCCCAGGGTCAGCCAGCCGGTGATGGTCCAGTCGATGTTCTTGTTCTTGCTGTGCACCAGCACGCCACCGGACTTGGTGATGGCCGCGTACAACAGGTCGGTGCCCACCGCAGTGGCGGGGTTGATGCCGAACCACAGCAGGATCGGGGTCATCAACGAGCCCCCGCCCACACCGGTCATGCCTACGATAAAACCAACGATCAGGCCAGCAACCACAAAACCAAAATTACCCACATCCATTAAAGCTACCTGCGGCCTTATAAATTTCTGGCCGCAGGATAGCGATTTTTCTTATAACGACTTATATCAATATGATCTGACTTTATGCCTTTTAACTCAGTCGATGGCAGACGTAGGCCTGGGTCTCGTAGGGGAAGGCGACCGTCTCCCGCCCTTTCAACGCCGGATGGGTGTCGATCAGTGCCTGCAATTGTGCGGTAACCATGGCTTTGGGTGCCTCGGGAAGCGCCGCGATAAAACTCACGGAGAGGAAACGGTCCATGATCACTTCTTGAGGGCTGCCGACGTGGCTGTAGGGAAAAAAGGTCACTTCGGGTGCGCAAAAGTACTCGCCGGTGAAAGCCTCGCGCCAGCGCCCGGTGTGAAAGCGCGGGGTGTCGCCTTCGTAGGGAGTGATGATGTCAGTGATGGCGGCGACCCAATCCACCGATTCATCCCGCACGTTCCACACCAGGCCAAGGCGGCCGTCGGGCTTGAGCACGCGATGGATTTCTGCCAGGGCAGCCTCCGTGGAGAACCAGTGGAATGCCTGGGCACACACCACCGCATCAGCGCTGGCGGCGGGCAGTGGGATGGATTCAGCGGTGCCATTGACCAGGCGTACGGCCGGCAGCAGTTTGGTCAACTGGGCGCCCATGGCCGCGACCGGCTCGACGGCGGTCAATGTCGGTGCCAGGGTGCTGAGCAAACGGGTGAACTTGCCGGTGCCGGCGCCCAGGTCAATCACGTTCGACTGGGCATCGATGCGCAGGGTCTCGGCCAGCCAGCCCGTCAGTTGCCTTGGGTAATCCGGCCGGCCCTGGGCGTAGGTGACGGCCTGGGTAGAGAAACCTTGTTGAGCAGACGTGTGAACACCAGTCATTGCCAATCTCTCCTCGGGTAAAGCGGGGGCACAGTGTGCGCCCTCTATCATTTATTTTCTAATCGCTGCATCCAATCGTGCGTGCCATGGGTAGTACCTCTCAGTCACCCCGCTGTTTTACTGAAATGGAGAAGTACCCATGAACGCTAAAGCACTGTTCTGCCTCACTGCCCTGCTGGCCGCTGCACCTGCTGCCTTCGCCCAGACCGGCTTGCCCGACAGCATCAAGGTGCCGGATGGCCACAAGGTGGCGCTGGAAACCACCGGCGTCGGCGAAATCACCTACGAGTGCCGCGACAAAGCCAACGCTGCGGGCCAGACCGAGTGGACCTTTGTCGGGCCAAAGGCGGTGCTGAATGACCGCAGCGGCAAGCAAGTGGGCACCTATTTCGGCCCACCCGCTACCTGGCAGGCCAAGGACGGTTCGAAAGTCACCGGCACCCAGTTGGCCGTGGCGCCGTCCGGTGCGGGCAACCTGCCGTATCAACTGGTCAAGGCCAACCCGGCCGAAGGCAAGGGCGCGATGAGTGGCGTGAGCTACATCCAGCGCGTCGCGCTCAAGGGTGGCGTGGCGCCGAGCACTGAGTGCACCGCTGCCAACAAAGGCAAGCAGGAAGTGGTGAAGTACCAGGCCGACTACATTTTCTGGGCGGCCAACTGAACAAACTCGGCTACGCTGCCCCCAATGCGGATAAATATGCGGTTTGGCGCTTGGGGGTAGCATCACGTGTTTGATTACGAAGCCTGTCTGCGGGCGTGCGCCCGTGGCGATCAACGCGCCTTGCGCCAGCTCTATGAGCAGGACAGCAGCCGTTTGCTCGGCGTGGCGCTGCGCATCGTCAGGGACAAGTCCCTGGCCGAAGACATCGTGCATGACGCCTTCATCAAGGTCTGGCGCGGCGCCGGCAGTTTCGACCCCGATCGCGGCTCCGCCCGTGGCTGGGTGTTCAGTGTGACCCGGCACCTGGCGCTCAATGTCGTGCGCAATCATTACCGTGAAATACCGTTGAGCGACGAGCACGAGCGCGTCGCTACAACCGACACCTTTGAATTCGCTTCGCGCTCGGGGCAGGTCCACGCCTGCCTGGAGCAGCTCGATCCGGCCCGCCGCACGTGCATCCTGCATGCCTATGTCGACGGTTATTCCCACAGCGAAATCGCCCGGAAACTGGACACCCCGCTGGGGACCGTCAAAGCCTGGATCAAACGTAGCCTCGCCGCGCTGCGGGAGTGCATGGCATGAGCAACCCACTGGACGAACTGGCCAGCGAATACGTGCTGGGCACCCTGCCTGGCGAACAGCGCGTCGAGGTGGAACAACGCCTCGCCCATGACGCCGAGCTACGCGCAGCGGTTGATGCCTGGGAACAGCGCCTGTTGCCGTTGACGGCCCTGGCGGAGCCCGTACCACCTTCCTCTGAATTATGGCGACGCATCGAACGCAACACCGCCGGTGCCCGAACGCCCTGGTGGGACTTGCTTGCAGTGTGGCGTGGCCTGGCCGGTGCCGGGTTGCTGACCACGCTGGTGCTGGCCGGGTTGCTGCTGACCCGCCCGCCCACTGCCGAGCCAAGCTTCGTGGTGGTGCTGGTTGCACCGCAAAACCAGGCACCGGGCTGGGTGATCCAGGCCAGTAACGATCAGCAGATTCAGTTGATCCCGCTGGGTGTGATGGAAGTGCCGGCCGACAAGGCCCTGCAGTTCTGGACCAAAGGCGACGGTTGGCAGGGGCCCGTGTCCCTGGGCCTGGTCAAGCCGGGGCAGACGCTGTCGGTGCCACTCGACAAGCTGCCGCCGCTGACGCAGAACCAACTGTTCGAGCTGACCCTGGAAGATCCACGGGGCTCGCCAACCGGTAAGCCCACCGGGCCGATCCAGGCGATCGGCCGCGCGGTTAAGGTGCTCTGATCAGCCGACGCTGGGCAACCACACCCGGAATCGCGCGCCACCCAGCGGCGACGCCAATGCCGTCAAGGTGCCGCCCTGGGCTTCCAGGGCGCGCCGGCTGATGGCCAGGCCCAGGCCGAAACCACCGGTGGCACGGTCACGGCTGCGGTCCAGGCGGTAGAACGGCTCGAAGATGCGCTCGCGCTGGTCCAGCGGGATGCCGATGCCGTCATCGTCCACCCAGATTTCACAGCCCTTGGGGCACACCTTGACGCCGACCTGGATGCGCTTGTCGCAGTAACGCGTGGCATTGCGCAGCAGGTTCTGCAACGCACGGGCGGTGAGGCGCGGGTCGAGGCTGAAGCGCTCCACGGCGCAATCGAGTGCGACGTCGATGACGATCTCGGGGTTTTCCAGCTCGTCGTCGACGCTGCCAAGCACGCTGTCGATAAATTCATCGAGCACCACCTCGACCCTCTCTGGCAGTTGCGCCGGGTTTTGCAGGCGGCTGTAGGACAGCAGCTCGAGCACCAGTTCATCCAGCTCGCGGATATGCGCCACCAGGCTTTGCAGGCGTTCGCGACTGGCCTCGGGCAAGTCTTCGGAGAGCGCCAGCGCCAGGCCGAAATCCAGGCGAGTGAGCGGCGTGCGCAGTTCGTGGGAGACCGCGTTGAGCAGGTCGCGCTGCTGGTTGAGCAGGTGTTCGATGTCGTCGGCCATGGTGTCGAACACCGAGGCCAGACTGCCGATGCTGGAGCTGGCCGGAATGCGCGTACGCTCGGCCAGGTTGCCCTGGCCCAATTGCCCCGCGGTGCTTTTCAAGCGTTCCAGGTCGCGCCAGTGCGGACGCAGCCACACCAACAGGCAGGCCAGCAGCGCAGCGACGATCAGCACGTTGATCGCCCAGTACAGGACGTTCATGTCCATCGGATCGGGCGGAACTGTCAGCTTGACCACGAATTGCTCGTTGATCGGCGAACTGATTTCCTCCATCCACCCCCACTCCCCCAGGCGCACGACTGGCTTGCCCTGCTCCAGCAGTTTTTCTTCGGTCGGGGTGTAGCTGGCGTCCTGGCGCAGCAGCAATTGCACTTTCAAGGGTGCGAAGTCACGGCCCAGCTGGTCGGTCACCTGTGACCAGCGTTCCACCGGTGCGCGCAGGTATTGCTTGACGATCAGCTTTTGCTGGCCGCGAGTCTGCTCGATGTTGTAGTTCATGTAGCGGTGTTCGAACAGCTGGATCACCAACGAGGGGATCAGGTAGATCGCCGCACTGTAGGTGACGATGGTGATCAGGTAGAGACGCAGCAATACACGGAACATGGGTCAGCATTCCCACTCGGAACGGCTGAACAGGTAGCCCTTGCCCCATACCGTCTTGATCTTGCGCGCTTCGCCGGCGTTGTCATCGAACTTGCGGCGCAGCTTGGAGATGGCCACATCCACCGACCGGTCGGTGCCGTTGAACTCGATACCACGCAGGCGTTGCAGGATCTGGTCGCGGCTGAGCACTTCGCCGGCATGCCGGGCCAGCACCACCAGCAGGTTGTATTCGCCGCTGGACAACTCCACGGCCTGCTCGCGCCAGGTCACGGTGCGCTCCGACAGGTCGATGCACAGGTTGCCCACGATGATCTGGTCATTGGCGAGCTGGGGCTCGGACAAGCTGCTACGGCGCAGCAACGTACGCACACGGGCCAGCAACACACGCGGTTCGCAGGGTTTGGTCACGTAGTCATCGGCGCCCATTTCCAGGCCCAGCACTTGGTCGTGGCTGTCATCACGGGCGGTGAGCATCAGGATGGGCAGGCCCGCCGAGTCAGCGCGCAACAGGCGGCACACTTGCAGGCCGTCGAGACCGGGCAGCATCAGGTCGAGGATCACCAAGTCCGGCGGGTTCAGGCGTGCGCGTTCGCGAACGTGATCGCCACGGCTGAGCACGCTGACGTGATAGCCATTGCGTTCCAGGTAGCTGGCAATCAGCTCGGAGAGTGCGGCGTCGTCTTCCACCAGGAGGATGTTGGGCATGGTGTTTCCAAATAATGCGGTTCGTCGGCTGTGCACAGACCCTTGTGGGAGCGGGCTTGCTCCCACATCGATCTTGGTTGTTTGCAGGATTGTGCAAGGATATACGCCCTCTGCGGACTATGGGTCGCACCTTACATTTCTTCACACACGGCCTACACAGCTTCACAGCACCAGGGCGCAGGTGACTTTAGGATGCGCCAGTCAATATTGGGATAAGAGCATGTCGAAGAATCTGTTTGCGCCGTTTTGCCTGCTGGCCCTCACCCTGGCCCTGAGCGCGTGTGGCGACTCCGCCGCCGAAGCGCCAGAAATGCCCCTGGCCAAAGTGCGCATCGAAACCCTGCAGGCCAAACCGCTCTCGATCACCAGCGAACTGAGCGGGCGCATCGCCGCGCCGCGCATTGCCGAAGTGCGTGCACGGGTCGCGGGCGTCGTCATGCAGCGGGTGTTCAAGGAAGGCCACGACGTGAAACAAGGCGACGTGCTGTTTCGCATCGACCCCGCGCCCTTCAAGGCCGACCTGGACAGTGCCCAGGCCAACCTGAGCAAGGCCCAGGCCAATGCCTTCCAGGCGCACTTGCAAGAACAGCGCTACAGCCAGTTGGTGGAAGGCAACGCCATCAGCGGCCAGGACTACGACAACGCCCGCGCCGCCGTGCGCCAGACCAACGCCGATGTCGCCGCCAACAAGGCCGCTGTCGAACGCGCCAGGCTGAACCTGGGCTACGCCACCGTGACCGCGCCGATTTCCGGACGCATCGACCGCGCGTTGGTGACCGAGGGGGCGCTGGTCGGCCAGAACGAGGCCACGCCGCTGGCGATCATCCAGCAGTTGGACCCGATCCACGCCGACCTGACCCAGTCCACCCGCGAGTTGAATGACCTGCGCCGTGCCTTCCGTGCCGGCAGCTTGAAGCAGGTCGGCCAGGACCAGGCCAAGGCCACGCTGATCCAGGACGACGGCAGCCTTTACCCGCTGCCAGGCAAATTGCTCTTCGCCGAGATCAGCGTCGATCCCGGCACCGGGCAAATCATCCTGCGCAGCGAGTTCCCCAACCCGGACCTCGACCTGCTGCCCGGCAGCTTTGTGCGGGTGCGCCTGGAACAGGCGATCGACAAGCAAGGCATCAGCGTGCCGCAACGCGCTATCACCCGCGACAGCGCGGGCATCCCGATGGTGCTGTTGCTGGACGCCGAGCAGACCGTGAGCCAGCAGCCAGTGGAGCTTGGCGCGGTGATCGAGGACCGCTGGATCGTCAGCAGCGGCCTCAAACCCGGCGACCGTATCGTCGTCGAGGGCCTGCAACACGCGCGCCCCGGCGAAAAAGTCGAAGTGGACGACAGCCCCGCGCCGAATGCCCAGGCCTCTGTCCGCTAAGGAAAGGAATCACTTACCATGCCGCAGTTCTTCATTGACCGCCCGATCTTCGCCTGGGTGGTCGCCCTGTTTATCCTGCTGGCCGGCGCGCTCGCCATCCCGCAGTTGCCGGTGGCCCAGTACCCCAACGTCGCGCCGCCGAAAGTTGAAATCTATGCCGTGTACCCCGGTGCCTCGGCCCAGACCCTGGACGAAAGCGTGGTCAGCCTGATCGAGCAGGAACTGAACGGCGCCGATCACCTGCTGTACTTCGAATCCCAGAGCAGCCTGGGCTCGGCCACCATCACCGCGACGTTCCAGCCCGGCACCGACCCGGAGATGGCCCAGGTCGACGTGCAGAACCGACTCAAGGCCGTGGAGCCGCGCCTGCCCCAGGCGGTGACCCAGCAAGGCTTGCAGGTGGAGAAAGTCTCCGCCGGCTTCCTGTTGCTGGTGACGCTGACCTCCAGCGACGGCAAGCTCGATGACGTGGCGCTCAGCGATTACCTGGCGCGCAACGTGATGAACGAACTCAAGCGCCTCGATGGCGTGGGCAAGGCGCAGCTGTACGGTGCCGAACGTGCAATGCGCATCTGGATCGACCCGCAGAAACTGATCGGTTTCAACTTGACCCCGGCCGACGTGAATGCCGCGATCAGCGCGCAGAACGCCCAGGTGTCGGCGGGCA
Organism: Pseudomonas lurida; assembly: GCF_002563895.1. NCBI lineage: Bacteria > Pseudomonadati > Pseudomonadota > Gammaproteobacteria > Pseudomonadales > Pseudomonadaceae > Pseudomonas > Pseudomonas lurida. Next base: position 2,758,888 of record NZ_PDJB01000001.1, on the reverse strand, counting down.
GCATCGGTGATCTGCCCGGTACCAAGACCCAGGAAATCACTGCGGCGATCCTGGTCAAGGGCCAGTTGTCGACCCCGGCCGAATTCGCAGACATTGTGCTCAAGGCCAACCCGGACGGTTCCACCGTGCGCGTCGGCGACGTGGCGCGAGTGGAAATCGGCAGCCAGGAATACCAGTTTTCCACGCGCCTGAATGGCAAGCCATCCACCGCCGTCAGCGTGCAACTGTCGCCCGGTGCCAACGCGCTGAGCACCGCCACCCTGGTGCGGGCGAAAATGGACGAGTTGTCGCGCTACTTCCCGGCCAATGTGGAATACAAGATCCCGTACGACACCTCGCCGTTCGTCAAAGTCTCGATCACCAAGGTGGTCTACACGCTGCTTGAGGCAATGGCCCTGGTGTTCGCGGTGATGTTCCTGTTCCTGCAGAACGTGCGCTACACGCTGATCCCGACCCTGGTGGTGCCGATTGCGCTGATGGGCACCTTCGCCACCATGTTGTTGCTGGGCTTTTCCATCAACGTGCTGACCATGTTCGGCATGGTGCTGGCGATCGGTATCCTGGTGGACGATGCGATCGTGGTGGTGGAGAACGTCGAGCGGATCATGGCCACCGAAGGCCTGTCACCCAAGGCGGCGACGAAAAAAGCCATGGGCCAGATCACCGGCGCCATCATCGGCATCACCCTGGTACTGGTCGCGGTGTTCCTGCCAATGGCGTTCATGGCGGGCTCGGTGGGGGTGATTTACCAGCAATTCTCGCTGTCGATGGCCACGTCGATCCTGTTCTCGGCGTTCCTCGCCCTGACCCTGACCCCAGCCCTGTGCGCGAGCTTGCTCAAGCCGATTGCCAAGGGCGAGCACCATGCCAAGGGCGGTTTCTTCGGCTGGTTCAACCACCGCTTCGAGCAGCTCACCGATCGTTATGAAGGCTGGGTGGCCTATGCCCTCAAGCGCAGCGGCCGCTACCTGCTGATCTACCTGGTGCTGCTGGTGGGCCTGGGGTGGATGTTCAGCCGCCTGCCCTCCTCGTTCCTGCCGGTGGAAGACCAGGGCTACACCATCACCGATATCCAACTGCCGCCCGGCGCGAGCAAGAATCGCACGGTGCAGGTGGCCGAGCAGATCGAAGCGCATAACGCCGAGGAACCAGGCGTGGGTGATACCACCATGATCATGGGCTTCAGTTTCTCCGGCTCGGGGCAGAACGCGGCGCTGGCGTTTACCACGCTCAAGGATTGGTCGGAGCGCGGCAGCGATGATTCCGCCGCGTCGATTGCCGACCGCGCCAACATGGCCTTCAGCGAGCTCAAGGACGCGATTGCCTATGCGATCCTGCCGCCGCCGGTGGATGGCCTGGGCACGTCCAGCGGCTTTGAGTTCCGCCTGCAGGACCGTGGAGGCGTCGGCCATGCCGCGTTGATGGCGGCACGCACCGAGTTGCTGGCGGCCGCCGAGAAAAGCCCGATCCTCGCCAACGTGCGCGAAAGCGCCCTGGCCGAGGCACCGCAAGTGCAGCTGGAGGTGGACCGCAAACAGGCCAATGCGTTGGGTGTATCGTTTGCTGACGTCGGCAATGTGCTGTCCTCGGCCATCGGTTCGGCCTACGTCAACGACTTCCCCAACCAGGGCCGCATGCAGCGCGTGGTGGTGCAGGCCGAAGGCGACCAGCGTAGCCAGGTGGCGGACTTGATGAAGATCAATGTGCGCAACAACGATGGCAAAATGGTGCCGCTGTCGGCATTTGTCGAAGCCAAATGGACCCAGGGTCCGGCGCAATTGACCCGTTACAACGGCTACCCGGCCATCGCGATTTCTGGCGAAGCGGCACCTGGCCACAGTACCGGTGAGGCGATGGATGAAATCCAGCGCCTGGTCAGCCAATTGCCAGCCGGCCTGGGCCAGGAGTGGACCGGGCTGTCCTTGCAGGAACGCCTGTCCGGCGCCCAGGCGCCCTTGTTGCTGGGCTTGTCGCTGCTGATCGTGTTCCTGTGCCTGGCGGCGTTGTATGAAAGCTGGTCGATCCCGACATCGGTGTTGCTGGTGGTACCGTTGGGCGTACTCGGTGCGGTACTGGCGGTGTCCTTGCGCGGCATGCCCAATGATGTGTTCTTCAAGGTCGGCTTGATCACCATCATCGGCCTGTCGGCGAAGAACGCGATCCTGATCATCGAATTCGCCAAGGACCTGTACGACCAGGGTGAAGACTTGATCACCGCCACGTTGAAGGCCGCGCGCCTCAGGTTGCGGCCGATCATCATGACGTCCCTGGCGTTCATCCTCGGCGTGGTGCCGCTGGCGATTGCCACCGGGGCCAGTTCGGCCAGCCAACAGGCGATTGGCACGGGTGTCATTGGCGGGATGATCACCGCGACGCTGGCGGTGGTGTTCGTGCCGGTGTTCTTTGTGGTGGTGATGAAACGGGTGCGCAAGCGCCACACACCCGACTGATCAACGCCCCACCCCGTGTAGGAGCGGGCTTGCCCGCGATGCAGACACCTCGGCCTGTCAGGCTCACCGAGTAGATGCCATCGCTGGCACGCCAGCGCCTACAGGGGTTATGGTGCTCACAAATGACTGTCTGTGAGCCGCCATGCCCTTCCTCGCCCGCACCCACCCTCGCCTCTCCGCCGCCGCCGTGCTGGGCATTGCCGTGGGCATCCTGGCGCCGGCTGACACGCTCGCCAGCAAAATCCTCATCGGCTGGAACGCCGGCGTGTGGACCTACCTGGTGCTGATGCTATGGCTGACGCGTCGCGCCAAGGCTGCGGATGTGAAGCGTATCGCCGAAATCGAGGATGAAAACGCCGGGCTGGTGCTGTTCACGGTGTGTATCGCAGCCATCGCCAGCCTGGCGACCATCACCTTCGAACTGGTAGGCAGCAAGGACCTGGCCGCCTCCGAACGCCTGCTGCACTACGGGTTTACCGGGCTCACGGTGATCGGTTCGTGGTTGCTGATCGGGGTGATTTTCAGCGTGCATTACGCCCGCCTCTATTACACCTGGGATGGCAAGGAACCGGCGTTGCGCTTTGCCGAAGGCTTGCTGACCCCCAACTATTGGGACTTCCTGTACTTCTCCTTCACCATCGGCGTGGCGGTGCAGACCTCCGATGTCGGGGTTGCCACCCGCGGCATGCGCAAGGTGGTGCTGGGGCAATCGTTGATCGGGTTTCTGTTCAACACGGCGATCCTGGGGTTCTCGATCAATATCGCCGCTGGCTTGTTCGGTTGAGGCTGCACAAACCTTCTAGACGCCCATCCAGTGCTGGGCGCTAATAGCCTCACGTATTCCGTTTCGGTGATGTATGGCCGCGCACAATTGGATCGACCTGTCCCAGGACGCCGACACCGGTATCGAGACCTTGCGCGCGCACTTCGAAGGCCATGCGTACGACCCGCATTGGCACGACAGCTACCTGATCGGCGTCACCGAACAAGGCGTGCAGCAATTCAACTGCCGCCGCACCCGCCACAACAGCGTGCCCGGCCAGGTGTTCCTGGTGGAACCCGGCGAGTTGCATGATGGCGATGCGCCCACTGCCGACGGGTTCACTTACCATATGCTCTACCTCGACCCACACTGGTTGGCGCGCGAAGTGAGTGCGGTGTTCGAAGAGGCGCCGCCAGGCAGCCAGCTGGCGTTTGCCAGCACCTTGGCCAGTGACCCACGCCTGGCCCTGGCCACCAGCCAAGCCTTCCAGACCCTGCACAGCGGCGAACTGCGCATCGTGCGCCAACGTGCCATGGACCAATTGCTGGAACGCCTCACCGGGCAACTCTACTGGCGCACCCGCTACCGTGAGGACCCGCGCCTGCCGCAGGTGGCCCACAAGGCCCGGGAATACCTGCATGCCCACTTGCACATGGATGTGGGCATGGACGAACTGGCCCTGGCCTGCAGCGTCGACCGGTTCCGCCTGACCCGCGCCTTCAAGAGCGCGTTTGGCCTGCCGCCTCACGCTTACCTGGTGCAACTGCGCCTGGCGCGGGCCCGGCACTTGCTGGCCAACGGCGAGCAACCGGCGGATGTAGCGATTGCATTGGGCTTTGCCGACCAGAGCCACCTCGGCCGCTGGTTCGTGCGCGCCTACGGCCTTACGCCCGCCGCCTACCGCAAACGCTGCTCAAATCTTCCAGACAGGTAGCACGCGGGCTTGTGAAGATCGACTCCATCATCTGGTTTATCGGAGTCATCCACCATGCTGTCCACGTTTATGCCCTTTACGCTGTTTGCCTTTGTCGCGTCGATCACACCCGGCCCCACCAATATCCTGGTGCTGAGCCACAGTGCCCGTTACGGTTTCAAGGCGGCGCTGCCTATCATCCTGGGCGCCTGTCTCGGTGCCGCGGGGCTCGTGCTGCTGGTGGGTTCAGGCGTTGGCCAGTCATGGGTGCACGTGCCCAAGGTACAAACCGCCATGCAATGGATCGGCGTCGCCTGGCTGAGTTACCTGGCCTGGCAGATATTCAGCGCCCCGGCGCAAACCATCGACGTCGATGCGAGCCAAAAACCCCTGGGCCTGATCGGCGCCGCCAGCCTGCAGTTGATCAACCCGAAAACGTGGATGATGGCGCTCGCGGTTGTGAGCGTCTTTGCTGGCAATGGTGAGGAGCGCCAGAGCCAGGTGGTGTACCTGTCACTGATATTTTTCCTGATCTCGCTGCCATGCCTGGGCACGTGGGCGCTGCTGGGCGTCGGATCGGCACAGGTGTTTCGGTCGGCCAAGGCCACGCAGCGCTTCAACCGCAGTATGGCGGTGTTGCTGCTGGGTGCGACCTGGCTGGGTGTGGTGGTTTGACGCACCGGCTATCTGACTTTGTCCTACAACTGCTTGACGACTTTCCCGTTTTGATGGTTTCCTGAAACCGGTTTCAGTCATTCCAATAAAAATAGAAGGTCGATGACCGTGAACAATTTTTCTGCCGCCCAGCGCAGCCGCGTGACCATGCTTGATGTGGCCGAGCGCGCCGGTGTGTCCAAGGCGAGCGTGTCGCGCTTTATCGGCGACGACCGCGCCTTGCTCTCCGATGCCATTGCCCTGCGCATCGAACAGGCCATCGAACAACTCGGCTACCGCCCCAACCAGATGGCCCGCGGTTTGAAACGCGGGCGTACACGGCTGATCGGCATGCTGGTGGCCGATATCCGCAACCCCTATTCCATTGCCGTGATGCACGGCGTCGAGACCGCCTGCCGCCAGCACGGCTACAGCCTGGTGGTGTGCAACACCGACCGTGATGACGAGCAGGAGCGCCAGCACCTGGCCGCGCTGCGTTCGTACAACATCGAAGGCCTGATCGTGAACACCCTCGGCCATCACCTCGACCAGTTGCTTGAACTGCAGCGCGAAATGCCGCTGGTGCTGGTGGACCGCAAGGTCGAGCCGCTGCACAGCGACCTGGTCGGCCTGGACAACCCGGCGGCCGTGCGCATAGCCGTGGACCACTTGGAGCAACAGGGGTATCGCCACGTGCTGATGGTGAGCGAAGCCACCGATGGCACCAGCTCGCGATTGGAGCGCCGGGACAGTTTCAAGGCCGAGATCGCCCGCCGTCCGGCATTGGCCGGGACGGTGCTGGAACTGGACAGCGAGCTGGAGCACCGTCTGCAAACCTTTCTTGCGACCCCAGGTCCCAAGGCCGTTTTCTGCGCCAATGGCGTCGCTGCGCTGGCCTGTACCCGTGCGCTGAAACACTTGGGCTGCACGCTGTTCGAGGACGTGGGCCTGATCGCCCTGGATGACCTCGACTGGTACCCGCTGGTGGGCACGGGCATCACTGCCCTCGCCCAGCCGACCGAGGCGATTGGCGCCAGTGCCTTCGACTGTTTGCTCAAGCGCCTGCGTGGTGACACGACGCCAACACGCACCCTGGATTTCCTGCCCCAGCTGATCATCCGAGGCTCCACAACCCTCCCGTAGGCGCCGGCTTCCCGGTCACTACCGTTTTGGTGTGCGTAAAAAAATGAAACCGGTTTCAGAGGTAAACAACAATGCATAAGTACCCCGTCTCCATCAGCCTTTCCAGCTACGGCGCCGACCTTGTCCGCCAGCAGGGCCAATTGAGTTTTGTCGAGTTGCTGGCGGCCGCCGGCGCCCAACGCATCGAATGGCGTGAAGAATTGCTGACGGTCGAGCAACCCGATGAACTGGCCCAGGCCGCTGCCGGGCAGGGTCTGGAATCGGTGTTCTCATCGCCCCTGGAACTGTGGGTCGCCGGCCGCGCCCAACCGAATGCCGAGCTGGCGGCGACCCTGGATCGGGCCCAGGCCTTTGGTGCGCGCTGGCTCAAGGTCTCACTCGGCTACTTCACCGACACCAATGACCTGGAGAGCCTGCACGCCCTGCTCAACCGCCACCCAGTGCAGTTGCTGGTGGAAAATGACCAGACCCTGCAGGGCGGCCGGATCGAGCCAATGCAACGCTTCTTCAGCGAAGTGGAGCGGCTCGGCCTGCCGGTGAAGATGACCTTCGATATCGGCAACTGGCAGTGGCAGGACCAGTCTGCCCTTACCGCCGCGCGCCTGCTCGGCAGGCATGTGGATTACCTGCACTGCAAGGCCGTGGCCCGTCGCGCCGACGGCAAGCTGGTTGCCCTGCCGCCTGGCGCCACCGACCTGCACCTGTGGGAACAACTGCTCAAGCACATGACTCAAGGTATTACCCGGGCGGTGGAATTTCCGCTGCAAGGCGATGACCTGGTCGCGGTCACCGCGCAGCAAGTCGCCACCCTCGCCCTGCTGGGCCAACCCCGTGCGGAGAACGCGCATGTCTGACATCGATATCCTCTCGTTTGGTGAAACCATGGCGATGTTCGTCGCCGAGCAGACTGGCGAGCTCGCCCAGGTCGCGCAGTTTCACAAGCGCATTGCCGGGGCCGACAGCAACGTCGCCATTGGCCTCTCGCGCCTGGGCTTCAACGTGGCCTGGCTAAGCCGGGTGGGCAATGATTCACTCGGGCGCTTTGTGGTCGACACCCTGACCAGGGAAGGCCTGGATTGCCGGCATGTGGCGGTCGACCCGTTGCACCCCACCGGTTTTCAGCTCAAGTCCCGCGAGGAAGCCGGGGATGATCCGCAGGTGGAGTATTTCCGCAAAGGTTCGGCGGCCAGTCACTTGTCCATCGCTGCGATCAGCCCCGCACTGCTGCAAGCCCGACACCTGCATGCCACGGGTATTCCACCGGCGTTGTCGGCCGCGACACACGAGTTGTCCGTCGAGCTGATGACGCAAATGCGCAAGGCCGGGCGCAGCGTGTCGTTCGATCCCAACCTGCGTCCGTCGCTGTGGGCCAACCAACAGACAATGGTCCGCGAAATCAACGCCCTCGCCGGCCTGGCCGATTGGGTCCTGCCGGGCCTGGGCGAAGGCCGCCTGCTCACTGGCTTCGATGACCCGGCCGACATTGCCGCGTTTTACCTCGACCAGGGCGCCGAAGCCGTGGCGATCAAGCTTGGACCCGACGGCGCCTACTACCGCACCCAGATGGACCAGGGCTTTGTCGCCGCCGTGCGCGTGGACACCGTGGTGGACACGGTCGGCGCCGGTGACGGCTTTGCCGTGGGCATGATCAGCGCGCTGCTCGAAAACCTCGGCTTTCGCGAGGCGGTAGAGCGCGGCAACTGGATCGGCAGCCGTGCCGTGCAGAGCCGCGGCGACATGGAAGGTTTGCCCACCCGTTCTGAGTTACCCAGTCGATCCGTTGCCTAACCCATTACCTGTTGCCACAACTACAACAAGCTCAGGAGCAACCCCATGGACACCGTGAAACTCGCCACCCGCCGTTGGTGGTACATCATGCCCATCGTTTTTATCACCTACAGCCTGGCGTACCTGGACCGCGCCAACTATGGCTTCGCCGCTGCCTCCGGGATGGCCGAAGACCTGATGATCACGCCCGGCATGTCGTCGTTGCTGGGTGCGCTGTTTTTCCTCGGTTACTTTTTCTTCCAGGTGCCGGGGGCGATCTATGCGCAAAAGCGCAGCGTCAAGAAGCTGATTTTTGTCAGCCTGATCCTCTGGGGCGGCCTGGCCACCCTGACCGGCGTGGTGTCCAACGCCTACATGCTGATTGTGATTCGCTTCATGCTGGGGGTGGTGGAAGCCGCGGTGATGCCGGCGATGCTGGTGTACCTGTGCCACTGGTTCACCCGTGCCGAACGCTCCCGCGCCAATACCTTCCTGATCCTCGGCAACCCGGTAACCATGCTGTGGATGTCGGTGGTGTCAGGTTACCTCGTGCAGCATTTCAGCTGGCGCTGGATGTTCATCATCGAAGGCCTGCCAGCGGTGCTGTGGGCTTTTATCTGGTGGAAACTGGCCGATGAGCGTCCAAAGGATGCCAAATGGCTCAGCGACAGCGAAAAGCACAACCTGGAAACGGCCCTGGCCGCCGAGCAGGTGGGCATCAAGGCGGTGAAGAACTACGCCGAAGCCTTTCGCTCGCCCAAGGTGATCATCCTGGCTTTGCAGTTCTTCTGCTGGAGCATTGGTGTGTATGGCTTTGTACTGTGGCTGCCGTCGATCCTCAAGGCCGGCCTGCAGATGGACATGGTCGAGGCAGGCTGGCTGTCGGCGCTGCCGTATCTGGCAGCGGTGATTGGCATGCTGGTGGTGTCCTGGGGCTCGGACAAACTGCAAAAACGTAAGCGCTTTGTGTGGCCGCCGCTGCTGATTGCCTCCATCGCGTTCTATGCGTCCTACGTGCTGGGCGCCGAACACTTCTGGTGGTCCTACACCCTGCTGGTGATTGCCGGCGCCTGTATGTACGCGCCCTATGGCCCATTTTTCGCCATCGTCCCGGAAATCCTCCCGGCCAATGTCGCCGGTGGCGCCATGGCGCTGATCAACAGCATGGGAGCCCTTGGTTCGTTCGGTGGTTCGTACCTGGTGGGCTACCTCAATAGCAGCACCGGCTCGCCTGGCGCCTCGTACCTGTTGATGAGCGGTGCGTTGATGCTGTCGGTGGTGCTGACCATTTTCCTCAAGCCCGGCGCCAGCGACCGCTCGCCCGTGCCCACCCTGGAGTTGAAGGTAAAGACCTCATGAAAAAGTCTGTCGTGTTGTACAAGAAACTCTCCGCGCCGCTGATGGCCCGCCTGCATGAAAAGGCCGAGGTTACGCTGATCGAAGCGCTGGATGACACCGGCCTGGCCAAGCTGCGCGATGCCCTGCCCAGCGCCCACGGCCTGTTGGGTGCCAGCCTGCGCCTGGACGCCAAGCTGCTGGACCTGGCGCCGGCACTGGAAGCGGTGGCCAGCGTGTCGGTGGGCGTGGACAACTACGATATCGACTACCTGACGGGGCGCGGCATCCTGCTCAGCAATACCCCGGACGTGCTCACCGAAACCACCGCCGACACCGGCTTTGCCTTGATCCTGGCCACCGCCCGCCGCGTGGTCGAACTGGCCGATATGGTGCGCGCCGGCCAGTGGAGCAAGAACATCGGCCCGGCGCACTTTGGCAGCGACGTGCATGGCAAGACCCTCGGTATCATCGGCATGGGCCGCATCGGCGAAGCCCTGGCCCAGCGTGGGCACTTTGGCTTCGGCATGCCGGTGATCTACCACAGCCATTCGCCCAAGCCGGCGGTGGAAGCGCGTTTCGGCGCGCAGTACCGTAGCTTGGACGATTTGCTGCAACAGGCCGACTTTGTCTGCCTGACATTGCCGCTGACCGCTGAAACCGAGAAGCTGATTGGCGCCGAACAATTCGCGCTGATGGGGCCAGAGACGATCTTCATCAATATCTCGCGCGGCAAGGTGGTAGATGAGGCCGCGCTGGTGGACGCGTTGCAACAACGCACGATCCGCGCAGCGGGATTGGACGTGTTCGAAAAAGAACCGCTGGATCACCATTCCCCGTTGTTGCGCTTGAACAATGTGGTGGCCACGCCGCACATCGGCTCGGCGACCCATGAGACCCGGGAAGCGATGGCCACGTGTGCCGTGGATAACCTGTTGCAGGCGTTGGCGGGTGAGCGCCCGAAAAACCTGGTGAACCCGCTCGCCTGGAAGCACTGATTCCTGACCCAACACCAGACGAATGTGAGGGCGGGCTTGCCCGCGCTAGCACGCTAACAGCCAGTACATCATTGACTGATCCAGCGCATCGCAGGCAAGCCAGCCCCCCACCTCAGACCCGCGTCGCTCGTTAGATAACGAACCGCGCCACCATCCCATTCAAATCCACCGCCAGGCGCGACAGCTCATGGCTGGCCGCGCTGGTCTGGTTGGCACCCGCCGCCGACTGGGTCGCCAGGTCGCGGATATTCACCAGGTTGCGGTCCACTTCACGGGACACCTGGGCCTGTTCTTCTGACGCGCTGGCAATCACCAGGTTGCGTTCGTTGATCAGGCTGATGGATTGGGTGATCTGCTCCAGGGCCACGCCGGCGGCGCGGGCCATTTCCAGGGTGGTCTGGGTGCGCTGGTTGCTCTGCTGCATGGACTGTACGGCTTCGCCGGTGCCGTTCTGGATACCGGCGACCATTTTTTCGATCTCCTGGGTCGACTGCGCCGTGCGATGGGCCAGGGCCCTCACCTCGTCGGCCACCACCGCAAAACCACGCCCGGCTTCACCGGCACGGGCAGCTTCGATGGCCGCGTTGAGCGCCAGCAGGTTGGTCTGTTCGGCAATCGCACGGATCACGTCCAGCACCTTGCCGATATCACGCCCTTGAGTCGCCAGGCCTTCGATCATCGCCGCCGTGTTTTGCACATCCTGGGTCATGGTCTGGATCGCGCCGACGGTTTCCATCACCCGGTCGCGGCCTTCGCGCGCGGCCTGGTTGGACTGCCCGGACGCTTCGGACGTCGACACCGCATTGCGCGCCACTTCTTCCACCGCTGCCGTCATCTCGTTGACGGCCGTAGCCGCCTGGTCGATTTCATTGTTCTGTTGCTGCAAGCCTTTGGAGGCTTCTTCGGTCACCGCGCTCAACTCTTCAGCGGCGGACGCCAGCTGCGTGGCCGAACCGGCGATATGCTGGATGGTCTGGCGCAAATTGGCCTGCATGGTCGACAACGCGCTGAGCAAACGTGCGGGTTCATCCTTGCCATCGTCTTCGATGGTCTTGCTCAGGTTGCCACCGGCGATGGTTTCGGCGAGTTCCACGGCCCTGCGCAGCGGCGTGACAATGCTGCGGGTGAGGAGCCAGGCCAGCAATACGGTAAGCAGCGCGGCGACGACCGACACGGCGATCACACCGGTAATCGCGCCCTGGTAACTTTGCCCGGCGTCATCGTCGGCTTGCTTGGCGTCGGCCGCGTTGATGGCAATGAGCTTGTTCAGTTGCTCGCCCATCTGGTCGGTGCCGTCCTTGATCCGCGAGTTGATCAGGGCGCGCATTTCATCGACCTTGCCCTGCTTGGACAGCGCCAACATGTCGGCCTGGGCCTTGAAGTAGTTGTCCAGGGTCGTCATGAACGTCTTGTACAGTGCCGCCTCCTCCGGGCCAGCAGGCAGTGCAGCGTAGGTGGCCTGGGCCGTCTTGACCTTGTCGGCGAGCACACCTATGCGGGTTTCGGCTTCTTGCAGGCTGGCAGGCTCGCGGTTGACCAACACGCGGAACGACAGGATGCGCAGGCGCAGCACGTTCTCTGTAATAACAGCCAGTGAAGTCACGCTGGGCAGCTGGTTCAGGCTCATGCCAACCGAAGACTGGCGGATCTGTGTCATGCGGTTGACCGCAAACACCCCCAGTAAAACCACTAACAACGCAATGAAGGCGAAACCGAGAAACGCTCGAGGAGCAATATTCAACTGGCGAAGGGACATAGGGGTGCTCTCAGAAGGAGTGTCTGCAAGCGTCCCTGCCGCGAAACGATCCGTCAGCGTCAACGCGCTGCTCAGACCTTGGTCACCACTGTTGTAATAAGTATGTGGGCCTATACGCGGTATCGGCAGGGCCAGGGGTTTTGCGTAGGGGCTCTATAAATATTTTTTTACACTTCTGACAAAAGGCAGTTTCTGGCATCCTGCGCCTCCATTTTCTGACCCGAGCCCGCATTTTGTCTGACGCTCAAGCCTCCCGCCCCCGCTATAAATCCGACCTGATCTACGGCCTGGAAGACCGCCCGCACTTCACGGCCGCCATTTTTGCCGCCTTGCAGCACGTGCTGGCGAGTTTTGTCGGGATCATCACGCCCACGCTGATCGTTGGTGGTGTGCTGGGCCTGGAAAGCGAAGTGCCCTACCTGGTGAGCATGGCGCTGTTTGTGTCGGGGCTCGGCACCTTTGTGCAAGCGCGCAAGTTCGGCCCGATCGGCTCCGGGCTGTTGTGCCTGCAGGGCACCAGCTTCTCCTTCATCAGTGTGATTCTCAGCGCGGGCTTTATGGTCAAGGCCCGGGGCGGCGGCACCGATGAAATCCTCTCGACGATCTTTGGCATCTGCTTTTTCGCGGCGTTTATCGAGGTGGTGCTCAGCCAATTCATCGGCAAGCTGCGCAAGCTGATCACCCCGGTGGTCACCGGCACCATCATTACCCTGATGGGCCTGTCGCTGATCAAGGTGGCGGTCACCGATATGGCCGGCGGTTTTGGCGCCAGCGACCTCGGCGCCGCGAGCAATATGGGATTGGCCGCGCTGGTACTGCTGACCATCGTGGTGCTCAACCGCTTCAACAATCCGTTCCTGCGCCTGGGTTCGATCGTGATCGGCCTGACCCTGGGTTTCGTGGTCGCCTGGTGGCTGGGGCGCGTGGACATGGCGGCACTGCCCCAGGTGCCGCTGATCAGCGTGCCGGTGCCGTTCAAGTACGGCTTCTCGTTCGACTGGGTGGCCTTTATCCCGGTGGCGGTGATCTTCCTGATTTCGCCCCTGGAGGCAGCTGGTGACCTGACCGCCAACTCGATGATTTCCCAACAGCCGGTCAAGGGCCCGCTGTATATCAAGCGCATCAAGTCCGGCCTGTTGGCAGACGGACTCAACTCGGCGATGGCCGCCACCTTCAACAGCCTGCCGATGGTGACGTTTGCCCAGAACAACGGCGTGATCCAATTGACCGGCGTGGCTAGCCGTTATGTGGCGTACTTCATCGCCGGCCTGCTGGTGTTGCTGGGCCTGTTCCCGATGATCGGCGCGGTGCTGCAACTGATGCCCAAGCCGGTGCTGGGCGGCGCGACCCTGATCATGTTCGGCACCGTGGCGGTGGCTGGCATCAAGATCCTCGCCGAAGCCGGGCTGCACCGGCGCAATGTGCTGATCGTGGCAATTTCCCTCGGCATGGGCCTGGGCGTCGCCGCCGTACCGGAAGTGCTGCGCGACCTGCCCAAGGCGCTGCATAACATCTTTGAATCGCCGATCACCGTGGGCGCATTCTGTGCAATCTTGCTGAACATTTTCCTGCCGGAAGAGTTCATAGAACTGGAAGAAGATGAATTTGATCCGGAGTCCTCTACCCTCAAAGTCATGCAGGACCCGGACGTCACGAAATAGGAGCACCTTTTAATGCGCAAGCTCATGGTTCTATCGCTGTTGCTGCTAACCCTGAGCGCCTGCGCCCTGTTTCCCAATCGCGACCCGGTGAACATCAACGTGGTGGGCATCGAGCCCCTGCAAAGCCAGGACCTGGAAGTGCGCTTTGCCGTGAAGCTACGGGTGCAGAACCCCAATGAGACGGCGATCGACTACAACGGCTTGGCCCTTGACCTAGAAGTCAACGGCCGGCCGTTGGCGTCGGGCGTGAGTGACCAAAGCGGATCGATCCCACGTTTTTCCGAGACCGTTCTGATGGTGCCGGTGAGTGTTTCGGCGTTTTCGGTGTTACGTCAGACCCTGGGCCTGAGCCAGACCCAAAGCTTGAACAACCTGCCGTATGTGCTGCGCGGCAAACTGGCGGGTGGCCTGTTCGGCACAATGCGCTTCGTGGACCGTGGCACGCTGGACCTGCCGAATACCGCCACCTGGTAAGCGCCATGCAACCGACACCTATTGGAGGCGCCGGCAAACCGGCTTCTACAGGCTTATCGGGTTTCAGTCGGTGATAGAGCGCACGCCGGGCTTGGCGCGCTCGTCCACCACCAACTCGAATATATCCGGCCGGGCGTAGTGCCCTACCACGTCATAGTCGTACCGCGCGCGCACCAACTCATCGGTATCGATGCGGGCCGTCAGCAGTCCCGCTTCACCGTGCAGTGGCCCGGCGAGAATGTCGCCCATGGGGCCGATGATCACGCTGCCACCGGCAATCAACGCACGGTCCGAAGGCCAATTGGCAATCTCCACGCCCAAGGCTTGCGGCGAGGCCTGCACCTGGCACGCACTCACGACAAAACAGCGGCCCTCATGGGCGACATGGCGCATGCTCACCTGCCACATTTCGCGCTCGTCCACGGTCGGCGCACACCACACCTGCACCCCCTTGGCATACATCGCCGTGCGCAACAGGGGCATCATGTTTTCCCAGCACACGGCGCCGCCAATACGGCCCACCGCAGCGTCGATCACCGGCAATGTCGAGCCATCACCCTTGCCCCAGATCAGTCGTTCGGTGCCGGTAGGCATCAGCTTGCGGTGCTTGGCCACCAGGCCACCGGCGGGCTCGAAGTACAACATGGTGCAGTACAGCGTGCTGCCACTGCGCTCGATCACGCCGAGTACCAGGCTGGCACCGGTACGTGCGGACAACCCCGCCAGCGCCTCGGTCTCTGCGCCGGGCACATCGATGGCGTTGGCGAAGTACCGTGCGTAGGCGTCACGACCTTCAGGCAGGCGGTAACCCAGTTGCGTACCGAAGCCTTCGCCTTTGGGATAGCCACCGAGCAGCGCCTCTGGCATGACCACCAGTTGCGCACCGCTGCGCTGGATGGCGTCCTCGTAGCTGAGGATTTGCGCCAGGGTCTCGGCCTTGCCGCCCGGCAACGCGCCAATCTGCAAAGCGGCCACAGTAGAAACAGGCATCACGATCACTCCGGATAAAAGACGGTAGTGCCCCTTCTGCACGAACGAGCTTGAGCGCGGAATACGGTATCAATCTCGCTCCTCCAGGGGGCGGGTTGCCCATTCTCCTGCGAGCGGCGATCATGAATAAAGCCCACTCCAGTGCTGAATGATATGCGCCAAATGAATATCGCCCAGGTCGATCTCAACCTGCTGAAAACCTTTGAAGCCTTGCATGACGAGTCCAGCGCCAGTCGTGCAGCGTTGCGCCTGGGCGTGACGCAATCGGCGATCAGCGCCGCACTGAGGCGTTTGCGCGATGTATACGGCGATCAATTGTTCGTGCGGACCGGCCGCGGCCTGGCGCCGACGTTGCGGGCCAATCAGTTGAAGCCGGTCATCAGTGAGGCGCT
The DNA here is from genome assembly GCF_002563895.1 of Pseudomonas lurida. Lineage (NCBI taxonomy): Bacteria > Pseudomonadati > Pseudomonadota > Gammaproteobacteria > Pseudomonadales > Pseudomonadaceae > Pseudomonas > Pseudomonas lurida. Next base: position 2,743,592 of record NZ_PDJB01000001.1, on the reverse strand, counting down.
GGACCGCTGCCGGCAGAGCCTGGCGATGGTCAATCCGGATAACCAGCAGTATCAAGGCAGGTCCGTGGTGCTGGGGTTATCGGATGATTTCGAAATTGCCTATGGTCGTCGGTTGATCGCTGAAATCGCAGAGCGTGCGCCCAAGCTCCGGGTAATTTTCCGTCAGACCCACAGCCAGATCGTCGCAGGCGCGTTACTCGATCGCACCTTGGACCTGGCGATTACCGCCGGCGGTTTTGCCCACAGCCGGTTGAGCAGACAGGTGCTGGGGGAAGGTGATTACCGCTGCCTGGTGGATTCGGATCAGCACCAGATCAGCCTGGAGGCATTCGTCGCGCGCGAACATGTGCTGGTGTCTTCAGGCGGGTTTATCGGGATCACCGACGAGGGGCTGGCGGCGCAAGGGTTGAGCCGCCACGTGTGCGCATCCACCAGCCACTTTGCCGCGCTGCCCTTTTTGCTCAAGGGCAGCCAGGCAGTGGCGACCATTCCGGGACACGCCGCGCAGGCCATCGCCGAGATGACCGGACTGCGCGTGCTGCCCTGCCCGCTGGCGCTGCCGCGCTACCCGATCGAACTGGGCTGGCGTACCCAGGCGCAACTCGATCCGGTAGTGCTTAAAGTCCGTGAAGCGATTGTGGCGAGTTTTATTTAGCCGCGGCCATCAGCTTGTTGACTTCACTGCGCACCATGTTGGAAAACTCCGGGGGCGACATGCCGTCGAGTTCGGCACGTACCCATTCGGCCCACTTGCCCTTGCGCTTGGCACGTTCGCCGAACAATCGCGCCGCTTCGCCCTTGGCCTTGCCCAGGTTGGTTTGCCACAGGTCGTAGAGACGGGACTTTTCATCTTCCAGCTCGGCGCGTTCGGCGAGGGTCTTGTTGGCGAGATTGAAGCTCATGTTGAATTACCTGCTGCACAAATAGGCGACATCTTACACTGTAGGCCGGATTTTCCTGATCCGGATTTTGCCCCGCATCCGTGCACGGCAAAAAAACTGCAACTTTTGCCTTCGCCCGACACTCCATTGTTCACTGTCACATTCATCTGCAAGGAGTCACACAATGGCCCGCAAAACCGCCGCTCAAGCCGCCCAAGCTGTCGAAGATCAAATCAAGGATCAAGCCTTCAGCGAACTCACGGCGCTGATTGAAGAATCTGACAAACTGCTCAAAAGCAGCGCTGCCTTGGTAGGCGAAGAAGGTGAAACCCTGCGTGAGCAGGTCGCCATCAAACTCAAGCAAGCGCTGGAATCGGTGTCCAACGTGCGCGAGCGCAGCAAGCCAGTGGTCGACGCGACCGAAACCTACATCGGTGGCCACCCATGGCAGACCGTGGCCATCTCTGCCGGCTTCGGCCTGGTGGTCGGCCTGTTGCTGGGCCGCCGTAACTGATGTGCCAGGCGGCGGCGCCGATGGCGCCGCCACCTGTTCAATCGACCAGCAACGCCTGCAATTGCGCCAGCTCCTGCGCTTGCAGCTCAATCCCCTGCTGTTGCGACTTCATCCGTGTGCGATGACGTCGATCCCCCGGTAACCGCCGCAACCCCGCCGCATGCATCTGCCGCACCAGTTCCTGGCTGCGCTCGGCAAAGCTTTGCCCGGCGGTCTTGCTCGGGTCGATAACGATCAGCAATTGCCCGGTCCAAGGCGTGCGGGCACCCGGATGGTCGGCCCAGTTGAACTCGAACGAGAAGTTGCCGCCGGTCAAGGCCGCCGCCAACAACTCGACCATCATCGATAATGCCGACCCTTTGTGCCCGCCAAAAGGCAGTAGCGCGCCGCCTTCGAGTACGGCCTTGGGGTCTTGGGTGGGCTGGCCGAGACTGTCAACGCCCATGCCCGGCGGCAGGCGCTCGCCCTTGCGTGCGGCGATCTGTACGTCGCCGTGGGCGATGGCGCTGGTAGCGAGGTCGAACACAATCGGCAAGCCGTCGGCACGCGGCGCGGCGAAGGCGATGGGGTTGGTGCCGAACAGCGGCCGGTCGGCGCCATGAGGCACCACGCAGGTCATGCTGTTGACCACGCTCAATGCCACGAGCCCCTCTTCGGCGAAAGGCTCGACATCCGGCCACAGCGCGGCAAAGTGATGGGAGTTGTGAATAGCCAGCAGTGCGATGCCGGCGCTGCGGGCCTTGTCCACCAGCAGCGCGCGGGCCGCCTCCAGCGCCGGTTGCGCGAAGCCGTTACCGGCATCCACCCGCACGAAGCCGGACGCCACATCCGTGACCACAGGCACGGCCTTGCCATTGACCCAGCCACTGGCCAGCGTGCTGAGGTAACCGGGAATGCGGAAGATGCCATGACTGTGCGCGCCGTCGCGCTCGGCGCTTGCGCAATTGTGCGCCAGGATCGACGCAACCTCCGGTGAGGTGCCATGTTTGACAAATATGCCGTGCAGCAACCCCACCAGGTCATTGAAACCGATGAAGGCCGAAGGACTGTCAACTATCGGGGACTGGGCAGACATCTGTAGCTCCGATTTTATAATTGGAAGAGACAACAAGAATCCAGACCGCCGATTAAACAACGCCTCCCGTGCCTGCTGTCAACGGGCGCTTGCGATCCGCCCCGGTTATCGACCGCCACCTGCACGGCGCCCGCACGTTGCGTCGCGTCCTAGCGCCGCCACGTTGAAAGAATCTGCGATGGCACGACTCGGCCAGGCCTGCTTTTCTGATGAGTACCTGGGCACCACGCGCGACCGAACGCTCGAAAGCGCCCAAGGGTTATTCATGAGTAATCTTGAAAGAGGGGTGGACACCCTAGCGGCCAACACCGACTCGATCACTGACATGATCAGCCTGTTGGGCCTGGAACGGAATGCGGGAGCCTAGGCAGGCTCCCGGCGGGGAACGTCAGTCTTTCTGGTCACGCAGGATATTGCCCGAAGCGCCATCGATGCGCGCTTCATACACCGTGCCGTCGGACTTGCGCCCTTTGACTTCCCAATAGCCATTGTCGTCGGCTTCGGCTGCGTACACCTCGATGTAGCCGGCCTTGGTCTTGGCCACTTCGATCGCTTTCTCGATGGTGATCCAGCCCACGCCCGGCTTGTCGGCCATGGCCGCGCCAGCGCTGAGCAGCGCGGTGGTTGCACACAGGGCGACTAAGGTTTTCTTCAGCATATTCGTACTCCATTGTGGGAATGACAGACTCATGTCCTGAATTTTTTGGGCATCGCCAAACGAGAATAAGTTCCAATTGATGCGCAATCGCCATGATGGCTGTTCTCGGCATCCGCCTCGGGAGGTTAGAATGTGGGAAATCAGGATGAGTTAATGAGCGAAAAAGCCTTTTCAGAAGCCGAATATGACGCGATCACCGACGCCGCTGCGCATTGGTGCATGCGCTTGCACGCTCGTGATTGCACACCCGGCGAGCGTCAGGCTTTTACGCAATGGCACGATGCTCATCCGCTGCACGCTTTTGAATACGCGGCCATGCTCGAAATCTGGGAGGTCGCCGATCACCTGCCGCGCAGCGAATCGATCCCCGTGGTGGTGCGATCCAAGCGTCCCAGCCGTCTACGCACCTATGCGGTGGCAGCAGCGATTTGCCTGGTAGCCCTGCCACTGGCTGCCGTTACCGGTTGGGAAGCCGGATGGCTGCCGAGTTCCTATGAACGCTTCGACGCCACCAACGGGTTACGCCAGGTTACGCTGGGTGATGGCAGCCAAGTGGAACTCAACCTTGGCACCGAGCTGGTCTACAGCAACTACAAAGACCAGCGCCGGGTCACGCTGAAAAAGGGCGAGGCGTTCTTCAAGGTCAGCCATGACAGCAACCACCCGTTCATCGTGCACGCAGGCGCAGGCCAGGTACGCGTCACGGGGACCCAGTTCAACGTCTGGAAATATGAAGACCAAGTACGGGTGATGCTACTCGAAGGCTCGGTACAAATTGCCAGCGACTCAGTGCACGGCAGCGTGCCCCTCACCCCTGGCATGCAGGCCAGCTATCAACAGGGCGACGCCACCCCCCGCGTGCGGGCGATCAACCCGAACGACACCGCACTGGCCTGGCGCCAGGGCAAACTGGTCCTCGACAACCTGGCCCTGGCCGATGCGTTGCCACTGATCAACCGCTACCTGAACAAACCGGTGATGCTGGCCGACGCCAGTACCGGGGCGATTCGCATTGGCGGCATCTACAACATCAACGAGGTCAACAACCTCGTCCCCTCCCTGCCCAAGGTGTTGCCGGTCTACCTGACCCAGAACCAGGACGGCAACCCCGTACTCAACTCCATCCCGCGTAAAACCCCCAAAGGCTGAGCCCTCGCCAGCAGGCGCAGGCGTGTGCACGCCTGAAGTGTCCATTTTCTTTACAGCTGCCTGCCCTGGACCGCCCGTGGTGAGCGGATTCATCGTTTTGCCACGCGCGGTGTTACAGCACTGATACACAGAGGTGAAGCGATTGTGCAGTGGCTGGATAGCCAAGCCTGCGAGGGTCGCTGTCTCACGGCTGATACAGGGCGGCCATCATTTTGCCTGGTATTTATCGCAACCCCTTGAATAACCGAAACTAATAAAAAGCGGCACGGCTTCTGCTCTATCCCTTACAGCGCTGTTTAGGGTCAGCGCGAAGAATAAGGAATGCCGCCGTGATGACACTCACTCAAGGTTCGATGAACGTACTGCTGGTCAGCTGTGTACTCAGCGCCAGTATCAGTCTTCCGACCCTGGCAGGTGACGGTGTGATCGTGACAGGACGTGATGTCCAAGGCCACATGTACGGTCGGCCTTCATTCGGTAAAGACCCCTACCCCACGACCGCCAACGCCAATCCAAGCCGCGAGATCATAAACGCCACGGGCGAACTCAGCGACATGGACATTCGCGGTATCAGCAGCGGCTCGAGCATTACCCGCGCAGTCCTGCCAAACGGCAATATTCCTGGCCTCAACAGCACCCAAGGCAGTGTATCGACACTCGGCTCCGGGGCAGCGGTCGGGCACGGTGCCGGCGCCGCCATGGGCGGGCAGATCAGTGACTCGATCCAGCGTGGCATGGCGCCGTTGAACAACATCGGCAGCATGATGGGGGGCAAATAATGAAGCGCTCCCTGCTTATTCTGGCCCTGCTGGGCAGCACCTGTGCCATGGCCGACAACACCGCCGTGATCACCAATAGCGGCCAAGCCTACAACGGCAACCTGATGATCAACCAGGCAGCCGGCGACCAGCAGCAAACCGCCAATAACCGCGCCGTCGCACTCGGTGGCCAGGCCTCCACCCGCACGATCCAGAACATGAACGGCAAGGTCGACCCCTCGCTGAACGCCAAGGCGACGATCGAAGGCACTTCTTTTACCAATGGCAACGGCATGCTGGGCATCAACCAGTCAGCCGGGGCCAATAACCAATCAATCAATGCCGTGCGGATCAGCATCAACCCTGGCCCGCAAAGCATCGACGACAGCGTCCTGTTGCAACAGAACACGACGACGCTGGCAACCGACTCAGGGCTCACCCCCACCACTGGCAGCCGCCAGGTCGTGACAAGCGACCAGGCCTTCACCGGCAGCCGAGGAGTGATACAGGTGAACCAGAGTGCTGGGGTGGGGAACCGAGTGGCTAACACCCTGGGCATCACTATCAAGTAACAGCTTGGTAGCACACGTTAGACCGTACCAACACTTAACCAACTAATTAGAAGCAAGGAGAAACACCATGAAACCTCAAATGGCTCTGAAACCACTGGTTTTCGCTCTCGCCGCTCTCATGGCTGCTGCTGCTCAAGCAGGTGGCTGGCACCCTGCGCCTCAACCAACCGGCGTGGTTGCCTCCGTGGTTACGGATGTACAAAACAGCGTGGGCAACAAGTTCGACGACACCAAGACCGAAAATAACGCCTCTGCCGATAACTCGGTAAACGGCAACAGTGGTAACACCGGGGTTAACGTTCAAGCCGGCAGTGGCAACCAGGCCGACAACTCTGGCGCCATTTCCAGCGCCAAGGGTGACTTCGCAACCGTGTTCGCCGTGGTCGATGTGAATCAAAACAGCGCGCTGAACAACTTCGTCAGCAAAGGCATTCAGAACAACGCTTCGGTGGATAACGGCATCAACGGCAACTCCGGCAACGTGGGCTACAACGGCCAGGCCGGTCAAGGCAACCAAGGCAAGAACAACCTGGCAATCACCACTGCTGACGGTAAAAACATCGCAGCGGCCGCCAACACCGAGCAAAACTCGCTCGCCAACAACTACCTCAACACTGCGGCTACCAGCCACGGTTATGGCTATGGCAGCAAACCACAGTACGTGTCGAACAACTCCAGCCTCGACAACGCGGTTAACCGTAACTCCGGCAACGTGGGTGTGAACCTGCAATCGGGTTCCGGCAACCAAGGCAGCAACAGCCTGTCGATCGGTCAAGGTTGCACCGTCTGCGCCAGCGGCGTGCGCTTCTGATCCAATCGGGCCTTGGCAACAAGGCCCTTTTTTATTCCAGTGTCCAGCAGGTCACACGATCATGCGCCTCGCAACCCTCACCCTCCTGATGTTGCTCACCGGCCCAACCTGGGCAGGGACCATGGCGATCTCCGCCATGCCCGGCGGTGCAGTCATCTACAAGAAGGTCGAGAGTATCCGTGAACGCCGGTTCGCCAACCTGGTGGAACAGAAAACCGATTTCAGCTGCGGTGCTGCGGCACTCGCCACCATTCTGCGCCAGGGCTATTGGCTGGACGTAGACGAAGACCACGTCATCAAAGGCATGCTGGTCAATGCAGACCAGGACCTGGTACGTACCCAAGGCTTTTCCATGCTGGACATGAAGCGCTACCTCGAAAGCATCGGCATGCGTGCCCGGGGCTACAAGATCGGGCCAGAGACCCTGGTGACCGTGAAGATCCCCGTGGTGGTGCTGCTGGAGATTCGTGGCTACAAGCACTTCGTGGTGTTACAGCGCGCGGACAAGGATTGGGTCTATATCGGCGACCCGGTGCTGGGCCACAAGCGCTATTCACACGACGACTTCGTCAAGGGCTGGAATGGCATCGTCTTCGCCATATTGGGTGAAGGTTACGACAAGGCCAACGCCTTGCTCGACCCTCCTACCCCGTTGACCGCCAAGAACCAGTTGAATGAGTTCAGGCCGGTAGGCGATGCCGAGCTGATGGATTTCGGTTTCATCCAGAGCGACTTCTTCTAAACAAGAAGCGCAATAAGGGGCAGGACGCTCCAGGAGCTGAAGATGAACACTTCCCGTTGGCTGACGGTCTTGTGTCTGGCAGCCTCAATGCCCACTTACGCTTCTTCGGGGTTCAAGCCGATCGAGCTCAAGGATTCGGAAATGGCCGAACTTCGCGGCCGTTATGTGATGCCGGGGCGAATCATCAGCTTCGGTATTGTCATGAGCAGCACCTGGACCAATGCCGTGGGCGACACCATCACCGGCAAAGCCAGTATGCAAGTCGACTCATCGACCATTACCCCGCAGTTCTACGTACAAACCACCGGCGCCAGCGGCACCGGCACCAACCAGAACACCGGCACCGGTAATGTGGTCGGGGGTGCAGGCTTGGGCACCGGTACGGGTGTGACCCAAAGCGTGCGCACCGCCGGCGATGGCAATACCGCCTACAACAACGTCGGTATCAACGTCACTGAAAACGGCTTTGCACCGTCCAACATCGTTCAATCCGGGCAAGTACTGGTCGCCGGTGGCACAGTGACCGGCGACAGCGCGGCAGGCCGTGTGAGCGTCTCGGCCAACAACGGCGGCTTGCAGATGGCGATACAGGCCAACCATAACCAAGGCAATAGCCTCCAGCAGATCGGCAGCGGCCAAGTGCTGCAGGGCACGGTGTTGACCGGCAATACCAACTTCGTCAACAACATGACCCAACTCAATGTGGTGATGGGCAATAACGGCCTGAACGGCCCGGCCTTGAACTGCAATCTGGATCAACTTAAAGGCCTACGCACTCTCGGTTATTGAACTACGCTGACCCTCGACACTTACGCATTAGAAAAGGACGGCTTATTTCATGCATCGATCGTTATCGCTACGTGCGGTGGTCTGTTTAAGTACGCTCTTGCCCGCATCCATGTTGTATGCCGCGCCAGACGCCGATATCGATACACTCAAACAGGAGCTTCTGGAACTCAAGCAGCGGTACGAAGTGCAGCAAAAAGCCCTGGCAGTGTTGGAGCAACGGGTGCGCCAGGTGGAAGATCAACCGGCCACGGCAGCGCCCAAGCGCCTGGCCAAGTCTCCCGCAGACTTCCAGAAAGGCGGCAAGACCGTCGCTGGCACGGGCGCCGCAGCGGCATCCGGCGGCGCGGGCGGCGGCAGTTCTTATGGGCAGTCGCTCAAGGACGATTCGGCCCCGGCACAAAGCGTGAGCAACCTGTACAACGAAGCCAGTGGCTTCTTCGGGAATGGCAAGTTCAGCTTTGAAACCGGCATCACCTATGCGCGTTACGACGCCCGTCAGTTGACCCTCAATGGTTTCCTGGCCCTGGATTCGATCTTTCTGGGCAATATCAACCTGGACCGCATCAAGGCTGACAACTGGACGCTGGACTTGACCGGGCGCTACAACTTCGACAACCGCTGGCAGTTCGACGTCAACGTACCGGTGGTGTACCGCGAATCGACGTACCAGTCGAGCGGCGCCGGCAACGATGCGACGGCCACCTCGGAAGCCGACGTAACCCGCGATCCCACCATCGGCGACGTGAACTTCGGCGTGGCGTACAAATTCCTCGACGAAACCCCCACCTTGCCGGACGCGGTGGTATCGGTACGCGTCAAGGCACCTACCGGCAAAGAACCCTTTGGCATCAAGCTGGTCAGGCAAACCACCAACGACAACCTCTATGTACCTGAAAGCCTGCCTACCGGTAACGGCGTCTGGTCGATCACCCCGGGCATCTCGCTGGTCAAGACGTTCGACCCGGCGGTGCTGTTTGGCTCGCTCTCGTACACCCACAACTTCGAAGATTCGTTCGACGACATCAGCAGTGACGTCAACCAGAAAGTCGGCGGCAAAGTCAGGCTGGGCGACAGCTTCCAGTTTGGCGTCGGCGTTGCGTTCGCGCTGAACGAGAAGATGAGCATGTCGTTCTCGGTCTCCGACCTGGTGCAACGCAAGAGCAAGCTCAAGCCTGACGGCGGGGACTGGCAATCGGTGGTGTCCAGCGACGCGAACGCCGGCTACTTCAACGTGGGGATGACGATTGCAGCATCGGACAACCTGACGATCGTGCCTAACCTGGCGATCGGCATGACGGATGATGCGCCGGACTTTACGTTCAGCTTGAAGTTTCCGTATTACTTCTAGGCAATCGCGGGGCAAGCCCGCTTGATACAAAAGGAAAAGCCCCGCAACGATAAGGGTCGTTGCGGGGCTTTTCGGTTTACCCGCCCTAGCGGATCTGGTGTTTGTGCAGCAACCGGTAGAACGTGGGCCGGGATACTCCCAGCACGCGGGCCGCGACACTCAGGTTGTCACTGTGCCGGTTGAGCACATCGCACAGTGCCTGGCGTTCGGCGCGGTGCTTGTAGTCTTCCAGTGTAGCCATGGGCGGCGAAATTGCCTGTTGGCCCTGTAATCCCAGATCAACGGCTTCGATCTGGCGTCCTTCGGCCAGTACCAGGCCACGTCGCACACGGTTGGCCAGCTCGCGCACATTGCCCGGCCAAGCGTGCTCGCCCATGGCGACCAGGGCGTCATCGCTGAAGGTGCGCGGGCGGCGGCCGGTTTCCTGGCTGTAGAAACGGGAAAAGTGGTTGGCCAACATCGCGATGTCGCCATGCCGTTCGCGCAACGGCGCGGTGACCACTTGCAGGACATTGAGACGGTAGTACAAGTCTTCGCGAAAGGCGCCCTTCTCCACGGCGGCCTCAAGGTCGACGTGAGTGGCCGCCAACACCCGCACATCCACGGGAATCGGCTGGCTGCCACCGACGCGTTCGATCTGCTTCTCCTGGAGAAACCGCAGCAGGTTGGCTTGCAGCTCCATGGGCAGGTCGCCGATCTCATCCAGAAACAGCGTGCCGCCGTTGGCGGCCTCGATGCGCCCGACCTTGCGCTGATGGGCGCCGGTAAACGCGCCCTTTTCATGGCCGAACAGTTCGGATTGGATCAAGTGTTCCGGGATCGCCCCGCAGTTGATCGCGACAAAAGGTTTGGCGTGGCGCTGGGATTGGCGATGCAGGGTCTTGGCCACCAGCTCTTTACCGGTGCCGCTGTCGCCGCGGATCAACACCGGGGATTCGGTGGGCGCCAGTTTCGACAGCAGTTTGCGCAATTCGCGGATCGGTCGACTGTCCCCCAGCAGTTCATGCTCGGGCTCATCCACCGGTGTGTGACCCTTGCCCCGCAGGCGCGCCATGCCAAAGGCGCGGCCCAGGGTGACTTGGACGCGGGATACGTCGAAGGGCAAGGTATGGAAGTCAAAAAACCACTCGCAGACAAAGTCACCGACGTTCTGCAGGCGCAGCACGTCCTGGCTGAGTACTGCAATCCACTCCGTACCGCTGCGGCCGATCAGCTCCTTGACCGCCTCCGGACGTTCCAGGTGATAAGGCTGCAGGCGCAGCAGGCCGACATCACAGGATCGGTCACCCACGGCTTCCAGTGTGCAACTGTCAACTTCCCACCCGGCCATGCGCAAACCGGGCAGCAACCCGTGGCAGTCGTCACAGGGATCAACCACTAGCAATCGGCGTTGGACGGGGGGTACACCCATGACTGTTCCTTGGCGTCAAAATTGTAAAATTTATTTAGAAACAACAGTTTGTGACGTCTGCTGCTAACCCTAGCAAGGTCCTGACACAAGCCTTGTACCGTTTCGCTATAAGTCGGGGCAAAAAGCCACCTCGCCGCGTGGCAGGCAAAAAAGTTCGGCAGCTCGCACACTTTCATTCAGCTTTCAAAACAGCCGCTTACATGACGTTAATCAGTAAAAGTTGAAAAAAGTTGTTCTAGCATGTGACCCGAACCCGGCCATCGTGCATCAGTACAAGTAACCCGCCGCACGGTCAGCCCAACCGCCGGCACTCACTTGAATGGGCAATGAGAGAGAACCCACATGAACGCCCCGCTCCGCATCAACGAAGCTCTTTTGATCGCAGACCGTGCTTTCCAGCCCTTTCAATGCGTGGCCTGGCACGATGGCAATGGCGCCCTCAGCCTGAGTGTCATCGACCGCACCAATACCCGCATCGGCAGTAAACAACTGTCGTCGAGCACCTATACCGACCCCGCGCAGTTGGAAAACTTGCTGTTGCAAGCCCGCGCTGAACTCGATAAAGATGGCCACCAGTTGCAATCCTGGGCAATGCCCAAGTAAGACAACACTGTAACTTGCGCGCCGTGGATTAAAGGCGCGCAAGTTCAGTGTTAATGCGCACGTCGCTTATTGCGCGGCGAGAATAAACCGTTCGATCGCTTCAGCCGCGCCATCCTCGATGTTGCTGCCGGTCACCACGCTGGCCTGGCGCTTGACGGTTTCCTCCGCCTGCCCCATGGCAATCGACAACCCGGCTACGTGAAACATCGCCGGGTCATTGCCGCCATCGCCGATCGCCGCCGTCTGCTCAATGGGTACCCCCAAGTGCGCGGCCAAGGTCTTCAAGGCCTCGCCCTTGTTGGCCAGCATCGCGGTCACGTCCAGGTACACCGGCTGTGAACGCGACACCTGGGCCAGCCCCTGCACCTTGGGCTGCAATTGGGCTTCCAGCTCGACCAGCAACTGCGTATTGAGACTGGCGGCGACGATCTTGTCGACCCGGTCCAGATAGGGCTCGAAACTCTCCACCACCACCGGCCCGTAACCCAAGCCATCGGCCTCGCGTTGCAGCATGGGCCCCGGCGGATCACGGCGCAGCCAGTCGCCGTCGGCAAACACCCACACTTCCACGTCCGGCTCGGCCGAAAACAGCGCCAGGGTCACCAGCGCGGCTTCGGCCGGCAGGTGATGGGCCACCAGGATGCTGCCATCCGGATTGATCAAGGTGCCGCCATTGAAGCCCGCCACCGGCACATCGATACCGAAAGTTTCGATCAGTTGCAGCATGGCCTTGGGCGGCCGCCCGCTGGCCAGGCTGAAAAACACCCCGCTGTCGCGCAGCGCACGCACCGCATCGGCGGTGCGTTGGCTGAGACTGTGATCGGGATGCAGCAAGGTGCCGTCCACGTCACTGAGGATAAAACGGATGGGATGAATCGCTGCGTCACTCATCCGAGGCTGTGCCAGGCACGACCATCGCGGGCCAGCAAGGCATCGGCGGCGGCCGGACCGTCCTCACCCGCCTTGTAGACCTGGATACCGTCGTCTTCCTTCCAGGCATCGAGGAATGGCTGCACCGCACGCCAGCCGTTCTCGATGTTATCGGCGCGCTGGAACAAGGTCTGGTCGCCGGTCATGCAGTCATAAATCAGGGTTTCGTACCCGGTCGATGGCTGCATTTCGAAGAAGTCCTTGTAGGCAAAGCCCAGTTGGATATTGGCCATGTCCAGGGTCGGCCCGGGCTTTTTCGCCAGCAGGTCGAACCACATGCCCTCGTTGGGCTGGATCTGGATCTTCAGGTAGGTGGGCTTGAGCTCGTCGACCTCGGTGTCACGAAACTGCGCGTAAGGCGCAGGCTTGAAGCAGATGACGATTTCGGTGTCGCGCACGCTCATGCGCTTACCGGTGCGCAGGTAGAACGGCACGCCGACCCAGCGCCAGTTGTCGATCATCACCTTGAGGGCGACAAAGGTCTCGGTGCTGCTGTCAGGCGCCACATTGGCTTCTTCGCGATAGCCCGGCAGTTGCTTGCCGCCAATTTCGCCGGCGGTGTACTGCCCACGAACCGAGTTGGCTCGCGCATCTTCCAGGGACCACGGGCGTACCGCGCCAATTACCTTGGCTTTTTCACCACGCACGGCATCGGCGCCAAAGGCCGCCGGTGGCTCCATGGCCACCATCGCCAGCAACTGGAACAGGTGGTTGGGCACCATATCGCGCAGCGTGCCGGTTTTTTCGAAGAAATTGCCACGGGTTTCAACACCGACCGTTTCGGCAGCGGTGATCTGCACGTGGTCAATGTAATGGTTGTTCCAGAACGCTTCGAACAGCACGTTGGAGAAACGGCTGATGAGGATGTTCTGCACCGTTTCCTTGCCCAGGTAATGGTCGATGCGATAGATCTGCTTCTCGCTCATCACCTTGAGCAGGCTGGCGTTCAGCGCTTCGGCGGTGGCAAGGTCGGAGCCGAAGGGCTTCTCGATGACCACGCGACGGAAGCTGTCATCGGTTTCGCTCAACAGCCCGGCACTGCCCAGGCGCTGCACCACGTCGCTGAAGAAGCGCGGTGCAGTGGCCAGGTAGAACACGGCGTTGCCGGTGCCGCTGTCGGCGATCTTCTTGCCAATGTCGGCATAGGTGCTGTCGTCGAGGAAATCGCCCTCGACGTAGCTGATGCCCTTGGCCAATTGCGCCCACAGCTGCGGGTCGAGGGCGTTGTCCCCGCTGCCCTTGACCTTGCTAGCGGCCTCGGTGCGGATGAAGTCCTCGAGTTTCTTCGCGAAATCGGCGTCGCTGATGGCGTTGTGATCAACGCCGACAATGCGCAGGCCATCGCCCAGCAACCCATCACGACTGAGGTTATACAGCGCCGGCATGAGCAGGCGCTTTACAAGGTCACCATGGGCACCAAACAGAAACAGGGTGGTGGGCGGAGCGGGTTCGGCCTTGGGTTTCTTGCCGTTGGCGGTCATTTTTTGGAAGTCTCCACATGACCACCAAAGCCGAAGCGCATGGCAGAGAGCATTTTGTCACCGTAGGTGCTTTGCTGGCGCGAGCGGAAGCGTGCAAACAGCGAGGTGGACAGCACCGGAACCGGCACGGCCTGTTCCATGGCGGCTTCGATGGTCCAGCGGCCTTCGCCACTGTCGGCAACCGAGCCGGAATAGCCGTCGAGTTTCGGGTCGGTGGCCAGGGCGTCGGCAGTCAGGTCCAGCAGCCAGGAAGACACCACGCTGCCACGGCGCCAGACTTCGGCGATATCGGCCACGTTGAGGTCGAAGCGCTGGTCTTCCGGCAGGTTTTCCGAGTTCTTGGTCTTGAGGATGTCAAACCCTTCGGCGAACGCCTGCATCATCCCGTACTCGATGCCGTTGTGGATCATCTTGACGAAGTGACCGGAGCCCGCCGGGCCGGCGTGGATGTAGCCCTGCTCGGCGCGCGGGTCGGCGCTGGCAGAACGGTCCTTGGTGCGCGGGATGCTGCCCAGGCCCGGGGCCAGGCTCTTGAAGATCGGGTCAAGGCGCTGCACGGTCTCGGCGTCGCCACCGATCATCATGCAGTAGCCACGCTCCAGGCCCCAGACGCCGCCGGACGTGCCGACGTCGACATAGTGCAGGCCCTTTTCAGCCAGGGCCTTGGCCCGGCGAACGTCGTCCTTGTAGTTGGTGTTGCCGCCGTCGATGATTGCATCACCGTCTTCGAGCAGCGTGCTCAATTCGTTGATAGTGTCTTCGGTGGGCGCGCCCGCCGGCAACATCACCCACACGGTGCGCGGTTTTTGCAGCCCGGCAACCAGGGCCTTGAGGTCGGCAACGCCGGTGGCGCCCTCTTCGCTTAGGCCTTTTACAAATGCTTCGTTACGGTCGTAAACAACGGTGGTATGCCCATTGAGCATCAGGCGCCGTGCAATATTCCCGCCCATGCGGCCTAGTCCGATAATCCCCAGTTGCATGTGCTGATGCTCCTAACTACTAAAAAGTGTGTGACATAGTTTATAGCGCAATGAGGCTAATGAGGGTTAGTCCAGCGCGGATACCTGTAGTTTCATGGAAAAAAGTTGCCATCGTTTCACCATCACGGCGCAAAAAGTCACAGGACCATCAAAAATAAAAAAGTTCCCTTGTCCGCAAAAAGAATTCAGAATTACCTCCGACTGCTGCCGAGAACCTCGACTCAAGCGTTCTGGCACACCGCGATACACCGGCTATTTGCGAGGTAAGCAATGAGCACAGCACAGATGAACCGTCCGCCACAGACCCTCTACGTCACCATTCGACGTGATGAGCTGCGCCAGTTGAAAGACGAACGCGAACAGTTGCAGCAGGAAGTCATGCGCCTGCGTTCGCACATCATCCAAGCCCAGTTGGACCAGCCTTCTGGTGCCCAGCCTGCGCTCTGCTAAGCCCGGCCATCACTTTGTAAGATAACCGCTACAAAAATCTCACAAAGTTTTCACATACCCGTCCCGATACTCCCGCCCCCAAGGGCCACCCCATGCATGGGTGGCCTCTGTTGCGCGCGCCACTGCGCGTCAACTGAAACATTATCGGGTTGGAGCGCTGGATGGCGATGTTCAAACGCAGCACCACGTCTGCGAAAGGCTTTGACTGGGCCGGCCTTGGTTGGCTGTTCCTGTTTTTCTGGTACTTCTCGGGCATTACCCAGCTGCTGATCCAACTGACCGGCACCTCGGGTTTCAGCGGCTTCCGCCAAGCCTTCTTCATGAGCGCGCTGTGGCTCGCGCCCATGCTGTTGTTCCCGCACCGCACGCGACTGCTCGCCGCCTTGATCGGCGTAGTGCTGTGGGCATGCTCCATGGCCAGCCTGGGTTATTTCTTCATTTACCAGCAGGAATTTTCCCAAAGCGTCATCTTCATCATGTTCGAGTCGAACATCTCTGAAGCCGGCGAATACGCCACCCAATATTTCGCCTGGTGGATCGTGCTGGCGTTCATCGCCCATACCGCCTTCGCCGTGTTCCTGTGGACCCGCCTGCGCCCGGTCTACCTGCCTCGCGGCCAGTCGATGCTGGCAGCAGCAGCCATCGTGCTGGCGGTGGTGGGTTATCCGCTGGTCAAGCAGATCGCTACCAGCGACAACATGGAACAGGCTATCGATCGTTTTGAAACCCGCATCGAGCCGGCCGTGCCATGGCAGATGATCGTGGCTTACCGTCGCTACACCGAGCAACTGGATAACATGCAAGGCATGCTTACCAGCGCCAGCCAGATCCCGCCCTTGAAGAACCTCAAGGACAGCATGGCTGGCCAGCCGTCCACGCTGGTGCTGGTGATCGGCGAGTCCACCAACCGCCAGCGCATGGGCCTGTACGGTTACCCGCGTAACACCACACCAGAACTGGACAAGCTGCGCGACCAATTGGCGGTGTTCAATAACGTCATCACCCCGCGCCCCTATACCATTGAAGCGCTGCAACAGGTGCTGACCTTCGCCGACGAAGAAAACCCGGACCTGTACCTCAAGACCCCGTCGATTGTCAGTGTGATGAAACAGGCGGGCTACAAGACCTACTGGATCACCAACCAGCAGACCATGACCAAGCGCAACACCATGCTCACGACCTTTTCCGAACAGGCCGACGAACAGGTGTACCTGAACAACAATCGCAACCAGAATGCCCGCCAGTATGACGGCGATGTGCTGGCACCGTTCGCCAAGGCCCTGGCCGACCCTGCCGAACGCAAGTTCATCGTGGTGCACCTGCTGGGTACTCACATGAGCTACCAGTACCGCTACCCGCCGACCTTCGACAAGTTTACCGATCGCCAGGGCGTGCCGGCTGGCGTCAGCGATGCACAGTTGCCGACCTACAACAGCTATGACAATGCCGTGCTGTACAACGACTTCGTGGTGTCGAGCCTGATCAAGGACTACGCCAAGACCGACCCCAACGGCTTCCTGCTGTACCTCTCGGACCATGGCGAAGATGTCTTCGACTCTGCAGGCCATAGCACCCTGGGGCGTAACGAGGGCAAGCCGACGGCGCCGATGTACACCATCCCGTTCATGGCCTATGCCTCACCCAAATGGCGCGAAACCCACGACTGGAGTTTTGCCGGCGACCTGCATCGCCCTTACAGCAGCTCGCAATTGATTCACACCTGGGCCGACCTGGCCGGGCTGAGTTTCGATGAATGGGACCGCAGCAAGAGCCTAGTCAGCGACAGCTTCAAGCCGCGCCCCTTGATGATCGGCAACCCTTACGAGCGCCAGCAGAAAGGCTTGATTGACTTCAGCCTGATCAAGCCGAAAAAGACCACGAACGAGGTGGTGCTCCAAGAGCCCTTGTAACAGAAAGATAACAATCATTCTCGTTTAATCCTAAAGTTCCCCGCCTCCTTTCGTCTTTGAGCCAAGGCCTTTTCTCACCGAGAAGGCTTCAAAGACGACAAGGAGTCTTCCGATGTTCGCGCCCTTAACCCGTTCCATGACCCTCACCCTCGGCCTGCTCACTGTGGCAGTAAGCCCGGACCTGCTGGCCGAAACCGACCCCGACAACAATGCCCTCGAACTCGGCGCCACCAGCATCACCGCCGAAGGCCTGGGTGCCACCACCGAACACACTGGGGCCTACACCACCGGCTCAATGAGCACCGCCACCCGCCTGAACCTGTCGGTCAAGGAAACCCCGCAATCGATCTCGGTGATCACTCGCCAGCAGATGGATGATTTCAATCTCAATACGTTGACCGACGCCCTGCTCCAAACCACTGGAGTGACGGTCCAGCACCTGGATTCGGACCGCGCTGGCTATTCATCGCGCGGCTACTCCATCAACAATTTCCAGGTGGACGGCATGCTCAATACATTTGGGCGTATGAAGTCGGACTCCGACACCATCATCTACGACCGTATCGAAGTGGTACGCGGTGCGACCGGGCTGACCACGGGAGCAGGCGATCCGTCGGCCACGGTCAACATGATCCGCAAGCGCCCGACTTCACAGTGGCAAGCCAAGGCCGGCGTCAGCGGCGCCAGCCATGACAACTACTACAGCTACCTGGATGTGGGCGGCCCGCTGGCGTTTGATGGCCGCCTGCGCGGGCGTACCGTGATGGCGTACCGCGACAGCCAATCCTTTCGTGATAACTATGCTCTGCAAAGGGAAGTCGGCTACGGCATCCTCGAGGCTGATCTGACAGACGATACCGTGATAGCCGTCGGCTTCGATTATCAGAACAAGCATGTCCAGGGCACTTCATGGGGCACACTGCCCTATTGGAACAGCGATGGCAGCAAGGCCCGCTTGTCACGCTCCGCCAATATGGCCACCGACTGGAGTTCCTGGCCGCTGAAGGACAAGACCACCTTTGCCTCCCTCGACCACAAACTGTCCGAGGACTGGCGCTTGAAGGCCGCCTACACCCACCGACAAAGCGATACCGACGGCAAGGTGTACTACGGCGGCGCGGGATTCCCGAATCCGGATGGCAGCGGCATGACCGCCTGGACCAACCAGATGGTCGGCACCTCGAAAATGGATGCCGTGGACTTCAACCTCGCCGGTGCCTACCCACTGCTGGGCCGCGAGCATGAATTGATGGTTGGGTATGGCGAGTCGGAGCAGCGGGACTCCTCGCCCTATCAGCGCTACAGCACACCCGATGGCTACGAAACGATCCCTGATTGGCAACACATGGGCGGTATCGTCAAGTTTCCCGACCGTACTACCGGACTCAAGGGCCCGCACTCCAGCAAACAACAGAAGGCCGGGTACCTGGCCACTCGACTGAGCCTGACCGACAGGCTGCACGCGGTACTGGGCAGCCGGTACGGCAGTTGGGAAATCGAAAGCACCCCTGTTGACTACGACGCCAATAACCAGCGCATCCCCGAACCCAAGACCCGCCAGACCCACAACGACATGTGGACGCCCTACGCAGGGCTGCTCTACGACCTGACGCCGCAATACACGGTATATGCCAGCTACACCGATATCTTCAATCCGCAGGACGAACGTGATGCCAGCAAGAAATACCTGGAACCGGTGGTGGGCAGCAACTACGAAATCGGCCTCAAGGGCAGCCTGCTGAACGAGCGGTTGAACCTGGCCACCGCTTACTTCTGGAGCACCCAGGATAACGTGGCCGAACTCGACAATGCGGCCCCACCAGACCCGATCACCCGCGAGCAGTTCTACAAGTCCGGAGGCAAGGGCAACAAGGTGCAGGGTTTTGAAGTCGAGGTGTCCGGCGAAGTCATGCGCGACTGGAACCTCACCGCCGGTTACACCTACACCCACTCGCTCAACGGCGATCAGCAACGCAACAACACCGATCAACCGATGAACCTGCTGAAGATGTCGACAGCCTATCGCCTGCCCGGTGAATGGCGTGGCTTGACAGTGGGGGGTGCCGTCAATTGGCAGAGCGACTTCTACGCCTTTGCCGGACGCCCGACGGGAGCAAGGAATCAGGACGGCGATCTCATCACGACACCGACCAAGATCACCCAACAGGCCTACACCGTGGTCAACCTGATGTCGCGCTACCAGTTCGATGAACGTGTTTCGACATCAATTAACGTCAACAACCTATTTGATAAAAAATATTACGAACGCGTCGGTTTCTATAATGGCGTGTATTGGGGCGACCCGCGCTCAATCACGTTGGCATTGGACTGGAAGCTGTAAGTAGCTTTAACCAGAAGTTAACGAAATTGTTAACTTCTGGGGTTATTCGCGTTAATTCCTACTTAATAAACTCACGCCAAACTCGCCCCATGAATCTGATCAAGGACAGAGCGGATACCGATCACTCTTAATGGGAATACTGCCATGAAACTCTCGACCCTGATGCTTGCCAGCCTGATGACCCTGACCTCAGCCGCCGCCTTTGCCGAAGGCGGTTCCGAACGCTCGAAGGAGTTCTACAACAACTTCACGTTCATGCAGCAGAAGACTCACGGCACCGCTGAGCAAACTGCCCAGGCCGATGGCAAGAACGCAAAGAAAGAAGCCACTGGCCTCTCCACCGCCGAGCAACAACCGAACACTTGATTCAGCGGCACACCTGATTTAACCGCACACCCCCTTACCCTACTGCTCCTATGGCTAAGGTGTACTTGGCGCCGTTTAACTAACGGCGCCTTTTTTTTGCCTGTTAGTTATTAAAGCGGTTTGCTCCAGAACAACATGCGCCCATGGGCGGGGTCAAACATCGAATCATCAAAACCAAACTTGCGATACGCCGCTTGAGCCACGGCATTGCCTTCCAGCACCTCCAGGGTGATCTTGCAGCAGCCGCGCTGACGGGCGATTTCCTCGACCTTCTGCAGCATTTTCTGGCTCAGCCCCAAACCACGGAACGGCCCCATCACCGCTACGTCATGGATATTGACCAGCGGGCGGCAGGCAAAGGTGGAGAAGCCTTCAAAGCAATTCACCAGACCTGCCGGCTCACCTCCCACGAACGCCAGCACACTGAACGCGTGGGCGCGCTTGGCGAGTTCGCCCGGCAGTTGCTCCAGAAGATCGGCAGACAGGCTGTGACCGCCCCCCATCGGGTCTTCCGCGTAATGGTTGAGCACGCGGCCAATTGCTTCGGCATGCACGGGGTTGGTGTAGCTGGCTTGCAGCACCAGGATATCCGGGGTGTCCATTTCCATCCTCGATCACGACTAAAAGGGAATCGGTTCCCTGAGAGGGGCACGATTGTAAGCGTGGAGCAGGCGCCAGATGAAGGAGATTAACTACAAAAATGCGCATGAAAACGCGAAGGCTGAGCCGTCGAAAAAGCACAACCAGACGATTCTGGATTTTTTCGCACAGGCCTTAGCCGAAACGCTGCAACTGCATTTCTTTCAGGCGGCTGAGGGTCCTGCGGAAGGGAAATACCAGATAGCCTTCGGTATAAAGTTGTTCCAGCGGCACTTGGGCCTCGATGAATAACGGCACCTTCCGGTCGTAGCACTCGTCCACCAAAGCAATAAAACGACGCACGCTGTCATCGTGTACCGACAATGCCGGCAACTCGCGGTCACCGGCCACTACCCGCTGCGCGCCGTCCTCAGTGCCGCGGGCGATTCGGCCTGGGCGTTTTTGCGCACTGAGGCAGGGTACTTCTGCGAGCAAAATCGCCTTGAAGCGATCACACAGCAGCATGAAATCCATCGCCGCCAGGGGTTGCTCGCACAGCGCGGCGTAACGGCACCAGAGCACGGTGGCACTGGACCGCACGGCGACAATGGAACGATGCCCCACGGCAATCGGCCCACTGCTGGTTGGCTGGCCTTCGGCCAATTGCTTGAACACCTCGGACAGCGCCTCCGGCTGGTTGACCCAGTAGCGCTGGATACCCACACCCGGATGCAGCCGGTGGTCCTCACCCCCATCCACCGCAACCACGCGCATATGCTGCTTTATCGCCGCGATACCCGGCAAAAAACGCTCGCGGTTGAAGCCCTCGGCGTACAACTGGTCAGGCGGTTGGTTGGAGGTGCAGACCATCACCACGCCCTCCTCAAACATCACTTGGAACAAACGCCCAAGGATGATCGCGTCACCGATGTCACTGACGAACAGCTCATCGAAACACAGCACGCGCACTTCCTGGCTGAGTTCCCGGGCCAGGGCCTGCAAAGGGTCGTGGGTGCCGGTCAGTTGGAACAGGCGCTGATGCACCCACCCCATGAAGTGATGAAAATGCTGGCGTCGCGCAGGCACCCGCAGGCTCTGGTAGAACTGATCCATCAGCCAGGTCTTGCCACGCCCCACCGGCCCCCACAGGTACACGCCGGTGATTGGCGCATGGCCCTGGTGCAGGGCTTCATGGCAGGCTTGCAGGGCGTCCACCGCACGGCGCTGGACGTCGTCGGCAACGAAACCCCGTTGAGCGATAGCGTGTTGGTAAGCAGCGAGGGGCGAGTCGAAAGTCATGCCCGTCAGTATGAACTACAGGGAAATATCCAGGCGTGAAATCTTGCCCTGCTCGTTCAAGCGAAAGGTGTAGCGCAGCTCCAAGGGACTGCCCGGGAAATTGCCGGACACGATGTTGCTGACCAGCACCTTACCGGTACGGTGTTGCACCTTGAGCACTTCGACCCGCGGCTGGTAGCGACGCCCGGTGTCTTCCATCCAGCGCGCAATGGCCGCTGCACCGATCTGGTGCTGGCCCTCATCGAACACATTGGCATCTTCGGCAAAGCACTGGGCGATAGCCGAGGTGTCACGGGTATTGGCGGCCGTGATATAGGCCACGATGGCCGGCGCCAACTCGGGGATAGACATGGCACAGCTCCTTTCTTGGTGATTTGTAGCGCCATGCTAAGCCACAGGTGTGTCAGTTTTTGTCAGGAGTAAAGGGTCCAGATTCATTCGCCTCCAGCAGCTTGCGCCAGGCCCTCAGCCAGTCACTGCGGCGGCCTGGGTAACGTCCACCGGACGCTTCGGCACTCGCCACGCGGTCGGTGCGGAAGGTGCGATAGGCACCACGCAACTCACACCAAGCCACGATCACCCGCACCTCATTCAGAAACCCCAGGGCCAGTGGCCAGATCAAGCGCTGGCTCTGGGTCTGGCTGGCGTCTGCGTAATCGATATGCAACTTGGCCTGGTTGCCAATGGCCTCGCGAAACACTTTGAGCGGGACGCGGTTTTCCGGGTAGCCAAACCCTGGCGGTCCGGGCAATACCGTCGGGTTGCGCAAGGCTTCCTGGGCGGCCGGGTCGAGCACGTCGGCGATCTTGGCCAGGGCATTGGCGGCGGCGCGGCTGAGCACGTCATCACCGCGCTGGTCCACATAACGCAAGCCGAGCACGATCGCTTCGGTTTCCTCGGCGTTCAGCATCAATGGCGGCAGGAACAGGCCACTGCGCAGCACATACCCTACGCCCGCCTCGCCAAAAATAGGTGCGCCCAAAGCGGTCAGTTCGGCGATATCGCGGTACAGCGTGCGCTCGGACACCTCCAACTGCGCCGCCAGCACGGCGGCGGTCACCGGACGTTTCTTGCCCCGCAGGGTCTGGAGCAAAGTCAGTAGACGGGTGGTACGCGACACGGGAATGCCTGCCGAAAGAGGAAACGTGCCGCAGCTTAGCAGAGGCCCCTGTCAGAAAACGTCAGCAGCAAAAAAGCCGCTTGACCAAATACATTACCAGCATCATATTAAATACATGTTGCTAAACATTTAATAAACCCACTGCCTCAGGAGTCCTTGTATGCGCAATAAAGTCTTTGGCCGCCGCAGCGGTTTGCTGGTATCTGAATTGGCCTTGGGCACCGGCAACTTCGGTACGGGCTGGGGCCATGGCGCCGAGCGCGATGAAGCCAAGCAGATCTTCGACGGTTACCTGGAGGCCGGCGGGAATTTCCTCGATACCGCCAACGGCTACCAGTTCGGACAGGCCGAAAAGCTGCTGGGTGAATTCATCGCCTCCGAGCGCGACAACCTGGTGGTGGCCACCAAGTACACCCTGCGCACCCAACCGTCCGATGAAGGTACGATCAGGCTCGGCAACAACCGCAAGAACCTGGTCCGCTCGGTGGAAGAAAGCCTCAAGCGCTTGAACACTGATCGCATCGACCTGCTCTGGGCACATATGAGCGACAACGTCACGCCCATGGAAGAGATCCTGCGCGGCCTCGACGACCTGGTGCGCGCCGGCAAGATCCACTACGCCGGCCTCTCCAACTTCCCCGCCTGGCGCATTGCCCGTGCCGACCTGCTGGCTGAAGTGCGCAGCTTTGCGCCCATCATCGGTATCCAGGTGGAATACAGCCTGGTCGAGCGCACCGCCGACCGCGAGCTGCTGCCGATGGCCGAAGCGCTGGGCCTTGCCGCCACGTTGTGGTCGCCTCTGGGCGGTGGCTTCCTGACCGGCAAATACCGCAACACCCAGGACGATAACCGTGCCAACAAACTCGGTATCCTGGTGCACGCCGAACACAGCGCCCGCGAAACCGCAGTGCTCGATACACTGCTGGCCGTGGCCGGTGAAGTCGGCGCCACACCCACCCACGTCGCCATCGCCTGGCTGCGGGAAAAAGCGCGCCGCTCCACCACGGCACTGATCCCGATCCTGGGCTCACGCACCCGTGCGCAGCTGGACAGCACCCTCGGTGCCCTGGAGGTGCAACTGTCGGCCGAGCAAGTCACCCGCCTCGACACCGCCAGTGCCATACCGCTGGGCGTGCCGCATGGGATCATCGCGGAGCGTTTTCCCATCGATAACGGACCGCACGCCCCTCGCCCGCCGGTTATCTGAGGCGAAAAAAAACGGCCTGGTGAACAGGCCGTTTTTTGCATTCAACGATACAGCTTAAGCCAGGCTCTTGCTGACCACCTCGAACACATCGCTCGACAGCTCGCCAGACGCCAGAATGCGCTCCAGCTCCGCTTTCATCAGCGCTTGGCGCGCGCTGTCGTATTTACGCCAGCGGGTCAGCGGCGCCAGTTGGCGCGAAGCAATCTGCGGGTTGAAGCCATTCAACTGGATCACCAGGTCCGCCAGGAAGCGATAGCCAGAGCCATCGGCGGCATGGAAGTTGATCAGGTTCTGCCCGGCAAATGCGCCGATCAATGCACGCACCTTGTTCGGGTTCTTGAGGGTGAACGCCGGGTGCTCCATCAACGCCTTGACCCGCTCCAGTCCGCCCGGCAATACGCTGCCGGCCTGCACGCTGAACCACTGGTCCATGACCAACGGGTTGTCTTTGAAGTTCTCGGCGAACACCGCCAATGCCTGGGCCTTCTCCGCTTCGAATGGCGAGTTCACCAGCACCGCCAGCGCGGTGAGGCGCTCAGTCATGTTGTCGCTGGTGTCGAACTGTTCGATCGTCGCCGCCAGTACTTCCGGCTTGCCGCTGAGCATCAGGTACGACAGCGCGATGTTCTGCAACGCGCGCCGGGCAAAGTGCTCGGCGGCCGCCACGTAAGGCGTTTGCTTGGACAGTTCGCGATTGGCCTGGTAACGCAGCCACAGTGCTTCGTGCAAGTTATCCGCCAGCTGCTTGCGCGCAAACTCGCGGGCAGCATGGATAGCCTCGATATCCGCCACATCACTGATTTCGGTCAGGTAGGCCTCACCTGGCAACGACAGCATTTCGGCAACCATCGCCTGGTCCAGGCTTTCGTCGCTCAACACACTGCGCAGCGCGGTGATCAAGCGTTGATCCATGTGTAACGCCTGGCCCTGCTGGTGCTGAGCGATCAGTTCCTGCAACACCTGCACCGACAATTGCTGGCCGGCATCCCAACGATTGAAGCCGTCGCTGTCATGCTGCATCAGGAACATTAATTGATCGCGGCTGTAGGGGAAGCTCAGCTTCACCGGCGCCGAGAAACCGCGCAGCAGCGAAGGCAAAGGCTGCTCCGGGATATCCACGAAGGTGAAGGTCTGCTCGGCCTCGGTCACCGAGATCACGCGCGACGTGGCGCCAGCAGCCGCTTCACCGGCCAGGCGCAAGGCGATACCGGCGCCCTTCCCGTCCAGCAAGCCCATTTCCACCGGGATCACGAACGGCAATTTTTCCACCTTGTCCGGGGTTTCCGGGCAGCTTTGGCGGAAGGTCAGGCTGTAGGTCTTGGCCGCGGCATCGTAGGACTCGCTCACCGCCAGGCGCGGTGTACCGGCCTGGCTGTACCAGCGCTTGAACTGGGTCAGGTCGGCGCCGTTGGCGTCTTCCATGGCCTTGATGAAGTCATCGCAGGTCACGGCCTGGCCGTCATGGCGCTCGAAGTACAGGTCGCTGCCTTTGCGAAAGCCTTCGGCACCGAGCAGGGTGTGGATCATGCCGACCACTTCCGAACCCTTTTCATACACGGTCAGGGTGTAGAAGTTGGAGATCTCGATAAAGCTGTCCGGGCGCACGGCGTGGGCCATGGGGCCGGCGTCTTCGGCGAACTGGTGGGTACGCAGGTACGCCACGTCCTGGATGCGCTTGACCGTGGCCGAGTTCATGTCGGCAGAGAAGCCCGAATCCCGGAACACTGTGAAGCCTTCCTTGAGCGACAGCTGGAACCAGTCGCGGCAGGTCACGCGGTTGCCCGACCAGTTGTGGAAATATTCGTGGGCAACAATCGCCTCGACCCGCTGGTGCGCAGCATCCGTAGCGGTTTCGGCGCGGGCCAGCACGGCGCTGGAGTTGAAGATGTTAAGGCCCTTGTTTTCCATGGCGCCCATGTTGAAATCATTCACCGCGACGATCATGAAGATGTCGAGGTCGTACTCGCGGCCGTAGGTTTCTTCATCCCAGCGCATGGATTTCTTCAGGCTGGTCATGGCGTGCTGGCACTTGTCGATGTTTTCCGGTTCGACGTAGATGCGCAACGCCACGGTGCGGTCCGTCAGGGTAGTGAAGGTATCTTCGACACACCACAGGTCACCGGCTACCAGGGCAAACAGGTACGCCGGCTTCTTGAACGGGTCTTCCCAGGTTGCCCAGTGACGGCCGTCTTCGCCGGGGCCGCTGGCGATCGGGTTGCCGTTGGACAGCAGGATCGGGTAGCGGTGTTGCTCGGCGATCACCGTGGTGGTGAAGGTGCTCATCACGTCCGGGCGGTCGAGGTAATAGGTGATCTTGCGGAAGCCCTCGGCCTCGCATTGCGTGCAGAACATGCTGCCGGACTTGTACAGGCCTTCGAGGGCCGTGTTGGTTTCCGGGTGAATTTTTACCGTGGTATCAAGGGTAAAAGTCTCGCTCTGCGGATGCACCGTCAAATGACTATCGGTCAGTTGATAATCATCGGCCGTCAGTTCCTGGTCGGCCAGGTTGACACTCAACAGCTCCAATTGCTGGCCGTCCAGCACCAACGGCGGCAAACCGGCACCGCGCTCAGGGTTGCGGCGCATCACCAGTTGCGCGTGGACCAGGCTGTGGTCCTCGAACAACTCGAAGGTCAGGTGCGTCTCTTCGATCAGGTAGTCCGGCGCCTGATAGTCCTTCAGGTAAATCATCTTCGGTTGTTCGGTGCGCATGGGTGGCATCCTTCTACTGATGCACGGCGAGCTGGTAGGCCGTGTACTTACGAATATTGATAACGCCGGTGTCGAAGATCAGGTATTGGCCTTTGATCCCCAGCAGCGTGCCTTCGGCAATCGGGTTCTTGTCCAGGTTGAAGCTGACGATCTTGGTCGGGTACTGCTCGACTGGATAGCGGATTTCGATCGGTTCAATGTCGGCAATCGTTTGGATGGCCTGCAAGCCAAAGCGTTCCTGCAGACTTACCAGGCCTTCGGCGCATGAGGCGAACAACGCGTCACGTACCTGCTTGAGGTCGACGGACTGGGCGTCGCCCTTGAGCAACGCGCGCCAATTGGTCTTGTCGGCCACCTGGCTGCGAAACAGGTCTTCGACGAAACCAGATTGCTGGCGGGTCGCCACGCGCATGATCGGCAGCGCCTGGCTCGCGCCCTGGTCCAGCCAGCGCGTCGGCAACTGGGTAGCGCGGGTGATGCCGACCTTGATCCCGGACGAATTCGCCAGGTACACCACGTGGTCGGTCATGCAGAATGTTTCGCCCCAGCCTGGATCGCGGCAGGTGCCGGCGTCGTAATGGCAACGCTCGGGGCTCATGATGCACAGGTCACACTGGGCCAGCTTGGTCATGCACGGGTAGCAATACCCCTGGCTGAAGCTGGTCTTGGTCTTGCGGCCGCAATGGCTGCAATGAATGGCACCGAGGTACTCCAGGCGCACGTGAGTGCCGATCATTGGATTGACCGGCACCTCGGCGTCTCCTAAGCGAAACGCGTATTGAACGGTCGGCTCACCGAGTTGCGCCGACATTTTGCTGACTGCACCGCGACCAATTTCAATCAATGGATCGCATCCGACTTGAACAGGATGTTCGGTACCGGTGCCGATTTCGACGCGCACTCCTGCGGGCCCATGTAGCCGGTGCGCTGGTCTTCCGGCAGGTTCTGGATTTCCCAGGCGATCACCGCTTGCAGCGACAGCTCGCGCTGTTCGGCAGTGAGCTTGCGGCCATCGGACCACTTGCCGATTTCCACGGCAAGCTTGAGGCTCTCGTAGATGTCCGGGGTGATGTTTTCGATCATTTCAGCAAAAGATGACATGTGAACAACCTCTGAGGTTCAGCGAGTACGTGGGTGACGGGGCCCGGCCCGTCAGAATTCCTTGGAGAGCTTGACCTGTACAAGCTCTTTGTCCAGCAACCGCCGGAAGATCTGCGGCGCCGCGAAGGTGTAGGCGGCAAATGCCAGCCACAGCCAGTTGACCATCTCGGCCACTTGCGGATAGCCCTGGTCCGTCAACGTAATAACCACTACACGGTAGACCACAAACATGCACAGAAGCAGGATGATGGCGCGGGTGGCGCCGCGCTCGTTCATCCAGCTATTGAAGCGCCACCATGTGCCGAGGAATACATTGCTGCGCGCCTTGACGGCCGTGAGCAAGTGCAGGGCCGCAACGTTGGTGGCGTTCTCTTGCAAGGCCCAGATCGCGTGGTCGCGGGCGCCATTGATATCGCCTTCGCGCAGCAACAGGTGGCCGAGCACCACCACCGCTGCTGCATTTGATGGGTCCGCCTGCAACGCCTGGCGCGCGAACTGATACGCCTGGTCCCAGTGGCTGCTGGCGCGGTGAAACTGCGCCATGGCCACTAGGTTGGCAGGGTCGTCGGGGCCCAGTTGCAAGGCTTTTTCCAACGGCTCGCGGCTCTGCGCGAGGCGACCGGTGAGCTCGTACAACTCGGCCTGGCAACGGTAATACGCCGGGTTCAGCGGTTCCATGTCCAACAACTGGGTCACGTGCTCCTGGGCCAACTTGAACTTGCGCAGGGCAATCGCCACTTGTGCGGCAGCATAGTGGGACAGTGGCAGTTGCGCATCGGCCGCCAGGGCCAACTGCACCTCGCGCTTGGCGGCATGCACGCGGCGCATGTTCATCAAGCAGATCGCCAGCAGGGCATGGGCTTCGGCCGAATGCGGATCGCTGGCCAGCAGTTGGCGCAGTGCGTCGATGGCGCCGTCATTATGGCCAGCCTGCAGGCGCTGGTAGGCCAGTTGCAGCAGATAGTCGGTATTCATCAGCTCACCACCAGATACCACAGGGTGTACGGCAGCCATTTGACGACCATGCCTTTGAGCACGAAGCCACCAATCAACGCCAACGGAAGACCAAAGCGGCTCAGCTCGCCGCCGTAGTACTGGTAAATCTCGATGGTCGCGTTTTGCTGCATATACAGCAGGTAGCCCAGGGTGAGTTTCCACACCACCAGCACCAGCAAGGCATACTGGATTTGTGCCTGGGTCTGCAGATACCCCGCGCCCACCAGTTGCAGCAGCACAAAACCGATCACGATACTGCCCACCAGCGCAACGCCGGCCAGTACCCACTCGCGCACCCGCGTCGGGCTACCGACGGCGATGGCGTTGAACACAAACCACGGCAAGCCCAGCCAAGCGCCGCCCAGCATCAGGCCCAGCAGCGGCCAGAACGGCGATACCGCCCATTTGGCCAAGGCGCCCGGGCGCGGCTCATCTTCGATGCGATAACCACCGTACTGCGCCATCAGCGACCCTTCCCGTGTTTGTCGAGGAAGGCCAGCACTTCATCGTACTGGTTGCCTTCGTTGGCATAACGCGCGTAATTGCGCGCCGTGGTCAGCCATTCCAGGGTGGTGGCGCGCACCTCTTTCAAGGCTTGCTTGAAATGCCGGTCGCAAATCGACTGCTCGGCGCCAGTGTCGATGGAGGCTTCAATGGCTTCATCGGCGGCAGTTTCCACCAACTCGCTGAGATCGGCACCGGAGAAGCCCGAGGTGTTCTTGGCCAGGAAGGCAAAGTCGATGTCGTCGGCCATCGGGCGGCCTTTCATCATTGCCTTGAGCATCGCCTCGCGCGCCGGGCGATCCGGTGGCGGTACAAACAACACGCGGTCAAACCGGCCGGGACGACGGAACGCCGAGTCCACCGACCAGGGTACGTTGGTCGCGGCGAGGATCAGCACGCCGTGGTTGTCATTGGTAAAACCATCCATCTCGGAGAGGAACTGGCTGACCAGCTTGGACGACGTCGACTCGCGGGTATTGGCGCGCTTGCCACCCAGTGCCTCGACTTCGTCAAAAAACATCACCGCCGGCGCCTGGGCCCGCGCCTGCTCGAACAGCGCATGCAACTTGCGCTCGGACTCGCCGATGTACATATCCAGTACGTCGGAGATCGCCACATTGAAAAACGTCGCCTTGCACTCCCCCGCCGTCGCGCGGGCCAGCATGGTCTTGCCGCAACCCGGCGGGCCGTACAGTAGCACGCCGCCGCCGACCTTCTTGCGAAAGCGCTGGAACAGGCCCGGCTTCTGGTACGGCAAGATGATCTTTTTGTGGATGGTCTTTTTCAGCTCATCCAGGCCGCCGATGTCATCGAAGGTCAGGGTTTCGTTTTCCGGCACCAGCAGGCGCACGACTTCGCTCTGGTCGGTGTCATCATTGGAGATCACGCGCAGGCGCGGGCGGCCCTCGGCGCCAGGAAAGTCCACCACCGACACATTCAGGCGGCGCCACAACACCATGTCTTCCAGCGCCGGGTTGGCGTCCACCGCCGCGCGGTATTCCACCTGGGCTTCCTTGAGGCGCTCCAGTGCCGCCAGGGCACGGGCCTTGAGCAGGCGCGCGGCAGGGTCTTCACCCTCGATCAAAGGCAGTGCCTTGTGCGCCTGGCCATCGGCGAGCAGCAGTTGCGCCGCCGCCCGCTTCAGCGCTGGGGCGTCTGGCCATTGCTCTAGGTCGGCGGGCAACAGCTTCAGCCCGCGCGCGTGTTCGCCACGCTCGAGGCTGGCGCCCAGCAATACGGTCAGCAGTGCGACGTTACCGGGGGCAGCGGCCAGCGCAGCCTCCAGTTGGTCGAACGTCGAATCATCCATGGAGGTTCCTCAACAGTGCATGTGCAGCGCGCAGGGGCTCATGTCAGCACCTCCGGCCGCTCGACATCGACCCACACGAACTTGCGCGGGTCGAGGCGGGTTTCCTGGTCCAGGCGGTACGCCACCAGCTTGCCGTACAGCACCGCGCTGTAGTCCAGGCAGGCCAGGTTCGGGCGGATCGGCGCCGGTTTGCCGCTGCGCCAGTAGTGCCCGACGAACAACAACGGTTCGTCGACGCCGTAGCGCAACAGGGAATTCTTTTCGGTGGACGACAACGGCGTGCGCGCCACCGGCTCGGGCAAGGCATCGGGCTGGAACACGATGTCGCCGTAGGTTTTCGGGTCGTCTTCCCAGAACTTGGTGCGAAAGAACGAACGCGTCAGGCCATCGCCACCGGTCAGCGTGAGGCCATCCGGCAGGCGCATGTCGGTGCCACGCAGCAGGCGGTCGAACGCGTTGCAGGCAAAACTGCCCGGCACGGCTGCAGCCTGCAGGAAGTGCTGGTCGATGCAGCCGTCCGGGAAGGTCGCGCGCAGCGGCTGGATAAAGCCGTCGTCCCAGCACGCATGCACCACGCGAAAGCGCCCGGCATCGACAAACAGCGGCATGTCGTAGAACCAGCCGAGGAAGTCGTGCCAATCGGCCGGGTGGTGTTCGAACTGGGTCAGGGTTTCGTGGATCAACCGCGCATGCCGTGGGTTGTGCTCGCGCACAAACTGCTTGCCACTGCCCGGCGGTGCCGGTGTGGTCCAGCCCAGGGCATTGAACTCGTGGTTGCCCATGATGCACAGCGCCTGGCCGGCCTCGGCCATGTCGTGGACGATATGCAACGCCTCGCGGATACGCGGGCCACGGTCGATGATATCGCCGAGAAACACCGCCATGCGCGACGGATGACGCCAGGTGCCGCCCTGCTTGTGGTAGCCCAACAGGTCGAGCAAGTGCTCAAGGGTATGGGCGCAACCGTGCACGTCACCAATCAGGTCGTAGCTACGCGCGGGATCGAGCATCAGTCGCCTCCACCCCCCAAGCGGCTGCCCCAGCCCAGCTTGGTGCGGCACACTTCGTAGTAGTTGTGGTCCAGCGGGTGGATCAACCGCAACTTCTGTGCCTTCTTGCTCACGGTGATGGTGTCACCGGGGGCGCAGGTGAAATGGTTCTGACCGTCACAGGACACCTGTGGGTAGATCTGCATGTCTTTGGACACCACGATTTTCAGCTCACTGTTGCCGTCGACCACGATGGGCCTGCTCGACAACATATGGGGATACATCGGCACGATCACAATGGCATCCAGCTTGGGATGCATGATCGGGCCTCCCGCCGACAGCGCATAGGCCGTGGAGCCGGTGGGCGTGGCGACGATCAGGCCGTCGGCCTTCTGGCTGCACACGAACTGGCCGTCTATGTACAGCTCGAACTCGATCATCCGCGTGGACTTGCCAGGGTGCAGCACCACGTCATTGAGGGCGTCGCCCTGGCCAATGGCTTCGCCATGGCGGCGCACTTCGGCTTGCAGCAGGAAGCGGTTTTCCACCAGGTAATGGCCGTCGAGCACCTTGGCCACTTCGACTTCCAGCTCATCCGGGCGGATATCGGTGAGGAAACCCAGGCTGCCCCGGTTGATCCCCAGCACCGGCACGTTATGCCGCGCCAGTGCGCGCGCGGCGCCGAGCAGGCTGCCGTCGCCGCCGACCACGATAACCATGTCGCAGACTTCGCCGAGCATCTTGCGCGACGACGTTTGCAGGCCGTGGCCCGGCAGGATTTCAGCGATGGTGTCTTCGAGGATCACATGCAGGTGGCGTTCCAGCAGGAACTTTTTCAGCCGGCGGACGGTGTCCAACACCTGGGTACTGCCCAGGCGACCGATAATGCCGATATTGCGAAATTGCTCCATGGGGCTCCTGCGGGATTTGGGGTGTGGCAAAAAAGAACGATTATGGGCGAAAGGCCGTCCCAGGCAAAACCCTTTGTCGCCGTGAAGACTTGATGACAAGGGTTCTCATCCACCCGCGCGACACTGAAAAGGCTATGCTCGGACCATGACTGTGTTCCCGGATCTGCACAACCTGCCCCGCCAGCTGCGCCACCCCGAAGTGCGCGACCTGGCGTGGGTGATGCTCGCCCCGCCGATGCTCGCGCAGACGCCGTGGCCACAGCGTCACCCGCTGGCTGGCAGCGAGTGGGTGCAGGCGCCGCATCGGCTGGAACGCTGGCTGCGCCAACTCGACCAGGACAGCAGCCCCTTGCAGCAATGGCTGAGCCTGTCCCGCACCCGGCGCCTGGGCCTGTATTACGAACGCTTGTGGCAGTTCGCGGTGCAGCACGCGCCGGGCGTGGAACTGCTGGCGGCCAACCTGCCAATCCGCCGCGCAGGGCATACCCTTGGCGAGCTCGACATGCTCCTGCGCGACCGCGATGGCGTGCATCACCTGGAGTTGGCGATCAAACTTTATCTAGGGCCGCAGGACGGTGACGGCCAGGACACGGC
This sequence comes from Pseudomonas lurida, assembly GCF_002563895.1. NCBI lineage: Bacteria > Pseudomonadati > Pseudomonadota > Gammaproteobacteria > Pseudomonadales > Pseudomonadaceae > Pseudomonas > Pseudomonas lurida. The sequence continues at coordinate 2,710,502 of NZ_PDJB01000001.1, read as the reverse complement.
GCAATGGCTGGGGCCGGGCTGCCATGACCGGCTGGACCGCAAGCTGGCCCACCTGGCCCAGCATCAACTGCCGATATCCGCGCGGGCTGAGAGCCGTGAAGCGCTGGCGGCGCTGGATATCCAGCACTTCGATGCGCACTTGTGGCTGGGTGGCTATCTGCTGTATCCCTGGCCCGGCCAAGCCCAGGCGCCCATTGGCGCCCATCCGCAGCATTTGCGTGGGCGCTGGCTGCATCAGCGTGATTGGCAGGGATTCGTCAACGCCAGCGCGCCCGGTCGCTGGCAGCCCCTGCCCCGGCATGCGTGGCTGGCACCGGCGCACTACGCGGCAGACGAAGTGTGGGAGGAAGCGCGGATGCAGGGCTGGCTGGCCGAGCTGGATCCGATGGCACCAGCGCAGTTGCTGGTGCGGTTGGTGCCGGTGGGCGAGGATTGGGAGGAAGCTGAGCGGTTGTTTCTGGTGGCCGATCTCTGGCCGAATGTACCAGGCGCTGGCTGAGAGCCTGGCGGCGTATGAAGGCCTCATCGCAGGCAAGCCAGCGCCCACATTTTGCCTGCGTCACCTATCAAATGTGAAAGCTGGCTTGCCTGCGAAAACGACCGCCCAGGCGCTACAACTTATCGATATGGCGATAATCCAGCTGCAACCCCGCCGCCAATTCCCGAGCCCGCCCCAACCGGATCGGCCCGCGCTCGATATCCACCAGCAACCCCGGACACGCCAGCAGCGGCAGACCGCTAATAGCCTTGAGTCGCCCGTCGGTAATCACCAGCAGCCGCTGCTGCTCAGCCGGATAACGCTTGCGCCGCGCCACCAGCCAATGCCCGGCCTCGGTCAGCGCCGCCAGCAAGGGCGTGCCACCGCCCGCGCCCAGCTGCTCCAGCCAGCTCGCCAGGCTTTTCGAGGCCTTGAGCCCCTGCACCTGCCACTTGGGCGATTGCCCGCTGGCGGTCAGCAAGGCCATGCGCGCCCGTTGCCGATAGGCATCATCAAACACCTGGCCCAACAGGCCCTTGGCGTCGGTGAGCGCTCGATGCCGTCGAGTGGACGCCGATGCATCAACAATCACCAGCCACAGTTCACGGGCCGTACGACTGCGCAGGTGGTAGCGCAAGTCTTCGAGCGACTGTGGCCGGCCACCCAGCAAGGTGCCCGTCCAGTTGACCGTGCCCTGCTTCGCGCTGCGCGCCCTGCCGTGCCTGCCGTGGTCCAGTCGCCCCGGCCTGGGGCGGGCATCCGCCCCCGTGTCAGGCCGGGGGCGGATGCCTAGGGCTTTTTTGGCCAGGTGGGCACGTCCCGGCGTGCGCCCGTGGGCAAGGCTGGAGCGGGCATATCGCCCCACTGGCCCTGGCCGGGCGATGCGTCGGAGGGTTTAGGCGACTGCCCTTCGCTCGGCGGGCTGGCGGGCGGTGCTTGCTCCTGACGGCGATGACGCAGGGCAAATTCGGCCACCGCCTCGATATCTTCCTCGGCAATGGCGCTGGCCCCCCGCCAAGCGGCATGGGCCCTGGCGCCCCGCAGCCAAACCAAGTCCGCGCGCAGGCCATCGACACCGGCGCCAAAGCAGCGCTCGGTGATCTGGGCGAGCGCCTGGTCATCCAGTTCGATACCGTCGAGCCGCGCCCGCGCCTGGGTGCAGCGTTCACGCAATGCAGCCTGCTGCTCGGCCCATTGCGCGCAGAACTCGACGGGGTCGCTGTCGAAATCCAGGCGGCGACGGATGATCTGCCCACGCTCGGCCGGCAGGGTCTGCCCGCTCAGCGCCACGTTGAAACCAAAGCGATCGAGCAGTTGCGGACGCAACTCGCCCTCCTCCGGGTTCATGGTGCCGATCAGCACAAAGCGCGCCGAATGCCGATGGGAAATGCCGTCGCGCTCGATCAGGTTGGTGCCGCTGGCAGCCACGTCCAGCAGCAGGTCCACCAGGTGATCGGGCAGCAGGTTGACTTCGTCGACGTACAGCACGCCGCCGTCAGCCTTGGCCAATACGCCGGGCGAGAATTGCGCGCGGCCTTCACCCAATGCGGCGTCCAGGTCCAGCGTGCCGACCAGGCGCTCTTCGGTGGCACCCAACGGCAATGTCACGAATTGACCACTGGCCAGCAGGTCCGCCAAGCCACGCGCCAAGGTCGACTTGGCCATGCCACGCGGGCCTTCAATCAGCACACCGCCGATCTTTGGGTCGATGGCGGTCAGGCACAGCGCCAGTTTCAGGTCGTCGGCGCCGACCACGGCGGACAGCGGGAAATGGGGGGTATCAGTCATCAGCTGTCTTCTTCTATATCCAGCAACAGGTTTTCCAACGCTTCGCGGTACGCTCCGGGCTCCTGCCACATGCCACGCTGCTGGGCTTCGAGCATGCGTTCGGTCATGTCGCGCAGCGCATCGGGGTTGTGTTGTTGCACGAAGGCCCGCGTGTCAGGGTCGAGCAGATAGGCGTCGGCCAACAGCGCGTATTGGTGATCGTCAATCAGTGCGGTGGTGGCATCGAAGGCGAACAGATTGTCCACAGTCGCCGCCATCTCGAACGCACCTTTATAGCCATGGCGCTTCACGCCCTCAATCCACTTGGGGTTGGCGGCGCGGGAACGGATAACCCGGTTCAGCTCTTCCTTCAGGGTACGGATCTTCGGCAGGTCCGGCTGGCTATGGTCGCCATGATAGCTGGCAGCCTTGTCGCCGCTCAGGGTTTCCACAGCGGCGAGCATGCCGCCTTGGAACTGGTAGTAATCATTGGAATCGAGCAGGTCGTGCTCGCGGTTGTCCTGGTTCTGCAACACTGCCTGCACCTGGCTCAAGCGCTGGGCGAATTGCGCGCGGGCGGCAGTGCCTTCGTCGGAGCCGCCATAGGCATAGCCGCCCCAGTTCAGGTAGACCTCGGCGAGGTCTTCGCGGCTTTGCCACAGGCGCCCGTCGACCGCACCCTGCACCCCCGCACCATAAGCGCCGGGCTTGGCACCAAAGATGCGCCAGCCGGCCTGTTTAGCAGCGGCCTCTTCGTCCAGGCCGGAGTTGCGCAACGCTTCGCGCTCGCTGCGCACCTTGGCGGCCAGCGGGTTCATATCGTCCGGCTCGTCCAGCGCGGCGACAGCCTGCACCGCCGCATCGAACAGGCGGATCAGGTTGGCGAAGGCATCACGGAAAAAGCCGGACACCCGCAGCGTCACGTCAACGCGCGGACGATCCAGCAGGCTGATCGGCAGGATTTCAAAGTCATCCACGCGCTGGCTGCCCGTCGCCCACACCGGGCGCACGCCCATCAGTGCCATGGCCTGGGCGATATCATCACCGCCGGTGCGCATGGTGGCAGTGCCCCATACCGACAGACCGAGCTGGCGCAGGTGGTCGCCATGGTCCTGCAGGTGCCGCTCGAGAATCAGGTTGGCCGACTGGAAGCCGATGCGCCAGGCGGTGGTGGTGGGCAGGTTGCGTACGTCGACGGTGAAAAAGTTGCGCCCGGTCGGCAGCACATCCAGACGCCCGCGACTCGGCGCACCACTGGGGCCCGCGGGCACGAAACGGCCGTTCAAGGCGTCCAGCAACCCACGCATTTCTGCCGGGCCGCAGGCGTCCAGGCGTGGCGCAACCACGATACGCAGGCTTTCGATGACCGCCTTCACATCCTCCCAGCCAGGCGCTTCCAACTGTTCAAGCGGCCCTTCCAGCGCCTGCTCGATCAAGCGCGCCGCGTACAGTTCGAGGCGCTCGCGGGTATCGCCGGCGGTGCGCCACAACTGCCCGTCGATCGTCTGCAACACCAGCGGCCGGCGCCCGGTCCAGGGTTCGGCCAGGGCGCAGTCCAGCGGGTCGAAGCCCAGCTCGAACGCCTTGGCCAGCACCCGCAGTAAACTCGACTGCGGGCCACGGCCGTCGCCACGCGGGATGCGCAGCAAGGCGAGCAAGGTATCGATACGCAAGCGCCCCTCCGGCGACTCGCCGAAGATATGCAGGCCGTCGCGAATCTGCGACTCCTTCAAGTCGCACAGGTAGGTGTCCAGGCGCGGCAGCCACACCGCCGCCTCTGTATCGCTTTGCAGCTCGAGTTCCTGGTCGATGCGGGTTTCACGCACCAGTTTGAGAATGTCTTTCTGCAGCTCCAGAGCGCGGCGCGGATCCAGCAGCTGCGCTTCGTAATACTCGTCCGCGAGCAGCTCCAGATCACGCAGCGGGCCATAGGTTTCGGCACGGGTCAGCGGCGGCATCAGGTGGTCGATGATCACTGCCTGGGTGCGCCGCTTGGCTTGGGCGCCCTCGCCAGGGTCGTTGACGATAAACGGGTAGATGTTCGGCAGCGGCCCCAGCAGCGCGTCGGGCCAGCAGTTTTCCGACAGCCCCACGCCCTTGCCCGGCAACCATTCCAGATTGCCGTGCTTGCCCACATGGATCACGCCATGGGCACCGTAGGTGTGGCGCAACCAGAAGTAAAACGCCAGGTAAGCATGGGGCGGAACCAGGTCCGGGTCGTGGTACACCGCGCTGGCATCCACCTGATAACCGCGTGCCGGCTGGATGCCGACAAAGGTCAGGCCCAGGCGCAGGCCGGCGATCATCAGGCGACCGTCGCGGAACATCGGGTCGTTGTGCGGCGCGCCCCAGCGTTCCAGCACGGCCTGGCGGTTGGCCTCGGGCAAGCGCTTGAACATCGCCTCGTAGTCCTCCAGCGCCAGGCTTTGATGGCACGGGCGCAGGTCGAGACCGTCCAGGTCATTGGTGACGCCGCCGAGTAAAGCGTGGATCAGCGCCGTGCCGCTCTCGGGCAAGCTGTCCGGCAGCGGATAGCCTTCAGCCTGCAAGGCCCGCAGGATATTCAGCGCCGCCGCGGGCGTGTCCAGGCCAACGCCGTTGCCGATACGGCCGTCGCGGGTTGGGTAATTGGCAAGGACCAGCGCAATGCGTTTGTCCGCAGCGGGCACTCGCGCCAACTCGACCCAACGCCGGGCCAGCTGCGCGACAAAATCCATGCGCTCGGGCGCGGCGCGGTAGCAGACCACGTCCGACTGGCTGCGCTCACTGCGCCAGGCCAGGTCCTTGAAACTGATCGGCCGGCTGATGATGCGCCCGTCCAGTTCGGGCAAGGCGATATGCATCGCCAGGTCACGCGGGCCGAGGCCCTGCTCGCTGGCCTCCCAGCCGGGCTGGTTGTCTTGGGCGCAAATGGCCTGGATCACCGGGATATTACGGCGAAACGGGCGTAAATGCGGCGCTTCGGGGCTGGATTGGGCAAAGCCTGTGGTGTTGAGGATCACCGCCGCGCCTACCTCATCCAGCACGTCCTCGACCACCGCCAGGCAGCCGGGCTCTTTCAAACTGGCCGCCGCCATGGGCAACGGGTTAAGGCCCGCAGCCTGCAAGCGCTGGCAGAACACGTCGATAAACCCGGTATTGGCCGCCTGCAAATGGGAGCGATAGAACAGCACCGCCGCCACCGGCCAGTCCGCGCTCCAGTCGGCCTGCCAATCATGCAGGCATGCACTGGCGTGATGCGGGTGATAAATCGCCGTGCGCGGCAGGGTTTGTGGCGCTTCCCAGGCGTAGTCCCGGCCCAGGTAACCACTGGCCAGGCAGCGATAGAAATTCAGCGCATTCGCCAGGCCGCCCTGGCGCAGGAAGTGCCAGAGGCGATCACGCGCTTGTACGCCAACGGTGCTCAGGTCACTGAGCTCCGGGTCCGGTCTGTCATCCCCCGGCACCAGAATCAACTGCACGCCGCGCTCGGCCAGTTCCACCAGGCGCTCGATGCCGTAGCGCCAATAACCGATGCCGCCATGCAGCGAGATCAGGATGACCTTGGCGTGGCGCAGCACTTCATCGACGTACAGGTCGACGGAGGCATGGTTCTGCACCTGCATCGGGTTGGCCAGGCGAAAACTGGGGTAGTCGTCGGGCAGCTGCTGGGCCGCTTCGGCCAGCAGCGCCAGGCTCGAATCACCGCTGCACAGGATCACCAGTTCAGCGGGGGTCTGGCCGAGGTCGGCAATGTTGTCGTCCGAGACGAAACCACCGGGCTGGGTCCTGAGCAGGTGCATGGGTTAGACGCTGAGCGCGGCGCGCAATTGCGCTTCAAGGCCCGCCGCATCGAGCTCCTGGCCGATCAGCACCAAGCGCGTGACGCGCGCTTCGTCGGCGCCCCAGGCACGGTCGAAATGCTTGTCGAAACGCGTGCCCACGCCCTGGATCAGCAGGCGCATCGGCTTGTTCGGGATAGCAGCGAAACCTTTGACGCGCAGGATGCCGTGTTGCACCACCAGTTGCGTCAGGGCCTCGAGCAGCAGCGCTTCGTCAGCTTGTGGCAGGTCGATGGAGATCGAGTCAAACGCATCGTGGTCGTGGTCGTCTTCACCCTCGTGGTGATGATCGTGATGGCTGTGGCGGCCGTCGATATGTTCTTCGGAGCCGGCACCCACGCCAATCAGCACGTCCAACGGCAAGCGACCGCTGCTGGCTTCGACGATCTTCACCGCGGGTGGCAGTTCTTCGGCGACTTCCAGGCGCACGCGGGCCAGGTCTTCGGCGCTGATCAGGTCGGTCTTGTTGAGGATCACCAGGTCGGCGCTGGCCAACTGGTCAGCGAACAGCTCATGCAGTGGCGATTCGTGGTCCAGGTTCGGGTCGAGTTTGCGCTGGGCATCGACCTGGTCCGGGAATGCGGCGAAGGTGCCAGCGGCCACGGCCGGGCTGTCGACCACGGTGATCACCGCGTCAACCGTGCAGGCGCTGCGGATTTCTGGCCATTGAAAGGCTTGTACCAACGGTTTTGGCAGGGCCAGGCCGGAGGTTTCGATGAGGATATGGTCGAGGTCACCACGACGGGCGACCAATTCGCGCATCACCGGGAAAAACTCTTCTTGCACCGTGCAGCACAGGCAGCCGTTGGCCAGTTCGTACACGCGGCCGTTGGCCTCTTCTTCAGTGCAACCGATGGAGCACTGCTTGAGGATCTCACCGTCGATGCCCAACTCGCCGAACTCATTGACGATGACCGCAATGCGGCGGCCCTGCGCGTTGTCGAGCATGTGGCGCAACAAGGTGGTTTTGCCCGAACCGAGGAAGCCGGTAACGATGGTGACGGGAAGTTTGGCCAGTGTTTTCATCGGATGCCCTTGGGGGCGGGCATACGGGACGATAGGCCCTGCGACGGCGCGCAGCAGCGGATTTCGTCACCGGATCACCCCGCCCGGTTGAATTGGAAAATCGGTTACGAGGCAGGTCTCCTGGCTTGGGGCATGCGGGTCTTGCGACCGGCGCTGGCTGCGCCTTCCCGCCGGATGGCAGTGGCGTGGCAGTCAGATAAACCCTTTACAGTTGCGGGGGCAGCCGCGGCTTGGACCGCGTTCCCTTCTTAGCTTCGGCCTGGGCTGAAGAACCTCGAGGGTGCAAGGCTACGCAGTGCTTGGGGGATGGTCAATGATGGGTTGGGCTTGGCTGGGCTCGCTCGTGTACCTATCCGATATTCAGGTAACGGATAGGCACCCAACAACTCAATTGACTCCCATCCTGCGCCCATGCTCTCCTACACACCTTGTTTCGGGTGCCCTTCACAGGGTGAAACGGGAAACCGGTGCGTCATAGCGATATGACCAGTCCGGTGCTGCCCCCGCAACGGTAAGCGAGCGAAGTGTCACGGCCACTGTGCAAATGCATGGGAAGGCGACGCTTTGAGGACTCCCCAGGAGCCCCCTCGCAAGCCCGGAGACCGGCCCGAAAATTCAGATAACAAACCCGCGGTGGGCGGGCGCTGTTCAGAACCCTGCGTGCCTGGCTCGCGGGGTTTTCATGCGCTCGTTTCACCCTGACACCCAGAAGGGACGCGCCATGTCGATCATCAGCAGCACCTCACACACCACCAGCAGCTCCGCTACCCTGGGCCAACGCCTGACCGCCGCCATCGGCGCGTCGATCCTGGGTGCGTGCCTGGTGTATTTCGCCGGTTTCTCGCACATCGAGGCGGTGCACAACGCCGCCCACGATACCCGCCACAGCGCCGCGTTCCCGTGCCACTGAGACCTGCCGACATGATCAAGCGTATTGCGCAAACCGCCGGTTTCACCGGCCTTCTGGCCGCCCTGCTGCTGACCTTGCTGCAAAGCTTCTGGGTCGCCCCGCTGATACTGCAGGCGGAAACCTATGAAAACGCCCCGGCCGCCACTGAAGTGGCCCATCAACATGCCGAAGGTGCTGCCGCCCACACCCACGATGCCGAAGCCTGGGAGCCGGAAAATGGCTGGCAGCGCGTCCTGTCCACCACAGGTGGCAACCTGGTGGTCGCCGTCGGTTTTGCGCTGATGCTGGCCGGCCTCTATACCCTGCGCGCACCGACCCGCACGGCCCAGGGCCTGCTCTGGGGCCTGGCCGGTTATGCGACGTTCGTGCTGGCACCTACCTTGGGCCTGCCGCCTGAGTTGCCGGGCACCGCCGCCGCCGACCTGGCGCTGCGCCAGACCTGGTGGATCGGCACCGCCGCGTCTACCGCCGCCGGTATCGCACTGATCGTATTTGGTCGCAACTGGCTGCTCAAAGTGCTGGGCGTGGCGATTATCGCGGTACCGCACGTGATCGGCGCGCCGCAGCCAGAGGTGCATTCGATGCTGGCACCGCAAGCCCTGGAAGCGCAGTTCAAAATCGCTTCACAACTGACCAACGTCGCATTCTGGCTGGCCCTGGGCCTGATCAGCGCTTGGTTGTTTCGCCGCAACCGCGACGATCAATACTCCGCATGACACGAGTGGTCGGCCTGGGGTGCCAGCAAGGGTGTGATCTTCACGCACTGCTGGCCTTGTTTGATAGCGCCCTCGCCGAGGGCGGTATCGAGCGCGACAGCATCACCGCGCTGGCCACTATCGACCGCAAACAGAATGAACCAGGCCTCCTGGCACTGGCCAAAGCGCTGGAACTGCCGTTGCAGTGCTTCAGCGCCGAGCAGTTGGCGGTTTTTGAACACCGCCTGAGCCACAAGTCGGACGTTGTGTTTGCCCATACCGGCTGTTATGGCATCGCCGAAAGCGCCGCCCTGGCCTTGGCGGAACAGCTCGGCAACGCCCCTGCCCGCTTGCTGATCACCCGCAAAAAGACTGCCCGGGCCACCTTTGCATTGGCATGCGCCGGGTAAAAATCTGATAATCGCCCCTTCCGATCATGAGCATCCTTCATGCTCGCCCGTTTTCCATCAGGATTTTCCATGACCGTCTACTTCATCGGCGCAGGCCCCGGCGACCCGGAATTGATCACCGTCAAAGGCCAGCGGCTAATCCGCAGTTGCCCGGTGATCATCTATGCCGGCTCGTTGGTGCCTGCGGCGGTGCTGGAAGGCCATCAAGCGGAGAACGTGGTCAACAGCGCCGAACTGCACTTGGAACAAATCATCGACCTGATCAAGGCTGCCCATGCAAATGGCCAGGATGTGGCCCGCGTACACTCCGGTGACCCAAGCCTGTATGGCGCGATTGGCGAACAGATCCGCCATTTGCGCGAGCTGGGCATCCCGTTCCAGATCATCCCCGGGGTCACCGCAGTCGCCGCTTGCGCTGCGCTGCTGGAAGCGGAACTGACCCTGCCCGACATCGCCCAAAGTGTGATCCTGACGCGCTACGCCGACAAAACCAGCATGCCAGCCGGTGAAGACTTCGACAGCCTGGCACGGCATGGCACGACCATGGCGATTCACCTGGGGGTCAATCACCTGGACAAGATCGTCGCCGAATTGCTGCCGCACTATGGCGCGGATTGCCCGATTGCCGTGGTGCACCGGGCGACCTGGCCGGATCAGGACTGGGTGGTGGGCACGCTCAGTGATATTGCCGACAAGGTCACCGCGAAAGGGTTTCGGCGCACCGCGCTGATCGTGGTGGGCCGGGTATTGGCGAGTGACAGTTTCAGTGAGTCTTCGCTGTACCGGGCCGGGCATGCACACCTGTATCGGCCGTGACAAACAACCTCACAAAAAACACATAACATGCTGATTTATATTGGATAAATCTCACTAAATGGACTGACTTTCCGGTGATATTTGCATCGTGTTATCAGTTCGGCAGCCGGCACACTGCAATCGCTGAACAGCCAATGCCTACAGTTAATGGTAAACGTCAGATAAATAGCGCAAGCCACTGAATTTTAAGCATAAAAAAACGGCGCTCACGGGGCGCCGTTTTTTCTGATCGCAGTGAACGCCTTACTCAGTAGTAGGCGTTTTCTTTCTGCGTGTGGTCGGTCACGTCACGTACGCCCTTGAGCTCCGGGATACGCTCGAGCAGGGTGCGCTCAATGCCTTCACGCAGGGTCACGTCCGCCTGGCCGCAGCCTTGGCAGCCGCCGCCGAACTTGAGCACCGCGATGCCGTCCTCGACCACGTCGATCAGGCTGACCTGGCCACCGTGGCTGGCGAGCCCAGGGTTGATCTCGGTTTGCAGGTAATAGTTGATGCGCTCGTTGACCGGGCTGTCGGCATTGACGTTGGGCACCTTGGCGTTCGGCGCCTTGATGGTCAACTGGCCGCCCATACGGTCGGTGGCGTAGTCGACCACCGCGTCGTCGAGGAAGGCTTCGCTGAAGGCATCGATGTACGCGGTGAAGCTTTTCAGCCCCAGGGCGGTGTCTTCAGGCTTCTCTTCCCCAGGCTTGCAGTAGGCAATGCACGTCTCGGCGTATTGAGTGCCGGGCTGGGTGATAAAGACGCGGATGCCGATTCCTGGGGTATTCTGCTTGGACAGCAGGTCAGCCAGGTAATCGTGGGCGGCGTCGGTAATGGTAATGGCAGTCATGGAAACTCCTCACAGGCTTGCCGGCAGTTTACGCCAAAATATTACGCAGGTACAAAGTCCTAGTGTTTTTGTCGGGATAGGCATTTCTGGGAGGGGGTGTACATATCCGTTATTTGGGTGATGGCGGGTATTCCCAAAGTCACCAAAGGGCGCTTGCACCAACACTCGGCACCTCGCCTAGACTCGGTGTGCCTAAGATCAAAATCAAAAGCAAGAGCGCGGCGGCCTCAAAACCAACCTGTTACTGAGCGGCGATCTCGGTCAAATGTGGGAGCTGGCTTGCCTGCGATGGCATCCACTGGCTGTGCCTGATGCACCGAGTCGCCTGCATCGCAGGCAAGCCAGCTCCCACAGAAAAGCAGGTATAGGCTTAATCTCCCAGCCAAGCGCGGCGGCCTCAAAACCAACCTGTTACTTAGCGGCGATCTCGGTCAAATGTGGGAGCTGGCTTGCCTGCGATGGCATCCACTGGCTGTGCCTGATGTACCGAGTCGCCTGCATCGCAGGCAAGCCAGCGCCTACAGAAAAGCAGGTATAGGCTTAATCTCCCAGCCAAGCGCGGCGGCCTCAAAACCAACCTGTTACTTAGCGGCGAACTCGGTCAAATGTGGGAGCTGGCTTGCCTGCGATGGCATCCACTGGCTGTGCCTGATGTACCGAGTCGCCTGCATCGCGGGCAAGCCAGCGCCTACAGAAAAGCAGGTATGCCCCGGCCCCCACACACCCCCTCACAGATTCTCATACCGATTCATGTCCAACACCCCTTCTTCCACCGGCGTGGTCTCACGAATGTACTGCGACAAGTCATGGAAATACTGCCAAAACAGCGGATGACTGCGTCGCACCCCCCACCGATCAACAATTTTCTCGAAGCGCTTGGCATCGTGAGCCTGCTCCATCTGCGCAACAAACTCAGGCACTTCAAGCGCCGGAATATTGAACATGAAGTTCGGATAGCTGCTCAGCACGCCGGGATAAATCGTCACCGTATCCAAACCCGGCTGGTAGCGATAAGCCTCCCCCAGCAAAAACGCCACATTACTGTGGGCACGGTTACGCACCATGCTGTAGACCACACGCTGACCGCCGGCCGTTTCGATTCGCAACATCGTGGCTTCAGGCAGTTGATCGATAACCTTGAGCCCGGCCGCCGGGCGTGAAGTCAGACGGCTGAGCGCCTGCTCCGCCTCCTGCAAGGCCGGGTCGATACCGTCGCGAGAGCAATAAGCGCCGCTGCAGCGGTTGATCGGATCCGGGCTGGCGTTCAAATCGCCGTAATGACTGAGCAACTGGCTGGCAAAGTCGCGCTTCGGATCGTTCTCGCTCAGGTGCAGGCCGGTCGGCTTGTCATCATCAATCGCCTCATAGTCCAGCCACAGCTTGAGCTTGCCGCTGTTCTGGTACCAGTCGTCCATGTAGCCATCGCGGGAGTCGGCAGGCATCAGGCGCAGGAAGTTCTGCTCGGCGCCGTTGCGGATCAGGTCGAAGTACAGCCGGGTCTGGGCCTGGTGCGACACATTGCCGAACACATCGAAATTCACCGCCAACTGGTAATACGTGCGCTCCAGCAACGGGTAGTCGAACAGCCACATCGTCTGCGGTACTTCGCCGATCAAGCCTTTGGTCACCGAGGCGCTGTCGAAATGACGGAAGATGCTCAACAAGGCATTGTCATTGCCCGCCCACAGGCTCGACCAACTCGGCGGAGGCAGGTCGGCGTAGCTGTCGCGGCGCAGGGCCTCGTATTCGTTGCGTTTGTCGCGATACGCCAGCCACAGGCTGAGCACACTGCCGACGTCATCGTTCTGCCCGGGCATGGCCAACAAGGGTGTGGCCTGGCCGCGATAGCGCGCATCGGTGATGTACAGGTCGTGGTCAGGGTCCTGGAACAGGGCCCAGAAGTTGTCGCGGATCACGTCCGTGGCGATCTGCCCACGGCAGACCGGCCCGCGAATAAAGGTGCGTACGAAGTATTCGGCGTTATCCAGCATGAACTGGTAACGCGCCTTGGCCGGGATGGCTTCGAAGGTGTCGAAGGGGTTGGCGCGCCGTCCAGGGCCGTAGCCCGGCAAGGCATTGACCTGCCAGCTACCGGCGTAGAACAGCGCCTTGATACGCGCCATCTTTGCGGCACTGAACGGGTACGTGATGTGGGTTTTATGCACGATCACGCCCTGCACCGGCCACAGGCGGTAATACACCTGGGTGCCGGGGTCATCATTGGGGCGGCGCGTGGCGATCAGATCGATCGGCTGGCCGCTCGGCGTGCGCGAACGCACCCACTGGAAGAAATGCCCTGGCTCGCCGTTCTCGAAGTAAATGTGCGCAAGGTACAAATGCTCGAACAACCAGCGCGCCACCAGGCTTTCGCGGGCGCCGGGCTGATTGAACAGGTTCTCCCACTGTTGGACTTGCAAGGCCTCCTTGGCACTTGGCGCCAGGCCTTGTTCATCAATCGGGGCGCCAGAGGCGAGCCAACGTTGCAGGGTCTGGTATTGCTGGTCGGTCAAGCCCGTAACAGCCAGTGGCATGCCTTCCCTGGGATGGGCACCCGCGTAGGCATTGAACTCGCCGGGCATGGCGCACATATTTTCGCGGTTCAGGCCCAGCACGATGTCATCCGGCAACTTGGCGTTGGGTTGCAGTGGTGCGTTATGGCCCAGTTCCAGCATGCGCGCCATCAAGGCGGCCTGGCTGCCCTGGGCGTCCAGCACCGAGTAGAAGCCCTTCTGCTGCCAGGCTTGCTTGCCAAAGGCGTCATAGAACAAGCGGGTGGTCGGCGTGGCCTGGCTGCGTTCGCCATCATAGACAGGCACTTTGCTCGCACCGCGCGCCGCGCCTTCGGCACTGCCGAGGTTGAGCTGGCAAGCGGAGTCGTAGCAGGCGTGGCAGGCCACGCATTTCTCGGTGAAAATGGGTTGGATGTCGCGGGTATACGAAATCGCCGGGGCGGGTCCGTCGGCCTGTGCAATGCAGGCGACCAGTGCCAGGACGGCGCTGGTGATGAGGCGAAGTGACATGTATCCGGTCCCGATTCAATGCGTGCGCTGGAAAATTGCCCGCGATTCTACCGGGCCACCCCCCACTACAACATGAACGATATTCATGCAAAACCTGCACATGCTCTAAATCGGCACAGGTTTGCTATGATTCACGCCCTCCGTAATGCCTGACCAGAGTAGTCCCATGTCCGATCGTAGCGTTCGTCTGCAAGCCCTTCATCAAGCCCTCAAGGAACGTATCCTGATCCTCGACGGCGGTATGGGCACGATGATCCAGAGCTACAAACTGGAAGAGCACGACTACCGTGGCAAACGCTTCGCCGACTGGCCAAGCGACGTCAAGGGTAACAACGACCTGCTGGTGATCACCCGTCCGGACGTGATCGGCGGCATCGAGAAAGCCTACCTGGATGCCGGTGCCGATATCCTCGAAACCAACACGTTCAACGCCACGCGCATTTCCATGGCCGACTACGGCATGGAAGAACTGGCCTACGAGCTGAACGTAGAAGGCGCACGCCTGGCGCGCAAGATCGCCGACGCCAAGACCCTGGAGAACCCCACCAAGCCACGCTTCGTCGCTGGCGTGCTCGGCCCGACCAGCCGTACCTGCTCGCTGTCGCCTGACGTGAACAACCCCGGCTACCGCAACGTGACCTTCGATGAACTGGTGGAAAACTACACCGAGGCCACCAAGGGCCTGATCGAGGGCGGCGCCGACCTGATCCTGATCGAGACCATCTTCGACACCCTCAACGCCAAGGCCGCGATCTTCGCCGTGCAAGGCGTGTTCGAAGAACTGGGTATCGAACTGCCGATCATGATCTCCGGCACCATCACCGACGCTTCCGGCCGCACGTTGTCGGGCCAGACCACCGAAGCGTTCTGGAACTCCGTGGCCCACGCCAAGCCGATTTCGGTAGGTTTGAACTGCGCCCTGGGCGCCAGCGAACTGCGTCCGTACCTGGAAGAGTTGTCGAACAAGGCCAACACCCACGTTTCCGCGCACCCCAACGCCGGCCTGCCCAACGAATTCGGCGAGTACGACGAACTGCCGTCGGAAACCGCCAAGGTCATTGAAGAATTCGCCCAGAGCGGCTTCCTCAACATCGTCGGCGGCTGCTGCGGCACCACCCCGGGCCACATTGAAGCCATCGCCAAGGCCGTGGCCGGCTATGCGCCGCGCCAGATCCCGGACATTCCCAAGGCTTGCCGCCTGTCGGGCCTGGAGCCGTTCACCATTGATCGCAGCTCGTTGTTCGTCAACGTCGGCGAACGTACCAACATCACCGGTTCCGCGCGTTTCGCCCGCCTGATCCGTGAAGACAACTACACCGAAGCACTCGAAGTCGCCCTGCAGCAGGTGGAAGCCGGCGCCCAGGTGATCGACATCAACATGGACGAGGGCATGCTCGATTCGAAGAAGGCCATGGTGACCTTCCTCAATCTGATTGCCGGCGAGCCGGACATCTCCCGCGTGCCGATCATGATCGACTCCTCCAAGTGGGAAGTGATCGAGGCCGGCCTCAAGTGCATCCAGGGCAAGGGCATCGTCAACTCCATCAGCATGAAGGAAGGTGTCGAGCAGTTCATTCACCACGCCAAGCTGTGCAAGCGCTATGGCGCCGCGGTGGTGGTGATGGCGTTCGACGAAGCCGGCCAGGCCGACACTGAGGCGCGCAAGAAAGAAATCTGCAAACGCTCCTACGACATCCTGGTGAATGAAGTCGGGTTTCCTCCAGAAGACATCATTTTCGACCCGAACATCTTCGCGGTCGCCACCGGTATCGAGGAGCACAACAACTACGCGGTCGACTTCATCAACGCCTGCGCCTATATCCGCGATGAACTGCCGTATGCGCTGACCTCTGGCGGCGTGTCCAACGTGTCGTTCTCGTTCCGTGGCAACAACCCGGTGCGCGAGGCGATCCACTCGGTATTCCTGCTGTATGCGATCCGCAACGGCCTGAGCATGGGTATCGTCAACGCCGGTCAACTGGAGATCTACGACCAGATCCCGGCCGAGCTGCGCGATGCCGTGGAAGACGTGGTGCTCAACCGCACGCCCGAAGGCACCGACGCCCTGCTGGCCATTGCCGACAAATACAAGGGTGACGGCAGCGTCAAGGAAGCCGAGACCGAGGAGTGGCGCGGCTGGGACGTCAACAAGCGCCTGGAGCACGCGCTGGTCAAGGGCATCACCACCCACATTGTCGAAGACACCGAGGAATCGCGGTTGTCATTCGCGCGCCCGATCGAAGTGATCGAGGGCCCGCTGATGTCCGGCATGAACATCGTCGGAGACCTGTTCGGCGCCGGCAAAATGTTCCTGCCCCAGGTGGTCAAGTCCGCCCGCGTGATGAAACAGGCCGTGGCCCACTTGATCCCATTCATCGAGCTGGAAAAGGGCGATAAGCCGGAAGCCAAGGGCAAGATCCTGATGGCCACAGTGAAGGGCGACGTGCACGACATCGGCAAGAACATCGTCGGCGTGGTATTGGGTTGCAACGGCTATGACATCGTCGACCTGGGCGTGATGGTGCCGGCCGAGAAGATCCTGCAGGTGGCCAAGGAACAAAAGTGCGACATCATCGGCCTGTCCGGCCTGATCACGCCGTCCCTGGACGAGATGGTGCACGTCGCCCGCGAGATGCAACGCCAGGACTTTCACCTGCCGCTGATGATCGGTGGCGCCACCACGTCCAAGGCGCACACTGCGGTGAAGATCGAGCCCAAGTACAGCAACGATGCGGTGATCTACGTCACCGACGCCTCCCGCGCCGTGGGCGTGGCCACGCAGTTGCTGTCCAAGGAGCTCAAGGCCGGCTTCGTCGAGAAGACCCGCCTGGAATACATCGACGTGCGTGAACGCACCTCCAACCGCAGCGCCCGTACCGAACGCCTGAGCTACCCGGCCGCCATCGCCAAGAAGCCGCAGTTCGACTGGAGCACCTACACCCCGGTGGTCCCGACCTTTACCGGTGCCAAGGTGCTGGACAATATCGACCTCAAGGTGCTGGCCGAGTACATCGACTGGACGCCGTTCTTTATCTCCTGGGACCTGGCCGGCAAGTTCCCGCGCATCCTCGAAGACGAAGTGGTCGGTGAAGCCGCCACCGCGCTCTACGCCGATGCCCAGGAAATGCTCAAGAAGCTGATCGATGAAAAACTCATCAGCGCCCGTGCCGTATTTGGTTTCTGGCCGACCAACCAGGTGCAGGACGATGACCTGGAAGTCTACGGCGACGATGGCCAGCCGATTGCCCGGCTGCACCACCTGCGCCAGCAGATCATCAAGACCGACGGCAAGCCGAACTTCTCCCTGGCCGACTTCGTCGCGCCCAAGGACAGCGGCGTGACCGACTACATCGGTGGCTTTATCACCACCGCCGGCATCGGTGCCGAAGAAGTCGCCAAGGCCTACCAGGACGCGGGCGACGACTACAACTCGATCATGGTCAAGGCCCTGGCCGACCGCTTGGCCGAGGCCTGCGCCGAGTGGCTGCACCAACAAGTGCGCAAGGAACACTGGGGTTATGCCAAGGACGAGCAACTGGATAACGAAGCGCTGATCAAGGAGCAATACAGCGGCATCCGCCCTGCCCCCGGTTACCCGGCCTGCCCGGATCACACCGAGAAAGCCCAGCTGTTCCAACTGCTCGACCCTGAAGCCCGCGAAATGCATGCGGGCCGCAGCGGCGTGTTCCTCACCGAACATTACGCGATGTTCCCGGCAGCGGCCGTCAGTGGCTGGTACTTCGCCCACCCGCAGGCGCAGTACTTTGCCGTGGGCAAGGTCGACAAGGACCAGGTCACTAGCTACACCGCGCGCAAAAGCCAGGACCTGAGCGTGACCGAGCGCTGGCTGGCGCCGAACCTGGGGTACGACAACTGACCGACTAGCTGCCCAGCGCGGCAATTTCCCGCGCTGACAGCTGGCTGATCAACGCTTGCCGCTCAGTAGCGTGGGCCTTCTGCAACGCCTCCATGCGCTGGAGATACTCCGAACTCATGTCGGGGTACTGATCCTCCAGCGCCGAGGCCTTGTCCGCCAGCCCTTGCTGAAGCTTCGCGAACGCGTCCGGGTATTGCTCTTGCAGATAATCCACCCAGTAAGCGCGCCCCACCAGTTGCTCAATGAATAGCGGCGTCTGCTCGCGCGCCATGATCGTCGTATAGGCCGCCTCGAGATCCGCTGGCTCCACCCCTGAAACGCTGGCGTAGAGCATGCTTCTGGGCTGCCTGGGCAATGCCAGGCGCCGGGCCAGGCCGAGGCGATACGCCAGCCGGATTTCCGCCGGATCCGTGCGGGGGTTATCACGGATACGTACCCTGGCGACCTCCTCCAACTGGCCCAGGCGGAACAATCCCCTGGACAGGTTCAGCAGGGCGCGGCCCTTGTCGGTAGGGTCGATGGCGCGCAGTGCATTGAACTCATAGACCTCGATCTCCAGCGCGTTGAACAACAGGCTTCGGCCATCGCCACAGGTCACCGAATGCCTCGAGGCACGCGCGATAGCCATCAACCGCTCGCTCAGGGCTTCATCGCCATAGGCCGCCGACAGCACCTCCCAGACTCGCCCGGCCAGGTCGGCGCGATCCAGTTCGAAGTCTCGGGTGTTGCGCAGT
The DNA here is from genome assembly GCF_002563895.1 of Pseudomonas lurida. Lineage (NCBI taxonomy): Bacteria > Pseudomonadati > Pseudomonadota > Gammaproteobacteria > Pseudomonadales > Pseudomonadaceae > Pseudomonas > Pseudomonas lurida. The sequence continues at coordinate 2,692,116 of NZ_PDJB01000001.1, read as the reverse complement.
TGCGCCAGTATGTTCGCGAAGTCACCGGTGCTGTCGCGGGCGATCACCGTGTCCCATATCGCATGTTTTTCCGAGTCGAGGGGTACGCCTTCGAACCAGCGGGCCTTTTGCACCTGCGCCGGCTCCAGTTCAGGGTGAACGTCGGGACGATCATCGTCGGACTCGGTCCCGTAGCCTGCGAGGTCATTGTCAATCTCTTCGGCGGTAAAGCCCAGCCCACGCCCGGTTTCGCGCTGATACTCGCGCAACCGGATGAGTTCATCCTCCCGCAGCAGGTTCCCCGACAGGTTGGTGCCTGCCATCAACGCGGCATGCCGCGGCTCAAAGGCAGTTGGCGGAATATCGGCGATCGGGTAGTTGCTCCTCAGGTCGAGGCTTGTCAGCGCGGGCGCCTCCAGGGCACCGACCGGCCATAAGAGCAACTGGTTATGGCTCAAGTCCAGGCTTTGCAGGTGGTCAAGACCGGCGAGGTCAAACGTCTCCAGCTCATTCGCGCCCAGGTCCAGCACTTGCAGGCGCGTCAAAGCCTGCAGTTGGCGCTGCAACGGTTCGTTGGCCGCCAGCGCGTTGCCATTGAGGCCCAGCTGAGTCAGGTCGGCCATTTGGGTGACGGCCTCGGGTAATGTGCCCAAGCGATTACCGTTGAGTATCAGGCGGTTGAGCCGGGGAAAGGCGCGCAGGAACCCCTCCGAAGCCGTCGTGAGCCGAACACCGCCAAGGTCCAGCGCCCGGACATGGTTGAAGGTAACCGGCAGCGCAGGCAGGTCGCCGAGGACCAGGCCGCTCAAATCAATGGCATAGTCATTCGCCGCGCTGTCGTCCCCTCGCACATCACGCAGCGTCTCTCGCCAGCAGCTCAGCAGCCGGTCAGAAGCGCGTCGGCGATCGGTCGCATTCACCCACTCGTTACGATGACGCACGGCGGGCACATCGATCCAGGCATTCAAGCGCTCGATCATCTGGGTGTGCTGTACCTGCCACTGGCGCAGCGCAGTTTCGATCTGCGTGGCACTGATGCCCTGTGCCAGCCAGGCGTCGATTCGCTTGCTGGCCTGCGCCAGGTCAAGCTGCGGATCAAGCCGTTGCAGGCGCGCGGCGCTGGTCAGTGGCGCCTCGTCGCCTCCCGGCTCCAGCGGTAGTGGCACCAGCAAGTCCGGTTGCTGCGACGCCTCTACCGGGAAGAACGCCGGATCGCCGCCTGTCCTGCCCGCCGCCAGCACCGCCCTGTCGATCCCGAACGGCCTGGCGAACATGCTCGCCAAGGGATGCCCGGGGCCGGTGCGCTCAGCAAATGCCTGCGCCGTGGCCAGCGCCGATGAACTCAAGCGGCAACCGCGCAACGTGGTCCCCGCCAGCAGCACGTCGTGCCCCACCAGCGCCGCCTCGGGAATGCCGGTTATCGCGCTATGGCTGAGGTCGAGAAAGCCCAGCCGTGGCAGGCCCAGTATGCCTTCGGGCCAGGTCGCGACCTGGGTCTGCGCCAGGTTCAAGTACACCAGGTTGGTCATCGACGTGACGTCCAGGTGACCGACGCGGTTCCTCGACAGGTCCAGGCGTTGCAGCGTGCTCAAGCGGTTCAACCGCGCCTGGGTCGGTGCGGTGATCTTGAGTTCATTGCCGGCAAGATTCAGGTCGGTCAGCGCCCCGAAGCTTTCCAGCACCGCGGGCAGTTCGGTCAAGCGGTTGCCACTCAGGTCGAGTTCGCGCACCTGAGGGAACCGCCCCAGGAAGTCATTCACCTGCATTGTCGTGAGTTTTGCCTCTCGCAGAATCACGCGGCGTATCTGGGGAAACGCTGTATCGCCCAGCGCCGGCAAATCACCCAGCGCGCCGTACTCGCTCAGGTCCAGCGTCTCTCTTACCGGTTCGCCACGGCCACGGGACGGACCTGCCACCGGTTCACGGGGCGCATACCGGGCCGCCAGTGCATCGCGCCAGCAAGCACGGAGCCGGTTCGCCAAAGCCTGACGATCACGCAGGGGCATTTGCTCGCCTTCGACGCGCCTCCCCTCCACACGCAACCACTCCACCAGCGATGCATTCCAGGTGCGATAGTCGTCATGCAGCGCCTCGACTTTATCCAGCAACGCCTGGCCTGCGAGGCCATCGCGCCTGAATGCGGCCAGGGCGTTGCCGGCGAATGCCGGGTCGTGCGCAACCAGTTCCTCCAGCCGACGCTCACTGTATTGGGCGACCCTAAACGGCTCATCCATGAGATGGTCCACGTTGCCACGCACGTACTCAAAGGCCTGCCGGAACGCCGCCGGCTCCAACGCCCTCCAGTTCAATCGCAGGTGACGCCACAAGCGCTCGTGCCCCGTGAACAGAGCGCTGGGCAGCGAAGAGATCTGCACATCGCTCAGGTCCACCAGTTCAAGACCATCGATGGCCTGCAGCCCTGCCGGCCATTCGTGCAGGCTGCCTGCCAGCCTCAAGGTGCGCAAATGTGGCAGCGCGCCATAATCGAGCGCCGGGAGGTGACCACTCAAGTGCAAGTGCGTCAGTTGAGTCATTTGCTGGATCGCTTGGGTCAATGCGGGTGAATACTCACCCGACATCAGCGGCAGTTCGAGTTTGATGTCGACGATGCCATGCCACGCGGGCAATCTGCTTGCCAGGGCCGGCATGTCTGCCGCCTCGAGGGCGATGTCCAGCGACTCAAGCGCAGAGAAGCGCTGTACCAGCGTGCCATCGACCAGTTGGGCACTGCCTGCCCTGACCCGGCGCACATGGGAAAAGTCCGCACCCCACGGCGGCAACGAATCAGCGCCCAACAGATCAAGGTCGAATGCCGGCGCCAGCCCTCGAACCAGACCGTTTCGCCAGCAGCCGATGATGCGGTCGGCGAAGACACGTCGGGTCGGCCAGTTCGGCCCCTGTGGAAACCGCACCGTGCCTTCATCGACCCAGGTTTGCAGCACCGTACGCAGGCCTTCGAACTCCCGGCTCCGGTTTTCCAGCAGATGGAACACCTGCTGATCGGTATCACCCGCCAACTGGCGGCTCCGGATGAACTGCGCCGCCTGTCGATCATCAAGGTTGGGATAGACATCCCGCACCCTGGCGACCAACGGCTCATCGGCAAACCCGACGGTGTCACCGCTGGCGGCATACCCCAGCAGCCCGGAGGGGCGCCGTACCCTGCGTGCGCCTGCGCCCTTGAGTGGATCACGCTTGAGGATGCGCGACATCTCATCACGATGGCGGCACGCATAGTCCGCCACCTGCTTGCGCAATGCCGCGCCTTGCTCGCCCTGCAACGCCCCACGCACCGTCTCGGGCACCACGTGCAGCAGCGACTCGAACAGATTGCGGCCATGCTTGGGTACGCTGTTCAGCGCCCTGCCGCCAGCCTCGAACGTACGAAACTGATCGTCACCCTTGATCAGGTAAAAACGCGTCGCGGCCTGTTCGCTGCCGATGCTGTCCACCAGCGGCCCCCTGATCCCGCGGGCACGCAGTTCCACGCGGATGTCCGTCGACCAGCCGGGCAGTTGCTCCAGGCAGTGCAGCGCCAGGCGGTCGCTGGCCGTGCTGGCCAGGCTTTCCAAATATAGGCCTGCCAGTGCCCGGCTTAAAAAACTCTGGTGCAGATGCACACGAATGTCCTTGGCCAAGCGCAACGGAACGCGCCCGGTGCTGCGCAACTGGTTCAGTTCTGCGGCACTGGCATCGCCCAGTACCTGCTGCGCGGCTTCTGGCGACAGCGACGCAAAGCTGCGTTGCAGCACCTGGGTATCGGCGTCCGTGACCGCTTGAGCGCTCAACAGGCTTTCGAACAAGGCCTTTTTGCGGGCTTGCGCCTGATCGGCCAGACGTTCCCTCAATATCTGTACAGGCTGCACACCTGGCCGGGCGCCTTCACTGCCCAACACGCGGGTGATCTGCGCTTGATCGAGACCTGCGAGTATTTTTTCAGGCAGTTTCCCCGCATTGACCTCTGCCTGCGTGATTGTGATCGATGGCCGGGTGCTGCCTGTCCCGAAGCGCTGTGAAGCGCCCCAGGGTTCCGGGCCACTGAACACTTCGACCACTTCCCCCGCCGGCCATTCGGGCATCTCCACGGCCAGCGGCGCCATGAACTGGCAATGCTTTCCAAGGCAGGCGCCCGCGCGGATGTTGCCGATCACCTCGTCCGTTTGCCGGTCGACCTCGAACAACCGGGCCATCTCCAAAAACTCCGGTGGTGGTACCTGATGATCCACGTGCATCGCCCGCAGGCCATCGTCGTTGAACCCGCTGACATCGGCGATTTGCTCCACCTGTGCATCGCTGAGGTGCTCCATGTGCGGCCCGGTTCGACGCAGCAGCTTCAGGCGCGACCATTCCAATGGCCGCTCCAGCGTATGGCGCCAGGCACCACGTCCGTTGTGCCGCACAATCGGCTGGTAGGCATCCTGGTTGACGGGGTGCTTGATCCGCCACTCCTTGAGCGCTGGATCGAAGCGCTTTTCGAAGGCGCTGCCCTCCAGCGAGATGTAGGTCTTGCCGGCCACTGTGTACTGCCCCAAGGCATTGGGCGTGAGGCCCTTGAGCGAGACGCTGCTTTTATAGGTCGAAAGGTCCGGATGCCACAGGCGCAGTTTGCCGAACGGCGTCACCACGCGGCGCATGCCGTTGACGAATGGCGACGGCACCAGCGTCCGCGCCCTGCCCGCCACCGCGCCCAGCGCCGCCATGGAAGCGACGTTCTGCATGACCGAGGTGAGATGCGCCCAGGCTTGCGCGCTGTCTCCGACGCTCCACGCTTCAGCGCCTTGGTACACCTCATAGCCGATCTGCACGGCAGTGATGACCATCATCACTTCGCCCAGCCCGGGCACAAAGAACGCCGCGACGTTGAGTACGTTCAACCCCCATTCGGCCCAATGCTTGAGGCGATTGCGCCAGGCGTCGTGATCCACCTGCGCGGTGGGTACGGCCAGCAGCTTGGCGTTGGACGTGACCCGTTCAAGGTGCTTGTCGTAGAGATGAGCGAACACGTCGGTCTCTATGAACGCCTCTTTGGCATGCAGATCGACATCGTCGCTCCAGACTTCTTCGTACATCCCCGAGGCGAAGGCAGCGGGGTTGTAGTTCGGCCCAGGCGGCACAGGGTTCGGATTCCAGCGGTTGGTCTTCAACTGGCTTTTGAGGCGTCGCAAGAAGGTTTGGGCTTCATCCAGGGGCAGCCGGCCGGCAAAAAAGCGCTGATAACCTGGTGAGCGCAGCTTGATTGCCAACTGCGTGGCGAAGGCCTTGAGCGAGGCATACTCCCTGATCGGGTCGAGCGGATCGCCGGGGATGCACACAATGATGCGACTATCGCCGATCAGCGGTTTGATCAGCTTGGCTTGCGGCAAAAACAGGTCAATCAGCGTGTCCAACCCCGGTAGCGGTTTGCGCGAGACGCTACCGATGATCACCAGGTCGCTCACGTCAGAGCCCAGCAGGTTCAACTGGCTGTAAGTGACCTGCGCACCGTCGAGCCTGGGGGTGGGCATGCCATCGATTATCGCCAGCAACGCCGCGTAGGCGCTGGCACTGATCACCGAACGCATTCGGGCGGTGTGAGCGTGCACCCGCCATGCATCCTTGTTGGCCTCTATCGTCTGCCGGCGCACCTGTGCAGTGCTGGCTGGCGCGCCAAACACAGTGCTCAGGTGTTGCTGATATTGCCGGCCCAGATCCAGTTGACGGCACAGGTCGGCGAATTCCGCAGGTTTGATCGCCAGCTTGTCGCGCACGTGGTAGCGCACTTTCGCAAACGGATAACGCTGGCTTTCATCGTAAAGGATTTGTTCCAGCGACCCCGCCGGCGCGAGCGCACTGGTTTCCTGCAGCGCGACCTCATCGAACGGCTCATCGGCCTCGAAATTGCGCAGCGCCGCTTGCAACAGCGACTGCTGTTCCAGGCGATTGGGCGCGCGCATATGAAAAAGCGCGGTGCCGTTGACATCCGGCGCCACGCCGAACCGCTTGCGTAACGCCTCGACCAACAGCGGCTCGGCAAATTCGGTGATGCCTTTCAAGTCTTTCAGCACCGTGGCCAATGCCTGGCTTGACGCCTGGCGCCGCACGCCGCTGTCGATCAGGGCCTGGCGCAGGAGCGGGCTGGCGGCGGCGAACGCCTCGGGGTATCTCGCCTGGAAGCGCTGCACCGGGTCGCGGGCGCGGTTCAACGCCTCGATGTCGGGCGCGGCCAGGTGTTTGATCCACCCAGGAAGGCGGGACTGGATGAACGGAGCGTGAAGCGAGGGTGTGGGCATGTTGCGGTTTCCTGATGCGTCATGAAGATGCATCAGAAAATCACGCCCCAGGCGCCTCGAAGCGGTGCACTGTTGTGGCCTGCCCACGGGAATTGACTATGCTTGCTCAGGATCGACTTGATCCGCATGGCGAGGGTTTTATGGACGACTCACCCAACAAGCCACCAACGTTCTGGCAGATGTTGCATAGCGTGATGGCCGCAGCATTCGGCGTACAGAGCGGAAAGAATCGCGCCCGTGACTTTTCCCACGGCAAGCCCAGTCACTTCGTGATCCTGGGCATCCTGTTCACGGCGGTGTTTGCACTGGCCCTGTTTGCGATCGTCAAACTGGTGCTGCACCTGGCCGGGGTCTAGCGCAGTAACAACTGCAGGCTGAAAGGGTAACGGTAGGACGTCGGCTTGCCTTGCGCAGACAGCGCACGAAAATTCACCGACGGTGTTGGGCCCAGCAAGCGTCGCGCCTGGCCGGCATCAATCAGCTGGAACAACGCCAGCTGACGGTCACGCCCGCCATAGGCGCCAATGTCTACGCCCTTGGCATCGTCATTGATCAATACCATGGCCCACCCGCCCACGGTGAAGTGCCCGGCGACCAAGCTCGACACCTGCCCCTCCAGGCGCGCCTGCAAGATCTCGGGTGAGCTGTTGACTGCACTGAACAACGCGTCCTTGCCGGGCATTCCACCACTGGCCTGCAGCGCCTGCATGGCCCCCAGCGCCATCTGGTCGTTGGCCGACCACACCAGCGCCGTCTGCGGGTAGCGCTTGAACAGCAGCGTGGCTTGCTCGAAGGCGCGCTGGCGACTCCATTCACCGTAGACCAACTGGCGCAGGCGCACCTCGGGATGCTCGGCCAGTGCCCGGCGCATGCCGCGCTCGCGCAACTGAGCCACCGGGGTGGTCTTGGACCCGGAAAATGCCAGCAGGTCGAGGGATTGGCCGGGGGCAACCGGGCCATGCTGACGCAACAGATCGCTGAGCATCAGGTAGCCCGCCTGTTCGTCGTCGGCGACCAGGCTACCGATCAACTGAATGCCGCTGCGCGAGCCCAGCAATTGCATTTGGTCGGCGGTCAGCGCGCTGTTGACCACCAGCAGCTTGACCCCGCTGCCCTCGGCCATGCGCAGGATTTGCGGTGCGACGTATTGCTCGTTCACCAGCACCAGGTAGTCGGGCCGCTCGCTGCCTTGTAGGGCTTCACGCGCCTGGACCAGCGTGTTGTTGGTATCGCGCTCGGAATAACGCACGCGCAAATCCAGGCCGAGGTCCTTGGCTGCGGCCTGCATGAATTGCGCGTAGCTGACCCAGAAGGTTTCCGTCGATGTGCCTGGGTTGAGAAACACCACCGACGTGGCATGGGCCATGGCCCCTACCGTCGATACCAGCAACCACACACACGCAATCAAAACCTTGAACATGGTTATTTGAGCCTTGAACAGTGGACGCCATGATAGTGGCAATCCGACAGTCAATCGAGACTCAATCGACCGTCTTTATTGGTGGCTGACCCAGAACACCGCGGTCCCTACCACCAGGATAATCAGGAACAGAATGGCCCAGGCGTCCACGGTACTGTCGGGTTTACGGGCTTTTGTCGGATTGCTCATCGCATCGCCTCTTGTCGGTTTTATAGGTGATTGAACGAAGACACGAGCACAGTAAAGTTGATGATTGCCCGCATGACAAATGTGGGTATGGCAATAACGGTTCTCATTAGTCAATTTGGTTATTTGCATATACTCAAACATCACTTTTGCGCATAAACGCAAACTGGTATCGTGCGCCGGCTCCGTTGGGAGTGCGCGGCCGTGCGCGCAGATTTGCCGAGAACAGGACCTATATGTACGTATACGACGAATACGATCAGCGCATCATCGAGGACCGCGTCAAGCAGTTCCGTGATCAGACCCGACGCTACCTAGCAGGTGAACTGAGCGAAGAAGAGTTCCGCCCTCTGCGCCTGCAAAATGGCCTTTATGTTCAGCGCTTTGCGCCGATGCTGCGGGTGGCCGTGCCCTATGGCCAACTGACGTCGCGCCAGGCGCGCATGATGGCCAAGATTGCCCGCGACTTCGACAAAGGCTATGCCCACATCAGTACCCGCCAGAACGTACAGTTCAACTGGCCGGCCCTGGAAGATGTGCCGGACATCCTGGCTGAACTGGCTACCGTGCAGATGCACGCTATTCAGACCAGCGGTAACTGCCTGCGCAACGTGACCACTGACCAATTCGCCGGTGTTGCTGCCGACGAGCTGATCGACCCACGCCCCTGGTGCGAAATCGTCCGCCAATGGACCACCTTCCACCCCGAATTCGCCTACCTGCCGCGCAAGTTCAAGATCGCCATCAATGGCTCGACCTCGGACCGCGCCGCCATCGAAGTGCACGATATCGGCCTGGAGCCGGTGCACAATGACGCCGGCGAGCTGGGCTTCCGTGTCCTGGTGGGTGGCGGCCTCGGCCGTACCCCAGTGGTCGGTGCCTTTATCAATGAATTCCTGCCGTGGCAGGACCTGTTGAGCTACCTCGACGCGATCCTGCGGGTCTACAACCGCTACGGCCGTCGTGACAACAAGTACAAGGCCCGGATCAAGATCCTGGTCAAGGCGCTGACTCCCGAGGTCTTCGCCCAGAAAGTCGACGCCGAGATGGAACACCTGCGCGGCGGCCAGACCACCCTGACCGAAGCCGAAGTGCACCGTGTGGCCAAGCATTTCGTCGACCCTGAGTACAAGGCCCTGACCAATCAGGACGCCGAGTTGGCAGCGCTCGATAAGGAGCACCCAGGCTTTGCACGCTGGCGCACTCGCAACACCCTGGCGCACAAGAAGTCGGGTTATGTCGCAGTGACCCTGTCGCTCAAGCCCACTGGTGTCGCACCGGGCGATATCACCGACAAGCAGCTGGACGCCGTCGCCGACCTGGCCGAGCGCTACAGCTTTGGCCAACTGCGCACCTCCCACGAGCAGAACATCATTCTCGCGGACGTCGAGCAGAGCCAACTGTTCACCCTGTGGGGCGAACTGCGCGAAGGGGGTTTCGCCACCCCGAACATCGGCCTGTTGACGGACATCATCTGCTGCCCGGGTGGCGACTTCTGCTCGCTGGCCAACGCCAAGTCGATCCCGATTGCCGAATCGATCCAGCGCCGCTTCGACGACCTGGACTACCTGTTCGACATCGGCGAGCTCGACCTGAACATCTCCGGTTGCATGAACGCCTGTGGTCACCACCACGTCGGGCACATCGGCATCCTGGGCGTTGACAAGAAAGGCGAAGAATTCTACCAAGTGTCCCTGGGTGGCAGCGCCAGCCGCGATGCGAGCCTGGGTAAGATCCTCGGCCCATCCTTCGCCCAGGAAGCCATGCCCGAGGTGATCGGCAAGCTGATCGACGTGTACATCGAACAGCGCACCGAAGATGAGCGATTCATCGACACCTACCAGCGCATCGGCATTGACCTGTTCAAGGAGCGCGTCTATGCAGCGAATCATTAAGAACAACGAAGTCGTCGACGAAACCTGGCACCTGCTGCCCAAGGACGCGAGCTTCGACGGCATTTCAAACTGCGACGACTTGATCGTGCCACTGGCCCTGTGGCGCGAACACGGTCACGCCCTCAAGGCCCGCGACGGTGGCCTGGGCGTGTGGCTGGACGCCGACGAAGAAGCCGAGGAAATCGGTGAAGACGTGGCACACTTCCAGGTCATCGCCCTGAACTTCCCGGCCTTCACCGACGGTCGCAACTACTCCAACGCCCGATTGCTGCGTGACCGCTACGGTTACAAAGGCGAGCTGCGTGCGATTGGCGACGTGCTCCGCGACCAACTGTTCTACCTGCGCCGCTGCGGGTTCGATGCCTTCGCCTTGCGCGCCGACAAAGACCCCTACGACGCGCTGGAAAGCCTCAAGGACTTCTCGGTGACGTACCAGGCTGCAACGGATGAGCCACTGCCGCTGTTCCGTCGCCGCTAAGCGTGCGCACATAAAAAAGCCCTGGCATGCCAGGGCTTTTTTTATGGCTTGGTCTTGATCGACGCCAGCACCTGTTTTTGCCCCATGGAACACGGCACGCCTTCCGGCTGCGCCCGCACCGCCTCAATCACGCCCAGCAATTGCGCCTTGCTATGCGCCAACTGCGCCTGCATGCCTTCGATCTGTGCAACCTTGCGCTCCAGCGCCTCGATCAATGCCTCACGCTTGTGCTCACCCGGCGCCGGCATCAGTGCCTTGAGCTCCTGCAAGGTAAACCCGGCCTGTTGCGCGCTCTGGATCAGTTGCAGTGCCTGCAAGGCTTCAGGCGCATAGCGTCGATAGCCATTGGCCTGGCGCCCTACCTGGGTGATCAGGCCCTCGGACTCGTAGAACCGTATGCGCGACGCCGCCAGCCCACTCTGTCTTGCCAGCTCACCAATATTCATCGCCGCACCTGCTTGACATTAAAGTTAACTTTAAGCTTAGCCTGAGGCCTCCCCCGCCCAGGAGTCAATCCATGTCCCCCTTTGAACCCTTGCAACTGCCCAACGGCCAAGTCCTCTCCAACCGTATCGCCAAGGCTGCGATGGAAGAAAACATGGCGGATCACCGGCAGGCGCCTTCGCGTGAATTGATGCAGCTGTACAAGGCCTGGGCGGATGGTGAGCCTGGCGTGTTGATCACCGGCAACGTGATGATCGACCGCCGCGCCATGACCGGCCCGGGCGGCGTCGCCCTCGAGGACGAGCAGCAGCTGGACAGCTTTCGCGAATGGGCCGATGTGGCTCGGGCCAGGCACGTGCACTTCTGGGTACAGCTCAGCCACCCGGGGCGCCAGACCCCGGCCAACTTGCGCCAGCAAGCCGTGGCACCTTCCGCCGTCGCGCTTGACCTGGGCGGTTTCTCGAAGATGTTCGCCAAACCCAAGGCCATGGCCGAAGGCGATATCCAGGATGTGATCAAACGCTTCGCCATCAGCGCACGCCTGGCCGAGAAAGCCGGGTTTACCGGCGTGCAAATCCATGGTGCCCACGGCTACCTGATCAGCCAGTTTCTCTCACCCTTGAGCAACCAGCGCACCGACCGCTGGGGCGGCTCGCTGGAAAACCGCGCGCGCTTGCTCCTGGAAGTGGTCCGTGCGGTACGCGCCAGTGTCAGCCCTTCGTTCTGCGTGGCCGTCAAACTCAACTCCGCAGACTTCCAGCGCGGCGGCTTCGCAGAGGCCGATGCACGTGCCGTGGTCGAAATGCTCAACCCACTGCCTATCGACCTGCTGGAGTTGTCCGGTGGCAGCTACGAAGCACCAGCCATGCAAGGCGAGGCACGGGACGGTCGTACCCTGGCCCGCGAAGCGTACTTCCTGGAAATGGCCACGTCGCTTGCAACCATCGCCACCATGCCGGTCATGGTTACCGGCGGGATTCGCCGCCTACCGGTCGTGCAGCACGTGCTGGACAGCGGCATCGCCATGGCCGGTATCGCCACGGCCCTGACGTTGGAGCCGCAACTGATCCAACACTGGCGCGAAGGTCGCGACCCCAACCCGCAGCTCAAGCCGATCGACTGGAAGCGCAAACCCCTGGCCTCCCTCGCTGTCCTCGCCGTAGTGCGCTACCAGATGCGCCGACTCAGCCGCGGCCTGCTGCCCAGGGCCAGAGTCGCCCCGTGCGTTGCGCTGGTCCGTGACCAATGGTTCATTGCCCGGCGCACGCGGCAATACCGTGCGGCCATGACGCAATCTTCACGTTAAGAGCGGAGCATTCGCCGTGATCGAACTGTCCCCTATTGATCAGCAGTTTTTAACCTCACTGACGATTGGAGTTCTTCATGGCGAAAATCAACCTGGCCCAGCAGTTGGCGACCACCCTTGAACAGGCGGGCATCAAGCGCATCTGGGGCCTGACCGGCGACAGCCTCAACGGCCTCACAGACGCCCTGCGCACCATGGACAGCATCGAATGGATGCATGTGCGTCACGAGGAAGTGGCGGCGTTCGCCGCGGGTGCCGAAGCGGCCGCCACGGGCGAGCTGACGGTGTGCGCCGGCAGCTGCGGACCGGGCAACCTGCACTTGATCAATGGCCTGTTCGACTGCCATCGCAACCATGTGCCGGTGCTGGCGATTGCCGCGCAGATCCCGTCCTCGGAGATCGGCCTGAACTACTTCCAGGAAACTCATCCCCAGGAACTGTTCAAGGAGTGCAGCCACTTTATCGAGCTGGTCTCCAACCCCGAGCAGATGCCCCACGTGCTGCATCGCGCCATGCGTTCGGCGATCCTCAACCGTGGCGTGGCGGTCGTGGTGATTCCCGGCGATGTGTCGCTGCTAGAGGTCGAGGACACACTCAAGCCCTGGCCGGCCCTGCACGCGCCGCGCACCCTGCCTGCGGAGCAGGACCTGCAACGCCTCACCGACATTCTGGACAGCAGCCAGAAAGTCACCCTGCTGTGCGGCAGCGGTTGCGCGGGCGCCCATGACCAGGTCGTCGCCTTGGCCGACGCGCTGGGTGCCCCTGTGGTGCATGCCCTGCGCGGCAAGGAACATGTGGAGTGGGACAACCCGTTCGATGTGGGCATGACCGGCCTAATCGGCTTCAGCTCGGGCTACCACGCCATGCTCGACTGCGACACGTTGATCATGCTCGGCACCGACTTCCCCTACCGCCAGTTCTACCCGACCGACGCCAAGATCATCCAGGTTGACCGCAACCCGCAGGCCCTGGGTCGTCGTGCGACGCTGGACCTGGGCATTGCCGCCGATGTCAGTGAAACCATCGGCGCCCTGCTGCCTCGCCTGACGCGCAAGACCGATCGCAGCTTTCTCGAGACCTCCTTGAAGCATTATGAAAAAGCCCGCCAGGGGCTGGACGACCTGGCACAACCGTCGAAGGCCAATCGGCCGATCCACCCGCAGTACGTGGCACGCCTGCTCAGCGAACTGGCGGATGAAGATGCCATTTTCACCGCCGACGTCGGTTCGCCGACCGTGTGGGCGGCGCGCTATTTGAAGATGAACGGCAAGCGTCGCCTGATCGGTTCGTTCAACCACGGTTCCATGGCCAACGCGATGCCCCAGGCCATCGGCGCACAGGCAGCTTTCCCGGATCGCCAAGTGATTTCGATGTCCGGCGATGGCGGCTTTGCCATGTTGATGGGGGACTTTATCTCGCTGGCACAGCTGAAACTGCCGGTGAAAGTCATCGTGTTCGATAACTCGTCACTGGGGTTTGTCGCCATGGAAATGAAAGCGGCAGGCTACCTGGACGCGGGCACCGAGCTGAAAAACCCGGACTTCGCGGCCATGTCCAACGCCATGGGCATCCTGGGTATTCGCGTGGAGCAGTCAGAGGACCTGGAACCCGCCCTGCGCCGCGCCCTGGCCCATGACGGGCCGGTGCTGGTGGACGTGGTCACTGCGACCCAGGAATTGGTCATGCCGCCGACCATCAAGCTGGAACAGGCCAAGGGTTTCAGCCTGTACATGCTCAAGGCGGTCATGAGCGGACGTGGCGATGAAGTGATCGAACTGGCACGCACCAACTGGCTGCGCTAACCCCCTCTCCTGTAGGTGCCGGCTTGCCGGCCCCTACAGGCAAGTTTGCATCAGCCCTTCTGTTTCTCCACCCACTGACCGTATGCATCAATGAACGCCTGCAGGAACGGCTTGGTCTTTTCAGACACCTGCCCAGCGTCATCGAACACGCTGCCCGCGCCGCCCAGATAAGCTTCCGGCTGCTGCATGCACGGCACATCGAGGAAGACCAGCGACTGGCGCAGGTGATGGTTGGCCCCAAAACCACCGATGGCACCCGGCGATACGCTGATGATCGCACCCGGTTTGCCACTCCAGGCGCTTTGCCCATAGGGACGGGATCCGACGTCGATGGCATTCTTCAGCGGAGCGGGGACGGAGCGGTTGTATTCCGGCGTCACGAACAACACCGCGTCGGATGAGCTCACGTGCTTGCGGAAAGTACTGTAGGCTGCCGGCGGAGTCGCGGCGTCAATGTCTTCGTTGTAGAGCGGCAAATCGCCAATTTCCACAATGTTCAACTTCAGGTTGGCAGGGGCCAGTTCGGCCAATGCCAGGGCGACCTTGCGGTTGATCGAGTCTTTTCTCAAGCTGCCAACCAGGACGGCTACGGTGTAGACCTTGCTCATTGGGGTTTCCCGACGTCTGACTAAAGGAGCTTGTAGTTATAGAGTCTTCGCGACGTGTTCACCAGAGGGTTTTGATAATCCCGAGGCCGCTTGCTTCGCAGCGTGATGCGTAGGAATAGCCTGAAAAGATCAGCGAATAGTATTTTTATTCCGTAAGTAAACTACCCCGCTCCATGACGGTCTACAGAACCGCAAATAGAGTGTTTATCTCCAGAGGTTCTAAACAGATGGCAGCAGTACTAGTCGGACAGTTTCATGCCAGAGACGCAGAAGGACGCGTGTATTCGGTGCATGAGTTCCAGGAATCCAACCCGGCGCAAGGCGACCTGGCTGGCTCGGCACCTACCACCACCTACAAGCTGGCCATTGGCGACCGTGTAGAAAAGCTGGAAGGCGACGAATTCAAGTTGATTCAATCGGGCACCATTCTCGTGCGCGAGTCGCAAAACACCCTCGCGTCATAAGATCCCGCCCTATCCACCTGCTCAGTCCTGGCCATTGACGGCATTGACTGGGCTGGGGTGATCACGGACGACGGATCTCCGTGACCTCGATGCCCTGCTCCCCCTCGACCTTCTTCAACGTCACCACCAACCGCCCGCGCTCGCCCTCCACCGCGAACATAGAACGCTGATAGCCCGCCGTGTTGTAACCGGGATGCGCAACCACTTGCCTGACCAGTTCAATGCCCAGCACCGCGCCCACCTGATCGACGACCTGTTCCTGGGACCGGATAAAGGCTTCAAGTGCCAGGTTTTCCGGCAGGGTTTCGTTTTGAGTGTTGAAGAGATAAGCAGCCACGCACCCCACGGTCACCAAGACCAGCAGTTGCTTGGCCGTTACCCCGAGAATCGAGGGTAGAGGCATTTGAGACCAGACCTGTTTTTGTTGTTAACGCCGGTAGCCGGCTTTTGGTCGTTGATGATCAGCGCAGCCATTCTATTGAATCCCCGGCCCGCTGCACATAGACTCCGGCGATGCGTTTACGTCATATCGAAGTGATTCAGGCCATCTTGCAGACCGGACACCCTGGCCTGGCCGCCGAGTGGTTGCAACTCCCCGTGGGCGATGTGGACGCGGCGCTCAAGGAAGCCGAGGCGCAATTGGGCTTCATGTTGTTCGCCAGCGTGCGCGGACGCTTGCAAGCCACCCGGGAAACCCTGGAGCTGCAGGCAGGAATCGCCCATGTGTATGAGGCGCTGGAACCGGTTCAACGCCTGGCCGGCCGCTTGAAACACCATCAAGCGCCAACCCTGCGCGCCCTCTGCACGCCCCCCCTGGCCAATCAACTGCTGCCGCAAAGCATTGCGGTGCTGCGCCGGCGCTTCCAGGACACTCCGTGCAACCTGTCGAGCCAGCCGACCCGCGAGATCGTCAGGAGCCTGCTGCTGCACGAAGCCGAGGTAGGCTTGAGCCTGCATGACCCGGAACACCCACAGATCCAAAGCACCGTGCTGGCCCAGGGCAAACTGCAGTTGCTCGCCCCCCATGGCTGGCTCAAGCCCAAGCAGAAGTACATCGCCTTACAGGACCTGGCGGGGCAATCGATGATCGGCCTCGAAGGCCAGGACCCGCTCAGCCGCCTGCTGGACGCCAAGCTGCAAGCGTTGCGCCCGCTTCCTGTGGTGCAGACCCGTGTTCAAACCTACCAGATGATGCGCAGCATGGTCGAAGCAGGCGAAGGCCTGGCGATTGTCGACCCGTTTACCGCGTTCGGCGCACGCGAAGCTGGGCTGGATGCCTGCCCGGTGTCGCCGCCGATCATGGTCAGCCTGTATGCGCTGACCCTCAAGGATGGCGTGACCTCCCCGGCGCTGAATGCGCTGCTGGAGATTGTCACACAGAAGGCTGAAGGCTTGTTGCTGGGTTAAGCCTTGTCGACTTCGCTCTTGAACAACCGATACCAGAAAATCGCCACTTCACGGGTTTGCGGGTCGATACCGCGATAGCGCAGGTGGTCGATGCCGCCCATCACGTAGCCACAACGCTCGTACAACCGACAGGCCCCGAGGTTGTTGTTCTGGGTTTCGAGCATCATGCCGGGCAGGTTTTTCTTGCGGCTCCAGAACTGCGCCACATCCAACAGCGCCTTGGCCACCCCATGGCGCCGTGCAGGCAAGACCACGGCCAATTCGTCGACATGGGCAAAGCCGTTCCAATTGGTGCTGACCACGATGTGCCCAACCGGTCGATCGTCAAGGTAAGCCATGAAGATGGCGCTGTCGGGGGCATCGCGAAAACTGGCGAATTCCTCCGGGTCAATGCCATAGCACTTGCGGTACGGCAGGATGCGCTCCACGGGCCATTGATCGACACGCTTGCCCATCTGCGGCTCACCATAGCCACTGACCTCGAAGCTGAAGTCATTGCCCCACACGTAGGCATCAAAGCCTTCGTCGGCGACCCGAACACTGAGCCCCGGATACTTCGGGTTCATTACAGCTTGCATAAACATCCCTAACCCTTGATGCAATCGACGGTGTAACAACGACCTCTGCCGTCATCTTCGTGTTGCAACCCATGAACATCGGCGACAAAACCGGGAAAACTGCTATCGAACGTCCGGGCGAAGGCCAGGTAGTCAATGATCGAGCGCGTTGACTCGGTAAAGCGCTCGCCCGGCATGATCAACGGAATACCGGGCGGGTAAGGCACCAGCATCACGGCTGCGATGCGCCCTGGCAAGGCATCGATGGAAACCGCCTCCACTTCCCCCTTGACCAGTTGGTCGTAGGCGTCGGCGGGTTTCATGCCGATTTCCGGTAGCACCGTATACATTCGTTTGAGGTGTTTCGCGGTGGCGTTGCTACGGTAACAGCTATGCAGTTGGTCGCACAGGTCGCGCAGGCCCAGGCCCTGATAGCGTGTAGGGCCTTGGGCAAACACGGATGGCAGGCAACTGGCCAGGCTGATGTTGGCGTCATAGCTGCGCTTGAACTCCAGCAACTCGGTGAGCAAGGTACTCCATTTACCTTTGGTAATGCCCATAGAAAACAGCACCAGGAAGGAATACAGCCCGGTCTTTTCGACCACCAGGCCACGCTCCCAGAGGAACTTGCTGACCACGGCCGCCGGAATCCCGCAATCGCTCAGAGCGCCGCCAGCGTTGAGGCCGGGCATCACCAGCGTCACTTTGATCGGGTCCAGCAGCACGTAGTCCTCGGCGACATCACCAAAGCCATGCCAGTCATCCTGGGGATGCAGCAGCCAATCTGCGGTGACGACCCGGTCGATACCCGCCACAGACGGCGGCTGCCAAATGGAAAACCACCAATCCTCGGCAGCAATGTGCTGGCGCAGGTTGGCCAGTGCCCGGCGGAAGCTCAGCGCCTCGTCGAACATTTCCTGCAGCAGCGATCGCCCGGCCGGGCCCTCCATCATCGCCGAGGCCACATCCAGCGAGGCAATGATGCTGTATTGAGGCGAGGTGGAGATATGCATCATGAACGCTTCATTGAAACGGTCACGGTCCAACTGGCGCGCGCCGCCGTCCTGCACATGGATCATCGAAGCCTGGCTGAATGCCGCCAGCAGCTTGTGGGTGGAGTGGGTAGTGAACACCAGCGGGCTGTCCGGCGTACGCGAAGTGCCCATGCCATAGCGGCCGGCGAAGAACTCATGAAACGCCGCGTAGGCGTACCAGGCTTCGTCAAAATGCAGCACCTCCACGCTGTTGCCCAATTGTTGCTTGATCAATTCGGCGTTGTAGCACAGGCCGTCATAGGTGGAGTTGGTGACCACCGCCATCTTCACCTTCGGCGCACGCCCACGGGTCAACGGGCTGGCGTCGATCTTGGCGCGGATCGATTCGGGGCTGAACTCACTCAGGGGAATCGGGCCGATGATCCCCAGCTCGTTACGCTCCGGGCACAGGTAAAGCGGGATGGCGCCGGTCATGATGATCGAATGCAGCACCGACTTGTGGCAGTTGCGGTCCACCAGCACCAGGTCATCGCGCCCGACCATGGAATGCCAGACGATCTTGTTGGCGGTGGACGTGCCGTTGATCACGAAGAAGGTGTGGTCGGCGCCAAAGTTACGCGCGGCGCGGGCTTCGGCTTCAGCCAGGGGCCCAGTGTGGTCCAGCAGCGATCCCAGCTCGGGCACCGACACCGACAAATCCGAACGCAGGGTGTTCTCCCCGAAGAACTGATGGAACGCCTGCCCCACCGGGCTCTTGCGATAGGCCACGCCGCCGCCGTGGCCAGGGGTGTGCCAGGAATAGTTGGAGTCAGCGGTGTGCTGCACCAGCGCTTTGAAGAACGGCGGCAACAGGCCATCCAGGTAAGTGCGGGCCGCGCGGGCGACTTGACGGGCGAGAAACGGCACGGTGTCTTCGAACAGGTAGAGAATGCCACGCAGTTGGTTGAGTTCGCTCATGGCATCGGCCGGCGCATTCTCCAGGGTGACTTGCTCGCCCAGGGCAAAGATCGGCAAGTTGGGCGCCCGCAGGCGCGCGAGCCGGATCAGCTCGACCATGTTTTGCAACAGATGGGTATTCTCGCCAGCCCCTTCGGCGGCGATCAGCATGCAGGCCAGGCCATGATGGGTGGAAGCCACCAGTCGGCCTTCGGCGTAGTCCACTGCCTCGATGATACTGAAGCCCTCTTGTTCCAGCTCTCGGGCGATGCCTCGGACCCGGTCACCGGCAACGGTGTCGGCCTTGATGTCGCGGTGCACGATAAGGACGGGGAACTTCAGGTCTTTATACATGAGTGCTTGTAGTCCTGAGGGCTATGCACTCAAGGGTAGAAGCTGGGAGTGGATGTGGCGAATGAAGATTTCAAAGGCACTTAAGATCGACTGTGGGAGCTGGCTTGCGCGCGATAGCGGCTCCCACAGGTGGAGGATGTGCAACCAGGGTTATTGTTGGGTCAGTTGGGTCCACAACGCTGGCGCACCCGCCGACTTGGCAATCGCCTCCAGCCGCGCCACATGCTCGGCCAGGTCCTGCTCACTGGCGCGAATGATGGTCGTGGGCTTGCGATCAACCGGCAGGCGGCGGATTTCCGAAGGACGGTTACCCGAGCCTTCCGCCGAGCCACTGCCATCGGAGGCATTACCGGCCAGGGACAGGCTGGTCTGCCCGCCGGTCATGGTCAGGTAGACGTCGGCGAGAATCTCGGAGTCGAGCAAGGCGCCGTGGAGTTCACGGCCGGAGTTGTCGACGCCATAGCGCTTGCACAAGGCATCGAGGCTGTTGCGCTGGCCCGGGTGACGCTCACGGGCCATCATCAAGGTATCGAGGATGGTGCAGTGCTGCGAAATGTCTGCGCGATCAGTCTGCCCCATCAGGGCGAATTCGTTATTGATGAAGCCGACGTCGAACGCCGCGTTATGGATGATCAGCTGCGCGCCATTGATGAACTCGAAGAACTCATCGGCCACTTCGGCAAAACGCGGCTTGCCCTTGAGGAATTCGTCAGTGATACCGTGGACGCCGATCGCGCCTTCATCACTGTCGCGGTCCGGTTGCAGGTAGACGTGGAAGTGGCGACCAGTGAGGCGACGACCCATCAATTCGACACAGCCGATTTCAATGATCCGGTGGCCGTCGGTCACCGGCATGCCGGTGGTTTCGGTATCGAGTACAACAGATCGGATGGCCATCAGGGTTCAGCTCTCAACGGTGTGGTATGCAGTGTGGTGTGAATCAAGGCGCGCGATGTTAACACGTGAGTCGCGATCAGCTCTGCTTGTAGCCACGCACTTCGTCTACGCCTCGGTTGGCCAGCTGATCGGCGCGCTCGTTGCCGGGGTGGCCGATGTGCCCGCGCACCCATTTCCAGGTAATGTCGTGGCGGTTGCATTGCTCATCGAGCAGTTGCCACAGGTCGGCATTTTTCACCGGTTCCTTGGCCGCCGTCTTCCAACCGCGCTTCTTCCAGTTGACCATCCACTCGTTGATGCCTTTCATCACGTATTGCGAATCGGTCACCAGCAGCACGTTGCAACGGCGCTTGAGTTCTTCCAGGCCGCGAATGGCGCCCATCAGCTCCATGCGGTTGTTAGTGGTGTTGGCTTCACCGCCCCACAACTCTTTCTCCACGCCCTTGCACACCAGCAACGCGCCCCAGCCGCCAGGGCCCGGGTTGCCCTTGCAGGCGCCATCGGTGAAGAGTTCTACGCTATCGGTCATCGGTTACTCGGTATTCATGCTAGAAAAGGGTTACGCATCGCTTTGCTTGCGGTTGACCTTGGCCATCGGGATCGGCACCAGCTTGCCCATCGGCTCGCGACGCACCTGCTGCACCGGCCGCAGCCCAACCACGATCTTGCGCGCCACCAGCAGATAGAAGCCGCCACCCGACAACTGCCAGGCACCTGCGCGGCGCTCCCAACCGGCCAGGCGGCCTTGCCACTTGGTCGACGCAAGCGGCGGACGATAGCACCCGAAGCGGCGTTTCTCCAGCGCGAAGCCCAACAGGTTCAGCCAGTCGCCCACCCGTTGCGGCGAGATACAGCGCGCCTGGCGCAGGCCGTCGTGGGCGAACGCATGGCGCAAGCCCCAACTGCTCCAGGGGTTGATCCCCACAATCAACAAATGGCCACCGGGTCGTACGCTGCTCGCCGCTTCGCGCAGCAAGCCATGGGGCGACAGGCAGAAATCCAGGCCATGCTGCAACACCACCACGTCAGCAGCGTGCTCGCTCAACGGCCAGGCCTGTTCTTCGCAGACAATCTCCACCCCCGGCAACGGTGCCCCCAAGCGCACATTGCGCTGCACCTGGGGCGCAGAGGGCGGCGTTTCGGCCGAAGGGCCGTAATGCACCAGGTAGCCACCAAAGAACCGGCCCAGCTCGTCCTCGAGCATGCGCCGCTCTTCGTCCAGCAGAAATTGCCCGATGGGACCGGACAGCCATTCACGGGCTGCGCTGATCAGGGCCAGCCACTCAGGATCAGCCTGGGCGAACGCTTTATCAGTCATTGCATTCTCCAACTCGCCTAGACGTTCTAAGATGCACCAATGTGTTCAGCTTGGCGAATCGAAGAATGATACAGATCAGTGCCCTGCCCGCCTTCACCGATAACTACATCTGGTTGTTACAGGACCCAAGCACCCAACGCTGCGCCGTGGTCGACCCCGGCGA
The DNA here is from genome assembly GCF_002563895.1 of Pseudomonas lurida. Classification (NCBI taxonomy): domain Bacteria; kingdom Pseudomonadati; phylum Pseudomonadota; class Gammaproteobacteria; order Pseudomonadales; family Pseudomonadaceae; genus Pseudomonas; species Pseudomonas lurida. The sequence continues at coordinate 2,670,638 of NZ_PDJB01000001.1, read as the reverse complement.
CGCGGCACCTGTGCTGGCCTGGCTCAAGCAGAACCCTGGCTGGCGCCTCAGCGATATCCTCATCACCCACCACCACCATGATCACGTCGGCGGTGTCGAACAGCTCAAAGGCGTGACCGACGCCAAGGTCTACGGCCCGGCCGGCGAGAAGATCCCGGCACGCGACGTGGCGTTGAACGACAACGACCGCATCACGGTGCTCGGCTGGGACTTCGACATTTATACGGTGCCCGGCCACACCCTGGGCCATATTGCCTTTTATCACCAGGGCGTGCTGTTTTGCGGCGACACCCTGTTCGCCGCCGGTTGCGGTCGCCTGTTCGAAGGCACGCCGGAACAGATGTACGCCTCCCTCGAACGGTTGGCCGCCCTGCCCGCCGACACCCTGGTGTACTGCACCCACGAGTACACCCAAAGTAACCTCGCGTTCGCCCAGGCGGTGGAACCGGACAACGCCGATATCGCCGAACGGATGGAAAGCGTCCGCCAACTCCGGGCCCGTGGCGAGATCACGCTGCCTTCCAACCTGGCCTTGGAACGGCTGACCAACCCTTTTCTGCGCACCTCTGAAACATCCGTTAAACAAAAAGCGGACGAACGGAATGGCCGCGACAACCGCTCTGGGGCCGAGGTGTTTGCTAGCCTGAGGGCTTGGAAAGATAAGTTCTAAGCGGAAGCGATCTGATACGTATTTTCTGAATGGTTGACCGGAACCAAACGGGTTTCTAGAATCGCCCGACATTTTTGCCCGGAACTTACTTCCAGCCAATGTCGTCATCTATTCGTAAATCCAACCATTCAGACGCATTGACCCGCCTGGCTCAAGCTGTGGCGGTGGCTGTGTCCGCCACGCTGGCGGGCTGCCAATCAACCAATTTCACCGCACAATCCACCGTGCAACCCAAGCCTAACCTTAACGCCAAGATCAAGCAGAAGCCGGTCATCTGGCTTTCAGAGAAGCCCACTCCCGAAGCGCCCCAGGATGTCTGGGAACGCATGCGACGGGGCTTTCAATTACAGGAAGGCGTAGGCGTCAACCCGCGAATCGAGCAACAGCGATTGTGGTTCGCCAGCAACCCTTCCTTCCTGGAGAACGCCGGAGAACGCGGCAGCCTCTACATACACTACATCGTCGAACGCCTTGAAGAACGCAACATGCCCCTGGAGCTGGCGCTGCTGCCAGTGATAGAAAGTGCCTACAACCCGATGGCCTATTCGCGCAGCGATGCGGTCGGTTTGTGGCAGTTCATCCCCTCCACCGGGCGCTACTTCAACCTGCGCCAGACCCGCGCCTACGACGGCCGACGCGACATCACCGCCTCCACCACCGCTGCCCTCGACTACCTGACCCGCCTGCACGACATGTTCAACGGTGACTGGCTGCTGGCCCTCGCCGCCTATAACGCCGGCGAAGGCACGGTGAGCCGGGCGATCGAGCGCAACGAGAAGCTTGGCCTGCCGACCGACTACTGGAACCTGCCCCTGCCCCAGGAAACCAAGGACTACGTGCCCAAGTTCCTGGCGCTGTCCCAGGTGGTGCTGGCGCCCGAGGCCTATGGCGTCAACCTGAACCCGATTGCCAACACGCCGTACTTCGAAGTGGTTGAAGTCAAGCAAAGCATGGACCTGTCGCGGGTCGCCGCGCTGGCCGAGATCGACGAAGACGAGCTGTTCCAGCTCAACCCGGCGCTGAAACAACGCACCACCCTGGACGGTCCCCAGCATTTGCTGGTGCCAAGTTCCAAGGCGCAGCTGCTCACCAGCACCCTTTCGACGATGAAGCCGGAAGAGTTACTGGCGATGCGCCCCAAAAAGCAGGTGTTCGACGAAGTCGAGACCGCGCGCGTTGCCGGGCGTACCCGCAGTTATAAAGTGCGCAGTGGCGACAACCTGACGCTGATCGCCAAGGCCAACAAGGTCGACGTGCATGACCTGCAGCGCTGGAACAAGCTCAACGGCCAGGCCCTCAAGGTCGGCCAGACCCTGGTGATGCAGGACACGCGCAAGCTCGTGGCCAAGGCTGACAGCAAGAAGCCGGTGCAATACAAGGTCAAGAAAGGCGACTCGCTGTACATCGTCGCCAAGCGCTTCAATGTCGAGATGCAACATCTCAAGCGCTGGAACCCCCGTACTGGCCAGGCGCTCAAGCCTGGGCAGATGCTGGTGGTTTCCGGGCCACGATAAGCCGGGTAAACGCGAGCCTGCGTGGCAGCTGGCTTGCCTGCGATGCAAACGCCTCGGTGTATCAGTGATACCGAGCCGATGCTATTGCAGGCAAGCCAGCGCCCCCATTTGATCGCCACCCCCTCCAATACCGCACCAGCCCTCGGCAGGGCCTTCCCAACGGCCTTTTTCCAACCGGAACAAGCTGTTACTGTACCGATCATAAAGCCCAAGCTGCCTGGATCGGATCCCTGACTTGAAGCATCCCCTCCTTCTACTAATAAGTCTGGCCTTGAGCTTTGCGGCGAACGCGACGATTACCGAGAGCCACGGTTATACGCAGTTCGGCAGGCTCAAGTACCCGGCCAAATTCACCCACTTCGATTGGGTAAACCCTGCAGCGCCGAAAGGCGGGACCTTGCGGGTCATGGCCTTTGGCACCTTCGATACCCTCAACCCCTACACGTTCAAGGGCTCCAGCCCGGTCTCCACCCCCAACTTCCTGCAATACGGCGTCAATGAGCTGAATGAGCCGTTGATGGTCGGCACGGGGCTCTACGCGCCCTCTGGCGATGAGCCTACCTCCAGTTATGGGCTGATCGCCCAATCGGTGGAATACAGCGAAGACCGCAGTTGGGTGGTATTCAACCTGCGCCCGGAAGCCCGTTTCCACGATGGCAAGCCGATCACCGCCTATGACGTGGCATTTTCCTATCGCACCCTGCTGACCGAAGGCCATCCGCAATACCGCACCAACCTGCAGGAAGTGGCGCGCGTGGATATCCTCAACCGTCACCGCATTCGCTTCGTGTTCAAGCGTGCCGGCAACCCGTTGCTGATCCTGCGCCTGGGCGAGCTGCCGGTGTTGCCCCAGCACTATTGGAAAAACCGCGACTTCAAGGCCACTACCTTCGAACCGCCCTTGGGCAGCGGGCCATACCGCATCACCAAGGTCAGTCCTGGTCGGCAACTGGTGTTCGAACGCGTCAAGGACTACTGGGGCAAGGACCTGCCGGTCAACCAGGGTTTCTACAACTACGACAAGGTCGAGGTGGAGTTCTACCGCGACAGCGATGTGGCCTTCGAAGCCTTCAAGGCCGGTGAATTTGATATCTATATCGAACACCAGGCCAAGAACTGGGCGAATGGCTACACCTTCCCGGCGGTGAACCGGGGTGAGGTGATCAAGGCGCAGATCGCCCACCAGATTCCTACCCAGAGCCAGGGCCTGTTCATGAACACGCGGCGGCCGACCTTCAGCCAGACCAAGGTACGCGAAGCCCTGGGGCTGATGTTCGACTTCGAATGGACCAACCGCACGCTGTTCAGCAGCGCCTACAAACGCACCTTGAGCTATTACCCCAACAGCGAATTCTCCGCGACCGGCGTTCCAACCGGCCATGAATGGCTGATGCTCTCGCCCTTTCGCGAGCAATTGCCGGCCAACCTGTTTACCCAACCTTTCAGCCTGCCCCAGACCGACGGGCGTGGCATTCCCCGCGAGACCATGCGCAATGCCCTGGCCTTGCTCGGCGAAGCGGGCTGGAAACTGTCGGGCCAACGGCTGCTCAACAAGGACGGCCAACCGCTGCGCTTCGAGATCCTGCTGGTCAACCCGAACCTAGAGCGCATCCTGCAGCCCTACGTCGAAAACCTGATCAGCATTGGCATCGACGCGCGCCTGCGTACCGTCGACCGCGCCCAGTACAAGCAGCGCCTGGATCAGTTCGACTTCGACATGATCCTGATCACCCTCAACCAGACCTTGAGCCCGGGCCTTGAGCAGTGGCAGTACTTCCACTCCAGCCAGGCCGCGATCAAAGGCAGCAAGAACTACGCAGGCATCGCCAACCCGATTGTCGACCACCTGCTCGAACAACTGCTGGCAGCCAAGACCCGCGAGGAGCAACTGGCGGCCGGCCGTGCCCTGGACCGGGTGCTGCTGTGGCAGCACTACAGCATTCCCAATTGGTACCTCAACTATCATCGCCTGGCGTACCGCAACCGGTTCGCCTTTGTCACCACGCCGCCCTACAGCCTGGGCCTGAGTGCATGGTGGCTGAAAGCTTCGGAGAAAGCCCAATGATGTATTTGCGTACTGCCCTGCTCGGCAGCCTTCTGCTGTGCACCGTGGCCCAAGCCGCCCCGCAACATGCGCTGACGCTGTACAACGAACCGCCGAAATACCCCGCCGACTTCAAGCACTTCGACTACGTCAACCCGGATGCGCCCAAGGGCGGCACATTCCGCGAGTCGGCCATGGGCGGGTTCGACAGCCTCAACCCCTACATCAGCAAGGGCGTACCGGCCGACAACCTCGGCCTGATCTACGACACCCTGGCCATGCAAAGCCTGGATGAACCCATCACCGAATACGGCCTGGTCGCCGGCAAGATCGAAAAAGCCCCGGACAACAGCTGGGTGCGCTTCTACCTGCGCCCCGAAGCGCGCTTCCATGATGGTCACCCGATCCGCGCCGAAGACGTGGTGTTTACCTTTCAGGAACTGATCAAGGAAGGCTCGCCGATCTACCGCACCTATTACGCCGACGTCGACGAAGTGGTAGCCGAAGACCCGCTGAAGGTGCTGTTCAAGTTCAAGCGCACCAATAACCGCGAACTGCCGCTGATCCTTGGGCAACTGCCGGTATTGCCCAAGCATTGGTGGGCCACCCGCGACTTCGCCAAGGGCAACCTCGAAGTACCGCTGGGCAGCGGGCCGTACAAGGTCGCCGAGGTGAAGGCCGGGCGCATGATCCGCTACGAGCGGGTCAAGGATTATTGGGCCAAGGACCTGCCGGTCGCCAAGGGCTTCTACAACTTCGACAACCGCATTACCGACTATTACCGCGACAGCACCGTGTCACTGGAAGCCTTGAAGGCCGGGCAGTTCGACTACTGGCTGGAATTCAGCGCGAAGAACTGGGCCAATGCCTACAACATTCCCGCCGTGACCGAAGGCCGCCTGATCAAGGAAGAAATCCCCAACGGCAACCCGACCGGGATGCAGGGCTTCGTGTTCAACATGCGCAAACCGATGTTCCAGGACGTGCGCGTGCGCAAGGCCATCAGCCTGTTGCTGGATTTCGAGTGGAGCAACAAGCAACTGTTCAACGGCGCCTATACCCGCACCCGCAGCTACTTCGAAAACTCGGAGATGGCCGCCACCGGCCTGCCCGGCCCGGACGAGCTGAAGATCCTCGAGCCGCTGCGCGACAAGATCCCGCCCGAAGTCTTCACCCAGGCCTTCGAACCGGCCAAGACCGACGGCAGCGGCATGATCCGCACCCAGCAACGCGAAGCCTATCAACTGCTGCAGGAAGCCGGCTGGCGCATCGTCGATGACAAGATGGTCGATACCACCGGCAAACCGGTGAAAATCGAGTTCCTGCTGGCACAGACCGAGTTCGAACGCATCCTGCTGCCGTTCAAGCGCAACCTGGCCGACCTGGGCATTGACTTGGTGATCCGCCGGGTTGACGTCTCGCAATTCGTCAACCGCATTCGCTCGCGGGACTTCGACATGCTGGTGGGCAGCTTTCCGCAGTCGACCTCACCGGGTAACGAACAACGGGAATTCTGGAAGTCCTCCAGCGCCGACAAACCAGGCAGCCGCAATTACATGGGCCTCAAGGACCCGGCCATCGACCAACTGGTGGAAGAGCTGATCGACGCCGATTCGCGCAAAAGCCTGGTAGCGCATGCCAAGGCCTTGGACCGCGTATTGCAGTTCGGCTACTACGTGATCCCGAACTGGCACATCAAGACCTTCCGCGTGGCGTACTGGGACCACCTGGGCCACCCCAAAGTCCCGCCGCGCTACGATGTCGGCACCGCCACCTGGTGGGCCAAACCCGACGCCAAACCGGCAGTCTCACTCGACACCACCCAGACCGCCGACCCGGCGAGCGGAGGCGATTAAATGCTGGCCTATATCTTTCGCCGCCTGCTGCTGATCATTCCCACGCTGTTCGGGATCCTGCTGATCAACTTCGTCATCATCCAGGCCGCCCCCGGTGGCCCGGTGGAACAGATGATCGCCAAGCTCGAAGGCTTTGAAGGGGCCACCAGCCGCATTGCCGGCGGTGGTGCCGAAGTCTCGGTCGCCGGTTCCAGCAGCTACCGCGGCGCCCAGGGCCTGGACCCGGCGCTGATCAAGGAAATCGAGAAGATGTACGGCTTCGACAAATCGGCGCCGGAACGTTTGTGGATCATGGTCAAGAACTACGCCCAACTGGATTTTGGCGACAGCTTCTTCCGTGATGCCAAAGTCATCGACCTGATCAAGGAAAAGATGCCGGTGTCCATCTCCCTCGGGTTATGGAGCACGCTGATCATGTACCTGGTGTCGATCCCCCTGGGGATCGCCAAGGCCACGCGCCACGGCAGCCATTTCGACGTGTGGACCAGTTCGGCAATCATCGTCGGCTACGCGATCCCGGCGTTCCTGTTTGCGATCCTGCTGATCGTGGTGTTTGCCGGGGGCAGTTATTTCGACTGGTTCCCTTTGCGTGGGCTCACGTCGAACAACTTCGACGAGCTGAGCTGGGGCGGCAAGATCCTCGATTACTTCTGGCACCTGGCGCTGCCAATCACCGCGCTGGTGATCGGCAACTTCGCGACCATGACCCTGCTGACCAAAAACAGCTTTCTCGACGAGATCAACAAGCAATACGTGATCACGGCCAAAGCCAAGGGCCTGACCAACCACCGCGTGCTGTACGGCCATGTGTTCCGCAACGCGATGCTGTTGGTAATCGCCGGTTTCCCCTCGGCGTTCATCGGCATCTTCTTCACCGGCTCGTTGCTGGTGGAGGTGATCTTCTCCCTCGACGGCCTGGGGCTGATGAGCTTTGAAGCGGCGATCAACCGGGACTACCCGGTGGTGTTCGGCACGCTGTTTATCTTCACCCTGCTGGGGCTGATCGTGAAACTGATCGGCGACCTCACCTACACCCTGGTCGATCCGCGTATCGACTTTGCCAGCCGGGAGCATTGAGATGAACCTGTCCCCCCTCAATCGCCGCCGGTTCGAGCGGTTCAAGGCCAACAAGCGCGGCTGGTGGTCGCTGTGGCTGTTCCTGATCCTGTTCGTGCTGAGCCTGGGCGCCGAGCTGATCGCCAACGACAAGCCACTGGCCGTGCACTACGACGGTGGCTGGTACTTCCCGGCGCTCAAGCGCTACCCGGAGACCACCTTTGGCGGTGAATTCCCGCTGGAGGCCAACTACAAGAGCCCGTATATCCAGGAACTGCTCAAGGCCAAGGATGCCTGGACCTTGTGGGCGCCGATCCCGTTCAGCTACCAAAGCATCAACTATGACCTCAAGGTGCCCGCCCCCGCGCCGCCCTCTTCAATTAATTTGCTGGGTACCGATGACCAGGGCCGCGATGTGCTGGCGCGGGTGATCTACGGGTTTCGCGTGTCGGTGCTGTTTGCCCTCACCCTTACCGTGCTCAGCTCGATCATCGGCGTGATCGCCGGGGCCTTGCAGGGGTTCTACGGCGGCTGGGTCGACCTGGCCGGGCAGCGCTTCCTGGAGATCTGGTCCGGCTTGCCGGTGTTGTACCTGTTGATCATCCTCGCCAGCTTCGTGCAGCCCAACTTCTGGTGGTTGCTGGGGATCATGCTGCTGTTTTCCTGGATGAGCCTGGTGGACGTGGTGCGTGCCGAGTTCCTGCGCGGGCGCAACCTGGAATACGTACGCGCCGCCCGGGCATTGGGCATGCAGAACGGCGCGATCATGTTCCGGCATATCCTGCCCAATGCGATGGTCTCGACCATGACCTTCATGCCGTTCATTCTCACCGGCGCCATCGGCACGCTCACCGCCCTGGACTTCCTCGGCTTTGGCCTGCCGGCCGGTTCGCCGTCGCTGGGGGAATTGGTGGCCCAAGGCAAATCCAACCTGCAAGCCCCGTGGCTGGGCATGAGTGCCTTTGCCGTGCTGGCGATCATGTTGAGTTTACTGGTGTTTATCGGCGAGTCCGCTCGCGATGCCTTCGACCCGAGGAAATGAGATGAATCAGGACAATCTGATCGAAGTCCGCGACCTCTCCGTCGAGTTCGTCACGGGCGACCATCACCATCGCGTGGTGAACAACGTCAGCTTCGATATCAAGCGCGGCGAAACCCTGGCCCTGGTCGGTGAAAGCGGCTCCGGCAAATCGGTGACCGCCCACTCGATCCTGCGCCTGCTGCCCTACCCCCTGGCGCGACACCCCTCCGGCACCATCAACTATGCCGGGCAGGACCTGCTGACGCTGAAAGAAAAAACCCTGCGCCACATTCGCGGCAACCGCATTGCGATGATCTTCCAGGAGCCGATGACCTCGCTCAACCCGCTGCACAACATCGAGAAGCAGATCAACGAAGTGCTGGGCCTGCACAAGGGGCTCACCGGCAAGGTGGCCACCCAGCGCACCCTGGAGTTGCTCGAACTGGTGGGCATTCCCGAGCCGCACAAGCGCCTCAAGGCCTTGCCCCATGAACTGTCCGGCGGCCAGCGCCAGCGAGTGATGATTGCCATGGCATTGGCCAATGAGCCGGAATTGCTGATCGCCGATGAGCCCACCACGGCGCTCGATGTGACGGTGCAGTTGAAGATCCTGGAATTGCTCAAGGAACTGCAGGCGCGCCTGGGCATGGCACTGCTGCTGATCAGCCACGACTTGAACCTGGTGCGACGCATCGCCCACCGCGTGTGTGTGATGCAAAAGGGTTGCATTGTCGAGCAAGCCGATTGCGAGACGCTGTTCCAGTCGCCCCAGCATCCGTACACCCAGGAACTGTTGGCGGCGGAGCCCAGCGGCGGCCCGGCAACCAACGTGATCGGCCCGCCGTTGCTGGAAGTCGATGACCTGAAAGTGTGGTTCCCGATCAAGAAGGGCTTTTTGCGCAACACTGTCGATTACGTCAAGGCAGTGGACGGCATCAACTTCAGCCTGCCCCAGGGACAAACCCTGGGCATCGTCGGCGAAAGTGGCTCGGGCAAATCCACCTTGGGCCTGGCGATTTTGCGACTGATCGCCAGCAAGGGCGGGATTCGGTTTGAAGGCCAGCAACTGGATCGTCTCACCCAGCAGCAGGTACGCCCGTTGCGTCGGGAAATGCAGGTGGTGTTCCAGGATCCGTTCGGCAGCTTGAGCCCGCGGATGTGTGTCAGCGAGATCGTCGGTGAAGGGTTGCGTATCCACAAGATGGGCACGCCGGCCGAGCAAGAAGCGGCGATTATTGCGGCGCTCAAGGAAGTGGGGTTGGATCCGGAATCGCGGCACCGCTACCCGCATGAGTTTTCGGGTGGCCAGCGCCAGCGCATTGCCATTGCCCGGGCGCTGGTGCTTAAACCGCGCCTGATTTTGCTGGATGAGCCGACGTCCGCGCTGGATCGCACGGTGCAGCGGCAGGTGGTGGAGTTGTTGCGCAGTTTGCAGGCCAAGTACAACTTGACCTATCTGTTTATCAGCCATGACTTGGCGGTGGTCAAGGCGTTGAGCCATCAGTTGATGGTGGTGAAGCATGGACAGGTGGTGGAACAGGGGGATGCGGCGGGGATATTTGCTGCGCCACAGCATGGGTATACGCGACAGTTGCTGGAAGCGGCGTTTTTGGTGCCTGTTGTTGGCGGTTGACTGGGCACCTATTCGTTTCTGCGGTAACGGCGGGTCACTTTGGAAAAAGCCGGAATGCCGGCTCAGTCCAAAATAACCCAAGGGCTCTTGCCCCAACACTCGGCACCTCGCTTAGGCTCGATGTGCCTGAACGCAGGCTTGAATCCGTGGGCCGCAGATTGCTTTTCTGTGGGAGCTGGCTTGCCTGCGATGCAAACACCGCGGTACATCAGGCACACCCGGTGGATGCCATCGCAGGCAAGCCAGCTCCCACCTTTGACCGAGGTCGACGCTGAGTCACCGGTCGGTTCTAAGGCCGCCGCGCTTGTGATCTTGATCTTAGGCGCCCTGTTAAACACGCTGGCTGGAATTCGACAGGGGTTTGGGGCAAGAACCCTCTTGGTGACTTTTGGCTGGGCCGGCATTCCGGCTTTTTCCAAAGTGACCCGCCGTTACCGCAGAAACGGATATGCCCCCAATCAACCTACCAGCCATCCCGCCCACGGAACTTTGCCAGGAAATAACCGCCTGAATCCGGTACGCTCACCCTTTTTACTCAAGGAGTTACATACCATGGCCAAAGCCACCGCCCGTCATATCCTCGTGTCCACCGAAGACAAGTGCAACGAACTCAAAGCCCAAATCGAAGGCGGCGCTGATTTCGCAGAAGTCGCCAAAGCCAACTCCAGCTGCCCATCCAGCCGCCAAGGTGGTGACCTGGGTTCGTTCGGTCCAGGCCAGATGGTCAAGGAATTCGACACCGTCGTATTCAGCGCCCCGGTCAACACCGTGCAAGGCCCGGTAAAAACCCAGTTCGGCTACCACCTGCTGGAAGTCACCAGCCGCCAAGACTGATCCAGTCTGTGCTGATGCTATAAACAACGGCCCGCCTTTTGGTGGGCCGTTGTGCATGCGATGACTGGCGACGCTGATGCCGTTAGCGTACAAATCCCTTTTCTTCTCCATACGGCGTTCAAGGCTGACAATGCGATTGGCTTTTTCCTACATGCTGAGCTCGACCCTGGCCCTACTGCTGGCCAGCTCCGCCGTGATCGCGGCGCCCCAACCGTACCTGACGGTGTACGGCGAACCGGCCAAGTACCCCGCCGGCTTTACCCATTTCGACTACGCCAACCCCAATGCCCCAAAGGGCGGCAGCCTGCGCCGCTCGGCCATCGAGATCGGGCGCTTTGACCATGTGTTGCCCTATATCGACAAAGGCATCGGCGTTTCCCAGGTCGACGGCTGGCTCTATGCGCCCCTGGCCCAGCGTTCCCTGGACGAGCCCTACACGGTCTACGGCCTGGTCGCCGAGAAGATGGAACGCGCCGACGATGGCCTGTCGTTGCGGTTCTTCCTCAACCCCAAGGCACGCTTCGCCGATGGCAAGCCGATCACCGCCGAAGACGTGCGCTATAGCTTCGACCTGTTGATGACCCAAGGCAGCCTGCGCTTTCGCACCCTGTTCGCCGACGTCAAGCACGTCGAAGTCGAAAGCGAGCGCCAGGTGCGCTTCGACTTCTCCAGCAATGAAAACCGCACGCTGCCCCTGGATATTGCCACCCTGCCGGTGTTCCCCGAGCATTGGTGGAAAACCCGCGACTTCGCCAACGGCGGCGGGTATGAAGCGCCACTGGGCAGCGGCCCGTACAAGGTCAGTAAGATCGACTCCGGCAGCACCATCACCTTTACCCGCGACCCGAACTGGTGGGGCAAGGACTTGCCGGTCAGCCGTGGCCTGTACAACTTCGATCACCTGAGCCTGGAATACTTCGGCGACACCGAAGTGGCCCGCCAGGTATTGCGCGGCGGCGCCTACGATTTCAACCGCGAATTTTCCGCCACTGGGTATTCCATCGGCTACAACGGCCCCGCCCTGGATGACGGTCGCTTGCAACGCGCACACTTGGCCAAGGAGATGCCGCAACCGGCACAAGGCTATGTATTCAACGTGCAAAAACCGATGTTCAAGGATCGCCGCGTGCGTCAGGCCCTGGCGATGCTGTGGGACTTCGAATGGGCCAACCGGCAGATGATGCGAAACATGTACATCCGTCAGCAGAGCTTCTTCTCCAACAGCCCGCTGGCCGCCAGCCAGCCGCCGACCCAGGAGGAACTCGCGATTCTTGAACCGTTGCGCGGCCAAGTGCCGGACGAGGTATTCACCCAGGTGTTCAAGGCGCCGGTCACCGACGGCAGCGGCATGATCCGCGACAAGCAGTTGCAAGCCCTGGCATTGCTGGAGGAAGCCGGCTGGAAACCCGAGGGTGACAAGCTGGTGAATGCCGAAGGCGAGCCGCTGGAATTTACGTTCCTCAATGCCCAGAGCGGCATGGAGCGCCTGTTGCTGCCTTACAAGCGCAACCTGGCGCAGATAGGCATCACCCTGAATATTCGCCGTATCGACTCCTCGCAGTATGTGAACCGCGTGATGGCGCGCGACTACGACATGATCGTCACCGGCTTCCCGGTCACCACGTCACCCGGCATGGAGCTGTACAACTACTTCGGCTCAGCCGCTGCCTTTGATCCCGGCGCCAACAACTACATGGTGCTCAAGGACCCGGCCGTCGACAGCCTGATCAAGGGGCTGGTCAAGGCCGACACCCAGGCGCAGATGCTCACCTACGCCCACGCGCTGGACCGGGTGCTGCAATGGAATTACCTCTGGATCCCCAATTACTACCCGCCCGGCACCTCGGCCGCGTGGTGGAACCGCTTCGGCCGCCCGGCCATCGAGGCCAAAAACGACGAAGCCCTGGAAACCTGGTGGGAAATCAGCCCCACGCCCCTGACGAACGAGCAAATGAACGCTGAGCTGAAAAAACGCGGAGGTGCGCGCTGATGTTTGCCTATATCGTGCGGCGCCTGCTGCTGATCATCCCGACGCTGGTGATCATCTTGCTGGTGAATTTCGTGATCGTGCAGGCCGCCCCCGGCGGCCCGGTGGAACAAGCCATCGCCCACCTGCAAGGGATTGGCGGCGGTGGCGTTGGCGGCTCATCCGGCGAGGGCATCAGCGGCGGTTCCCGCGCCAGCCGTGGCCTGGACCCGAAGCTGATTGCCGACATCGAAAAGCAGTACGGCTTCGACAAGCCCGCGCCGGAACGCCTGTGGCTGATGCTCAAGAGTTACGCCCAGCTGGACTTCGGCAACAGCTTCTTTCGTGGCAAGACGGTGATCGACCTGATCCTCGAAAAAATGCCGGTGACCATTTCCCTCGGCCTGTGGGCCACGCTGATCACCTACCTGGTGTCGATCCCCTTGGGGATTCGCAAGGCGGTGCGCCATGGCAGCAGCTTCGACGTATGGAGCAGCACCGCGATCGTCATCGGCTATGCCATGCCGGCGTTCCTGTTCGCGATGTTCCTGATCGTGGTCTTTGCCGGCGGCACGTCACTGAACTGGTTCCCGGTACGCGGGCTGGTGTCGGAGAACTTCGACGAGTTGAGCACCGTGGGCAAGATCGCCGACTATTTCTGGCACTTGGTACTGCCGGTCACCTCGCTGGTCATCGGCGGCTTTGCCACGCTGACCATCCTGACCAAGAACTCGTTCCTCAATGAAATCACGCGCCAGTACGTGGTGACCGCGCGCGCCAAGGGTTTGAGCGAACGACGCGTGCTGTACGGGCATGTGTTCCGCAATGCCATGTTGCTGGTGATCTCGGGCATTCCCCAGGCGTTCATCGCCGTATTCTTTGCCGGCTCCCTGCTGATCGAGGTGATCTTCTCCCTCGATGGCCTGGGCCGCATGAGCTACGAAGCAGCGGTGTCCCGCGATTATCCGGTGGTGTTCGGCTCGCTGTTTATCTTCACGCTGTTCGGCCTCCTGATAAAACTCATCGGTGACCTCTGCTACACCCTGGTGGACCCGCGTATCGACTTTGCCGCGAGGAACGCCTGATGCTTAACCTGTCTCCCGTGGCGCGTCGGCGTTTTGAGCGGTTCAAGAAGAATCGTCGTGGCTGGTGGTCGCTGTGGCTGTTTATCGGCCTGTTTATCCTGACCCTCGGCGGCGAGTTGATCGCCAATGACAAGCCCTTGGTGCTGAGCTTCAAGAACGAACTGTATTTCCCGGTGTTCAAGCGTTACACCGAGCAACAGTTCGGCGGCCAGTTGCCGTTCCAGGCCGACTACCGCAGTGACTACGTGCAAAAGCTGATCAAGCAGGACGGCGGCTGGATGCTGTTCCCGCCGATCCCGTTCAGCGACGACACGCCCAACTACGAACTGACCCGCCCTGCCCCCAGCCCGCCCTCGGCGGTCAACTGGCTGGGCACCGATGACCAATCGCGCGATGTGCTGGCGCGGGTGATCTTTGGCGCACGGGTGTCGATCCTGTTTGCCCTGGCACTGACGGCAATCAGCGCCGCCATCGGCATTGCCGCGGGTGCGTTGCAGGGCTATTACGGTGGCTGGGTGGACTTGATTGGCCAGCGCGTGCTTGAAGTGTGGTCCGGTCTGCCGGTGCTGTACCTGCTGATCATCCTGTCGGGCTTCGTGGAGCCGAATTTCTGGTGGTTGCTGGGGATCATGGCGCTGTTTTCCTGGCTGGCCCTGGTGGACGTGGTGCGCGCCGAGTTCCTGCGCGGGCGCAACCTGGAATACGTCAAGGCCGCACGGGCATTGGGCCTGGGCGACGGCAAGATCATTCGCCGGCATATCCTGCCCAACGCCATGACCGCCACCTTGAGCTACCTGCCGTTTATCCTGACCGGGGCGATTTCTACGCTAAGCGCCCTGGATTTCCTCGGCTTTGGCATGCCCGCAGGCAGCGCCTCGCTGGGTGAACTGATCGCCCAGGGCAAGCAGAACCTGCAAGCGCCATGGCTGGGCCTGACGGCGTTCTTCACACTGGCGCTGATCCTGTCGCTGCTGGTCTTTATCGGCGAGGCATTACGTGATGCCTTCGACCCACGCTCATGAGTGACCGCATATGAACCTGATCGAAATCCGCGACCTCAGTGTCGCCTTCAGCAGCCAGACGGTGGTGCGCAACCTGTGCCTGGACGTGCGCGCCGGCGAATGCCTGGCGCTGGTAGGCGAGTCAGGCTCGGGCAAGTCGGTGACGGCCCATTCGATCCTGCAATTGCTCCCGCAGGCCGGTACCGAAACCACCGGTTCCATCACGTACCGCGGCCAGGAATTGGTGGGGGCTTCGGCCGCCACCTTGCAAAAGCTGCGCGGCAACCGCATTGCAATGATCTTCCAGGAGCCGATGACCTCCCTCAACCCGTTGCACAGCATCGAAAAGCAGATCGGTGAAACCCTGCTGCTGCACAAGGGCATGGGCGGCAAGGCGGCGCAGGCGCGCATCCTCGAATTGCTCGAGCTGGTGGGCATCCAGAAACCCCAGGAGCGACTCAAGGCCTATCCCCATCAGCTGTCCGGTGGCCAGCGCCAACGCGTGATGATCGCCATGGCCCTGGCGTGCGAGCCGGAACTGCTGATCGCTGACGAACCCACTACCGCGCTGGACGTGACGGTGCAGCGCAAGATCCTGCTGCTGCTCAAGTCCCTGCAGGAACGCCTGGGCATGTCGTTGCTGCTGATCAGCCACGACCTTAACCTGGTGCGCAGCATTGCCCAGCGCGTGTGCGTGATGCGGGCCGGCGAGATTGTCGAGCAGGCCGACTGCCAGACCCTGTTCAATGCGCCGCAGCACCCGTACAGCCGCCTGCTGCTGGATGCGGAGCCGGACGCTGAGGCGCTGTGCAGCGATGTGCGCGAAACGGTACTGCAGGTGGACGACCTCACCGTGCAATTCCCCCTCAGCGGCGGGCTGTTTCGACGCAAGACCTACCTGCGGGCGGTAGATGGCATCAGCCTCAGCGTGCAACGCGGCAAGACCCTGGGAATTGTTGGCGAGTCCGGTTCCGGCAAGTCCACATTGGGCCAGGCGATCCTGCGGCTGCTGGATTCCACCGGCAGTATCCGCTTCCAGGGGGAAGCCCTCGACCCGCTGAACCCTCAGCAAATGCGCCCGTGGCGCAAGCAGATGCAGGTGGTGTTCCAGGACCCTTACGGCAGCCTCAGCCCGCGCATGACCGTAGAGCAGATCATCAGCGAAGGCCTGGAGGTGCACGCACCGTGCAGCCTGGCCGACCGCGATGCGCAAGTGATCCAGGTGCTCAAGGACGTAGGCCTCGACCCCGCCAGTCGCCACCGCTACCCCCACGAGTTTTCCGGTGGGCAGCGCCAGCGCATCGCCATCGCCCGCGCCCTGGTGCTCAAGCCGGCACTGATGCTGCTCGACGAACCCACCTCGGCCCTCGACCGCACCGTGCAGAAACAAGTGGTGGCGTTGCTGCGTGAACTGCAAGACAAATACGGCCTGACCTACTTGTTTATCAGCCATGACCTGGCCGTGGTACGCGCCATGGCCCATGACATGATCGTGATCAAGGACGGCAAGGTGGTGGAGCGCGGCGCGAGCCATGAGGTGTTCGATGCACCGCAACATCCGTACACCAAAGAGCTGCTGGCAGCGGCGCACATCCCCTTGTAAACACGCCCGCTCCCACCAGGGTCGCGAATCCATGTCCAATTTGTGTTGGTAGCCTGAACATGAACATCACCGATAACCTCAAGGACTACCAACAGGTGCGCGGCCTGGCCATCCAGTCGCTGTTCGAGATCATCGAGCAGTCCAGCGAAGGCACGGTGATTGTCGATCGCGACGCCAATATCGTGTGGATGAACGAGCGCTACGCCAAGCGCTTCGGGCTCAAGAGCGCCGACGAAGCCATTGGCCAACCCTGCGAACACGTGATTTCCAACAGCCTGTTGCGCCAGGTGGTGCGCAATGATCAGCCGATCCTGCTGGATATCCAGGACACGCCCAAAGGTCCGTTGGTGGTGATGCGCTTGCCGATCCACAACGAGGCCGGCGCGGTGATCGGGGCGATCGGGTTTGCGTTGTTCGATGAGCTGCGCAACCTCTCGCCACTGATCGAACGCTACCTGAGCATGCAGCAAGAGTTGGCTTCGACGCGCTCGTTGCTGCGCTCACGCCAGAGCAAGTACAACTTCGCGCATTTCATTGGCACCAGCGCGGCCAGCCTCGAAGTGAAACGCCGGGCGCGACGCAGTGCGAGCGCTGAATCGCCGGTACTGCTGCTGGGCGAGACCGGTACCGGCAAGGAGTTGCTGGCCCAGGCGATTCACGGCGCCTCCAGCCGTGCACACAAGGCCTTTGTGAGTATCAACAGCGCCGCCATTCCTGCCGACCTGCTGGAAGCCGAGTTTTTCGGCACCGCACCAGGCGCCTTTACCGGCGCCGACCGCAAGGGCCGTCCGGGCAAATTCCAGATTGCCCAGGGCGGCACCTTGTTCCTCGATGAAATCGGCGACATGCCCCTGCCGCTGCAAAGCAAACTCCTGCGGGTGTTGCAGGAAAAGGAATTCGAGCCGGTCGGCTCCAACGAGATGCTGCACAGCGATGTACGGGTAATTGCAGCCACCTCCCTGGACCTGGAAGCGGCGATCAAGCGCGGCGAGTTCCGTGCCGACCTGTATTACCGCCTGAATGTGCTGCCGATCCAGGTGCCGCCGTTGCGTGAGCGACTGGAAGACATTCCGGCGTTGAGCGAGGCAATCCTGGAGGAGCTGCGCAGCCAGCATGAACTGGACCGTGAGGCGTTGGCACTGCTGGCACAGCATGCGTGGCCGGGGAATATCCGCGAGTTGCGCAACGTACTGGAACGGGCCGCGTTGCTGAGTGATGACCTGGTGTTGAATGCCGCCGAGATTCGGGCGGCAATAGGTACCTTCACCCCGGTGCAACGCGGCAGCGCGATGGCGCCAGTGGAGGGGGAGAGTTTCAGTGCGGCGCGGGAGCGGTTTGATCGGCAGGTGATCAGCGCGGCCTTGAGGGCCTGTGACGGGAATGTCGTAGAGGCGGCCAAGCGGTTGGGGCTTGGCCGCTCGACGCTCTACAAGAAGATGGTGGCGTTGGACCTTACGTAATCTCGATAAAGAGACACTATTCCACATACAAAGACATTCCAATGTGGGAGCGGGCTTGCCCGCGAATTCGGTGTATCAGCAAAGCGTTTCTTTCTGGCTCCCCCCCTTCGCGGGCAAGCCCGCTCCCACATTTGATCTGCATTTGTCTCAAATAAGAGACTAAATTGATGACTGTCATCCAAAATCTATAATTAACCCTTATATTTCAAACACTTGGGTTGTTGGCACACATCTCGCTATAGCCCTTCCCACCGCGTCACCCCACAAAAATAACAATCCGATGGAGACACACCATGAGTGTGATCATTGCCCTGGCAGCCCTCGCGCTGCTGATGCTGGCTGCCTACCGTGGCTATAGCGTTATCCTGTTTGCCCCCATCGCCGCCCTCGGCGCTGTCCTGCTTACCGACCCTTCTGCCGTCGCGCCTGCCTTTACCGGGGTGTTCATGGAAAAAATGGTCGGCTTCATCAAACTGTATTTCCCGGTGTTCCTGCTGGGTGCGGTGTTCGGCAAGCTGATCGAGCTGTCGGGCTTTTCACGCTCGATCGTGGCGGCGGCCATTCGCTTGCTCGGCACGCGCCAGGCCATGCTGGTGATCGTGCTGGTCTGCGCCCTGCTCACCTATGGCGGCGTGTCGCTGTTCGTGGTGGTGTTCGCGGTGTACCCGTTCGCGGCGGAGATGTTCCGCCAGAGCAATATCCCCAAGCGCCTGATCCCGGCGACCATTGCCCTTGGCGCGTTCTCGTTCACCATGGACGCCCTGCCCGGCACGCCGCAGATCCAGAACATCATCCCCAGCACGTTCTTCAACACCACGGCCTGGGCCGCGCCATGGCTGGGCCTGATTGGTACGATCTTCGTGTTCTGCACCGGCATGCTGTACCTGGCCCGCCAGCGCAACAAGGCCCAGCGTGCGGGTGAAGGGTACGGCACCGAGCTGCGTAACGAGCCGGAGACTGCCGAGAACCTCACCCTGCCCAACCCATGGATCGCGCTGTCGCCGCTGATCCTGGTGGGCGTGATGAACCTGCTGTTCACCCACTGGATCCCGCAGTGGTACGGCAAGACCCACAGCCTCAGCCTGCCGGGCATGAGTACCCCGGTCACCACCGAGATCGCCAAGCTCACCGCGATCTGGGCGGTGCAGGCGGCCTTGCTGGTGGGGATTATCGTGGTGCTGGTGTTCGGTTTCTCGGCGATCAAGAGCAAGCTCGCCGAAGGCAGCAAAAGCGCGGTCAGCGGTGCATTGCTCGCCGCGATGAACACCGCGTCGGAATACGGCTTTGGTGCGGTGATCGCCTCGCTGCCGGGCTTCCTGGTGCTGGCCGACTGGCTCAAGGGCATTCCCAACCCGCTGGTCAACGAAGCGATCACCGTGACCCTGCTGGCCGGTATCACCGGCTCCGCGTCGGGCGGCATGAGCATTGCCTTGGCGGCCATGTCCGAAAGCTTTATTTCGGCGGCCCATGCGGCCAATATCCCGCTTGAAGTGCTGCACCGCGTCGCGGCCATGGCCAGCGGCGGCATGGACACCCTGCCCCACAACGGCGCGGTGATCACGCTGCTGGCGGTGACCGGGCTGACCCACCGCGAAGCCTACAAGGACATCTTCGGTATCACGATCATCAAGACCCTCGCGGTGTTCGTGGTGATCGGTACTTTCTACGCCACTGGCATTGTGTGAGGTTTTCATGACGACATTGAACGGCAAGACCGCCCTGGTCACTGGCTCCACCAGCGGCATTGGCCTGGGCATCGCCTTGAGCCTGGCCAAGGCCGGTGCCAACCTGATCCTCAACGGCTTCGGCGACGCCAGCGCAGTGGTTGCCCAGGTGCAGGCCTTGGGCGGCAAGGTCGGCCACCATCCGGCCGACGTCAGCGACCCGGCGCAGATCGCCGACATGTTCGCCTATGCCGAGCGTGAATTCGGCGGCGTCGACATCCTCGTCAACAACGCCGGCATCCAGCACGTGGCGGCCGTGGAAGACTTCCCCGCCGAGCGCTGGGACTCGATCATCGCGATCAACCTGTCGTCGGTGTTCCACAGCACGCGCTTGAGCTTGCCGGGGATGAAGGCCAAGGGCTGGGGGCGTATCGTCAATATTGCCTCGGTGCACGGCCAGGTCGGTTCGGTGGGCAAGGCGGCGTATGTGGCGGCCAAGCACGGGGTGATCGGCCTGACCAAAGTGGTCGGCCTGGAGACCGCCACCAGCAACGTCACCTGCAACGCCATCTGTCCCGGCTGGGTGCTGACGCCGCTGGTGCAGAAACAGATTGATGATCGCGCCGCCAGCGGCGTGGACCCGCAGCAGGCGCAACATGATTTGCTGGCGGAGAAACAGCCGTCCCTGGCATTTGTGACGCCACCACAATTGGGCGAACTGGTGTTGTTCCTGTGCAGCGAAGCCGGCAGCCAGGTGCGCGGCGCGGCGTGGAATATCGACGGCGGCTGGTTGGCGCAGTAAACCCCAGTCGCGCAGGCACCGCCGCTCCCACACCCGGTCGATTTGTATAAGAACAAGAGACTCGCGTATGTCCGACATCCTCTGGCAACCTTCCCCGGAACGCATCGCCAACACGCGGATGGACCAGTTCCGACGCTACATCAACGCGCGCTACGGCCTGCAGCTCGACGATTACCCGGCCCTGCACCAGTGGAGCATCGACCAGCGCCCGGACTTCTGGCGGGCCATCGTGGCGTTCTTCGGCGTGCAGTTTCGCAGCCCACCTACGGCGGTGCTGATCGAAGACGCTGAAATGCCTAGCGCCCAGTGGTTTCCCGGCGCGACCCTGAACTTTGCCGAGCACTTGTTGCGCCGCCGCGATGATCACCCTGCGGTGATCGCCATCAGCGAAGACGGCCAGCGCGAAGCATTGACCTACGCCGAGCTGGCCGCCCATGTCGCCGGCCTGCAGCAAAGCCTGCGGGCCGCGGGCGTCGGCGTGGGTGACCGCGTCGCGGCGTGCATGCCCAACACTTGGCAGACCCTGGTGGGCATGCTGGCCACCACCAGCCTCGGCGCGATCTGGTCGTGTTCATCCCCGGACTTCGGCACCCAGGGCGTGATCGACCGTTTCGGCCAGATCGAACCCAAGGTGCTGATCACCTGCGCCGGTTACCGCTATGCCGGCAAGGACATCGACCAGACCGCCAAGCTCAATGAGATCCTCGCGCGCCTGCCGTCCCTGGAGCAATTGATCATCGTGCCGTACGCCAGGCCACAGGCGCGGGTGCAGGATTATCAAACCCCAGCCGGCGCCGCGCTGTGGCAGGACTTCTACCAGCCGGGCGGCGAGCCTGAATTCGTCGCGGTGCCGTTCGATCATCCGCTGTACATCCTCTATTCCAGCGGCACCACGGGTGTGCCCAAGTGCATCATCCACGGCACCGGCGGCGTGTTGCTCACCCACCTCAAGGAACACGGCCTGCATGCCGACCTGTCACGCGAGGACTGCCTGTTCTACTACACCACCTGCGGTTGGATGATGTGGAACTGGCTGGTGTCGGTACTGGCCATCGGCGCCACGGCGGTGCTGTATGACGGTTCGCCGTTTCATCCAGGCCCCGAGCGCCTGATCGACCTGATCGACGCGGAAAAAATCAGCGTGTTCGGTACCAGCCCCAAGTTTCTCGCCACGCTGGAAAAGGCCGGGCTGCGGCCGCGCCTGAGCCACGACCTGCGCAGCCTCAAGGGGCTGATTTCGACCGGCTCGCCGCTGTCGCCGCAGAGCTACGACTACGTGTACCGCGAGATCAAGGGCGAACTGTGCCTGTCGTCCATGTCCGGTGGCACTGATATCGTCTCCTGCTTTGTGATCGGCAACCCGGTGTTGCCCGTGCGGCGCGGCGAAATGCAGTGCAAGAGCCTGGCGATGGCCATCGAGGTGTGGGACGACCAGGGCCGCCCCCTGGTTGGTGAAAAAGGCGAGCTGGTGTGCACCCGGCACTTCCCGGCCATGCCCATCGGCCTGTGGAACGACCCGGACCGCCAGAAACTTCGCGCCTCCTACTTCAGTCAATTCCCTGGCATCTGGGCTCAAGGTGACTACGCCGAACAACGCCCCAATGGCAGCCTGCTGATTCACGGGCGCTCCGACGCCGTGCTCAACCCGGGCGGCGTGCGCATCGGCACGGCCGAAATCTATCGCCAGGTGGAAAAGGTCCCGCAGGTGCTGGAAAGCCTGGCCATCGGCCAACGCTGGCAAGACGATGTGCGCGTGGTGTTGTTCGTGCGCCTCGATGACGGGGTTGACCTGGATGAACCGCTGGAGCAACGGATCCGCCAGGTGATCCGCGCCAACACCACACCGCGGCACGTCCCGGCGAAGATACTCGCGGTCACCGATATCCCCCGCACCATCAGCGGCAAGATCGTTGAATTGGCGGTGCGCAACGTGGTGCACGGCGAGCCCGTGAAGAATACGGACGCCCTGGCCAACCCACAGGCCCTGGACCAATTTCGCGACCGCCCTGAGCTGGCGGAAGGATGAAAGGTTTCAGCCCTGACGGACTCATTTGAAGACAAACTCACAATGCATGCTATTTTTCGGGGCTGGTCACCCATTCCCGACTCGCGTGATAATGGGTGTTGTCATCGTTCAAAGCGTTACGCTCAGGGTTTTTTTCATGAATGGACCATCCACCGGCAGCGAAGCCGCCGCATTGATCGCGCGGCTGGACTGGGCACAAAGCCCTCTCGGTGAGGCCAATGATTGGCCACAAAGCCTGCGCACCGCCGTGGATATCGTCGTCCATTCGCCAATGCCAATGCTCCTGTTGTGGGGCAGCCAGCTCACGCAGCTCTACAACGACGGTTTCGCCTTGCTCGCGGGCAACAAACACCCCGAGGCCATGGGGCAGCCTGCGCACCAGACCTGGCCGGAGCTCGAAAGCTTTACCGCGCCGGTCTACGACGCCGTGCTCAGCGGCCAGGTGCGCACCTTCAGCGAGCAGCGCTTCGTGCTGCAGCGGCATAATCGCGACACTGAAATCTGGCTGGACCTGACCTACAGCCCGATCCGCGATGAGAGCGGCAGTGTGGCCGGGATCCTGGTCACCGCCATCGAAACCAACGAGCGGCGCAGGGCCCGGCAGAACACCGAGCAACGCCTGCAACTGGCGCTGGCCGCCACCGACGCCGTAGGAACCTGGGATTGGGATATCGGCGAAGACCTCTTTATCGCCGACGCGCACTTCGCCTACCTGCACGGTGTCGACCCGAGCGAGGCCGGCCGGCTGCCCATCAGTGACTACCTGCAAGGCGTACACCCCGAAGACCGCAGCATGGTGGCCCGCAGCATCAAGCACTGCATCACCTTCGGCACGGAATACGCCGAGGAATACCGTCTGCTGCAAGCCGACGGCCAGGTGCGCTGGGTGTTTGCCCGAGGCCGTTGCTACAAGGACCACCAGGGTCGCCCGGCGCGGTTCCTCGGCGCGGCGCTGGACCTTACCGAGCGCAAACACACCGAGCAGGCCTTGCGCCAAAGCCAGACCGAACTGCAACTGATCATCAACGCCATGCCAGTGCTGATTGGCTATGTCGACCATGAGGAGCGGTTCCGCTTGAACAACAGTGCGTACCTGGAGTGGTACGGCATGACGCCTCAGGAGCTGTACGGCAAGACCATCCGCGACGTGCTCGGCGACGAAGTGTATGCCGGGCGGGCGGACAAGATCGCGGCCGCGCTCAAGGGCAAGGCTTGCAGCTTCATGACCGTGACACCGCACCGTGACGGCCGGCCACGGCATGCGTTGATGAAGTACCTGCCGCGTTTCAGCAATGATGGCTCGGTGAATGGTTTCTACATCTTTGTGATCGATGAGACCGAACGCAAACTCACCGAAGAAGCGCTGCGCCACCTCAACGAAAACCTTGAGGAACGCGTGACCCAGCGCACCCAGGCACTGGCAGAGGCCAACCAGCGCCTGCAAAACGAAATGTTCGAACGCGAACGCGCCGAAGACGCGCTGCGCCATGCGCAGAAGATGGAAGCGGTGGGTCAGCTCACCGGCGGTATCGCCCACGACTTCAACAATATGCTCACCGGCATCATCGGCAGCCTGGACCTGATGCAGCGCTATATCGCCGCCGGGCGCAGCGATGATATCGGCCGTTTTGCCGACGCCGCCGTGTCCTCCGCCCACCGCGCCGCCGCCCTTACCCACCGGCTGCTGGCCTTCTCGCGACGCCAGTCGCTGGATCGGCGCCCGCTCGACCCCAACCAATTGGTGGCGTCGCTGGAAGACCTGTTCCGACGGACCAAGGGCGCGCATATCGCACTCAAGGTGCAACTGGGCAACGACATCTGGCCGGTCAACACCGACGCCAGCCAGCTCGAAAATGCCCTGCTCAACCTGGTGATCAACGCCCGTGACGCGATGCCCGATGGCGGCGAGATACTCATCGAAACCGCCAACAGCTACCTGGACGGCACCGATATCACCACCCTGGAACCGGTCAAGGCCGGCGACTACGTGATGCTCGGCGTGTGCGACAACGGCACCGGCATGGCGCCGAAAATCCTCGCCAAGGCGTTCGACCCCTTCTTCACCACCAAGCCCATCGGCCAGGGCACTGGCCTGGGCCTGTCGATGATCTACGGCTTTGCCCAGCAGTCCGGCGGCCATGTCACCATCCAGAGCGAACCGGGCCAGGGCACCTGTGTGCGACTGTACCTGCCGCGCCTGCACGGCACCGCGCTGGAGAGCAGCCTGCCGCCGCACTTGAGCGAAGCGCCGGTGGCCATGGCCGGTGAAGCGGTGGTGGTGGTCGAGGACGACCCGGCGGTGCGCATGCTGGTGGTCAATGTACTCGACGAACTGGGCTACACCGCGCACCAGGCGGCGGACGCGCGCACCGCACTGCCGCTGCTGGAATCGGATTTGCGCGTCGACTTGCTGGTGACCGATGTCGGCCTGCCGGGCATGAACGGCCGGCAGTTGGCAGAGATCGCCCGCCAGCATCGTCCAGGCCTGCGCGTATTGTTCATGACCGGTTACGCCGAGAAAGCTGCCGAGCGCCAGGGCTTCCTGGAGGACGGCATGGACATGGTGGCCAAGCCGTTTTCCATCGACGTGCTGGCGACCAAAATCCGCAGCATGATCAGCGTTGACCCATGAGTTCAGGCATAATCGCGCGCCGTCGCACACCTGGTAGAGATCAATGAAAGCCCAAGCCCGTCATATCCTGGTGAAAACCAGCGAAGAAGCCGAACAGCTCAAGCAGCGTATTGCCAAGGGCGAAGCCTTTGATGTGCTGGCCAAGAAGTACTCCACCTGCCCGTCCGGCAAGCGCGGGGGTGACCTGGGTGAAGTGCGGCCCGGGCAGATGGTGGGGGCGATTGATGCGGTGATCTTCAAGAAGCCGGTGAAAGTGGTTCACGGGCCGATCAAAAGCAAGTTTGGGTACCACTTGGTGCAGGTGTTTTACCGCGACTGAGCGGTTGCCTGACACCCACAACTGACTGCATTTTGACCCAAAGCATGCAACCCACTGTGGGAGCGGGCTTGCCCGCAAACCGCCGCAGGCAGCCATTCACCCCCTGGGAATCAGCGCCCCCGGCAGTTGGATCACGCGACTGGCCAGCCAATGCCCGGCCACAGCGGCGTCCTCTGGAGAGCCGCCTTTGAGCCGAGCGGCCAGATACGCCGCACTGAACGAATCCCCCGCCGCTGTCGTATCCACCACCTTTTCCACCTTCAGCGCCGGCACGGCAAAGCGCTCGCCATTGCAGCGGATCAAGCATTCATCGGCGCCACGCTTGAGCACGACCTCTTCAATGCTCGGGTACGCCGCAAACACCTGCTCACTGTCGGCATACCCAAACAATGCGCGCTCGTCATCCTCGGTCAGCAAGGCAATGTCCACGGCTGCCAACACCGTGTGATACGCAGCGCGGGCCGCCTCGATACTCGCCCACAAACGCGGCCGGTAATTGTTGTCGAACACCACCTTACCCCCGCGACGACGGGTTTCGATCAGGGCTTGCAGCAACCGACCGCGGCCGACCTCACCCAGCACCGCCAGCGTAATGCCGCTGAAATACACCACGTCATAGTCCGGCAATGCAGCCAGGATCGGCTCGGCGGCGGGCGTGGTGAAGCAGTCGCGTACGGCGGCTTCGTTACGCCAGTAGAGGAATTTGCGCTCGCCGCTGGCGTCGGTCTGAATGCAGTACAACCCCGGCAAACGTCCAGCCAGGCGCTGGACCATGCCCAGGCCCAGGCCTTCATCCGTCCACTGCTGGCACATGGCATCGCTGAAACTGTCGTCGCCCAGGGCGGTGACGTAGTCGACGCTGCCGGTGCCACCCAGTTCGCGGCGCAAGTAGACCGCCGCGTTCAAGGTGTCACCGCCGAAGCTCTGGTGCAGGCTGCCGTCGGCGCGGTGTTGCAGTTCGATCATGCATTCGCCGATCAGGGCGATGCGGGGGGATGTGTTCATGCCGTTTAATCTCTGGTGTGGCTGATGGCCCCTTCGCGGGCAAGCCCGCTCCCACCTCTGGAATGCCTTCCAAAGGCGGGAGCGGACGTGCCTGCAATGGACGCGACGCGATTCAGAAGCAGGTATGCAGGGACTCGATCACCTGCAACTGCTCATCCACCAGGCATCCGACCTGCCACTTGTCAAAGGTGAGGCACGGGTGCGAAGTGCCGAACGAAATGATGTCGCCGATACGCAATTCCACCCCCGGCGCCACGGTCATGAACGCATGCTGGTCCATCACCGCCGTGACCTTGCACGCGCCCACGTCATCACCTTCGGCCGGCAATATACCGGCCTTGTAGCGCTTGAGCGGCACCGGCAGGCCGGCGTCGTAGGCCACGTCGCGCTTGCCCAGGGCGATCACGGCAAAACCCGGCTCCGGCAACGATTGCACGTGGGCCCAGACTTCCAGGGCCGGGCGCAGGCCTTCGCTGAGGTCGCTGCGGCGGTCGAGCACGCAGCATTGCGCGTCTTTGTAGATACCGTGATCATGGGCCACGTAGCTGCCCGGGCGCAGCACACTCAGGAAACGGCCGGCGGCATTTTGCTCTTCGAACGACTCGGCAATCAGGTCATACCAGGCCGACCCCGAGGCCGTGACGATAGGCTTGGGCAAGTCGAAAGAGCCGTTGTTCTGCAGGTCCACCGCCAGGCGCACCAGGCTGGCGGCAAAATCGCGGATGCCGCTGATGGCGTGCTCGCCGTGGATCACGCCTTCATAGCCTTCGATACCGGTGAGGGCCAGGGCGGGCTGAGCCTTGATCGCCTTGGCCAGGTCGCGCACTTCCTGCTCGCTGCGGCAACCGCAACGGCCGCCGACCACGCCGTATTCGATCATCACGTTCAGACGCAGGCCACGGGCGGCGAAGAACAGGCCCAGGTCGGCGACGTTGTCGGGATGATCCACCATGCAGTGGAACTCGAATTCCTTGTCGGCCAACAGGTCGGCGATCAGCGCCATGTTCGGCGCGCCCACCAGCTGATTGGCCATCAACACACGGCGTACGCCACCGGCGTAGGCGGCGCGGGTCTGCACGGCGTTGGCCAGGGTAATGCCCCAGGCGCCTTCGGCGACCTGACGCTGGAACAGCGCCGGCATCATGCTGGTCTTGCCGTGGGGCGCCAGTTGCGCCCCACTCTTGTTCACAAAGTCCTGCATCCAGCGGATGTTGTGTTCCAAGGCGTCGCGGTGCAGCACCAGGGCGGGCAGGCTGACGTCACGGACCAGGTGGGCACCGACGGCGGCGGCGCCTTTTTCAACGGCGTTGATGGCAGACATGGAAAACTCCTATTCGTTGATGCGCCGGGCCAGGTTGTTGGCGCTGTCGATCAACACCCGGCGATAGTCGTTGTAGTTCTTGCTGGCATCGGCGCGTGGCGCCACGATGCACAGGGTCGCAATGCTGATACCTTGGGCGTCACGCACCGGGGCGGCAAAGCAATGGGTAAAGGTGTCGGCCACACTGTCGAAGGAGAAGAAACCGTCGAGGGTGGCCTGGCGGATCTGTGCCAGGAAGGTCTCCAGGGGCAAGCGCTGGCCGTCCGGCAGGATGAAGTCATCGTGGTCGATCAGGTCGACGATCTGCTGGTCACTCAAGTGTCCCAGCAGAAGGCGCCCGGAGGCCGTCCACGGGATTGGCGCGTTCTCACCGATGTCCGAGGAAATACGGAAATGCCGTTCGCCCTCGCGCATCAACGCCACGGTGTATTTGCGCCCGTTGAGCAGGCACATCTGCGCGGTTTCGTGGGTCTGGCTGACAATCTCCTGCAAGGCATGGTCGGCCTCGCGGGTCAGGTCGAAATGGCGCAAGTGTGCCTGGCCCAGAAAATACAACTGCCGGCCGAGGTAGACGTGACCGTCCTTGCCCACCGTCTCCAGGATGCGCCGCTCAAGCAGGGACGCAACCAGTTCGTACACGGTGGATTTGGGGCTGCCGATGCCGCTGGCGATATCATTCGGGCGCAGGGGCTGGCCAATTTCCTTGAGGAAGTCGAGGATATCGAATGCACGGTCCAGGCCTTTGGCGCGGCGTTTGATGGTGTCTTCGGTCATGGCAATTTCGGTCCGGTCGAAATGGTAGGGCTGGCGCAGGTCCACTGCGGGAGGGGGCAGGCCCCCTCCCACATTTGATCTCTGGTGGGCTTAAGAGTGGGGCAATTTAGCCCTTTTTCTTGTAGGCCACGCAATCAATCTCGACCTTGCAGTCCACCATCATGTTGGCCTGTACACAGGCGCGTGCCGGGGCGTGTTCCGGGGTGAAGTATTCGCCGAAGACCTTGTTGAAACTCCAGAAGTCACGCGGGTCTTCCAGCCATACGCCGACACGCACCACATCCTTGAGCTCATAGCCGGCTTCTTCGAGGATCGCCACCACATTGCGCATGGTCTGGCGGGTCTGCTCGATGATCCCACCGGTGATGATTTCGCCGTCCACCGCAGGCACTTGGCCGGAGACGTACAACCAACCGTCCGCTTCCACGGCGCGGGCGAAAGGACGAGGCTGGCCACCGCCAGCAGTACTGCCGGCACCGTAACGAGTGATGCTCATAAAAAGATGCTCCTGATTAAAAACGAATGTTCTTGAGAAATTCCGCCAGGCGCGGCGATTGCGGGCGTTCGAAAATGTCCTTCGACGAACCCTGCTCTTCGATGCGGCCCTGGTTCATGAAAACGATCTTGTCCGAGACTTCATAGGCAAAGCGCATTTCGTGGGTGACCAGCAGCATGGTCATGCCCTCCTCCGCCAGGCCCTTGATCACGCTGAGTACTTCGCCCACCAGCTCCGGGTCGAGGGCCGAGGTGACTTCGTCGAACAGCATCAGGCTGGGGTTCATGGCAATCGCGCGGGCGATCGCCACGCGTTGCTGCTGGCCGCCGGAAAGCTGGCCGGGAAAATGATTGCGCCTTTCCAGCAGGCCCACGCGGTCCAGCCATTTCTCGGCCAGCGCGACAGCTTCGTCCTTGCCCATCTTCTTGACCTTGAGCAGGCCGAGGGTGACGTTCTGCAACGCGGTCAAATGCGGGAACAGGTTGAACTGCTGGAACGCCATGCCAGTCATCGCCCGATGCTGGGCAATCACACGTTCGGGATGACGCACGCGCTTGCCGGCGATTTCGCTGTAGCCGATGGACTCGCCATCCAGGGTGATCTGCCCCCCCTGGAATTCTTCCAGCAGGTTGACGCAGCGCAACAGCGTGGTCTTGCCCGAGCCGCTGGAGCCGATCAGGGTCACCACGTTGCCACGCTGCATGGACAAGTCGACGCCCTTGAGCACTTCCACCTGGCCGTATTGCTTGCGCAGGCCACGGATGTTCAGCAGCGGTTGGTTGGTTTGAGGTTGGTTCATGGCAAGGCCACCCGCTTTTCAATGTAGCGTCCGAATAACTCGATGGCGTAGTTGATGACAAAGAACAGAAACCCGGCGAACAGGTAGAACTCCAGGGTCATGAAGGTACGCGCGATCACTTGCTGGGTGCTTAGCAGCAACTCGGCCACGCCGATCACCGACAGCAAGGTCGAGGCCTTGACGATTTCCGTGGAGGAATTGACCCAGGTCGGCAGGATCTGGCGCAGCGCCTGAGGCAACAGCACATAGCCCAGGGACTGATAGAACGTCAGGCCGATCGCCTTGCCCGCTTCCAGTTGCCCACGGGGAATGGCTTGCAACGCACCGCGCACGATCTCCGAGACGTGGGAGCCGCAGAACAGGGTCAACCCCACCGCACCAGCCTGGAACGCGGTGATCTGCCAACCGAGTGCCGGCAGCATGTAGAAACACGCCAAGACCAGCACAAACACCGGCGTACCACGGATCAGGTCGACGTACAGGCGAAACGGCGCACGCATCCAGAACTTGCCGTAGGTGAGGATCAACCCCGCCACGATACCGATCAAGGTGCCAAAGATAATGGCCAGCGCCGACACATACACACTGGCCTGGAAGCCCGCCCAGAGGGTATCCCGGGCGATCCACAACTCATGCAACCAGCTGGGGGATTCGTACATGGAAACCTTCCTTAACGACGGATCGCCAGACGCTGTTCCAGGTAACGGAGCAGCATGGCAATGAGGTAACAGGCAGCCACGTAGAGCACCGTCGTGACCAGCCAGGTTTCAATCACCCGGTAGCTTTCGACGTTGATCTTGCGGGCGTAATAAGTCAGCTCCGGCACCGCGATGGCGGCGGCGAGCGAAGTGTCCTTGAACAGCGAAATGAAGTTGTTCGACAGCGCGGGCAGCACGTTGCGCAGCATCACTGGCACCGTGATATAGGCCCGGATCCGCCACTCACCCAAACCGATCGCCAACCCGGCCTCACGCAAGCCCTTGGGAATATTCAGCAGCCCGGCGCGGAACACTTCGGTCAGGTAGGCACCGGCGTACAACGACAAGGTGATGATGAACGACGGGATCTTGTCCAGGCGAATACCCAGGCTGGGCAAGGCGAAGTAGATCAACAGGATCAACACGAGGATCGGTGTATTGCGGATCACCGTTACATACACCGAAGCCAGCACGCGCAATGCCCTGTGTTTCGACAGCATGGCAAATGCCATCATCAGGCCGATCACGCAGCCAATCGCGATCGACAGCAGCGCCAGCTCAAGGCCCAGGCCGAGCCCCGCCAGCAAGCTGGGGAAGTCGCGCCACACGGCGGCAAAGTTCAACTGATAGTTCATGGTCGGCAGTACCTGATTGGGGCGCCATCAGCGACGCCCCAGGTTTTCGATTTACTTGAACTCAACCGGGAAGCCGATCGCGGGTTCTGGCAGGTCCACACCGAACCATTGCTTGAACGAGGCTTTGTAGGTGGGGAACTCGACGCCGGTCATGGCTTCATGCAGCGCGGTATTGACGAAGTTCAGCCAGTCCTGGTCGCCACGCTTGACGGCGCACGCGTAGGTTTGCGGGCTCCAGGCGTAAGCCGGGCTGCGGTAGCGACCTGGGTTCTGCACCATCAGGTACTTGACCGAGGACTGGTCGGTGGCGGCAGCATCGGCGCGACCGGAGTTCACCGCCTGGTACATCAGGTCCACGCTGTCGTACTGGTCGACCTTGGCCTTGGGCAATGCCTGGTGCACCAACTCTTCGGCGTAGACGTTTTGCAGCACGGCCACGGTGACGCCGTCGCCGGCAGCCTGCAGGTCTTCGATCTCTTTGTACTTGCTGTTGTTCGGCAACAGCAGGCCCACGCCTTCGCGGTAGTACGGCAGGGTGAAGGCCACTTGTTGTGCACGGCTGGCGGTGACGGTGATGAACTGGCAACTCATGTCGACCTTGTCGGTCAACAGGTTGGGAATGCGTGCGTCGGACGACTGCACCACGAACTCGACCTTGCTTGGGTCGTTGAACAACCCCTTGGCCACAATGCGGCCGATGTCGATATCAAAACCTTGCAACTTGCCATCCGCTCCCTGGAAGTGCCACGGCGCATTGGTACTGCCTGTACCCACGATCAGGTGCCCACGCTTGAGCACATTATCGAGCTTGCTGTCCGCCGCCTGCACGATGCTGGCGAGGGAAGCCGATGCGGCGAAGAGAAAAACACACGCTTTGAACACGGAAGGTCGGTGATGCATGACAAGCACTCCAGGGGTTGTGTATTCCGCTATACCGGAACTTAGTATGTAACAACGGAATAGACAGCAGAAAGTGTGCCACACGCAGTAACAGAAAAATATGATGGGAATAAAGTCTTTAGAAATCAGCTGGATAAATGTGGACGTGGCTTAAGGCGTTGCGCCATTACCTGCAATCGCTTTGCTACCCAAGGCCCCACACCGCGGTGACAGGCCCAATCGCATGCCCTGCAAGGGTGTTACTGCGCACTGTTGCAGTGCGAGAGCACCGTGGAAAAATCAGGATGCTGGGCTAGCCTCAATCTAACTTTTACGTGGCACCTGTAGGACTATTCGATGAGGAACCTGCTTTGATGAAATTCGGCGTTACCCTGTTAGTGCTCTCCCTTCTCGTGGCCGGCAATGCCTCGGCCAGTAATGATCGCCGTGAATGCAAGGAAGAATTGCGCAAGCTCAATGAAGCCTTGAGCACCAACTACACCAGCCAGAATCATCATGGCTACCGCCAGGCGAAAGCCTCCAGGGACAATCTGGAATACAAGAAATGCGCGAGCCAGGCACGCAAGGCGCGCGAGCGTGTGGAGCGTGACGGCGACCTGTGAAGATTGACAGTAGACCGGGACGATTTCCCGCCCTAGCGTAAGCCAGGGTCCTGGAGGGAAATGTCGATGAACTATGTCAATGCCGTGATTGCTGACAAAGCCGCTTTTGAGCACGAACTGGATACGGTACAGCCCGTCTTTGTGGTGTTCATGTCACATGACTGCACCGCATGCAGTGATGGGATGCCGCGATTCATGCGAATCAGCCAAGGCTACAAGGACCACGTCAAAATCCTGATCCTTGATTGCGTCGACACGCCACGGCATCCCCGTGTCGACCGTATCCCGATGCTGCTGATCTACCACCACCAGGCGTTGCTCGAAGCCCTTCCCGGCCTTGGCGAGCAAGCGCTGGTACGCGCCTTCGAGCAGTACGCCGGACGAGCCGCGGTTACGCCTGGGGTAAAGGCGCCAGGCAAACCTGCGTCACCCGCCGCTCCTCCACCGCCGCCACCGTCAGGCGCCAGCCCTCATGCTCCAGGCTATCGCCCACTACCGGAAGGCGGTCGAGCAGGCTCATGACCAGGCCCGCCAGCGTCTGGTAGTCCTCGGTCGCAGTCGCCTTGAAGCCGGTGCGCTGGCGAACCAGGTTAAGGTTCAAGGCGCCATTGGCGCGGAAGCCATCGCCCTCCTCGACGATATCCGGGCCCTCGATTTCGCTGGCATCCGGCAACTCACCCGCGATGGACTCAAGGATATCGGTCATGCTCAACACCCCCATGAAATCACCGAACTCGTTGATCACGAACGCGATATGGGTCGACTCCTGGCGCATCTGCTCCAGGGCATTGAGAATCGAAAAGCTCTCCAGCAAATTGATCGCCCGGCGCGCCAGGTGCTCCAGGTTAGGCACGTTGCCGGCCAGGTATTCCTTGAGCAATTCCTTCTTGTGCACAAAGCCCAATGGCTCATCGATAGCACCGTTGCGGATCAACGGCAGCCGCGAGTAGGACGAATGCATCAGTTTGAGGCGAATACTGTCAGGATCGTCCGCCAGATCGATGTAGTCGACCTTGGCCCGCGGCGTCATCAGCGTACGGATCGGCCGCTCGGCCAGTTGCAGCACACCACTGATCATCACGCGCTCACGTCGATCGAACAGCGGACCCTGCGCAGCATCCGGTTCACCCAGCAGATCGGCGACCTCCTCATCCACCTCTTCCACCGCCAGGCTGCGGCCACCCAGTAAGCGCATCACCGCATGGGCGGTGCGCTCACGTACCGGCAACACGCCTTGCGCGGACTTCTTGCGGCGCGAACGGGCGATCTGGTTGAACACTTCGATCAGGATCGAGAAACCAATGGCCGCGTACAGGTAGCCCTTCGGAATATGGAAGCCCAGGCCCTCGGCGGTCAGGGCAAAACCGATCATCATCAGGAAACCCAGGCACAACATGATCACGGTCGGGTGCGCATTGACGAAGCGGGTCAGCGGCTTGCTCGCCACGATCATCAGGCCGATGGACACGATCACCGCGATCATCATCACTGCCAGCTCGTCGACCATGCCCACGGCGGTGATCACCGCGTCGAGGGAGAACACCGCGTCGAGCACCACGATCTGCGCCACGATCGGCCAGAACATCGCATAGGCCGCGTTGCCCGTACGCTGGGCCACATGCCCTTCCAGGCGCTCGTGCAATTCCATGGTGGCCTTGAACAGCAGGAACACACCACCGAACAACATGATCAGGTCACGGCCCGAGAAGCTCTTGTCGAACACCTCGAACAGCGGCTGGGTGAGGGTCACCAACCAGGAAATACTCGCCAGCAGGCCCAGGCGCATCAGCAATGCCAGAGACAAACCGATCAGGCGCGCACGGTCGCGCTGCTCCGGCGGCAGTTTGTCCGCCAGGATCGCAATAAACACCAGGTTGTCGATGCCAAGCACCAGTTCCAGCACAATCAAGGTCAACAGGCCGAGCCAGGCCGTTGGATCCGCTAACCATTCCATTTATAGAGTCTCTTTACAGATTTCAGAATACCGGACACGGCAATGCACGGTCAGGGACCGGGACAAGGTTAGCAATCGGAATACGGGGTGCTTGAGTGGGAACAGCGACAGCGGTTGTCTTGGGGAAAGACGACTGGGAGGCTCCGAGAGGGTGTTCATGCAGGTCCTGAATCAGCAAAAGGACTTGAATCCTACAACCGAAACACAAACTTCCCACAACGCAAAACTATTACAAAACCTGTACAGCGCGCCCTGCGGGCTGCATGTGGGACGGTATCGTGCCGCCTGATCCTCACGCGCCTGGCGGATTCCGTGCAGCCCCGGCTGAGCCCTTGACCTGCTGGATGTACCGCGCCACCACGGGGGCCTTCTCGAAGCGCCGGTGAATCAACGACAACCACGATGACGCATCACTGCCGTGGATACTGCGGTAAACCACGCCCGGTAAACTCACGTGCCCGACCAGCGATGCGGGCACCACCGCCACGCCCTGCCCGAGCGACACCAACGCCATCACCGCCACCAGCCCACCCGGTTGCGGCCCCAGGCGCGGTGCAAAGCCGCCTTGCGCTGCCACATGCAAGGTGCCGCTGATTTGTTCCGGCAAGATAAACGTCTCGTTCTGCAGGTGCTCGCAGCCAATCGCCCTGAGCCCCAGCAGCCAGGAATGCTGGGGCAACGCCAGTACGAACCCCTCGCTGTCCAGCGGGACTGCCTCCACACCCTCCGGCAGGGTCATGGGCGAGCGGATATAGCCGATGTCGACACGCCCGTCCGCCACCGCGCCAGGCAACATCGCCATCGCACATTCGCGCACATTGACGCTCACATCGGGAAACGCCTGGCTGAACGCCTGCATTTGTCGCTGCAACAGCCCGGAATACACCGCAGAAGCCACGTAGCCCAGCTCGATATGCCCGATCTCGCCGCGCCCGGCGCGCTGGGCACTGCGCTGGGCGAACTCGAACTGGCGTACGGTGGCTTCGGCCTCCATCAGCAAGGCGGCACCGGCTTCGGTGAGGCTGACTTCACGGTGCTGGCGGACAAACAGGCGCGTGCCCAGCGTCGCTTCCATCTCCTGGATCTGGCGGCTCAAGGTCGGTGGCGCAATGCCCAATTGCTCAGCGGCCCGCGTGAAATTGCGTTGCCGGGCAACGGCCAGGAAGTAGCGGAAATGGCGGATGTCCATGACAGGATTAGCTCAAAGGTAATGAAGTACTTCATGGCGGCTAACAAAGACATTGCCGGACGGGAATAAGCTCACAGTACTTGAACACTAGAGAGCCTTTGCGATGTCCGTCAACCGTGTTTTCACCATTGCTTGTGAGGTAATTCAACGATGAGCCGGGTCAGCCCACGCTATACCTTGTTGACGGCGTCCGGCGTTTGTTCGCTGATCGTGCTCGACACCAACATCGTCGCCGTGACATTGCCCAGCATCGCCCGGGACCTGGGGGCGAACTTTGCCGATATCGAGTGGGTCGTCAGCGCCTACATGCTGGCCTTCGCCGCACTGTTATTACCCGCCGGCAGCATCGCCGACCGTTTCGGACGCAAGAAGACCCTGGTCTGGGGCCTGGGCATCTTTATCCTCGCATCCCTTGGCTGCGGCGCCGCGCCCAGCGCCCTGTTCCTGGACATCGCGCGCGCCATCAAAGGCGTCGGCGCGGCGTTGCTACTGACCTCGGCGCTCGCCTCCATCGGCCACACCTTCCACGATGAAGTCGAACGCGCAAAAGCGTGGGCCTTCTGGGGCGCGTGCATGGGCGTGGCGATGACCGCCGCGCCGACCCTCGGCGGCTTGATCACCGAGTACCTGGGCTGGCGCTGGATTTTCTATCTCAACCTGCCGGTGGGCCTGGGGCTGATGGCGCTGGTGCTGCGCGCGATTCCGGAATCGCGCGATACCCAGTCCGCGCGTCTCGACCCGTGGGGCAGCCTGGCCTTCAGCGCCAGCTTGCTGTGCCTGATCTGGGGGCTGATCGAGGCCAATCGCATCGGCTGGGACAACCCGCTGACCTACGCCCGGCTGATCGGCGGCGCGGCTTTACTCGGCGTATTTGCCATCGTCGAGCGTATGCAACAGCGGCCCATGGTCGACCTGCAACTGTTCCGTCACCCGCGCTTTATCGGGGCCCTGCTGGGGATGTTTGCCTACGCCGGCTGTGCCCAGGTGATGATGACGTTGTTGCCGTTCTACCTGCAGAACGGCCTGGGGTTCTCCGCGATTGCCTCAGGCCTGGGTATGTTGCCGTTTGCCCTGACTATGTTGATCTGCCCAAGGATCGGCGCACGGTTGGCTGCGCGTTTCGCGCCAGCAACGATGATGACGACCGGCTTGACCTTGGTGGGCAGCGGCAACCTGTTGAGCGCCTGGGCGGTCAATGTCGGCGGCTACCTGCCCTTTGCCCTGGCGATTGCGGTCACCGGTGCGGGGGCCGGCCTGCTCAATGGCGACACGCAGAAAAACATCATGGCCTGCGTACCACGGGACCGTGCGGGCATGGCCTCGGGCATGAGCACGACGATGCGTTTCAGCGCGATCATGCTGGCGATTGGTGTGTATGGGGCATTGTTGAGCAGCCATAGCGAGCAATTGCTGAGCGCGAGTGTCGACACACAGTGGCAGGCGCAGGTGGCAGGCATTGCGTCGCGGGTGGTGGCGGGTGATATGCCGGCAGCGATGGGTTTATTGCCGGAGGCGGCACGCGCACAGGTGCAGCCGCTGGCGCGGCAGGCGTTTGTGGGCGGATTCAGCGGTGTGTTGTGGTTGGCGGGGTTGTTGGGGCTGCTGGGGGCGTTGGTGGTGGGGATATTGATGCGTAGCCCGATACCCTCAGTCCCGCAACAACTCCCCCTGCGGGCACCGAACTGAATGTGGGAGCGGGCCTGCTCGCGAATGCGCTGTGTCAGAAACAGATGCACTGACTGAGACATCGCATTCGCGGGCACGCCCGCCCCACAGGGGACCGTCCACATTCTGGAGGTCGGGTTACCAGAAGCGTTGCTGGGTCAACCGACTCCACCAGGTCAGCAGCACGCGGTCTACCGAGCCGCTGGCCGCCAGGCCTACGCGCTCCTGCAAGCTCTTGCGCTCGGCATAGTGCAAGTGGAACACCTCGGCAGTCTTGGCCTTGGTGGCCAGGTATTCGTCGCTGGTTTGCAGCTCATCGACCAGTTGCTTGTCGAGGGCTGCAACACCCAGCCACACTTCTCCGGTCGCCACATCGTCAATCGCCAGCTGTGGACGGTAGCGCGACACGAAGTTCTTGAACAGTTGATGAGTGATGTCCAGGTCTTCCTGGAATTTCTCGCGGCCTTTCTCGGTGTTTTCGCCAAACACCGTGAGGGTGCGTTTGTACTCGCCGGCCGTCAGCACTTCGAAGTCGATATCGTGCTTCTTCAGCAGGCGGTTGACGTTGGGCAACTGTGCCACCACGCCAATGGAACCGAGGATGGCAAACGGGGCGCTGATGATCTTCTCGCCAATGCACGCCATCATGTAGCCGCCGCTGGCCGCAACCTTGTCGATGCACACGGTCAATGGCACGCCCGCCTGGCGGATACGCGCCAGCTGCGATGATGCCAGCCCATAGCTGTGAACCATGCCGCCGCCGCTTTCCAGGCGCAGCACCACTTCGTCCTTGGGCGTGGCCAGGCTCAGCACTGCAGTGATTTCATGACGCAGGCTCTCGGTGGCCGAGGCCTTGATATCGCCGTCGAAATCCAGGACAAACACCCGTGGCTTGGCCTCGGCCTTCTGCTTGCCCTTCTTCTTTTCGGCCTTGCCTTCGGACTTGCGCAAGGCCTTGAGCTGGTCCTTGTCGAGGAGGCTCGACTCCAGGCGCTCACGCAGGCCCTTGTAGAAATCATTGAGTTTGCTGACCTGTAACTGGCCGGCGGACTTGCGACGGCCCTTGCTGCGCAGTGCGGCAAAGCTGATCAATACCACCAGAATAGCGACCACCAGGGTGACGGTCTTCGCCAGAAAGCTCGCGTATTCGGCCAAAAAATCCATATTTCTCCTTACAGGTGCGGTGCGCCAGGCGCGGATTGCCCCAGCATACCGGCGGTATCGCGTTCGAGCCAGTGATCAAACGGCCAGCAACGACGGGCTCCAACGAGCTTTTAAAACAAGCGTATGTTTTTTCATTGACAGCTCGAAGGCATCCTCATAACCTCGCCAGACTTTCAACGTACCGGGAAAACGGACGTGGGCAGCATTTATCTGATTCGACATGGCCAAGCCTCTTTCGGTGCAGACGACTACGACGTCCTGTCGCCCGTCGGCGTGGAGCAGGCGCAAGTGCTCGGTCGCCACCTGGCAGACATGGGCCTGGTGTTCGACCGCTGCGTGGCCGGCGACCTGCGCCGCCAGCAGCACACCGCCAGCGCCGCCTTCGATCAATACAGTGCCCTCGGCCTGCCGGTACCGGCAGTGGAAATCGACAGCGCCTTCAACGAATTCGACGCCGAAGCGATTATCCGCGCCCTGCTCCCCGACCTGCTCACGACTGAACCCGAAGCCCTGGAAATCCTGCGCAATGCCGCGCAGAACCGCAGTGAATTCCAGCGCATCTTCGCCCTGATCATCGAGCGCTGGCTGGCCGGCACTTACGATCCGCCCGGGTTGGAAAGCTGGCTGGGCTTCGTGGAACGGGTCCAGGGCGGCCTGCAACGTATTCTTGAAGCAGCGGACAACACGCAGAAGATCGCGGTGTTCACCTCCGGCGGCACCATCACTGCCCTGCTCCACCTGATTACCCGAATGCCCGCCGCCCAGGCCTTCGAACTGAACTGGCAAATTGTTAACACCTCGCTCAACCAGCTGAAATTCCGCGGGCGCGAGGTGGCACTGGCTTCCTTCAACAGCCATACCCACTTGCAACTGTTGAAGGCGCCGCAGCTCATCACCTTCCGATGAACTGCGGCCAACCGTGACCCCAAGGTCACTGGACTCTACCTTAAAGGATCGAAACCATGACTGACGTAGCCAAAGCTGTAGAAGCAATGAAAGCCAAATTCAACCCAGCCGCCGCTGACGGCCTGGACCTGGTGTTCGGTTTCCGTATCGACGACACCCAGAACTTCTCGCTGGTGGTTAAAAACAACACCTGCGAACTGCTGGAAGGCGAAAACCCTGACGCCCAGGTGACCCTGGTGACCGACGGTGAGACCATGGAAGGCATCGTCAGCGGCGACACCGACGGCATGCAGGCCTTCATGAGCGGCAAGCTGCGCACCGAAGGCGACATGATGCTGGCCATGAAGCTGAGCGAACTGTTCCCGGCTTGATTCACGGGCAACCCTGAATCCCGATCCCGCCTGCCCCGGCGGGATTTTTTTGCCCGTTATCTTGAGTCCGCTGCCGGCTCCTTGAGTTTTCCGCCAGGTTTTCCTTGCCCACGCAGGTACAACGCCTCCACCAGTTTCTGCCGCTCGACCTGAGGCAAGGTGCTGGCGAACTGCGCCAGTGTGGTGTCCACCAACGCGCGAAGCGCCATATCCGCCTCGCGCGCCTTGGCCAATTCGGCGACCAGCACATCTCGATCCAGAGTCGGCGCCTCCAACTGGTGGATCACCCCCAGGCGCGCTGAACGTCCGGCCATGATCAATGGCTGGCTGTCAGCGCTGTTATGGCGCAACAGTTGACGCAATTCCCTGCGCCGCGCCGGCGGCAACTTGACCATGGCCTGGCGCAAACCGTGCTGGTTGACCACCGTTTCGGCAGGCTGGGCGCTGGCCATCCAGTGGTACAGGCCCCCGCCCACCCCGCCAATCAAAAACACATTGAGCAATACCGAGACAAGCAACCACGGTTTCAGGGATTGGGCGGTCATTGCTCGGTTTCCTCGGCGTTGACGGTGAAGACGACTTCCGCATCCCCCTGATCGAAGACGCTGGGCAGCACCTCGGACGACAACATCGGCAGCGGCACACTCATGGACGCCACGAGCATACCGGTGACGACGCCGGCAATGCCCACCCCCACCAGCCCTGCCGGTGAAAGCCAACCGGCGTAGCGCGACCAGAACGATGCACGGCGCGGTGCAGACTGACGGATCTGTCTGGCCAATGCCGAGTCGGCCAAAACCGGTTGATGGCTGTCCAG
Organism: Pseudomonas lurida; assembly: GCF_002563895.1. Taxonomy (NCBI): domain Bacteria; kingdom Pseudomonadati; phylum Pseudomonadota; class Gammaproteobacteria; order Pseudomonadales; family Pseudomonadaceae; genus Pseudomonas; species Pseudomonas lurida. Next base: position 2,630,156 of record NZ_PDJB01000001.1, on the reverse strand, counting down.
GTGTGCATCCAGCCAGGCAGCAGCTTGCAACGCCTCGCCGGCAACCGCATTACCGCTGTCCAGCAGCGCCTTGGCCGCGCCTTGTTCAGCCGGGGGCCACCGCTGTACATCGGCGCCATAGGCCTCGGCCAGATAAGCAAATCGTTCGGGTGTCATGACTTTCCCCTTCCTGGGCGGGCGAGCCCGGGTGTGTCGGCAAGTTGGCTGCGCAACTGGCGTCGGGCCCGCGACAGCAGGCTCTCCAGTGCCTCGACGCTGATATTCATCAGGGCCGCGGCGTCGATGTTCGACAGCTCCTGGTAGTACTGCAACACAATCGCTTCACGCTGACGCTCAGGCAGCGCTGCCAGGGCGGCGGCCATGCGTGCGCTACGGTCGGCGGTTTCCACCTGCTCATCCGGGGAGGGCGCGCTGTCCGCCAGCTCAAGCGCCTCCTCCTCGGTCAACGGACGTTCCTTGCGCCGCCGCAAACGGTCATGGCACAGGTTGAGTGCCACGCGGTGCAGCCAGGTGTCGAAGCGCGCTTCGCCACTGCGCCAGCTGGCAGCCTGGCGCCAGATACGCAGGAAGCTTTCCTGGGCCACGTCCCTGGCCTCGTCGGCATCCCCCAGGATCCGACTGGCAAGCGCCAGCAGGCGCGGCAGCTTGCGCGTCACCATTTCGTTGACGGCCGCAGGTTCGTTGTTACCGATACGCGCCAGCAGTTCAACGTCCGGATCAGTGTCTTTCAATCGGGCAATTCTCGGCTAAGGGTTCAGCGGATCCAATGCCCTTCACGCCAGTACCAGTTGGGGCCGTGTGCCTCCCAATGGCCGGGCTCCCAGCGTGCGTTGCGCATCACCGGTTGCCAGTGACCGGGCACCCAACCGTAGCCGCGCCCTTCCCAGCGCCAGTGCCCACGGTCCCAGGCGTAGCCCGGACGCTCAACGGGGATCACTTCCACGCGCTCCGGTGGTGGCGCCTGGCGGATGATGATTTCGGGCTGGGCAAACACCGGGGTGCTGGCAAACGCAGCAAGGGCCAGCGGAGCAAGCAAGGCAAAACGCAATTTGGCCAGGGGTCTCATGGCAACTCCTTCATGCCATCCGCGAAAGTGTGGGTGGCTGATGGGTTGAACGCTGGGGAGCGCAAAATCCGTCGCGGAGAGCGCGAATTATTTCTGGGCAGTGAACGCAGGCAGTATTGCCCAAGGGATGGCGAGGCTTGATGAAATGTTTGAAAGCTTCGCGACGGATTTATGCACGTGGCAGCGTTGAAGGATTAACGCTGATCAACCGAAGAGGAAACACCATGTACCGCCGACTTTACATGCTGGTTGCCGCACTGCTGATCGTCAGCCTCAGCGGCTGCGTGATCCTGCCGGAACACCGCCATTGCTGCTGGCGCTATTACGGCGCGCTCGATACGCCGACCCACGCGGTCAACGGCTAGCTCACCGCTGCAAACCCACGGCGCCCGGCCTTGATCTCGGTGCGCAACTCGCCAATCAGGTTTGAGATGGAACGGATGCTGTCCAAACCTTCAGGGGACACGCCGGTCAGCAGCAGGTCGACCCGACCGGAGACCGGCTCGAAAATGTTGATGCGCAACGAGCCATCGCTATTGAGCGTGCAATCGCACGCCAGCGGCAGAAAGCCGGAGGCCATGATGCGATTGAATTCAACGATTGAAATCATGATCAGTCCCCTTCCCTGGGCCCCACCCGGTGGTTGAGATGGAACCAGAGTAGATGAGGTTTTGCTGGGCATGGGAGCATTCGTGAAAAAGTGTTAGCCAAGCCTCATTTCGCGCCGTAAACGCCGATCCGCTGGCGCCAGAAAACCCTGCGCACAACCTCTCGTCTGCTGTTGCGGTACGCACTTGACTCCGCGCATCGATCAAAAGACGCTATTGGCATTTGGCCATCATCTTGAGCAACCCACCATGAGCATCGACCCACCGAGCCAGCCCGACAGCGACGTGTACAAAACCTTGCTGGAGTCGACCAAGGCGATCCCATGGCGCATCGACTGGCAGACCATGACCTTCAGCTATATCGGCCCGCAGATCGAAGCGCTGCTCGGCTGGACCCCGCAAAGCTGGGTCAGCGTCGACGATTGGGTCGAGCGCATGCACCCGGACGATCGCGAATACGTGGTGAATTTCTGCGTATCGCAGTCCCGCGCGGGGGTGGATCACGAGGCCGACTACCGGGCGCTGACCGTGGATGGCGACTACGTGTGGATCCGCGACGTGGTGCATGTGGTGCGCAAGGACGGCGAGGTCGAGGCGCTGATCGGTTTCATGTTCGATATCAGCGAGCGCAAGAAGACCGAGGAACACTTGGTGCGCCTGCAAAAGCAACTCGAGGAGTATTCCTACCAGGACGGCCTGACCGGCATCGCCAACCGGCGCATGTTCGACACCGTGCTCGAACGCGAATGGGCGAGCGCCCAGCGCAGCCAGTTGCCCCTGTCGCTGATCATTCTGGATATCGATTTCTTCAAGCAGTACAACGACCACTATGGCCATATCAAGGGCGATGAATGCTTGCGCCAGGTCGCGCATACCTTGTCGCAGGCCGCCAACCGCCCACGGGATTTCATTGCGCGCATCGGCGGCGAAGAGTTCGTGTGGTTGCTACCGGAAACCGATGCGGCGTCGGCCAGGCAAGTGGCACAACGCTGCCTGCATTTGATCCGCCAGCAACAGATCACGCATGGATTTTCGCCAGTATCGAACCTGCTGACCCTGAGCCTGGGTGTCGGCACCCGGATCGTCACCCAGGATTGCCCGATGCTGGCGTTTGTCGAAGACGTCGACAAGTTGCTGTACCAGGCCAAACGCAATGGCCGGATGCGTGCGGAGTTCACCGAAGCCGAAGTTTGACGCCAAGGTCAAATGACAGGCAAAAAAAATCCCAAGTAGCTGATGGAAACTTGGGATTTAAAAATGCATAAACCGTGGGAGGTGAACGCCCGGCTATATTACCGATTGGAAAAAGCTGTCACAAGATTATTTTTATCCTTTCGTCGGATTAAAAGTGTCGTAAGTCATTAAATAACCACACATTTTTTAAGGTAGCGAAGTATATAAGTGCCACTTTTTGGTGCAACTACCGCCCCTATTTCCACGTATAAGAAAGGGTTATTGGATTAAGGCGGCGTCACACTATTCGGTAGACGCCTGTTCAACCGCACGCAAGTATCTCGGGTTTCAGGGTTATCGGGCTGCACCGAACGCGCCACACTTTCCACGTGTCGGCACAGCGTCAAACGCTCGTTGGCGGCTTCCCGCGCGCGGTCCACCTGAGCGTTCAGCCGCACAAAATAGACCCCGAGCACGACCGCGACGCAGAGCACTCCAAGCACGAAGTAGCGCAAACTGTTGGACGATGACGGCTCGGAGGGGCGCATGACCTTACTGCGCCCTGCTCTTCTCGTAACGTACGTCGTCGCCCTCGACCGACCCCGTCACCGTCCAGCCAAGGCGTTGGTAGAATCCGTTGGCACGGATTTCGTCACGCCCATCCGTCACCAGGAAGAGTGTGGCATGGCGTTCAAACAGCGCAGTTTCGGCCACCGCCATGAGTTGGCGGCCCAGCCCCAGATTCTCGTGGGTCGGTAACACAAACATCGCAAACACCTCGCCCGTGGCCAGGTCGACCATGCTGAAGGCGACCGGCTGGCCATCCACTTCGGCGACCCATGCACAGGGCGCTTCGCGGATGCTGTCGGCCAGCACCTGCGGCGTGATGTCCAGCTGGGCCATCTGCTCGACACTCAAGTGGTTTTGCACCACGCGAGTGCGGATATTGAACAGCGTATCGACATCGTCCTGCGTCGCCGCGCTGATGAGCGTTTGCATATTGGCCTCCCTCATGAAGGACGCAATTGTATGCAAATAGAAACACTGTAAATGTCGTGGATTTGTAAAGCGCCCTACACAGCCTCGCCATGCTGCTGGCGACGAAATTGCCCCGGCGCCAAGCCATGGGCCTTGCGAAAACAGCGGGAAAAGTACGCCTCATCGGTAAACCCACAGCGGTGTGCGATGGCCCCAACCATCTGCGCACTGTTGAGCAACAAGGTGCGCGCCAGCTGCATGCGACGGTCGAGCACCAAGTGGGAAAAGGGTTTGCCGGTTTCCTTGCGCAACAGGTGGGTAAGGTAGTTGGGTGAAAGGAACGCGGCGGCCGCCGTGTCGGTAAGGCTGAGGCTCGGCTCGTGCAGATGCTCGCGGATGTACCCCTGCACACGCGCCAACGCATCCTTGCGCCCACGCCGGGTGGCATTGTTGGCGGCATAGGCTTGCAGGGGCTCGGCGTACTGTTCGCAGACCAGGCCGATCAGTTGAAACAGGTAGCCCTTGAGGCGTTCACGGGCGCCGAAGGTACGGTGGGCATCCAGCTCGCGCATATGCGTGAGCCAGGTTTTCACCTGGTCAAACGCCGCGTCGTCGAGGATGAAATCCAACTGTTCCTGGAAGCGAAACGGCGACAGCTCGGGGGCCTGCCCGATGGGAACATCTTCGAGGTCCAATGGATCGCAGGTCAGCTGCGGCAGGAAAAACGCCTGGCTGAAATTGATCAACATGAACTCGCCACCCTCGGGATGAGGAATCACGTGCAGCCGATGGGGCAGGATGAACGCCAGGGCCTTGTGCGGGAATGGACGCACTGCCCCGCCGATATGCTGCACGGTGTCGCCGCCAAGGTTGATCTGGATCTGGAAATACTCATGGCGATGCGGGCTGGTCAGCGCCGCCCGCCCGCGCTTGTCGCGGATGTAGAAGTCGGGGCGGTCGCTGCGCTGTTCCATGCCGTAGGTGGTGACGCGGGTGCCTGGCATAACGGTCTCTCGGGTGGCCTGGGCACCACTTTAGCCTCAACCCTGGCCGAGGGTGAAACGCAACTCACCCAGCCCGTCGATACCGGCAGTGACCACATCGCCCGGCTGCAGAGCCCCGACGCCTGCGGGCGTGCCGGTGAAGATCAGGTCGCCGGCCTTCAGTGCGACGGATCGGGAGGCATGGCTGATCACCTCGCTGACAGACCAGATCTGGTCGGCCAAGTCGCCCACCTGGCGCTGTTCGCCATTGACCTTGAGCCAGATTCGACCGCTGGACGGATGCCCCACCGCGCTCACCGGATGCAATGCGGTGCTTGGCGCGGATTCATCAAAGGCCTTGGCCCATTCCCACGGACGCGAAAGCTTTTTCGCCTGGGCTTGCAGGTCGCGGCGTGTCAGGTCGATGCCAACGCCATACCCCCAGATGTGCGAAAACGCCTGTTCCGGACGGATATCCACGCCATCCTTGCCGATGGCCACCACCAGTTCCACTTCATGGTGCAGGTCGGCGGTCAACGGTGGATAGGCGATCACGCCTTCGGCCGGAACCACTGCGTCCGCGGGCTTCATAAAGAAGAATGGCGGTTCACGGTCCGGGTCATGTCCCATCTCACGCGCATGTTCGCTGTAGTTACGGCCCACGCAGAACACACGGCGCAGCGGGAAGCGTGCAGCGCTGTCCTGCACAGCGAGGGATGGGGTTGGCGCGGGGGTGAATACGTATTCAGTCATGGCCTGTGCCTCTTCATTTACCTGGCGCCAGTATGGCCAGGGCTGTCGCCGCTAAGTTGGACAGGCTTACGCAGAATTTGCACTGGCCGGTGCTTGCACCTGCGGGGCCCGATCCAGCAGGCGAAACAGCGGCAGGCAAGCCGCCTGGATCAGCAGCATGCGGATCACCTGCATCGCCGTCACCAGGGTGACGGCCAGGCCCAGGGCCTCGGCGGTCAGGCTCATTTCCGGCGCACTGCCGGGCATCATGCCCAGGGCCAGCGACAGCCATGGCATGCCTAACCCCGTACCGAGTGCCCAGGCAGCCAGCGCGGTGGTGACCACCGAAGCAGTCAATAACAGCATCACCTTGGCCAGCAACCCCGGTGCGCGGCGCATGAAACTGCGGTCAAAGGCAACGCCCAAGGCACAGCCGATCAGCAACTGCCCGCTACCACTGAGCCACCCCGGCATGCTCATCGACAACTGATTGCAGCCCACCCCCACCGCGCAGATCAGGAACGGCCCGAACGTCCACGGGTTGGGCAGCTTGCACTGCTTGAAACCGAGGGCCGCCAGCCAGCTCATTGCCAGAATGAAGATCAGCCACGGCCAGATCACCGGCATCGGCGCATGCGCGGTCACAGCCGGCAGGCCGAACGTGGCAACTGCGGGCACCGTCAACAAGATCAGCAGCAGGCGCAGACTATGGGCGGCGGCGATAAAGCTGGTATCCGCCTGGCGTTGGCGCCCTAGGTGGACCATCTCGCTGGAGTTGGCGGGCATCAAGGCAAAGAACGCCGTGCCGAAGGTCACGCCCCAGCGATGCAGGATCAACACCGAGCACAACGCCAGCACCAGCGTCAGCATCACGGCCGTGACGATCAACCCCAAATGAGCCACCACCTGCTGCATCACCGGCAACGTGAAATGACAGCCGATGGCGACCGCCACGATGAGTTGCCCGGCTTGACGGCCATGGGGAATTTCCGGCACCAGGCCGCCGGCGCAGCGCGTGAGCATCACGGCCACCAGCGAGCCGATCACCCAGGGCAACGGCCACCCCGCCCAACTGGCGAGGCTGCCGCCCAACGCGCCGACAATCAGGGTGAGGAGCCAGTATGGGCGAAGGTTGAGCATTGTCTGGCACTCGGCATGGAGAAGAATGCCGACAGGTTATAGACTTGCCTTCATCACAGAAAATATCTATTTGTTAAGCCATCCATCACACTTTGTTATGCGAGCCTTATGAACCTCAAAGCGTTGGAGTACTGCGTCGAGATTGCCCGCCAAGGCAGCTTCACCAAGGCGGCCCAAGCGCTACACGTGGCACAACCGGCGCTGAGCATGGCGGTGAGCCGGTTGGAGGATGAGTTGGGCGTCGCCTTGTTCAACCGTGCCACGCGGCAGATCAGCGTGACAGCCGAAGGCCAGTTGTTCCTGGCACGTGCCGAAGCCTGCCTGCAAGGCTTGGCCGGCGCTCGCCGTGAGTTGCAAGACCTGACCCAACTGCATAGCGGCGAGATACGCGTCGGCGTACCGCCCATGTATGGCATCCGCCATATTCCGGAACTGTTGATGCAATTTCGCGCGCGCTACCCCGGTATCGCCATGCATGTAGTGGAAGGCAGTGCCGATGACATCAGTGAGCGCCTGGCGACACGGGACATCGACGTCGCGTTGCTGGAGTCACGGCGTGTGGACCCGGACTGGGAGTCGGTGCTGCTGGGCAGCGATGAAATGGTGCTATGCATGCAGGAGCAGCACCCGCTGGCGGGCGCGTCTTCCATCCCGGCTGCGCGGCTGCAGGACGAGCCCATGCTGGTATTCGACAATACCTTCCTGCAGCGCCATCTGCTGGATGCCTTCTGCAACAGCGCACGCGTGCGGTTCACCATCGCCCTAGAGAGCAATTTCGTCCCACTGGTGATTACGGCCACCCGCAACGGGATGGGCCTATCAACCCTGCTGCGCTCGGTGCAGGAACAGGAGCCCGGGCTCGCAGGCGTGTCTTTCGAGCCTGCACAGTTCATGCACTTCAACCTGTGCTGGCGTGCGAGCGAGTACCTGTCCCAGGCCAATCGACGATTTATTGAAACGGCGAAGGTGTACTTCCAGGAAGATGCCAGCTCACCGCTGTCGCGCTAGGCGATCATTTACGCGCGACTTTGTAACGCACGCAATCCTGGTAGAAGCCCTGGCGAATCGCCTCGGGCTTGAGCCGTGAACGGCTGTCGTAGGTTTGTTCGGTGATGCCCATGGCCATCATGCGCATCCACGATTTGTTGAATTTCATCGTCTGGATCTTCTGCCGCGCCGCGTACAGCGACACACCCGACAACTTGAGCTCCTGGGCCCTGGCGGCCGTACCGGCGCCCCAACTGCACATGTACTTGTCACCCTCGCGCAGCTCCCGTGCCTGCACGGCAGCCGCGCCGCCGGCCAGGGAGCAGGCGATCAGCATGATTCCAACAGTGCGCATTTGCATCCCCACCTAACCACCTGAAAATAAAAGTGATTCTGGCGAGAATTGGGTGACAGGGGGGCCATTAAATTGCCTTACTGCGCACGGTATCACCGGCCCCCCAGCCAGCGAGGCCGTAGCTTTTTTTCACCTCACCATTGGTAGGTCGCACTCGCCTGCACGGTGCGTTGCGAGCCATACCAGCACCACGAATAGGAGTAGCAGGACGCGACATACTCTTTGTTCGCAAGGTTGGTGGCGTTGAGCGCCAGGCGCAGGTTGTCCTTCAGGCTGGTGATGTTCGGGATGTCATAGTGCACGGCGGCATCGAACAAGGTGTAGCCCGGGACCTTCAGCGTGTTGGCGGTATCGCCCCAGGAAGACCCGACATAACGCGCGCCTGCACCGGCGCCGAAGCCCTTGAGGTGACCGTCGTGGAAGGTGTAGTCAGCCCAGGCCGAGGCCGTGTGGCGCGGAACCCCATAGGTGGTGGTGCCTTTGGCGGCGATGGCCGGGCCTGCGCCAATATCGCTGATGGGTGCATAACGCACGGTGTTGTTGGACTTGCTGATGCGATTGTCCAGGTACGCGTAGGCTGCGGTGATGTCCAGGTTATCGTTGAGGCTGGCCTTGCCTTCCAGCTCAAAGCCACGCGATTGCACTTCGCCGTCCTGGCTCTGGCAGCGCCCGGTGCCACACAGGTGGGTGGGATCCGGGTCGGTGGTCAGCACGTTGGTCTGGCGCAGGTCGAAGATCGCGGCGGTGATAAAACTGTTGCTACCCGGCGGCTGGTACTTGATGCCGACTTCATACTGCTTGCCTTCGGTCGGCTTGAACACCGAGCCGCCGTAGCCGGTACCCGATTGCGGGTTGAACGACTCCGCGTAGCTGGCATACGGCGCCAGGCCATTATCGAAGAGGTAGACCAGGCCGATACGCCCGGTAAACGCCTTGCTGTCCAAGGACGACTTGCTCTTGGCGCCGCTGCTGATGGTCTGGGTACTGTTATCGGTGCTGGCCCAGTCATAACGGCCACCCAGCAGCAACACCCACTTGTCCCACTTCATCTGTTCCTGCAGGTACACGCCGGTCTGCTCGCTGCGCGATGTGCCGTCGGTGGTGTAGGCCGGCACCGGGACCGCCGCGCCATAGACCGGATCGAAGATATCCAGGGTCGGGCCTGCGGTGTACACGCCTGAACCGGACTGGGTGTCGGTGCTGTTGTTCTGGTAGTCGAGCCCCATCAACAAGGTGTGCTGCAACGGGCCTGTCTCGAATTTGGCCTGCAACTGGTTGTCGAGGGTGTAGGCATCCATGTCGACATCGCTGGCGATGGTCGAGCGGCGGATGGTGCGGTAATCCGTCAGCAAGTAGTTGTTATAGAGGCTGCGATACTGGCCTTCGCTGCGCAGGTACCGCGCATTCTGGCGTACGGTCCATACGTCATCGAAGTGGTGCTCGAACGCCCAGCCGATGGAGTAGTACTCGCGGTCGCTTTTCTCGAAGTTCTTTTCACCATCGTAGAAATCCACATCGATGCTGCGCCCGGTCGGGCTGTGCAGTACAGAGCCCCAGGCCGGCACCGAGCCGTAGGACGCGCCCTTGGGGTCCTTCTGGAAATGGCCCAGCAGGGTCAGCGAGGTGGCATCGTCCGGGCGCCAGGTGAAGGCACTGGACAGCGACTGACGGCGCGTCTCGGTGTGTTCCACCTGGCCATCGGCATCGTCGATAAGCCCGGCCACACGGTAGGCGTACACACCCTGATCATCCAGCGGGCCGCTCAAGTCGAAGGTGGTGCGCTTCTTGTTGAAGGTGCCGTATTCCACACCCACTTCATGAAACGGGGTGTCCAGCGGGCGCTTGCTGACCATGTTGATCACACCACTCGGCGTGCCCTGGCCGTACAACACCGAGGCCGGGCCACGCAGCACTTCTACGCGCTCCAGGTCGAAAGCGTCTTTCTGCGGCAAGGCATCACGGCTCGATGGCATGCGCAGGCCATCAAGGTAAGTCGCCGGGGCGAAACCACGGATAGTCAGTTGGTCCAGGCGCGACGCGGTGGCGCCACGGGTTTCCGGGATGACGGCGGCGCTGTAGCGCAGGATCTGGTTGAGGCTCTCGGCGTTTTGCGCGCGCATCTGGTCTTTGGTGACGATGGAAATCGACTGCGGGGTTTCGATCAGCGCGGTATCGGTCTTGGTGCCCGACAAGCTGCGCGTCGCCACATAACCGGACACTGGCCCGTTCGGGCTTTCAGCCTGGTACGCGCCACTGATAGTGGTGGCCTGCAGCTCCATGGCGCCGCCGTTATCCGGGATGGCTTCCAAGCGGTAACGGTCACCGGCGATCTTCAGGGCTTGCAGGCCACTGCCGGCGAGCAATTGGTTCAACGCCACATCGGTGTCGTATTGCCCGCTCAGCCCCTTGCTGCGCTTGCCCCGCGTCAAGCCTGCATCGAAGGCCAGTACCAGGCCCGCCTGCTCGGCCAAGCTATTGAGTGCCTGGCTCAAGTCGCCGGCAGGAATCGAGAAGCGACGCTCCGCGCTGCTGCTCTCTTCGGCGAAGGACGACTGGACGGTCAGTAACGGCACGGCGGCAAAAGCCATCGCCACTGACAAGGCCAGTGGATGCAAGGGACGAGCAAGGCGCGACATGGGAAATCCTGCGTAATGGAGGTTCTATTAACCATGACGGCCATGTCGGGAAATCGGGCAAGGATGCGAGCGATTTTTATTTGAGAAGCAATGCCGCAATCAGGTTTGTCGGTTTTTTGTGTAGCCCATCGGGTGGGCTTCTCGCGGTTTTTCCACCTGCGTAGTCGGTCTTTTCTGAATTTTTTATCCGTTCATCCAGACGCCTTTTGCTGCGGCATGCTCCGACGCCTTGCCCTTTGTCGAGACGTCACGGATGACCCACGCTGCCCACATTGCCCTGATCGACCATGAACTGGATGGCTTTCATCAAAGCCTGGTGATGTATCGCCAGCAGATGGCTGCGTGGTATTCGCGTGCGCTGGATTCGGTCAGCCATGGGCTGGACATGCCGTCGTTGCTGGGGATGGACCGGGTGTTGCGGGCCGGGGATTCGCAGCGTTCGGCAAGCATTTCAGATGCTGACTTTGCGACCGTGACCCAGTGCCCGATGGGCGGTGAACTGAAGATCGAAAGCCTGTTCGAGTCGGTGTACGACGTGCCGATTGGCAATATCCCGGTGGAGGTCATCGACCTGGATGACGGCATTTCCACTGTGGTGATGCTGGATGAACGGGGTCAGGGTTCCCACCACTGCGCGGCAGGCAGGCGCTATCAGGTGCGGGTGCAGGGCGAAGTGTCCGAGGAACAGGTCGAGGCTTTGTTTGCCTCTTACGCCGGACTGATGGGGGACTTGGAGCAGTGGCTCCGGGCACAGTGGTCTGGCTTTAAACCGCACTGGGAGCGGTCAACCGCCAGCGCGATTGGCAGCGGCGTATTGGCAGGCAGCTGGGCGGCGATTCGCGAAGTGTGGGACAGCATCAAGCAGGTCCAGGCGATTCTTGAAGCCCCGCTGAACTACGTCGAGCAGTTGGGCGCCGCAGCCGCCGAATTGGCGCAAATCGCCACCGCTGCACCCAAGGTCATGGAACAGGCGATGTTACTCGCCAGTGATGAAGCCGCGCTGTACCTGTTGCTGCGCACAGCGATGATCTGGCTGGACGCATTGCCCCCCGACGAAATTGCCGAAGTGGCGGCTGGGTTCATGGTATCGCTGCTGATTGACCTGGTGATTGGCGCGGTGTTGACCATCGCCTTGCCAGCAGCGGGTGTGGCGTATTTGAGCTTGCGGTTGGTCAAGTACGGATCACGGATTCTTGATGTGGCGGTGGGATTTGTCAGGGGCCTTTTGGCGATTCTGACGACGTTCATGCAGGCGGTGGATCGCTACAAGGCGGTCGCGGTTCGCGGCGTGGTTGGCGGGCTCAGGCAAGGCACGATGCAAATGCGCTGGAAGGCGCGGCAGAACGCGGTGCTGAAGCAGAAAGAGCACGTGGATGACGTGCCGTCTACTGCTCGCAATCCCAATGGGGATGCCGCTGCGTCTTCGGAAAAAACCGCCACGAACGGTTGCCCGGTGTCGATGGTCACGGGCGAGGAACTGCTGACCCTGACCGATGGGACGCTGGACGGGATTCTGCCGTTTGAGTGGACACGCTTGTACCGCACCAGTGCAGTGGAAGTGGACTGCGGGTTGGGGTTTGGCTGGAGTCACTCGCTGGCGCATCGGCTGAATGTTTCCGGCGACTCAGTGGTGTGGACCGATCACGAAAACCGCTCGACCACCCTGCCCTTGCCCACGGTTTCTCGGCCTGCAATCACCAATAGCCTGGCCGAAGCAGCGGTCTACTTGGGGTCGCTGCCTGATGAACTGGTGCTGGCTCAGTCGTCACGTTTCTACCACTTTCGCGACGGTGTGCTGACGGCGATCAGCGATGCGTATGACAACCGGCTGCGCATTTGCCGGGATGTTCTGGGGCGCATTGAGCGCCTGGATAACGGCGTGGGGCGTTCGCTGTTTTTGCGCTATGCCTCGAGCCGGATCGTGGCGGTGGACTACCAGATTCATCGGGCCAAAGACCTTGAGCCTTTTGAATGGGTGACGGAGCAGACCGTCGTTTCCTACGCCTATGACGACGCTGGGCGACTGATTTCGGCAACCAATGCGGTCGGTGAAAGCGAGGTTTATCGGTACGACGCTCAGCACGTGATTCTTGAGCGTGGATTGGCCGGTGGGGCGAGTTTCTATTGGGAGTGGGAACGGGCTGGCAAGGCGGCGCGGTGTGTCCGGCATTGGGCGAGTTTCTCGCAGATGGACACGCGGTATGCCTGGGATGACAACGGGCAGGTCACGGTGTTTAACGCCGACGGCAGCCAGGAAGTCTACGTGCATGACCAGCGGGCGCGGCTGGTGCAGCGGGTGGATCCGGAGGGGGCCGAGCACTTCAAGTCCTACGATGACAAAGGCCGGCTGACGGTTGAGCAGGATCCTCTCGGTGCGATCACGGCGTATCAATACGACGAAGCGGGACGCCTGGTGGCGTTGTTTCCGGGAGATGACGAGCCGACGACCTACGAGCATGACAACGGATTCGTACGGGTTGTGCGGCGTGGTGAAGCAGTCTGGAAATACGAGCGGAATGACCAGGGCGATGTTACGCGTAGGACCGATCCTGACGGCAACGCTACTGACTACAGCTACAACCAATATGGGCAGCTGGTTGGCGTTTGGTACCCGGATCACAGTTGTCAGCGCCTGGTGTGGAATGAACGTGGGCAGTTGCTTGAGGAGCAGTTGCCCAATGGTGGAATCAAGCGCTATCGCTATGACGATCTCGGACGACAAGTTGCGCGTGAGGATGAGCATGGTGCGCTGACCCAACATCAGTGGGACAGCGTGGGTCGGTTGATCCGCGTGGTGCTACCGGGCGGTGCGTGCAGGGAATACAGCTACAACGCTTACGGAAAAATCACTTCCGAACGCGATGAACTGGGGAACGTCACCCGCTACGAATACGCCGACGGCCTGCACCTGATCAGCCGCCGCATCAACGCCGATGGCAGCCAGGTCAAGTACCGCTACGACAACGTTCGGCTGCTACTGACCGAGATCGAAAACGAGGTCGGCGAGACCTACCGGCTTCAGTACCACAGCAATGGCCTGATCCAGCAGGAAACCGGGTTTGACGGCCAGCGTACGGCTTACGTCTACGACCTCAACGGCAACCTGCAGGAAAAGACTGAACACGGTGATGACGGTAGTCGGCTGGTCACTCGCTATGAGCGCGACCATGCCAGTCGACTCGTAAGAAAAACCCTGCCTGATGGTGGTGCCGTCGACTATGCCTACGATCGCCAGGGCAATCTCCTAAGCGTCGACGACGGCCACTGGGCCCTGACCTATGAATACGACGTCCAAAACCGCCTCACCGCCGAACACCAAGGCTGGGGCACCCTGCGCTACGGCTACGACGCTTGCGGCCACCTTCACACACTACGCCTGCCGGACAACAACCGTCTCACCTTCAACCACGCCAAAGGCGGTCACCTCGCCACCGTCGAACTGAACGGCGCAGTACTCACCTCGCACCTCTTTACTGCCGGTCGCGAACAGCAACGCCAACAAGGTCAACTGCTCAGCCACTACCAACACGACCACCAGGGACGCCTGCTCAGCCAGAGCATCAACGACGCCGAAGGCCCGCTATACCGCCGTCATTACGACTACGACAAATCCAGCAACCTCACCCGCCTGCTCGACACCCGCAAAGGCGAACACCGCTACCACTACGACCCACTCAGCCGCCTCACCCGCGCCGACCACACCCAAGACGAGCAAGAACGCTTCGGCCATGACCCGGCCGGCAACCTGCTCATGCAAAACCGCCCCGGCCCCGATATCGTCGCCGGCAATCGCCTGATGATCCAGGGTGACCACCATTACGACTACGACGCCTACGGCAACCTGATCCGCGAACGCCGCGGCAAAGGCCATCAACTCGTCACCGAATACCACTACGACTGCCAGCATCGCCTGATTGGCATTAAGACGCCCAACGGCCAAACCGCCAGCTACCGCTACGACCCGTTTGGGCGGCGAATCAGCAAAACCGTCGATGGCATTACGACCGAGTTCTTCTGGCGAGGCGACACACTCATCGCCGAACACCACGCGAACCGCCACCGCAGCTACCTCTACGAACCCAACACCTTCCGCCCGCTGGCGCTGCTGGAAGGCTTCGGCCCAAAGGAAACCAAGGCCTACCACTACCAACTCGACCACCTTGGCACCCCGCAGGAACTCACCGCTCCGAATGGCGAGATCGTCTGGTCTGCGCATTACCGTGCTTACGGCGAAATCAGCCGTCTCGACATCGGGAAAATCGACAACCCTCTGCGCTTCCAGGGCCAGTATTTCGATCAAGAAAGCGGGCTGCACTACAACCGCCATCGCTACTACAATCCGGATGTTGGTCGTTACCTGACGCCGGACCCGGTGAAGTTGGCGGGTGGGATCAATGCTTACCAGTACGTGCCTAATCCTACGGGATGGGTTGATCCGCTGGGCTTAAATGGATGTCCAGATGAAAAGGGATGCAAACCCTCATCTGGTTTTCAAGAACCTTCAGCACAAGCATCAATTAAAAAATCAGAACCCGACCCTCCGATTTCAAATAGAGATGAGGAATATCTTTTTCGGGGAGACAAAACACCTCCGAACGAGGTATTTAAAAACGGCTTCAAAAGCAAAGGCGATAGTGAGGATCTATATTTACACGCTGTTGACAGTGCTGACCCACCAAGTAACTTTATTAGTACATCGCCTCTCCGCGCAGTGGGAATTACCTTTGCAACTAGCTATGGAGATAAAAAGGGTTACTTGTATACGCTTAAGAGCATTGAGGGTCATGACATAAACCTAGAGCTAGGCAACCAGACGCCATACCCCAAAGAAAAAGAATTTGCTATTCACCACAAAGTAAATCCAGAAGATATCATAGGGGCTACACCGGTCAAAGCTGATGGAAGTTATGTAGGCTATTCGATTCCAAATCCAAACAGGAAATAAAATGAAAACGCAAAAAATACCTGCAATTATTGACAATAAAAAAACAGAAGTAACTGTTAAATATGACATCGCAAAATTAATTATGGTATTTTCAGAAGCTGATAACTTTAAAACGATTTACGAAGGTATAGACATGTATATGTGCCTTGCAAAAATCAGGGCAGACTTCCCCCATATCACCTTCCTATGCAAAGGTGCAAAGCGAAACGTTAAACCTTCAAGAATGGCATCTCAAATGAGTTCAGGCCTTGTAGCATACGAAATGACTCTAGGTAAGCAAGCAACTAACGAAAATATCGTCCACTTGTTCGACTATGAAGAAGAAAACCTTACAAGTAACCCACAAGAACAGGTTGAATTTTTCAAACAATGGTTAGCATCACTGCGTGCTCAAGACTATGAAAAATTCAACTAAGTCTTTTTCATATGACTCCTCACTGATTTCTCACGCTGTGGCGAGCAGGCTTGCCCTTCGTTGGGCCGCGAAGCGGCCCAAGTGCAGGCAGTGAGTTTTTTCAGGTAAAGCAGCATTTATCTGTTTTGGGGCTGCTGTGCAGCCCAAAGCAGGGCAACCCTGCTCACCACAAAAGGGTGTCCATCAGCGAAAAATCACCACTTCGAAAGCTCCATAATCATCCGGCTAAGCAGATAAACCCGCGGCGCCACACTCCACGCGAAGCGCTTGGACTAGCTCCATTCAACGGGATGGACCAGAGTAAAATTCCCATATTCAAACTGGAATTACCCGGAGCAGGACGAGGCTATCGCCCTAACAAAAAAGACATTGACAGCCCAGCCCTTAATGAAAATCTAAATTGGTTCGAAGTGAAATTTGATAAAAAAGATGGGCCCAGACCATTCACTGCTTATCCAGTCGAGAAAAGATAATGTTGAAAAACCCATTCTTAAATGAGCCATTTGACCCTAGCCTAAAATGGTTTATTAGTGTATTTGATGTATATGATCGAGAGCAGGGGCTGGGTCTAGAACTGGAAAAATACGACCCAAACAATAAAACCGATCGAGCGTTTCTCATAAAAACTCACGCCTTGAATTTAAGCTACCTTTCTTACAGGCACAAATACGCTTTGATTAAGGCCCTGGAAAATAGTCTGAACGATGAGAGTTATGACTTCCAAGGCTTATTCGATATAAATGAAGATGAGGCCACATCATGGCCTCGAGAAGAATGGTACAAACTTGAAAACCCTAAAGGCTTCTTAGAGGATGTCCATCAACTCGCTCAGATAAGTTGGAAAGACGACCTCCAAAAGGCCAGCCTAGAAGATCAGTCAACTTGGTAACACCAACACCGCTATCCAAGGCAACACCGCCCCTCCCCTGTGGCGAACAGGCTTGCCCAGCACTGGGCCGCGCATTGGCCCCAGTCTGACCGATGGGGATTTTCAGGTAATCAGCACTGCCAGTTCTTGGGCTGCTGCACAGGGCAAGCCTACTCGCCACAAAAGCCTGCCCACCACGACAAAACGCTCACTCGGCAGAATGAGGGCTCCCCCAAACGCACTGAATGAGCCCCCCACGCCTATCACCGCTTCGAAAGCTCCATAATCATCCGGCTAAGCAGATGAACCCAACACCTTCCGCCAACTGGCGCTGCTGGAAGGCTTCGGTCCAAAGGACACCAAGGCCTACCACTACCAACTCGACCACCTCGGCACCCCACAGGAACTCACCGCTCCGAATGGCGAGATCGTCTGGTCTGCGCATTACCGTGCTTACGGCGAAATCACCCGCCTCGACATCGGGAAAATCGACAACCCGCTGCGCTTCCAGGGCCAGTATTTCGATCAAGAAAGCGGGCGGCACTACAACCGCCATCGCTACTACAATCCGGATGTTGGTCGCTACCTGACGCCGGACCCGGTGAAGTTGGCGGGTGGGATCAATGCTTACCAGTACGTGCCCAATCCTACGGGATGGGTTGATCCGCTAGGATTGAGCCCCTGTCCAGGTGGCGACAAGTGCAAGCCGACTAGCGATGCAGAAGATTTAGGAACGAAGGCAAACGCCAATGATGGGGAGCCATTCCTCCCAATGCCCTCAAATATCCCGCCTAAAATGGGATATCACATCGAAACCTACGCCAATAAATCCGTCAAACCCCAAGAAACCGTGCGAAAGTGGGATGAATTCCTAGGGCTAGGTCCTCACACCAACACCAACCCACGAACCGGAACACCCGATCGTGACAGGATAGTCTCTAGTGACGCTAAAAGAAGCATCCGTTACGGCTCGCACGAAATGAACGGCAAACCAAGCAGACATCACTATCATGAGGAGACTTGGACTCTTGAGCTTAAAACCAACACCATGAATGTGGACAACACCGTCGTTAGAGTTCCACTACCGAAGAAGTGAAATGAAAATACGAATTACCGACGTAATATCCACTGCAGACACTTTATTAGTCAGCTTTCGCTCATCCATCGGAAGTGGCACCGCTTCGTGGCTAGGGGTCCCTCCCAACATCGGTGATGATCAGGATGTAGAGCTCGACTTGGATGAAATTTTTTCTTGGGGGATAAACGTTACGCCATCCTTCGATACGACTTCACAGATCACCCATGTAAACGGCACTTATCACATAACAGCTGAATTGATTGAAGTGACGGACGAGGACTGCGCCGTGTTAAAACTTGGTGATTCAATACTCCTTATTGAACTCGATGGACCAATCACTCATGAATCCGGTTACGTCGACGTGCGAGCAACCAGAGTCATCTTACACCCAACATATATTTAGTCCCTGCCCGCGAGATACCATTGAAAAGTAGAGCCTAGGACCCAGGCACCTGCAGCTCAATGGCCACCCACGCCAACTCCACACATATCAATGTGTGCCCCATAAGAAAAATGGCCCGCACTTCACATTTGAAGGAAACGGAAAACCCGTGATCCTATTACCATCCTCCTTGAATAGCTCTTAGAGCACAATGAATAACGACACCACTACTAACGCCATCAAATCTCGCATCAACCAATATTGAGAAAGCTCAGGCAATAGCAATCTATGAAACAATAGAGGAAGAAGTCCCATTACTCACTGTTCGAGCGACGGCGATCTGCTTTGCAAGCTACTGCCCATACGAAACCGACGTGGAAAGCTTCTACGAGCTGAACCAACTTTAAATCTAGCCGACCATTACGATATACAAAAGCCATTCGACCGAAACCAACGCCGAGCGTAAGAATGATAGCTTCTCTTACGGACTACATGGCTTGTTGAATAATAAACCCTTTAAAACTTTTACCTCATTCAGTTATGCGGGCAGTGACTAAGACCACCCCAACCAAAACGAGAACTTCGCAATTGTAACGATCGAAATAATTGATATAACCTTCTTGCAAAAGAGATGTCCCAGCGCAGACACATGCTCCCCGACAGAAAAATCGCCCCAGACGGGCAACGCTAGCACGGTGCAAATCCCTCTTTTAGAAATGCTGATCTCGAAATATTTAAGCCCCGTATGAAAGTAACGGCGTTATTCGAGCGACCCTTGGGTAGGGTAAAGGGGCTATGTCATTCCAAGAAGATTTCGCAGCGATGCACTGTCAACGATGACGTAACCTAGGGATTGCACGGTACTGCATTCAACCTTTGATAATGAATGCCCTGCTTAACGAGCAATCAGCCCTCACCCCCACGCCACCACCAACAACCCCACCCCCAACACCAGACACAACGGCGAATAAAAATACGTATCCAACCTCGCAAATCTCGACCCACCTACCTTCTTGAAGAACCCCACCAATTCCGAATCCCCAATCGCCCTGGCAAACATCAGCACGGCAATCGCGCTGATTCCCCATTGCAACGCCCCATGGGACACTGCCGAGAAGTACAACCCGGCCCGCAGGCACACCAGCAGCGCTATGGCAACCAGCCCCATTGCCACGAGGAAGGTCCCCAGCGCGGAGGGTTTGAACGCGGGCCTTGGGCCGCTGGCGAATTCGCCGGGCAGTTGGGGGATGGCAGCAAGGCTGCCGAGTTTGCCGCCGGCGGCCCAATACAGGTGGACCATGCTGATGCAGGTAAAAACGCCGACAATCCATCGTGCGACAACGAAGCTCATGGCTGGCTCTCCCTGAAAAGGTGCGAATCAGGATAGTCGCCCTGAGATTTTTTGCAGGCATTTCGTCGGCGGCTGATGGTAAAGTGCCGCCCCATGAAACTTGCCCGCGCCGACCGCTCGCTCATTGCCTGGATGCTCTACAGCTGCGTCCTGTTCAATGTGTTCGCCTGCAGTATCGGACATGGGCAGATGGTCGGCATGCAGCTCAATGGCATCGGTGGTCAGTTTTGTACGGTGGACCCGCGCACCCAGGCGCCCAAGCCGTCCAATTCCACTGAAGAGAACCTGCCCACGCTGTCCAAGGCATTTGGTTGCCCGCTTTGTTCCACGGGTGGCATGGGCCCGGCGCTGAGTTCCAGCCTGAATGTGGCGGTGTTGCCGCAACCCCACGCCCCACCACCCGCCATTGTCCTGGCTGCCGACATCCCTGCCCGCTTCACCTGGCCCACGGCGCACCCGCGCGCTCCGCCTGCCTTCGCCTGATCCCTGCGCTTTCCGATCTGCACTGAGCACCGTTTCCGCAAGGAAGTACGGGCGGCTGTGCGTTGTTTTCAAGCCAAGTTTTTCAGGATTCAACCATGAAACATCTACCCCTGTTGGCGGGCGCGTTCGTCTGCCTGCCGGTCTGCGCCTGGGCCCTTGAGTTAGCCCCGACAACCATTGATGGCGACCAAGCGGACGAACCCGGCCTGACCCTGGACCAATCCAGCGGCATGGCGTCGCGATTGGGCCTGAGCGTGCGGGAAACCCCCGCGTCGGTGGCCATCGCCAATCGCAATGACATCGAGCGCCACGGTGCCAAGACCTTCCGCGATGCGGCCAATACCCTGCCCGGGGTCAACGCCAGCGCACCGCCAGGGTTTGGCGGGTTTGTCTCCTACCGTGGCTTTACGAGCAGCCAGATCACCCAGATGTTCAACGGTATCAACGTCGCCACTGGCCTGGCTCGGCCAGTGGATGCATGGATCTATGACCGGGTGGAATTGGTGGGCGGACCCTCCTCGCTGATCAACGGTGCAGGTTCAGTGGGCGGTTCGCTCAACTACGTGACCAAGCTGGCCACCCGCGAGGAACAGGCTGCCGAAGGCCAACTCACCTATGGCAGCTATGACACCGCTGGCATGGCCTTCGGTGTCAATCATGCCCTGACTGAACCTGGCGCCGACGTGCAGCA
This sequence comes from Pseudomonas lurida, assembly GCF_002563895.1. NCBI lineage: Bacteria > Pseudomonadati > Pseudomonadota > Gammaproteobacteria > Pseudomonadales > Pseudomonadaceae > Pseudomonas > Pseudomonas lurida. The sequence continues at coordinate 2,609,285 of NZ_PDJB01000001.1, read as the reverse complement.
TTACGCACGCCTGGATGTAAGCCGCAACACCAACCACAGCTACATCGACCGCGACCAGCGCGAGGCGTGGAGCCTGGCGTTTTCCCTGCTCAGTGACCTTACCCCGAACCTGTCCCACACCCTGGCGCTGGAGTACCAGGACGAGCATGAAGACAGTCCCTACTGGGGCACGCCGGTGCTCAACCCCAAGGCGGGCGAACTGAAGATCGACAAGCACAACCGCTTCAACAACTACAACGTCGCCGACGGCCGCTACGAGCAACGGACGATCTGGGCGCGCTCGATCATTGATTACCGAATCAACGACAGCACCACGCTGAAAAACACCCTCTACCACCTCGACAGCCAGCGCGATTACCGCAACCTGGAAACCTACCAATACAACGCCGACAACAGCGCAGTGAACCGCTCGACGGCCTACCAAGTGCGCCATCAGGGCGAGCAGAACGGCAACCAGTTCGAGCTGCGCCATGACGACAGCCTCTTTGGCCTGTCGACCACCTGGTCCGGCGGTTTCGAATACAAGGTCAACAGCACCACCAACACCCCGCTGAATGTGCCAGGCAACAGCACGGTGGATCCAGGCAACTTCGACCCCGGGCACTTCTACGACATCCCTCGAACCCGGGAAAGCTTCAGCAAGGACAAGACCAGCGAAGTCACCACCAAGGCCTTGTTCGTGGAAAACCGCCTGGGCCTCACGGATAAACTCTCGCTGCTCACCGGCCTGCGGTATGACGCCATCGACCTGGACGTGACCAACCACCGCGTCGTCACGGCCACCAACCCACGCCACTTCAAGCGCAGCTGGGAACCGGTGACCGGCCGCGTGGGCCTGACCTATCAGTTCATCCCGTCGGCCAATGTGTATGTGCAGTACAGCACCGCCGCCGAGCAACCGAATACCACTACGCAAGTGTTTGATGTCTCGACGGGCAAACAGTGGGAAGTGGGCAGCAAGTTTGATTACCTGGACGGCCGTGGCTCCGCCACCGTTGCCGCCTACAAGATCGAGCGCAAGGACTTTGCCGTCACTGACCCGCAAGACCCGACCAACAGCATCCCGGTCGGCGCGCAGTCATCCAGGGGTATCGAGTTGGCCAGTTCGTTGCGCATCACGCCAAGGCTGTTGGCAGAAGGTAACTTCGCCTGGGTCGACGCCGAATACGAAGACTTCAATGAGAAAATCGCCAGTGGCGCGGTGGTCTCGCGCAAGGGCAATACACCGACCAACGTGCCCAAGCGAGTGGGCAACCTGTGGCTGACGTATGATTTCGCCGAGGACTGGCAAGGTGGGGTCGATGCGCGGTATGTGGCCGAGGTGTATGCGGACAATGCCAACACCCAGACGGTGCCGGCCTACACGCTGTTCGGGACGTTCCTGCGCTACAAGGTGGACTCGCACACCTCGGTGACGGGCCGGGTGCGCAACTTGACGAATGAGGTGTATGCCGAGTTTGCTCACGTATCGCCGGCGTATTACCTGGGCTCGCCACGCACCTTTGAGGTGGCGGTACAAACTCGGTTCTGACATTCAAATACACCTTCCTGTGGGAGCTGGATTGCCTGCTCCCACAGGGAGGACCCGACTGGCAGTGAGATCAGTGCCTAATTCAGGCTGGCTTCAACCTTCTGCGCCACGTCTTCGGTTAACCAAGCCTTCCACACGTCCGGATGCTCCTTGAGAAACGCTTGGGCCACCTCACGTGGCGCGGTGTGATTTTCGCTCATGGTCGCCAAGGCTTTATTCAACGGTTCAATGGGAAACTCGACCTTCTCAAAGAACTGGGCAATCTGCGGATGTTCCTTCTGGAACGGCGCAGAGACGCCAATACTCAACTTGGACGCCAACGACCGTGTCGGCTTCGGATCAGGATTATCCGCATCCGTCAGGGTTTTCCAGGCCTCGGCGTCAAACGGCGGCTCTTCCAACTGGATGAGTTTGTAGCGCCCCATCAGGGGCGTCGGCGACCAGTAGTAGAACAACACCGGTTTGCCTCGGCGGATCGACGAGGCGATCTCGGCATCCAGTGCCGCACCCGAGCCGCTGCGAAAGTTCACGTAGTCGCCGTCCAAGCCATACGCCTTGAGCTTTTGCTTGTTGACGACTTCCGAGGTCCAGCCGATGGGGCTGTTGAGGAAGCGTCCCTTGCCCGGGGATTCCGGGTCCTTGAACACGTCTTTATAACGCGCAAGGTCCTTCACGCTCTTGAGTTCGGGTGCCAGAGGCTTGATGCCTTTGGCGGGGTCACCCTTGACCACGTATTCCGGCACCCACCAGCCTTCGGTCGCGCCCTTGACCGTATCGCCCAGGCCCACCACCTTGCCTTCGGCCTCGGCCTTGACCCACACCGGGCTGCGGCCGGCCCACTCTTCACCGATGACCTGGATGTCGTTCTTCGCCAGGGCGGTTTCCAGCGTGATGGTCGTGCCTGGCAAGGTATCGGTAGGCAGGTCGTAGCCCTTCTCGACAATGACCCGCAGCACTTCGGTGATCAGGCTGCCGCTTTCCCAGTTCAGGTCGGCAAAATGTACCGGTGCCTCGGCGGCGGTAGCCGGCAACGTCGCCACCGAAAGCCCCAGGGTCGCCAGGGACGCAGCCAACAGTGTTCTCAATCCTTTCATGCCTTCGCACCTCGCGATATCGCAGCCAATGGCGGACGGCTTTGCTGCGTATGCGCGAAGCCTCTGAATAGTTAAGTCAACTCAACTGTAGTAGAGGTTCCGGGAGATAGCGGGTGTTCGCGTTTTTTGCTGATTACTCACTGGCCTTGAATGTTACCAGCTCACCCTTGCGCCATTTGGCGGCCTTGCCGGTGACGGCCTTGAGGGTTTTGGTCAAGCCTTCCTGCAGTTGCTCATTGGCGGCGAACACCAGCATTACGCTGTGGCCTTCCTTGAACACAATGCCCTGGCCTTCGGCCGAGGACACGAAGGCATAGTCGCCCAGGCCATACACGGTCAACTTGATGTCGCGAAACTTCAATTCGAACTTGCCGCCTTCTCGGCTAGGCAACACCGCCGCGCGGAAGTGGTCGCCGACTTTAAGCTCCAGCCGGGGCTTGTCATCCACCACCAGGGCCGCTTCGGTGTCGATTTCTGCGATGTAGATGCCTTCCGGCGTCTGCTCGGTAATGTAAACGAAACGGGATTGAAACTGTTTGACTAACTTTGCGCGCAAATCACCCAGCACGAACAACGCGTGCATATCCAGATTACTGACTGCCAAGGAAACGCCCCCACTTCGAAAAGAGCGCCGTCCGCCAGAGCGGGCAGCACAAAAAAACGGCCATCACGGCACGATCACACAACGCATTCTTGAAAAAAACTGAAGACAATCCCGCTGTCGCGCCAAAAGACTAGTACAGCCATACGCGATGGACCTTGTGCAAGGTCATCAGGCACTACAGGAGATCACAGGTTCAACGGCGCGAGAATACGGGCCGACCAACTTCAGAGAATAACCCAATTAAAAATGCAGTTTCCGACACGCAAACACAAATAGACACGCTGTCATGGAACCGAGCGCTGGCCGCCGACGACAATACTAAAACAGCAGCGCGGATCAAAACCAGCCAAAACGCTGCAACCCCATCACATCCGGATCGATCAAAAGGAGCAGGCCTTGCAACGATCACCCTACCGCGCGATGTCTTCGCCGCCCCACCCCGCCTGTCAGGACGAAGCCCAATACTACCGCCTGAATGGCGTTGAGGGGTACTCGGATTCAGTCCTTTATCAAGTCGTACCGGCCGGCAGAAACTTCTACCACATACGCGAAGTGCTCAGTGGCCGAATAAAAGGCTTTCGCAGCGACCCTGTCAAGGCCTGCGAACTGGCCAAGAAACTTGAAGCCCTGTTGTACCCCACCCATGGAGCAATCGTTTCGTCTGCCGGATAACTTAACTGCGCCGCCGACCCGCAACAACTGCCATACTGGCCCGTCCACTGAAGTTTGTGCCCTGCGGGCCAAGTTTCACCAGTGCAGTTATCTCCAAGGGAAGGCTCTACGTGACGGAATTTGATATCGGCGAATTTTTCATCCATGGCGACGCAAGGGAAGTAGACGGTGAATTCCAAGCAGTGATCGTAATGCGGGCCAAGCCACCGCTGACCACGGTGACCACACACCAGGTGGAAAAAGACCGTTGGTTCAAAACCGTAGACGCCGCTGCCATCGCAGCGAAGGACGCCGCCAAGGCATTGAAGTCCGCCGTGGATGCCGGAGCCCTGAATTCCTGACAATCCGATAGAACTCTCCTGCGCCACAACCCTCCCATGCATAACGACCCCACCTGCATGGAGAACGATATGGATGCGCCAATTCCTACCCTCGAAACCCTATTTGAACAATTGGGCCTGGATTCAACCCCGGACGCCATCGACGCCTTTATCGTCGCCCACCCCTTGCCTGAAGATGTGAAGCTGATCGACGCCCCCTTCTGGTCCGCGCAACAAGCGAGCTTTCTCAAGGAAGAACTGCGCGATGACGCCGAATGGGCGATTGCCGTGGATGAGTTGAACCAACGTCTGCATCAAGCGAACTGAGCCAGCCTCAATGCAGGCTGTCTGACTGTTCCAGGCGCAACAAGGCTTGCCAGGCAGCCCTGCACTCCTCTGCCTCATCGCGACTGGCGAACGCCGTGCCGCGCTGCTCACCGTTGAGCAACACCACCCAGCACGCCTTCTGACCCAGCGCACGCAGGGTTGGGGGTACGCCACTGCCAATCATCACGGCAACATCGACTTTGTTTTGCATGGAGCTTCTCCGCAGCATTAGTTAGCTGGCTAACAATGTTGGCCATGCTACGGTTTTACTCCCGTCGGAAAAAGCTATCCCCGGAATAGCTTCATTGCATAAATAGCAATAATCCCCTAGCGCACGCCTTTGGCAGCCTCGGGCTTATAGCCCAGCCGCAGGCCACCCCAATGCCGACCCTTGACCATGATCGGCACCGACAGGTCGTGCATCAACTCCCCGGTGTCGCGTGTGTAGGTTTGCAGCAACACCGCCTGTTGATGGCTACCACAGCGGATCCCGGTACGGTCTTCGAACTTGCGTTTGGTCCGATTCTGCACGGCATCCACCTGCGCATCGCCGGTCAATGCCTGGGAAAACGCCTTGTTGTGAGTCGGCACATACCCTTGGGGCGTGCAGGCAATTGCGAACACCAACCCTTCATGCCGTGGCAACAGCGCCTCCTGGATCGCCGGCAGCACCTGGTCGGTGTAGCCGTCAAAGCGAGTGTGGTACTTGCTCGGGTGGGTGTTGGCGATGGGCGTATAGCTGCGGTCGAAGAGGTCATCCAGGCTGATGCGGTTCTGCTGCACATCGGCTTCGAATTGCGCGGCAATCCGGCTCGCACCTTCACGGGCCAAGTCATAGATACGCTGGTGATAGTCATCCAGCCCGACTTCCGCCAGGCGTTCGCTGATGGTTTCGGCCTGGCCCTCCATCTGCACGGCGGCGTCGGCGAGCTGGCGGGTTTGCTGGTCGCTGACGGCCAGGTCACTGCGCATCTGTTCCACGGCATGGAACAGGCTGTCGAGCTGGGTGCGGTTGGTGTCGGTGCCTTGGGCGATTGCATTGACCTGGCCTTCCACATCCGCAGCCAGGCTGGCGATACTGTGCAACTGCTCGCCGGCATGCTCCACCTGCTCGACACCGGTGTGCAGGTCGGCCGAGAGCTGGCGAATCTGCTCCACCACCTGGGCGGTGAGCTGCTGAATGTCCGCCACCATCACCCCAACTTCATCGGTGGCCGTGGCCGTACGGCCAGCCAACCCACGCACTTCATCCGCGACCACGGCAAACCCGCGCCCATGCTCACCGGCACGCGCTGCTTCAATAGCCGCGTTGAGTGCCAGCAGGTTGGTCTGGCTGGCGATCGACTGGATCACCAGCGTCACCCGCTGGATTTCCTCACTGCGCTGGCTCAACGCTTCGATCAGTTCGCGGCTGGCATTGGCGCGCTGGCTGAGCTGGTGCATGCGGGTGATCGATTGGGCCAGCACGTCGCGGCCTTCGGTGCTGCGCTGATGGGCCTGGCTGGCCGCTTGCAAAGCCTCACGACTGAGTTGAGAGGTGATCCTTTCGGTGCCGATCATCACTTCGGCACTGCTGACAATCTGCTTGGCGGCGCTCAACTGCGACTGCAACCTGGCCGCCAGTTGCTTGACCGAATAGGCCACGCCGGCTGCGGACAAAGCGTTATGGCTGGTGGTATAGGACAGGTCGCGAGTCAACTCGCCAATGCCATCGACGGCGTCGAAAGCGGCAATGACAGGTGTACGATTTTTCAAGCGAGGCAGCCAGATCACCAGCAAGGCCAGTGGCAGGCAGAGGTACAACGGCAGGCTGGCAAACGCCAGGCCCAGCAGGACCAGCACCAGGGCGGCGCTCTGCAGAAGCGGCGTAAGCCAGCCGGGCAGCCCGCGCACCACCGGCTGCGGTGGCACTGCTGCGCCCATCAGAGATCCGTCTCCAGCCATCTTCGTTACCCCACTGCTTGTCGTTATTGTCACTGCATTAAACGCCACTATCGGGCCATTATCCATGGGCCTTTAGTGGGGTGGCTTGCAGTAGATCAATACACCGGGGTGTAACGGGTATTTCCCTGGGGAGCCGCGTGGCAGCCCCCCAGCTTCACCGCATCAGGCTTGGCGCTGGTGCTTGTCGATCTGCTCGTGGCGCTCTTGCGCTTCGATGCAGTACTTGGTGGTCGGGCTGATCAGCAGGCGCTTGAGGCCAATAGGCTCGCCGCTGTCATCGCACCAGCCAAAGGAATCTTCCTTGATGCGCTCCAGGGCGCGCTCAAGTTGCGGCAGCATGCGCTGGTCGCGGTCGATGGCATTCACCAGCCAGGTACGCTCTTCTTCCACGGAAGCGGCGTCAGCCGGGTCGGCCGGGGTATCCAGGCTTTCAATGGCGATGCGGTTCTGTTCAATGCGCTCGTGGTGTTCCACTTTCATGTCTTGCAGCAACTGCTCGAAAAAAGCGTGCTGTTCGGCATTCATGTAGTCATCCGCCGGCATGGCCAGCAACTTTTCCTTTGTCATTGATTTCTCTATAAAAAATACGTGCATTAAGGCGAATAAGGGAGCGTTCCGGAAGGCCTGTGCAGGTCTCGGAAAGGCGCCGTCCATTTCAAGCGCCACCCGGCACTCAATTTACGAGGGGCGGCAGTCTAAGGCCGACTTGAGGGCTCAGCAACTGAAATGACAGGCATTTTTCCCAGATAACCCCCAAAAGCACCAGGACGGGCTCGGCGAATGGTCATCGGAGTGCGTTTATAGCAAGAAATTCAGTGTTGTGGAGCTATATAGGAGACAAACGGTTGAATGCAACAGCCAGCTCGCCGGCGATGCGGATCCTTCGGTCCGTTCAGGAGGACCTTGTAGATGCCATCGCCGGCAAGCCGGCACCTGCAGGAACACGCTTCAGCGTTTGAGTTTGCGCTTGTTGCGGTACTGGTCGATGACAACCGCCACCACGATGATCAGGCCCTTGATGATGTCCTGGATGTACGCGTCCACCCCGACGAAGGTAAACCCGCTGGCCATCACCCCGAGGATCAGCGCGCCGATCACAGTGCCGGTAATGCGCCCTACCCCGCCCGCCAGGCTGGTACCGCCGATCACCGCCGCGGCAATCGCATCCAGCTCATAGGACATGCCCATGCCAGCCTGGCCGGTGGCGGCGCGTGCCGAGGCGACCACGCCCGCCAGGCCCGCGAGCAAGCCCGCGATGCTGTAGACAATGATCAAGTGGCGCTTGACGTTGATCCCCGAGGTGCGCGCCGCCTGCATGTTGCCGCCGATGGCGTAGGTGTACTTGCCGTACTTGGTATAGCGCAGGGCAATGTGGAAGATGACCGCCACCACCAGGAAGATGATCACCGGCATCGCGCCATGGCCGATGGCCGTGTACGAGTCCGACAGCATGCTCACCGGCTGGCCTTCGGTGTAGTAACGCGCCAGGCCACGGGCGGACACCATCATGCCCAACGTCGCAATAAACGGCGGGATGCCGGTGACAGCGATGATGCTGCCATTGATCGCGCCCGCCAGCAGCCCCACGCCAAGCCCCATCGCCACCGGGATCCACACGGGCAAGTCGGTCAGGCTGGGGAACACCGCCCGGGAAAAATCGGAGGTTTGCGCCAAGCTGGCGGCAATCATCGCCGACAGTGCCAGCACCGAGCCGGAGGACAGGTCGATACCGGTGGTGATGATCACCTGGGTCACGCCAATGGCGAGCAGACCGATGATCGACACCTGCAGGATCATCAGCACCAGGCGCTGGGAATTCATCAGGAAACTCTGGTCACGCACGATCCAGCCGAACAATTCAAACACCAGGCCGATACCGATCAGCACCAGGAAGATACTCAGTTCGGTGGGCATGCGTCGACGACTCTTGGTTGGCACCGTCGCGGGTTTGTTATCCGTTATTGCGTTCATAGCCAATCACCTTTTTATTCTGTACGTCAGTGGACTGCGGTCATCCCGGAGGCCAACTGCATGACTTTTTCCTGGGTCGCATCGCTGCGGTCCAGGGTGCCCATCAGTTCGCCCTCGTGCATCACCATGACGCGGTCGCTCATGCCCAGCACTTCAGGCAACTCGGAGGAAATCATGATCACCGCCATGCCTTCGCAGGCCAGGAACGAGATCAAGCGATAGATCTCGGCCTTGGCGCCCACGTCGATGCCTCGCGTAGGTTCATCGAGGATCAGCAGGCGCGGGTTGGTCATCAGCCAGCGTGCCAGCAACGCCTTCTGCTGGTTACCGCCGGACAAGGTGTCGATGCACTGTTCAAGAGACGGGGTTTTCACCCGCAGCTTCTTGCACATGTCCTCGCACAGGGCGCGCAGGGCTTTCTGCTGGATAAAGCCGTTGTCCGAGTAATGCGGCAGCACGGCCATTTCCATGTTTTCCAAGACCGACAGGCACGGGAACAGGCCGCTGAGCTTGCGGTCCTCGGTGAGCAGGGCGAAGCCTTTCTCGATGGCCATGTGCGGGTCACTGATGCGCACCGCTTTGCCGTCCAGTTCAATCTGCCCGCCATCGCTTGGGGTGATGCCGAAAATGGTTTCTGCCACGTTGGTGCGGCCCGAGCCCATCAAGCCGGCGATGCCAAGGATTTCGCCGGCATGCAGGTCGAAGGAGACCCCCTTGAAGACACCGTCCAGGCGCAGGTTGCGGACCGACAGCAGCAGGTCGCCGATGGGCGTCTCGCGCACCGGGAACAGCTGGCTCAGCTCACGGCCGACCATCATCGAGATCAGGCTGTCGCTGTTCATGCTGTCGGCGCGTTGCAGGCCGATGTAGTGACCGTCGCGGAACACCGCCACTTCATCGGCGATGGCGAACACTTCGTTCATTTTATGCGTGATGTAGACGATGCCTTTGCCCTGGGACTTGAGGTCGGCAATGATCGAAAACAGGTGGGCTACCTCCTTCTCGGTAATCGCCGATGTCGGTTCATCCATGATCAGGATGTCGGAATCGTAGGACACGGCCTTGGCAATCTCGACCATCTGCCGCTCGGCGATGCTCAGGTTGCCCACGTGTTCCTCGGGGTCCAGGTTGATACGCAGGCGTGCCAGCAACTCAGCTGTGCAGCGATGCATTTCGCGGTGGTTGACCATGTGCAGGCTGTTGAGCTGCTCGCGGCCGATCCAGATATTCTCGGCGATGCTCATATGGGGCATCAGGTTGAGTTCCTGGTGGATCATCGCGATCCCGGCCTTCTGGGCCGCCAGGGGCGTTTCAAACACGATTGGCTTGCCGCGCAGGCGAATTTCCCCGGCGTCAGGCTGGTAGATGCCGGCGATGATTTTCATCAACGTCGATTTGCCCGCGCCGTTCTCGCCCATCAGCGCCAGCACCGTGCCGGGGCGCACCCGTAGTTGCACGTCGGCCAGGGCCACGACGCCGGGAAAGCCTTTGCTGATGTTGACGATTTCCAGCAGGTAGGGTTCGTCCAGCGGCACCGACTGGATACCGGGGGGCTGCGACACAGCGGCTTGAGCGAGCATAGCGAGGTACTCCATCGGCAAGGCGGGCACGACCGCCCTGCCGGCTTATTGTTGTTATGTAGGGGCTACTTGAAGTCTTTGACGTTGTCCGGGGTGATCAACTGGAACGGAATCACCACGTTCTGCTCGATGGGCTCGTTCTTGGCCATCTTGCGTGCCGTTTCCACCGACTTGTCCGCTTGGCCCTTGGCATCCTGGAAGGCCGACACGGTCATGTCGCCCTTGGTGATCGCGTTCAGGCCGTCCGGCGTACCGTCGACACCCGCGATCAGCACGCCCTTCTTGCCCGCCGATTTCAGCGCCATGGCCGCACCGATTGCCATCTCATCGTTGTTCGAGAGCACTGCCTGGAAGTCGCGGCCCTGGGTCAGCCAGTCGTTGACCAGGGTCATGCCCTTGTCACGCAGCCAGATCCCGGTCTGCTCCTGTTCGATCTTGATGCCCGGGTATTTGGCCAGGACTTCCTTCACGCCCTTGGTACGGTTGGTGGTGGAGTTATTCGCCAGGTCACCCAGCAGGATCACGATGTTGCCCTTGCCGCCGAGCTGCTCGGCGATGTACTGCATCTGCAGCTTGCCGGCCTCGACATCGTCGGAGGTCACCGCCGCTACGCCTGGAGCCAAGGTCGGGCTGTCAGGGCGGCGGTTGACGAACACCAACGGGATTTTCGCCGCCGTGGCGGCCTTGATGATGTTGCCGGTCGAAGCCGTGTCCACCGGGTTGACGATAATGGCGTCGACTTTCTGGCTGATAAAGTTCTCGACCTGGCTCAACTGCTTCACCACATCGGCGCGGGCGTCTTCGAACTGCAGCTGCACGCCATCGCCCTTGGGATAGGACTTGGCTTGCTTGTCCATGTCTTCGCGCAGGTAGGTGAGGAAGGTGTCATCGAAGGCGGACATACTCACGCCTATCTTGAGATCGGCAGCCGAAGCAACACCGCTGGCGAGCAGCATGGACAAGGCCAGCGCGGTAAAACGGATCGGGGTCTTCATGAACGGTCTGTCTCCACTTTCTTGTTGGTTTTGTTGGACGTTGCGTTGATCAGAGCGGGTGTTGCGAGGTGGGCAGTCGAACCACCGGTGCACCGGGAATGCAGCAGACCAGCGCGCCTTTGTTTTCGACGCACAGCACATTAAGGAAAGAGAAGTAGAACGGCCGGGCGCGGGGCAGGCCGCGTGGCGTGTGGGCAGGGCGGAAAACTCGCAGTACAGCGTTGAAGATTTTCATCTGACGGTACCTGGTTGTTTTTGATCTTGTTTTTGTTGAGTCGCGCGAATCGAGTCCGAACGTACTTTATGCAACCTGGAAAAGACTTTATTGGAAAATAATTTCCATATCAACCTGTTTTAGAATTTTATTCTATTTTTGTTGAAAGCACCTGCTGGCGCTCGGCGCTCAGGCGTGCGGCGTCCAATATACGGGTGGTTTCCAGCGCGTCATAGGCATCCACCGGCAACGGTCCCTGCCCTTGCACAGCCATTTGCAATTGCCGATAGAACTGCGTCCAGCAGCCCTTCTCGGAAGGCACCCGCTCGCGTTCAGGGCCCTGTTCGAACCAGCCCCAACGCCGGTGTTCCTCGGCCCCCCAATGCTCACCTTCTGTCTTTGGCGACTTGCCAGCGATCAGGGCTTCTTCCTGGCCGTCCAGGCCTTCGACGGTGTAGCAGCCCGAGGTACCACTGACTCGGAACCGCGGTGCCTGGCTGTTTTGCAAGGCATTGCCCCACAGGTGAGAAATGACACCGTTGGCATGGGTCAGAGAGACAAAGAAACCGTGGTCAACCGTGGGGTGCTCGACGCTGTATTGCAGTTGGGCGAACACGCGATCCACCGGGCCGAACAACTGCAGGGCCTGATCGACCAGGTGGCTGCCCAGGTCACGTAGCCAACCCCCACCGCTGGTGTTGCCCAGGGCTGTCGGGCTGTAGCGTTCCACGCGGGATTCGAAACGGGTAATGGTGCCGAGGGCGCCGGCATCGATGAGCTTGCGCAGGGTCAGGTAGTCCGAGTCCCAGCGCCGGTTCTGGTAGACGCTGAGCAATGAGCCCTGGCGTTCGGCCGCAGTGATCAGCGCTTGAGCCTGCTCGGCGTTGGCGGCAAAGGGTTTGTCGCTGACCACCGTGACGCCATGTTCGATGGCTTCCAGCACCAACGCCGGACGGCCCTTGAGGGTGGTGGAGATGACCAGGGCGTCGACGCCGGCTTCGACGATCTGGCCGATGGAGTCGAAGGCCTTGAGGCCGGGGTGGTCAGTCGCCAGTTGCTGGCGGCGTTCCGGTGAGCGGGTGACCACGCCGACAAAAGTGGCGCCTGGCAGGGTGGCAATCAGCGGCGCATGAAAGAAGCGCCCGCCGTGGCCGTAGCCAACCAATCCGATTCGCATGAGTAAATACCTTCTTGAATTGGAAACCGGATCAACCGTGAGAGCTGGCTTGCCTGCGATGGCGGTGTATCAGGCGCTACATTTCCAACTGAAAGACCGCTATCGCAGGCAAGCCAGCTCCCACATTTTTTTGAGCGAGTTTCTTCAATGGTCTAGCCGTAGAAGTGCGGACGATCCGGCAGGCTCACCCTCACAATCTGCTCACTGCCCTGTGCTTCAATGCACGCATCCGCCGCCACCGCCGCCGCAAAACCATCCCACGCCGAAGGCCCGCCAACCTGCCCGGCGCGTACGCTGTCGATGAACGCCTGCAACTCGACGTCGTAGGCGCCGATAAAACGATCCTTCCAGTCCATCAGGATCGCATTGGACAACTTGGCGCCACTGCGCAGTTGCACCTGGGACGGTTCCGGCAGCTTGGCGATACCGGTCTCCCCCACCACTTCGCACTGGATGTCGTAGCCGTACTGGCAGTTCACAAACACTTCCACATCGATGCGCGTGCCCTTGGCGGTTTCCAGCAGCACGATCTGCGGGTCACGCAGGTGGGCCAGTGCCTTGCTGGATTTGCGCGGGAACACCACTTGCACCGACACGTAGTCATCGTCGAGCAACCAACGCAGCACATCCAACTCGTGGATCAAGGTATCGGTGATCGCCATGTCAGTCTTGTAGTGCTCGCCCACCGTCGGGTTGCGATGCGCACAGTGCAGCATCAACGGCTCGCCGATCTGGCCGCTGTCGATCACAGCCTTGAGTGCGCGATAACCTTCGTCGTACGGGCGCATGAAGCCGACCTGCACCAGGCGCTTGCCGTAGGCCACTTCGGCATCGACGATCTTGCGGCACCCTTCGGCGGTGACCGCCAGCGGTTTTTCGCAGAACACCGGCTTGCCGGCGGCGATGGCCGCGAGCACGAACGCTTCGTGGCTCGGGCCCCAGGAGGTCACGAGTATCGCTTCCACTTGCGGCGAGTTGATCAACGCATGGCCATCGGGGTACACCTCGGCGTCCAGCTTCAAGTCCGCCACCACGTTGGCGGCTTGCTCAAGGTTGATGTCAGTCACCGCCACCACCTGGATGTTGAGCAGTGTTTGGCTGCAACGACGAATATGGTCCCGGCCAATGGCGCCTGTACCAATCACTCCAAGCTTCAAAGACATACAAAACTCCTCTTGTTATTAGTACTGCCGGGCCTTCGCCAGGTGTTCATTGAGTTTTTTCGCAGCGGCATTCGTGCGCTCGCTGGTGGATACCTGCGCCACGCCTACACGCCACCACGACAGGTAGCCATGGATCATGGTCTTGGGCAGCACCTTGATATCGATCAGCGTCGACACCGTTTGAGTCCGCGCATCCGCCAGCGCTGCTTCAAGTTGTTCCACGGTGCTGACCTTGTAGGTCTTGCAGCCATAGGCCGCGGCGCTCATGGCGAAATCCACCGGCACCAGGCCGCCGTCGAGCTTGCCGCTCTCAGGGTTGCGGTAGCGGAATTCGGTGCCGAAGCTGTCCATGCCGTTGCCGATCTGCAGGTTGTTGATGCAACCGAAGGCCATGTTGTCGAGCAGCACCACGTTGATCTTGCGCCGCTCCTGGATCGAGGTGGCCAGCTCCGAGTGCAGCATCATGTAGGAGCCGTCGCCGACCAGTGCGTAGACCTCCTTGGTCGGTTCAGCGAGTTTCACGCCCAATGCGGCATTGATCTCGTAGCCCATGCATGAATAGCCATACTCGACGTGATAGGTATTCACGCCCTTGCTGCGCCAGGCACGTTGCAGGTCGCCCGGCAGGCTGCCGGCAGCGGCGACGATGATGGCGTCGTCGGCGAGCGCCTGGTTCAGCACGCCCAGCACGCGGCTCTGGGTCAGGCACGAACCGGTCAACTCGATGAATTCACGCAGCACCGCACGGTCCAGGTGATCATCGACCTCGGGGACAAACCCGTCTGCGGCATATTCCACGTTATGCACGCGGTCCACTTCGGCCTCCAGCTGCGCCTTGGCCTCAACGATCTGCCCGCCCCAGCCGGAACGGTAATCCCCCAAGGCATCGGCGAGCGCTTCCAAGGCCACCTGCGCGTCGGCCAGCACCTGCACGCCGTCGAGTTTCAGGGCGTCGCACGGGCTGATGTTGAGGTTGAGAAACGTCACCTCGGCATGTTTGAACAGCGACTTGGACGAGGTGGTGAAGTCGGTGTAGCGCGTGCCGACACCAATGATCAGGTCGGCCTCGGGTGCCAGCAAGTTCGCCGCCAGGCAACCGGTTTCACCGATCCCGCCGACGTTCAGCGGATGGCTGGAGACCACGGCGCTCTTGCCCGCCTGGGTCTCGGCGAAGGGAATCTCGAAACGCTCGGCAAAAGCTTGCAGTGCGGCATTGGCGCCGGCGTACTTCACGCCGCCACCGCAGATGATCAGCGGCTTGCGCTTGCCCCGAAAAGCCGCCAAGGCATCGCCGATCATTGCAGTGGTTGCTGGGCGACGCTCGATGCGGTGCACGCGTTTGTGCAGGAAGTAATCCGGATAGTCCCAGGCCTCGGCCTGCACATCCTGGGGCAACGCCAGGGTCACGGCGCCGGTTTCGGCCGGGTCGGTGAGCACGCGCATGGCGTGGATCGCGGCGGTCATCAACTGCTCGGGGCGGTTGATGCGGTCCCAGTATTTGCTCACGGAGCGGAAGGCATCGTTGGTGCTGATGCTCAGGTCGTGGAACTGTTCGATCTGTTGCAACACCGGGTCGGGCTGCCGGCTGGCATACACATCGCCAGGCAACAGCAGCAACGGGATGCGGTTGGCCGTGGCGGTCGCCGCAGCAGTCAGCATGTTGGCGGCGCCTGGGCCTACGGAGGCGGTGCACGCGTAGATCTTGCGGCGCAGGTGCTGCTTGGCGAAACCGATGGCCGCGTGGGCCATGCCCTGCTCGTTACGCCCCTGGTGCACCACCAGGTCACCGCTGTCCTGCTCCAGGGCCTGGCCCAGGCCCAGCACATTGCCGTGGCCGAAAATCGTGAACACCCCGGCGACGAACTTGCTCTGCACGCCATCGACTTCGATGTATTGGTTATCCAGGAACTTCACCAGGGCCTGGGCCATGGTCAATCTTGTTGTACTCATGTTCGCACCTTGAATGAATGCACATCTGTCGATCAACAGTGATCCCACAGTTTGTCCGGTGTCAGGTCCGGGATTTCTGCAGGTGGGCAATGCTCGCGCCCAACGCTTGCTGGATGTCAGCCAGGCCATGCACGCTCTCGGCAAACGGCTCGAACGACAGGTAGCCGCCGTAACCGGTGCTGAGCAGCGTGTCGATCTGCGCCGCGTTGCCGAGGATATCGCCCTCGCCCACCAGCACGCGGTGGCCGTCGCGAATCGAATGCAGCGGCGCCTCGGCATCTTCCACGCCGGAGATGTGCACCAGGCCGGTCAGTTCCGGGAAAAACTCATGCTCGCTGGCCAGGTGATGATGAAAGGTGTCGTGCACCAGGCGGAACACATCCAGGCCGCCGATGGACTTGATCGCATCCACCGCCACGCGCTTGCGCCGCAGGGCACATGCTTCAAAGCCCAGGGGTTCGATGAAACCGAGAATCCCGTAGTCGCGCAGGATCGGCGCCAACTCGCTCAAGGCCGTGCGCAGACCGGCGGCGCGTTGGGCTTCGTTGCGCGTGTCGCCCGGCTCATTGAGCGGGCACATCACCAGGCCCTGGGCGCCGCACTCGCGGGCGTAGGTTGCCAGCTGGATCGCCTGGGCACGGCGTTCGTCGCTCCACACATCAAAGGGGTACAGCGCGTTGATCGACAACACGGTGATGCCCTGCACCGCGCACAGTTCGCGTACGCGGCTGGCCGGGGTGCCAAATTCTATTTGTCTGTCCGCCAGGTCGTTGCGGATCTCGATGGCATCGCACTTGAGCGTCACGGCCAAGTGGATGAAATCCGGCAGGGACAAATGGGGTGCGACCATGCGGTTGAGGGCGAAACGTAGAGGCGACTTCATTGTTATTGTTCTCCGTCCAGAACCGCTGATCAGAGGTCCAGCAGCCAGCTGTGCTGCGGGTCGTTGTGGAAATGCCAGGCACGCTTGGGGCCGGCCATGACGTTGAGATAGTAGGACTCGTAGCCATACGGCACGCTGACGGGGTGATACCCCTTGGGCACCACCACCAGGTCGCTGTTTTCCACGGCCATGGCCTGGTCGATACTGCGGTCGTCGGTGTACACCCGCTGGAACACGAAGCCCTGGGGCGGATTGATCTGGTGGTAATAGGTCTCTTCAAGGAAGCTCTGGTGCGGCAGGTCATCGGTGTCGTGCTTGTGCGGCGGGTAGCTCGACGAATGCCCGGACGGCGTGCGCACCTCCACCACCAGCAGCGAATGGGCCGGCTCGCTGTCAGGCAGGATGTCGCACACGTAGCGGGTGTTGGCCCCTTTGCCACGCACGCTGCGCTTGCAGTTTTCCGGACGGATCAGCCGTGGCTCGTAGCCCTCGCCGCCGGGCGCGGCGCACACGGCGATCTGCACATCGCTCAAGGCAGTCACCTGCGCATCGGTGTCAGGTGGCAGATAGGCGGCGAAGGGAGATTTCTCTTCAAACACCGATTGGCGATCCCCCAGGTTCTGCCAGTTGAAGCCTTCACCCTCGATGTTCACCCGACCGCTGAGCAACACCAGGCACAGCTCCTGGTCACCGGCGCTGACCGGCAGGGTTTCGCCAAGGCTCAGGCGGTAGGCGGCAAAGCCCACGTACTCAAGACGGCCTTCTTCCAGGGCGACCATGGTTTTTCCGCGTTTGCTGCTCTTGACCAACAAGCTCATTGTCCGGCCCTCTCATTCAGAAGCGCACGCAAGGTGTCGTAGCCTTTTTTCGCATAGATATAGCTTGGGGCAACGGCCGGGTCCTGCTCGGCTTCCACCACCAGCCAGCCTTCGTACTGGGCGGCCAGCAGCACATCGAGCAGTTCGGCGAAGTCGATGTCGCCATCGCCGGGCACCGTGAAGGTACCGTTGACGATGCAGTCAGGGAAACTCCACATCTGGTTGCGTGCCAGTTGTACCACCGGCTTGCGCACGTCCTTGAAATGCACGTGGCAGATACGCCCGATATGTTTGCGCAGCACGTCGAGGGGTTCCCCGCCGCCCATGTAGCAGTGGCCGGAATCGAACAGCAGGCCGACTTCCGGGCCCGTGCGTTGCATCAATTGGTCGATGTCTTCCGGGGACTCGACGTAGGCCCCCATGTGGTGGTGATACGCCAGGCGCACGCCTTGGGACAGGGTGAACCGCGCCAGTTCGGTGAGTTTGTCGGCATAGTCCTGCCAGGCGTGCTCGCTGTGGAAGCGCGGGCGCTCGATCAGGCGGACGCGCGCCCCCTGGATCGAATCGGCCACCTCGCCGTACACCAGCACCGTGGCGCCGTTCTGTTTCAGCAACTCGACATGCGCGCCGATGGCTTCGATTTCCTCAGCCACCGAGCGGCCTGCCAGCCGGCTGGAGTACCAACCAGAGACCAGCGCCAGGTCGTAGGGGCGCAACACATCGCCGACGCCCTTGGCATCCTTGGGGAATTTACCGTTGAGTTCGAAGCCTTCGTAGCCGATCTCCTTGCCTTCGCTCAGGGCGGTGCTCAGGGGCGTTTCACCACCCAGGGCCGGCAAGTCGTCGTTGCTCCAGGAAATCGGGTTGATGCCAATTCGGATTGCGGGCATGGCTGCACCTTTATTATTTTCAGGTATCACTGAGATCTGCTTTATGTGGGCGCTGGCTTGCCTGCGATGGCACCCACTCGGTGTCTCTGATGGACCGAGTCGCCTGCATCGCAGGCACGCCAGCTCCCACATTGGGTCGCATTTAAAATTGGGGCCTGTGTTCAGTCTCTGGCGTGGCGCCAAGCGCTGATGAGCTGTTCGAACGTAGCCTGCACCTGCTGGGTCAGGGTCTCGTCATCAATCTCACCGGCCATCCACGCGCGACTTGGCTCCTGGAAGATCGTACGGCCTACGGCAAAGCCTCGGCAGGTCGTGCTCAGGCGGGCTTGCTGGAAACCATCGGCAAGGCATTCGGCCGAGGCATTCAGGCCCAGCAACACCACGCCTCGGCAGTACGGGTCGCGCTCCTGGATCAGTTCGTCGAGCTTCTTCCAGTCGTCGGCCGATTGCGCCTCGATCTTCCACCACGCCGGGTAGATGCCCAGGTTGTAGAGGCGCTTGAGACTGCGATAGAGCACGTCGGGGTAAGTGGATGGGTGATCCTTGGGCGGGATGACTTCCAGCAACAGTTCATGGCCGCTGACCATCGACGCCTCGTACACCGCCTTGAGTTGCGCTTCCTGCTCCAGGCGCAACAACGGTTCGTCGTCGGGATGGAATTGCACCAGGCACTTGATGATCTGTTCCTGGGGCCAGGCAATCAGGTTGCTGCCCACCGAGCGGCCATGTTCGAACGCCAGGGGCCGCGAGTTCTGCACTTCAACCGGGCGCGCGATCCACCAGCCGCGCCCGCTGGCGGCGTTTAGCGCGTCCTGGCCGAAACGTTGGTCGGCCAGCAGGCCGACGTCGGCTTCCACGCCCTGCTCGGCGAGTTTTTTCTCGACGCGTTCGATGGCTTTTATGAACAGTTGCTTGGCATCGCTGATGCGCGCCGGGTCCTGGCCGCCCTTCTGCGCCAGGTCCACCAGTTGCCAGCGGTGATCGAAAGCAAACACGAACAGCTGCTTCCAGGCCTTGCGCGGCACCGTCACGCGGTGCAGGCGTTGCAGGGTCGCGTCCTGGTCCGGCCGAGTGATCGGCACCGGGCTGTTGAACAGGTAGTCGAGCTCCGCGGGCGTCGGCATGGCCGGCGCACACGCGTGGCGAGAAACAACCAGGCCGCCACAGGCATTGGCCAACTGGCTGCAGCGTTCGTCACTGGCGTCGTTGATCCAGCCGCTGAGGAACCCCGACATGAACGCGTCGCCGGCACCCAGCACATTGAGCACTTCAACGCGCACACCGGGGTAGATGGCGCCGTCTTCCAGGCGTGCGGGGATGGCGCCGTGGATCACGGTGCAACCTTGGGGGCCGAGCTTGACAACCAGGGTCGCCGAGGTCAGTTCGCGCACCTTGCGCAAGGCGGTGAGCAGATCTTCACTGCCCCCCGCGATCAGGAATTCTTCTTCGGTTCCGACGATCAGGTCGAAGCGCGGCAGGATTTTCTGTACATGCTGGCTGACATTCTGGTCGGCGACAAAACGGGTTTCGCCATCGGCCTTGCCTGCCAGGCCCCACAGCACTGGGCGGTAATCAATATCCAGTACGCGCTTGACGTTGTGCTTGGCGGCGTAATCCAGCGCCTGGATGCTGGCCTTGTACACACCGTCGGTGGAGAAATGCGTGCCGGTGATCAGCAGGGCTTTGCTGGAAGCGATGAAGGCTTCATTGATGTCTTCAGCACGCAGGGCCATGTCGGCGCAGTTTTCGCGGTAGAACACCAGGGGGAAGGTCTCGCGGTCCTTGAGACCTAGCAACACCAGGGCGGTGAGGCGTTCCGGGTCGACCTTGATGCCGCTGGTATCGCAGCCTTCACGGGCCAGGGACTCCACCAGGAAACGCCCCATGTGGTCGTCGCCCACCCGGCTCAGCATCGCCGACTTGAGCCCAAGCCTCGCGGTGCCAAAGGCGATGTTGGCGGAGGACCCGCCCAGGTACTTGGCAAAGCTGGACA